>JAFEDY010000022.1 GCA_018241405.1 Pseudomonadota bacterium | reverse complement strand
AATAAGTGACGGTACGCAAAGCTAGCACTGGCGCGGGGGTGGTCTGGGTAGACCGTTGATTTCATTGACTTTCCTGTTCGCTTTGTAAACGGGTATGGTGGCCTCCCACTTTTGAGGTGGCTCAAGTAGCGAATCCTATTGATTGGGATCCAATGGCCAGTGCCAGCATCGCGGCGGGCTCGGCCACGACCTTGGGAACGCGGTCAATGGTTCTGAACCAGCCCAGGTAGGAGTCCAGGTACTTGGTGGAAACCCCCTTGAAGTGCCGCACCCAGACCTTCAGGCGGCTGTGGTAGGCGTTGACGTTCTGCACATGCCAGGGGCCATCGACACGCACACCGGCCGAGACATTGACGGCATGGTGCTCGATGCCGAGCTTGCGTGCGGTGGCGCACATGGTGGCGTCACCCTCGGTGCAAAGGATGGTGTCCTGGGCCATCAGCGGCCTGAGCTTGTCCGAGGCGTGCTCGGAGTCGTCCACCTCCAGGATGAAGTCGGCGGTCTGGCCTGCGCGGTCACGCGCCACCAGCACCGGCACCTGCTCACGGGAGAGCCCGCGCTGGCTGGCCTTGCCCCCGCGCTTGCGCGCCTTGCGCAAGAGCCCATAACGTTCACCCTTGGCCGAGCGCAGAAAGTAGGTGTGATCCGCTTCGGCAACGCCTGTGAGCCTCGGTGCCCGGATGTCCTTGGGCACTGCCAGGAAGCGGTGTCTCCAGCGCAGGGCCGTCGTGCGGGCAATGTCCAGGCGCTGCTGCACCTGGCTGAGCGACAGGCCATCGCGCAGCGCCTGGGCCTGCTGCAACCACTTATCCCGCAGGTGCAGGTGCGCCAGCGGCGTGCCCGTCAGGGCGTTGAACGTGGTGCTGCAGCCGCGGCACCAGTAGCGTTGCAAGCCATTGCTGTGGCCGTTGCGCACGATATGGGTCTTGCCGCAGTGCGGGCAGGTGGGCGAGCCCTGCTGGCGATCTTCGATCACCCCGATCGCCTTGGGGGCGTTGTCCATGGCCGCCAGATGCCCCGCCAGCGTCTTGCGCTGGCGCGCCGAAAGGGCCTGCACCAACGTCAAGATCTCATGAAGTTTCTTATCCCTCATGGCGCACCTCCACATTGCTGCTACCCGGACCTCAATGGGCCCAGACGTCGGTTGGATCACTCGTCAAGCGGGACGTTCAATAGGTTTCGCTACTTGAGCCTTTCATTTTGTTCCTCTACTCCCAGGTTGCAGTACTAGTTATCGGCCGCAGCGCCGATTTCTCAAGCGCTGGCTTGCCGGTCAAACCTCTTGCCAGACCACACGGCCCTGGCCGGCCTCGTTGAGCTGGTGCATGAAGGCCGGTACTTCAGCCTCGGGCAGGCGCAGCTGCAGCGTGACCAGCGTGGCGTGGCGTACCTCCAGCAACTGCGCGCCAGCGGCATCGACGCTGCGGCGCACCAGGCCCTCCAGGGCATAGGGCACGCTGCACTCCAGGGTGCGCATGCGCTGCAGTGGCAGCTTGTCGGCCTTGAGCAGGGCCTGGGCCACGCTGTCGGTATAGGCGCGCACCAGGCCGCCCGCGCCCAGCTTCACGCCGCCGAAGTAGCGCACCACGGTGGCCAGCACGCCCTCCAGGTCCTGGTGGCGCAGGACATCCAGCATGGGCCGGCCGGCCGTGCCGCCGGGCTCGCCGTCGTCCACGGCTGCCGACTGGCCGCCCGCCAGCAGCGCCCAACAGACATGGGCCGCGCCCGGGTGCTCGCGGCGCAATGCGTCCACCACCGCCTGGGCGCCGGCGCGGTCCGCCATGGGCTGCACGCAGCCTATGAAACGGCTTTTCTTGATGAGGAGCTCGCTGTGTACGGGGGCGCCGACGGTGTAGGCCATGGGGCGGGGAGCTTACCCCATGGGCCGACCGCGGCAAGGTCAATACGGGCGCCCCAGGTAGAAAAGACCGCTGGCTCCTAAAATGTCGGCCCCCGTCCCGCAGGCCCGCCGATGAACGCCCTTATCGATGTCTCTTATTTTCCGCGCGCTGCCAAGCCGATCACCAGCTACAAACCGTTCTGGGCCAAGCGCTTCGGCCCCGCGCCCTTCCTGCCCATGAGCCGTGAGGAGATGGCGCAGCTCGGCTGGGACAGCTGCGACGTCATCCTGGTCACGGGCGACGCCTATGTGGACCACCCGAGCTTTGGCATGGCCGTGATCGGGCGCACGCTCGAAGCCCAGGGCTTTCGCGTCGGCATCATCGCCCAGCCCGATTGGCAGAGCGCCGAGCCTTTCAAGGTGCTGGGCAAACCCAACCTGTTCTGGGGCGTGACGGCGGGCAACATGGATTCCATGATCAACCGCTACACGGCGGATCGCAAAATCCGCAGCGACGACGCCTACACCCCTGGCGCCGAGGGCAACCGCCGCCCGGACCGCGCCGCCATCGTCTACAGCCAGCGCTGCCGCGAGGCGTACAAGGACGTGCCCATCGTCCTCGGCGGCATGGAAGGCAGCCTGCGCCGCATCGCCCACTACGATTACTGGAGTGACAAGGTACGCCGCTCCATCGTGGTCGATAGCAAGTGCGACCTGCTGCTCTACGGCAACGCCGAGCGCGCGCTGGTCGATATTGCCCACCGCCTGGCGCGGCGCGAACCCATAGCGCACATCACCGACCTGCGCGGCACCTCCTTCATCCGCCGCCCGGGCGACGAGACCAGCCAGGGCTGGATGGAGATCGACTCGACCGAGGTCGATCAGCCCGGCCCGGTGGAGGCGCACACCAACCCCTACCAGACCACCAGCGAGCAGGCGGCGGCGCAGGGTGCGAGCTGTGCCAAGGAGGATGCTCCTGATGTGATAGCTGCTAGCGCTTGCTCTACGGGCGCTAGCGGCCAAAAACAGTCAGAAAAACCGCTGCAATTCATGCCCAACCCGGCGCTGGTGAGCAAAAAAGCCCTGCAGCGCGAGAAAACCGTCATCCGCCTGCCCAGCTACGAGCAGGTCAAGAGCGACCCCGTGCTCTACGCCCACGCCAGCCGCGTCTTTCACCTGGAGACCAACCCCGGCAACGCCCGCGCCCTGGTGCAGGCGCATGGCGAGGGCGCCACGGCGCGCGATGTGTGGCAGAACCCGCCGCCCATTCCACTCACCACGGCGGAGATGGATCACATCTTCGACCTGCCCTACGCGCGCAGCCCGCACCCGCGCTACGCCGACGAGCAGGGCCGCCACGACGGCGCCACCAAGATCCCGGCCTGGGAGGTGATCCGCTTCTCCATCAACATCATGCGCGGCTGCTTTGGCGGCTGCACCTTCTGCTCCATCACCGAGCACGAGGGGCGCATCATCCAGAGCCGCTCCGAGGACTCCATCCTGCGTGAGATCGAGGACGTGCGCGACAAGGTGCAGGGCTTTACCGGCACCATCTCCGATCTGGGCGGCCCCACGGCCAATATGTACCGCCTGGGTTGCCGCACGCCCGAGATCGAGGCCGCCTGCCGCAAACCCAGCTGCGTCTATCCCGGCATCTGCCAGAACCTCACCACCAACCACGACCCGCTGATCTCCATCTACAAAAAGGGCCGGGGCATCAAGGGCATCAAGAAAATTTTGATTGGCTCGGGCCTGCGCTACGACCTGGCGATCCAGTCGCCCGAGTACGTCAAGGAGCTGGTGCAGCACCACGTCGGCGGCTACCTGAAGATTGCCCCCGAGCACACCGAATCCGGCCCGCTGACCAAGATGATGAAGCCCGGCATCGGCAACTACGACAAGTTCAAGGTCTTGTTCGAGAAGTACACGCAGGAGGCGGGCAAGAAGCAGTTTTTGATCCCGTACTTCATCGCCGCCCACCCCGGCACCAGCGACGAGGACATGATGAACCTCGCCGTCTGGCTGAAGAAAAACGGCTTTCGCGCCGACCAGGTGCAGACCTTCTACCCCAGCACCATGGCCACGGCCACGGCCATGTACCACACGGGCATCAACACCTTGAAGGGCGTGCACCGGGATGAACGCGGCGAGAAGGTGGACGTGGTGCGCGGCGAAAAGCGCCGGCGCCTGCACAAGGCCTTTCTGCGCTACCACGACCCTAACAACTGGCCGCTGTTGCGCGACGCGCTCAAGGCCATGGGGCGCGCGGACCTCATCGGTAACGGCAAACATCACCTCATCCCCACCTACCAGCCACTGGCGGGGCAATGCGGCAAGGCGGACAAGGCCAAATACCACGTTATTCCAAGCATGGTTCTGGATCAGGCGCGCGCCAACACGGGCAAGCCCAAGGCCGGCGGGCAGACAACCGGGCGCGGCGCGGGTAAACCGACTGGTAAGGCCGGCGGCCAACCTCGATCTGGCCAGATCCTGACCCAGCACACGGGCCTGCCGCCGCGCAAGCAGCGTTGATGCGCTGCATGGCGCATGCCCGACCGAGCGCGCGCCGGCGTGAGCGCGGCGTGTGGCGGTCTTCGGTGTATAGATATCCAGAAAATAGGGCTCTAAGGCGCTCTGATAAAGCGCTGGGAGCTATCAGATCGGAAGTAACCCGGGTTGCAGTACCACGGCGCCCACGGCAGCACAGTTGAGCAGTACCGTCACCCAGTACATGCCGCGAAACTCCTGTTTGCTGGACTTGTGGCGCAGCCATTGCTGGGCCCACCAGGCCGCGGGCCAGCCGCCCAGCAGGGCCAGCAGATGCAGTTGCCTTTCGCTGGTTCGCCAGCTGCCGTGCCGGGCTGCGCTCTTGTCCAGCGCATAGATCAGAAAGGTCAACAGGTTCAGCGTTGCCATGGCACCCAGCAGCCACAAAGGCAAACGCTGCGCCCATGTGCCCCAGGCCAGCAGGCACAGCCAGCCCAGCATGAGTGCCATGGCCAGGCTTGCGGCGGCGGGGGCGTCCTGCTGGCGCTGCGGCCTGGTGCGGCGTTGCGCCGTGGGTTGAGGGCGCCGCGCGGCGGGCGGTTCAGGGGTTCTGGCGGCAGGGCGTGCGCCTGTGGAGGTCGCGGCGGCGGTGGCATGCGCGGCCAACGGACGTACATCCATGGCGCGCGGCCCCTTGCCGCCCACCTGGATCTCTTCGTATTCGACCCGCATGCCTTCGGCAGGTGGCGTGCCGCCTCGAAAGTCGCGGATGTGAAAGAACACGTTGCTGCTGTGCGCGCCCTGGATGAAGCCAAAGCCCTTGGCTGAATCCCAGCGGCGGATGGTGCCTTGTGTGCGCATGGGTCAAAACAAAACCGCCCGAGGGCGGTTTGTAGACGGGGTGTACGGGTATCGCCGAGGTTCTCAGATCACCTTGGCAATCGACTGGCACACATAGTCGATGTTCTTGCTGTTGAGCGCGGCCACGCAGATGCGGCCGGTGTCGGTGCCGTAGACGCCGAACTCGCTGCGCAGGCGCAGCATCTGGTCCTTGGACAGGCCGGAGTAGCTGAACATGCCGATCTGCTGCGTCATGAAGCTCATGTCCTGCTGGACGCCGGCGGCCTTCAGGCCATCGACCAGCTTGCCGCGCATGGCCTTGATGCGCACGCGCATCTCACCCAGCTCTTTTTCCCACAGCGCACGCAGCTCGGGGGTGTTCAGCACCGCCGCCACGACGGCGCCGCCGTGCGTGGGTGGGTTGCTGTAGTTGGTGCGGATGGCGATCTTGAGCTGGCTGAGCACGCGCGCGGCCTCTTCCCTGTCCGCGCACAGCACCGACAGGGCGCCCACGCGCTCGCCGTACAGGCTGAAGCTCTTGGAGAACGAGGTGGAGACGAAAAAGCTCAGGCCGGCGGCGACGAACTTGCCGATCACGGCGCCGTCCTCGGCAATGCCGTTGCCAAAGCCCTGGTAGGCCATATCCAGGAAGGCAGTCAGGCCGCGGGCCTTGACCGTGGCGATGACCTGGTCCCATTGCGTGGGGGTAATGTCGTAGCCCGTCGGGTTGTGGCAGCAGGCGTGCAGCACGACGATGGTGCCCACTTCTGCTGCATTCAGGCTGGCCAGCATGGCGTCGAAATTCACACCACGTTTGGCCGCGTCGTAGTAGGCGTAGGTCTCGACCGCAAAGCCGGCATTGGTGAACAGTGCGCGGTGATTCTCCCAGCTCGGATCGGAGATCAGCACCTTGGCGCTGGGGTTGAGCTTTTTCAGAAAGTCGGCGCCGATCTTCAGGCCGCCGGTGCCGCCCAGGGCCTGCACGGTGGCCACGCGGCCGCTGGTGACGGGTTCGGAGTCGCTGCCGAAGACCAGGCCCTTGACGGCGTTGTCGTAGGCGGCGATGCCGTCGATGGGCAGGTAGCCGCGCGCGGCGGGCTTGTCCATCATGGCCTTTTCGGCCGCCTGCACGCAGGCCAGCAGCGGCAGCTTGCCGTTGTCGTCGAAGTACACGCCCACGCCCAGGTTGACCTTGGCGGGATTGGTGTCGGCGTTGAATTGCTCGTTCAGACCCAGGATGGGGTCGCGGGGGGCCATTTCGACGGCGGAAAACAGAGACATGAAGAATCCTTGAGGGGGTGGAAATCTCGTGACGTGACCCCAGCTGCAGTAGGCTTTCGGGCCAAACCATGATTTTACGACGCGCGCCCGGGCGTCGTTGACCATCGCCATGCAACCAGCCGCTACCACCGCGCCCGCCTCCAGCGGGCAGTTTGTCCAGTTTCCTGATTCGCCGTTCGAGCTGTTCCAGCCCTATCCGCCGGCGGGCGACCAGCCGGGCGCGATTGAGAAGCTGGCGGAGGGCGTGCGCGACGGCGAGGTGTTCCAGACCCTGTTGGGCGTGACGGGCTCGGGCAAGACCTTCACCATGGCCAACGTGATCGCGCGTCTGGGGCGCCCGGCCATCGTGTTCGCGCCCAACAAGACGCTGGCGGCGCAGCTGTACAGCGAATTCCGCGAGTTCTTCCCGAAGAACGCGGTGGAGTATTTCGTCAGCTACTACGACTACTACCAGCCCGAGGCCTATGTGCCGCAGCGCGACCTGTTCATCGAGAAGGACAGCGCCATCAACGAGCACATCGAGCAGATGCGCCTGTCCTGCACCAAGAGCCTGCTGGAGCGGCGCGACGTGGTCATCGTCGCCACGGTGTCGGCTATCTACGGCATCGGCAACCCCGAGAGCTACCACCGCATGGTGATGACGCTGCGCGTGGGCGACAAGATGGGGCAGCGCGACGCGATCGCGCAGCTGATCCGCATGCAATACCAGCGCAATGACCAGGATTTCACGCGCGGCAAGTTCCGCGTGCGCGGCGACACGATTGACGTCTTTCCGGCCGAGCATTCGGAGCTGGCGGTGCGCATAGAGCTGTTCGACGACGAGGTCGAGAGCCTGCAGCTGTTCGATCCGCTGACCGGGCGCATCCAGCAAAAAATTCCGCGCTTCACGGTCTACCCCAGCAGCCATTACGTGACGCCGCGCGACGTGGTGCTGGGCGCCGTGGAGACCATCAAGGAGGAACTGCGCGAGCGCCTGGAATTCTTTGCCAAGGAGGGCAAGCTGGTCGAGGCCCAGCGCCTGGAGCAGCGCACGCGCTTCGACCTGGAGATGCTCAGCGAGGTAGGGCACTGCAAGGGCATCGAGAACTACTCGCGCCATCTCTCGGGCGCGGCGGTGGGGGAGCCGCCCTCCACGCTGACCGACTACCTGCCGGCGGACGCGCTGATGTTCCTCGACGAGAGCCACCAGATGATCGGCCAGCTCAACGCCATGTACAACGGCGACCGCTCGCGCAAGACCACGCTGGTCGAATATGGCTTTCGCCTGCCGTCGGCGCTCGATAACCGGCCGCTCAAGTTCGAGGAGTTCGAGGGGCGCATGCGCCAGGTGATCTTTGTCTCGGCCACGCCGGCGGACTATGAGAAGCAGCATTCCGGCCAGGTCGTCGATCAGGTCGTGCGCCCCACGGGCCTGGTCGATCCCGAGGTCGAGGTGCGCCCCGCCACCCACCAGGTGGACGACGTGCTGCAGGAGATCCACCTGCGCGTGCAGCAGAAGCAGCGCGTGCTCATCACCACGCTCACCAAACGCATGGCCGAGCAGCTCACCGACTACCTGGCCGACAACGGCGTCAAGGTGCGCTACCTGCACAGCGACATCGACACCGTGGAGCGCGTGGAGATCATCCGCGACCTGCGCCTGGGGGCGTTCGACGTGCTGGTGGGCATCAACCTGCTGAGGGAAGGCCTGGACATTCCCGAGGTGTCGCTGGTGGCCATCCTGGACGCCGACAAGGAAGGCTTTCTGCGCGCCGAGCGCAGCCTGATCCAGACCATAGGCCGCGCGGCGCGCAACCTGCATGGCAAGGCCATCCTGTACGCCGACCGCGTGACCGACTCGATGAAGAAGGCTATCGACGAGACCGAGCGCCGGCGCGCCCGGCAGATCGCGCACAACCAGGCGCAGGGCATTACGCCGCGCAGCATTGTCAAGCAGGTAAGAGACCTGATTGACGGCGTCTACAGCGAAAAAGCGGGCCAGGAGGCGCAGCGCCTGGAGCAGGAGGCCGCGCGCCATGCCGAGCTCGACGAGATGTCCGAGAAGGACATCGCCCGTGAGATCAAGCGCCTGGAAAAGCGCATGCTGGAACTTGCGCGCAACCTGGAGTTCGAACAGGCCGCGCGTGTCCGCGATGAACTGGCGCACCTGAAGGACCGGGTCTTTGGCGCCCATGGCGATGACCATGTCGCGGCGTGAGCGCGAAATGGCGACCGCGCAGGAGAAATCGCGACTAGTCAGTCTTGTTACCCGACAAAACTGCTAGGGATTTGTGCTATACTCCCACCAGTTACTCAACTATTAAGCCTTTGCGAAAGACAGGGCTTCTGGGGCGGCGGTTGCGCTGCCACGCTCCGTGGAAAGAGCGGAGACGGTGCCGCGGCATGGTTCGGGCCATGCGCACGGCGTTCTGACAACGATCTAGCCTAGACAAGGAGCTTGCGATGCGTCTCACTACCAAAGGCCGTTTTGCGGTCACTGCCATGATCGATCTGGCGCTGCGCCAGAACAACGGCCCGGTCACGCTGGCCGCCATCAGCCAGCGCCAGCAAATTTCGCTGTCCTACCTGGAGCAGCTGTTCGGCAAGCTGCGCCGCCACGAACTGGTGGAGTCCACGCGCGGCCCCGGCGGCGGCTATACCCTGGCACGCAAGGCCGGCGATATTACCGTGGCCGACATCATCGTCTCCGTGGACGAGCCCATTGACGCCACGCAATGTGGGGGCAAGGAAAATTGCCTGGGCGAGGCGGGTCGCTGCATGACGCATGAGCTGTGGGCCTCGCTGAACCAGCGCATGGTGGAGTTCCTCGACTCTGTCACGCTGCAAAAGCTGGTGGACGACCAGCTCGCCAAGGGCGTGCAGATCGAGGACAAGCCTGTCGCGCGCCGCGCCATTTCGACCACGCCGGTGGTCAAGCCCATCCGCGTGAACGCACCCAACTCGGTGTTTGCATTGGGCAATGCCTTCGCCAAGTCCTGAGCTTCGGCGCATTTCCGTTTGATTTAACCTTTCGCCAGTCAGCGCTATTTATTTGAGCCAGCCATGGACATGACTCCGCATTTCCCCATTTACCTTGACTACGGCGCCACCACCCCGGTCGATCCCCGTGTGGTGGATGCCATGGTGCCCTGGCTGCGCGAGCATTTCGGCAACGCCGCATCGCGCAGCCATGCCTGGGGCTGGGAGGCCGAGGAGGCCATCGAAAAGGCCCGTGGCCATGTGGCCGACCTGATAGGCGCCGACCCGCGCGAGATCGTCTGGACCAGCGGCGCGACCGAGTCCATCAACCTGGCGCTCAAGGGCGCGGCGCATTTCTACCAGGGCAAGGGCAAGCACCTCATCACGCTCAAGACTGAGCACAAGGCCGTGCTGGACACCATGCGCGAGCTGGAGCGCCAGGGCTTCGAGGTGACCTACATGGACGTGCAGCCCGATGGCCTGCTCGACCTGGAGGCCTTCAAGGCCGCCCTGCGCCCCGACACCATCCTGGTCAGCGTGCTGTTCGTGAACAACGAGATCGGCGTGATCCAGGACATTCCCGCCATCGGCGCCATCTGCCGCGAGAAGGGCATCCTGCTGCATGTGGACGCGGCGCAGGCGACCGGCCGCGTAGAGATCGACCTGGCCCAACTGCCCATCGACCTCATGAGCATGACCGCGCACAAGACCTATGGCCCCAAGGGCGTGGGCGCGCTGTACGTGCGCAGGAAGCCCCGCGTGCGCCTGGAGGCGCAGATCCACGGCGGCGGCCATGAGCGCGGCATGCGCTCGGGCACGCTGCCCACGCACCAGATCGTCGGCATGGGCGAGGCCTTCCGCATCATCAAGCTGGAGATGAACGAGGTGAACGCCAAGGCCCAGGCCTTGCAGCAGCGCCTGCTCGACGGCTTGAAGGACATTGAGCAGGTGTTCATCAACGGCAGCATGGAGCGCCGCGTGCCGCAGAACCTGAACATGAGCTTCAACTACGTCGAGGGCGAGTCGCTGATCATGGGCATCAAGGGCCTGGCGGTCTCCAGCGGCTCGGCCTGCACCTCGGCCAGCCTGGAGCCCAGCTATGTGCTGCGCGCGCTGGGCCGCAGCGACGAGCTGGCGCACAGCAGCCTGCGCATGACCATAGGCCGCTTCACCACCGAGGAAGAGATCGACTACGCGATCAGCACCATCCGCCACAACGTGGCCAAGCTGCGTGAGCTGAGCCCCCTGTGGGAGATGTACCAGGACGGTGTGGACTTGAGCACCATCCAGTGGGCTGCGCACTAAAAATTTGTATCAAATCGGCCTCTAGCCATTGTATGTAAAGCGCTGGAAGCTATCAAATCAGGAGTAAATCATGGCCTATTCCGACAAAGTGATTGACCATTACGAGAACCCGCGCAACGTCGGTTCGTTCGACAAGGGCGACGACTCGGTGGGCACCGGCATGGTGGGCGCGCCCGCCTGCGGTGACGTGATGAAGCTGCAGATCAAGGTCAACCCCGACACCGGCGTGATCGAGGACGCGCGCTTCAAGACCTACGGCTGCGGCTCGGCCATCGCCTCGTCGTCGCTGGTGACCGAATGGGTCAAGGGCAAGACGCTGGACGAGGCTGCGGCCCTGAAGAACAGTCAGATCGCCGAAGAACTGGCGCTGCCACCCGTCAAGATCCATTGCTCCATCCTGGCCGAGGATGCTATCAAGGCGGCCGTGAGCGACTACAAAGCCAAGCACGACGCGGCCGTGGAAGCCGCCTGACACGACCATGGCCATCACGCTGACCGAAGCCGCCGCCCGGCATGTGACCCGCTACCTCGCCCGTCGCGGCAAGGGTGTGGGCGTGCGCCTGGGCGTTAAGACCACGGGTTGTTCGGGCCTGGCCTACAAGCTCGAATATGTGGACGAGCAGGCTCCCGAGGATGTTGTTTTCGAGAACCACGGCGTCAAGGTGCTGATCGATCCCAAGAGCCTGGCCTATATCGACGGCACCGAGCTCGACTTTGTGCGCGAGGGCCTCAATGAGGGCTTTCGCTTCATCAATCCCAACGAGCGCGACCGCTGCGGCTGCGGAGAGAGCTTCCGCGTCTGAAGCTGCCATAGCACCCCAGTCAACCGCCATCGCCCGCCGCGCTGGCGGTTTTTTATTGCCATGAACCTGCAATCCGACGACTTTGAACTCTTTGGCCTGCCGCGCCGCTTCGCGCAGGATCGCGCCGCGCTGGATGCGCGCTGGAAGGATCTGCAGCGCGAGGCCCATCCCGACCGCTTTGCCGCCCAGGGCGCGGCGGCGCAGCGCGTGGCCATGCAGTGGTCGGTGCGCATCAACGAGGCCTACCAGCGGCTCAAGGACCCGCTCAAACGTGCCGCCTATCTGTGCGAGCTGCATGGTGCGCCGATACGCGCCGAGGACAACACGGCCATGCCCGCGGCCTTCCTGATGCAGCAGATAGAGTGGCGCGAGGCGTTGGACGAGGCGGCAAGCAGCGCCGACCTCGACGCGCTGGACGACGAGACGCAGGCCGCACGCACGGCCGCCCTGGCCCGCTGCGGCGAACTGATCGACGCGCAGCAGGATTGGGCCGGCGCCGCGCGCGAGGTCAGATCCCTCATGTTCATTGCGCGATTTGCGCATGACATCGATGTGCGCCGCGAGCAACTGGGACAATAGCAGGTTGCCTTCACCCCTTTGCCCCTGATCCATCCCATGGCGCTTCTGCAGATTTCCGAACCCGGCCAGTCCCCCGACCCGCACCAGCGGCGCATCGCCGTGGGCATAGACCTGGGCACCACGCACTCGCTGGTGGCCGCGGTCAAGAGTGGCGTGGCCGAATGCCTGCCGGATGAGCAGGGCAGGGTGTTGCTGCCATCGGTCGTGCGCTACCTTGGCAGCGGCGCGCGCCACATCGGGCATGAGGCCGCCGCGGCGCAGACGCTGGACCCGGCGAACACGCTGGCGTCCGTCAAACGCTTCATGGGGCGGGGCCTGCCGGACATCGCCGGTCACGAGAAACTGCCCTACGACTTCGTCCCGGCCCAGGGCGCGGGCGGCATGCTGAATCTTGCAACGGTCGCAGGCGTGAAGTCGCCCGTCGAGGTCAGCGCCGAGATTCTGGCCACGCTGCGCTTTCGCGCCGAGGACAGCTTCGACAGCGACATCTACGGCGCCGTCATCACCGTGCCCGCCTATTTCGACGACGCCCAGCGCCAGGCCACCAAGGACGCCGCGCGCCTGGCCGGCCTGAACCTGCTGCGCCTGATCAATGAGCCCACGGCCGCAGCCATCGCCTACGGCCTGGACAACGCCGCCGAGGGCATCTACGCCGTCTACGACCTGGGCGGCGGCACCTTCGATATCTCCATCCTGCGCCTGACCCAGGGCGTGTTCGAGGTCATCGCCACCGGCGGCGACTCGGCCCTAGGCGGCGACGACTACGACGCGGCGCTGGCCGACTGGGTGCTCGGGCAGTTGAAGCTGCAGGCGCTCACGCCCGAGGACAAGGCGGCAGTGCGCCTCGCGGCGCGCGCTTGCAAGGAAGGTTTGACAGCTTCTGAAAGCGTAGCATTCAGCGCTTGTCTGGCGGGCGATAACATCAGTTTTGACGTAAAGCGCTCGGACTTCACCACGGTCACCGCCGCACTCACCCAGCGCTCCCTCGCCGCAGTGCGCCGCGCGCTGCGCGATGCGCAGATCGCGCGCGATGAGGTGCAGGGTGTGGTGCTGGTGGGCGGCTCCACCCGCATGCCGCAGGTGCGCGAGGCCGTGGCCGACTTCTTCGGCAGCGAGCCGCTCACCAACCTGAACCCCGACGAGGTCGTCGCCCTGGGCGCGGCCATACAGGCCAACCAGCTGGCCGGCAACGACGCCGCGGGCGACCTGCTGCTGCTCGACGTGATCCCGCTGTCGCTGGGGCTGGAGACCATGGGCGGCCTGGTGGAGCGCATCGTCGGCCGCAACGAGACCATCCCCACGGCCAAGGCACAGGACTTCACCACCTACAAGGATGGGCAAACCGCCCTGGCCCTGCATGTGGTGCAGGGCGAGCGCGACCTGGTGCAGGACTGCCGCAGCCTGGCGCGCTTCGAGCTGCGCGGCATCCCGCCCATGGCCGCCGGCGCGGCGCGCATCCGCGTGACCTTTACCGTCGATGCCGACGGCCTGCTCAGCGTCAGCGCACGCGAGCAGGGCAGCGGCGTGGAGGCCAGCATCGACGTCAAACCCTCCTACGGTCTGTCGGACGATCAAATCGCCCACATGCTGCAGGACGGCTTTGCCACGGCGCAGCAGGACATGCAGGCGCGCGCCCTGGTCGAGGCGCGCGTCGATGCCGACCGCCTGCTGATCGCCACGCAAAGCGCGCTGGATGCCGATGGCGACCTGCTTTCGCCCGATGAGCGCGCCGCCATCGACTCCCTGATGCAGGGGCTGCGCGTGGCGCTGGAGGGCGCACCGGATGCCGCCGCCGTCGAGGCCGCGACCAGTGCCCTGGCCAAGGGCACCGAGGCCTTCGCGGCCCAGCGCATGAACCGCGGCATCCGCGATGCGCTGGCCGGCAAGAACGTCGGCTCGCTCTAATCTCTATAAAAAATTCCTGGCCCACATGCCCGTCATCAAAATCCTGCCCCATCACGAATACTGTCCCGAGGGTGCCGAAATCACCGCGCCCGCCGGCACCAGCATCTGCGAGGCGCTGCTGGACAACGACATCAAGATCGAGCACGCCTGCGACATGAGCTGCGCCTGCACCACCTGCCACGTCATCGTGCGCCAGGGATACGCCTCACTCAACGAGGCCGAGGAAGAGGAAGAGGATTTGCTCGACCGCGCCTGGGGCCTGGAGCCGCAGTCGCGCCTGTCCTGCCAGGCCATCCTGGCGCAGAGCGACGTGACGGTGGAAATCCCCAAATACACCATCAACCACGCCAAGGAGAACCACTGATGAGCGCAGCGCCGGGCCGCCCCAAGCAAGCTCGCGCCCCCTTGGGAGGCAGCGAGGACACGAAGTGCCGAGCGTGGGGGCATGTATGACGCGCCAGATCGTGCTGGACACCGAAACCACCGGCCTCTCGGCCGAGGGTGGCGACCGCATCATCGAACTGGGCTGCGTGGAACTGCAGAACCGCAAGCTGACGGGCAACAACCTGCACCTGTACTTCAACCCCGGGCGCGACAGCCACGAAGACGCGCTCAGGGTCCACGGTATCAGCAACGAATTCCTCAAGGACAAGCCCAAGTTTGCCGATTGCGTACAGGACATCCTGCAATACCTGCAGGGCGCCGAACTCATCATCCACAACGCGAGCTTCGACGTCGGCTTCCTCAACAAGGAGCTGGAACTCGTCGGCCTGCCGCCCCTGGCCACGCATGTGGACAGCATTACCGACACCCTGGCCATGGCCAAGGAGATGTTCCCAGGCAAGCGCAACTCGCTGGATGCGCTGTGCGACCGGCTGGAGGTGGACAACTCCGGCCGCACGCTGCACGGCGCCCTGCTCGATGCCGAACTGCTGGCCGACGTCTACATCAACCTGACCCGTGGGCAGGACGCGCTCCTGATCATGGACGAAGCGGCCGAGGGCGAGGGCGGCGTGAAGATCGCGGCCATCGACCTGAGTGCACTCACGCTGCCCGTGCTGGCCGCCAACGACCAGGAACTGGCCGAGCATGAAAGCCTGCTTGGGCAGATTGACAAATCGAGCGGTGGCAAAACAATTTGGCGAACTCTCTCGGGCGTGCAATAAGCTATGCCATAATTACGGGCTGTCGCAATAGCGGCAACGGGTGATTAGCTCAGCGGTAGAGCACTGCCTTCACACGGCAGGGGTCACATGTTCGATCCATGTATCACCCACCAGTTTTTCAAGCTTCGGCCTATCGGTTCGAAGCTTGGGGCGATTAGCTCAGCGGTAGAGCACTGCCTTCACACGGCAGGGGTCACATGTTCGATCCATGTATCGCCCACCACTTGAACCCCTTGCAAGGCCCGCCTGCAAGGGGTTTTTTGCGTAGCGTGGGTGTGAACTCCTTGAGGGCCGGAGCCATGAGCGAAACGGTGGATTGCGTCGTCGTCGGCGCTGGCGTGGTGGGCCTGGCGGTGGCGCGGGCGCTTGCCCTGGCAAGGCGCGAGGTGATGGTGCTGGAGGCGGCCAGCGCCATTGGTACGGAGACCAGCTCGCGTAACAGCGAGGTGATTCACGCCGGCATCTACTACCCCCAGGGCTCGCTCAAGGCGCGGCTGTGCGTGCAGGGCAAGGACATGCTGTACGCGTATTGTGCCGAGCGTGGACTGCCGCACCGGCGCTGCGGCAAACTCATCGTGGCGACCTCGGCCCAGCAACAGGCGCAGCTTGACGGCATAAGGCAACGCGCGGCCGCCAATGGCGTGCATGACCTGCAATGGCTCAGCCGCGACGAGGCACGGGCGCTGGAGCCCGAGCTTGCATGCGTGGCGGCACTGCTGTCGCCCAGCACGGGCATCGTGGACAGCCACGCGCTCATGCTGGCGCTGCTCGGCGATCTGGAGAACGCTGGCGGGCTTTTGGCGTTGAATTCGCCGCTAGGGCTGGCCCAGTGCGCGCCAGGCGCTATACATCTTGAGGCGGAAGACGGTACCCGCATCAGTGCCCGCACGGTGGTGAATGCGGCAGGCCTGCATGCGCCGGACCTGGCGCGGCGCTTTGTCGGCCTTGATCCCGCCCAGGTGCCGCGCGCGGCATATGCCAAGGGCAACTATTTCACGCTCTCCGGCCGCGCGCCGTTCAGCCATTTGATCTACCCGGTGCCTGAGGCCGCCGGGTTGGGCGTGCACCTGACGCTGGACCTGGGTGGCCAGGCCAAGTTCGGGCCCGATGTGCAATGGGTCGCCGGCCCCGATGACCTGGTGGTGGACGCCGGCCGCGCCCAGGGCTTTTATGCCGAGGTGCGCAAATACTGGCCTGGCCTGCGCGATGGCGCTTTGGCAGCGGGCTATGCAGGCATCCGCCCCAAGATCCATGGGCCACAGGAGCCAGCGGCCGATTTCCTGATCCAGGGACCGCGCCAGCATGGCGTGGCCGGCCTGGTCAATCTGTTCGGTATCGAGTCGCCCGGCCTGACGAGCGCGCTGGCCATCGGCGCGCATGTGCGGGACATGCTGGGGCAATGAAGCGCGGCGCGCTGCTTGTGGTGGGCCAAACATCACACATGCAGCCATGAATCATGTTGCAAACCGCCTGGCTGGGCTAAGATGAAGCGTCCGCCTACATGTTTGCCATGGCTGGCGTCTTGCCGTTGTTTCCTGCTATGAAAGGCTTGTTTATGTCCTCCGTATCCGAAACCATCTCCACCACCCAGGGCGAGCTCGAGAAGCTCGTCGGCGATCTGCGCGGCCTGCTGGCCAGCCGTGATCTGGACGGCATCCCCGAGATCAAACAACTGCGCCAGCGCCTCGACGATGGCGTGCAGACCGTGCGCGATGCCACGGTGCGCGCTGCCCAGCAGGCGGCCGACCAGGCCAAGGAGGCTGCCCGCGCGGCCGACCGCTATGCCCACGATGAGCCCTGGCGCGTCGCCAGTGCGGCAATGGCCGTGGGCGCGCTGGTGGGTTTTCTGCTGGCACGCCGCTGAGCGCCGCCTGCCGGTAGTTCATCCATGGCGCGCATGAACTGGACCTCGCTGCTGAACCTGCAGGGTTTGACCGCGCGTTGGCGCGCCGCCATTTCCGAGGGCACGCTTGCGGTGGAAGACCGCCTGGAGCTTGCGCGCCTGGAATGGGCCGAGCACAAGCGCCGCCTGGCGCTGCTGGCGCTGCTGCTGGTCATCTTCGGCGCCCTGGCCGTGGTAACCCTGCTGCTGCTGTCGGCGGCCGTGCTGGTGCAGTTCTGGGACACGCCCCAGCGTGCGCTGGTGGCCTGGGTTCTGGCGGGCCTGTGGTGCCTGGCCTGCGTTGGCGTGCTGCTGGTCCTGTTGTCGCTGGCGCGCCAGGCGCACAGCGCCTTTGCGCTCACCCGGCGCGAGTTGCTGCAGGACTGGCGCGCGATCAAGGAGCAGGTCTGATGCTGACCACCATACCCCGGCCCACGCCCGAACAGCAACAGGTGCTTGACCGCATCCTGGCGCAGCGCGAGCGCCTGCGCGCGCGCCGCGATGCCTTGCGGCAGGCGCGTGCCGCTGCAGGGGCCACGCAGGGGCGCGTGAATCCTGCAGATCCGCTGCTCACGCGTCTTGCGAGTTTTGCCCGCCTGCACCCGGTGGCCGTTGCGGCCGTGCTGGGCGTCGCCGCCATGGCCGGACCCAACCGCGTGATGCGATGGGCAGGCGTGGTGCTGCCCGCAGTCTTGCGCATGCGGCGCAGGTAACCGGCTGCCATCTACCATCTTCAAGGGCCGCCATGTGCGGCCCTTGTGTTTTCGGCAGGGGTCAGTCCATGCCCTTGATGGCGCGGGCGGCGCGGCCGACCAGGGCCGGGCCCTCGTAGATCAGGCCGGTGTAGATCTGCACCACGTCGGCGCCCGCGCGGATCTTGCTCACGGCGTCTTCCGCGCTCATCACGCCGCCCACGCCGATGATGGGAAACGCCGGGCCCAGTGCGGCGCGCAGCTGGCGGATGACGGCGTTGCTGGCCGCCAGCACGGGCGCGCCGCTCAGGCCTCCGGTCTCGCCCGCGTGGGCCAGGCCCTGCACGGCGTCGCGTGTGATGGTGGTGTTGGTGGCGATCACGCCATCCATGCCGTGGCGCGTGAGCGTGGCGGCAATCACGGCGACCTGCTCCTCGGTCAGGTCGGGGGCGATCTTCACGAAGATGGGCACGCGCCGGCCCTGTGCGCTCGCCAGCTTCTCGCGGCGTTCGGCAATCGCGGAGAGCAGCGCGTCCAGCGCCTCGTCGCTTTGCAGAGCCCGCAGGTTCTGGGTGTTGGGCGAGCTGATGTTCACCGTCACATAGTCGGCGTGTGGGTACACGCCCTCCAGGCAGGTAAGGTAGTCGCTCGTCGCGTGTTCTATGGGCGTGCTGGCGTTCTTGCCGATGTTCAGGCCCAAGAGCAGGGGCTTGCCCTGGGCACGCACCTGTGATTTCTTCACGTTGGCGATGAAGGCGTCCAGCCCCTCGTTGTTGAAGCCCAGGCGGTTGATGAGGGCGCGCGCCGCGGGCAGCCGGAACATGCGCGGCCTGGGGTTGCCGGGCTGGCCCTTGGGCGTCACGGTGCCGACCTCGACAAAGCCAAAGCCCATGGCGGCCAGCGCGTCAATGCAGCGCGCGTTCTTGTCGAGGCCCGCGGCCAGTCCCACGCGGTTGGGGAAGGTCAGGCCCGCGAGCTGCACGGGGTCGCTCACGGTTTCGTTGCACCAGGCCCATTGCAGCGGGGTGCGCTGGCCGCGTGCCAGCATGTCCATGGTCAGTTCGTGGGCGGCTTCGGCATCCATGCCGAAGAGAAAAGGGCGGGCGAGGGCGTAGGGGAGTAGGGACATGGGGATAATTGCAGATTCACTTGCGATTTTCCCCTATGACTGCACCCATATCCCTTTCCCAAGACGAACTCAAGACCCTGGTCGGCCGGGCCGCGCTGGACTATGTCGTGCCCGGCGAGATCGTGGGCGTGGGTACGGGCTCCACGGTCAACAAGTTCATCGACGCGCTGGCGACCATCAAGGATCGCATCCGCGGCGCCGTTTCCAGCTCGGAGGCCAGCACCGCGCGGCTCAAGGCGCTGGGCATTGCGGTGTTTGACGCGAATGCGGTGGAGTCGTTGGCGGTTTACATCGACGGCGCGGATGAGATCGACGGCCGGGGCCACATGGTCAAGGGTGGCGGCGCGGCGCTCACGCGCGAGAAGATCGTGGCGGCGCTGGCGCAGCGCTTTGTGTGTATCGCCGACGAATCCAAGCTCGTCCAGACGCTGGGCGCCTTTCCCCTGCCGGTGGAGGTAATTCCCATGGCTGCCGCCCAGATTGCGCGCCGCTTTGCGGCCATGGGCGCGCAGGCCACGCTGCGCCTGAAGGACGGTCAGGCGCTGGTGACCGACAACGGCCAGCACATCCTGGACGTGCGCGGGTTGTCCATTGCCGAGCCACTGGCCTTCGAGAGCGAGGTGAACCAGTGGCCCGGCGTGGTCACCGTGGGCGTGTTTGCGCACCAGAAGGCCCAGGTGTGCCTGCTGGGCACGGCGCAGGGCGTGCGTACGCTGACGTTCTGAACGGGGTCAGAAGATGATGCCGGCCGGGTTGGGCGGCGTGCGGCCCGTGGCGGGCGCTGCGGGGCGCGCTGCGGGCGCTGGTGCGCTCTCTTCCGCTGGCGCCACCGGTTTGGCGGTCACGGCGACGAGCGGCGTGGCCGCGGGGCGGCGGTAGCTGGGCGGCAGCTGCGACTGCGCGGGGTAACCGGCCGCGTCCAGGTACTGGCTCCATTCGCTGTCCGAGAAACCCTTGAGCTGTTGCCCGCCTATGGTGCCAAACGGCAGGCTCGCCTCGCCGCTCAGGCGCTTGAGCGCGTCAATATCCTCGTTGCTGGCGACGGTGCGCTCCGTGAAGGGTATGCCGCGGTTGACGAGCAGGTTGCGCGCGCCGTTGCAGGGCAGGCAGTCGTTGCCCGTGTACAGCGTTACGGGAAAGCGCGTGGCGACCTGGCGCAGCGGGTAGGGCAGGGCATCGTTGCTGCCACCGGCGCGCTGGCCGCTGCCGACCGGGGTCGGGTCGGCGCCCTTGGCGGGCGCGCGGTCCGAGAAGGTTACCTTGCCGTCCGGCCCCACGATGCGGTAGACCTGCTGGGCCTGTGCGGCCAGGGTCAGCAGCGTACAGGCGGCGGCGGTGGCGATGGGGCGGATGGGCATCATGCGGGGACTCCCTCTGCTGTGTGTCTTGCAAAAATCATAGCTGCTTGCGCACCATGCATAAGCGCTTCAGGTGAAAAATGCCTGAAATCATTGCGCAGAAAGCGTAAACAGCTCACTTTTTTACTACGCCATGCCCTGGTGGCGCAGCAGTGCATCGAGCTGCGGCTCGCGCCCGCGGAAGGCCTTGAAGGACTCCATGGCGGGGCGGCTGCCACCGGCTTCCAGAATGCTCTGGCGGTAGCGCCGGCCGGTCTCCATGCTGGGCATGCCGTTGGCGTCCGCGGTTTCCTCGAAGGCGGCATAGGCGTCGGCCGATAGCACCTCCGCCCACTTGTAGCTGTAGTAGCCGGCGGCGTAGCCGCCCGCAAAGATATGGCTGAAGCTGTGGGCCGTGCGGCTGAAGGCCGGGGGTTTGAGGACGGCCACCTCATCGCGCACGCGATTCAAGAGCGGCAGCGGATCGTCCTTGGGGTCATGCTCGGTGTGCAGCAGCATGTCAAACAGCGAAAACTCGATCTGGCGCAGGGTCTGCATGCCGGCCTGGAAGTTCTTGGCGGCGATCATTTTGTCGTACAGCTGGCGCGGCAGGGGTTCGCCCGTTTCCACATGGGCGGTCATGTGGCGCAGCACCTCCCATTCCCAGCAGAAATTCTCCATGAACTGGCTGGGCAGTTCCACGGCGTCCCATTCCACGCCGCTGATGCCCGAGACGTCGCGCTCGTTCACCTGGGTGAGCATGTGGTGCAGGCCATGGCCGAATTCGTGGAACAGCGTGATCACGTCGTCATGCGTGAGCAGCGGCGGGCGGCCGGCCACGCCGTCTGCGAAGTTGCACACCAGGTGGGCGACGGGTGTCTGCAGCCGGCCGCTGTCGGGGCGCAGCCAGCGCGTGCGGGCGTCGTCCATCCAGGCGCCGCCGCGCTTGGCGCTGCGCGCGGGCTGGTCCAGGTAGAACTGGCCGATCAGCTCGCCGCCGCGCTCGATGCGGTAGAACTCCACGGCGCTGTGCCACACGGGCGCCTGATCGCGGCGGATCGCCACCTCGAACAGCGTCTCGACGATCTTGAACAGGCCGGCCAGCACCTTGGGCGCGGGAAAGTATTGCTTGAGCTCCTGCTCGCTGAAGGCGTAGCGCGCTTCCTTGAGCTGTTCGGAGATATAGGGCCAGTCCCAGGCCTGCGGGTCG
Organism: Pseudomonadota bacterium; assembly: GCA_018241405.1. Taxonomy (GTDB): domain Bacteria; phylum Pseudomonadota; class Gammaproteobacteria; order Burkholderiales; family Burkholderiaceae_C; genus Alicycliphilus. Next base: position 212,962 of record JAFEDY010000022.1, on the reverse strand, counting down.
GACAGGCCCAGCCGCTCGGCGGCAAAGGCGCGCAGGTCGGCCACGTCCTTCTCGGCAAAGGGGCGCGCGCGCTGGGCGAGATCGCGCAGGAAATGCGTGACCTGGTCCGGCGTGTGTGCCATCTTGGGCACCAGCGAGACTTGGCCGAAGTTGTCGTAGCCCAGCAGCCGCGCCTCTTCCTGGCGCAGCGCCAGGATCTCGGCCATCACGGCGCTGTTGTCAAAGCGCGCGGCGTCGCCCTCGGCCTGGTCGGAGGCGCGGGTGACAAAGGCGTGGTAGAGCCGCTCGCGCAGCGCGCTGCTCCTGGCGAACTGCATCACCGGCAGGTAGCAGGGCATCTTCAGCGTGAGCCTGTAGCCGTCCTTGCCCTCGGCCACGGCTGCGGCGCGCGCCGCCTCCATGACGTCGGCGGGCAGGCCTGCGACCTCGTCCGCGCTTGCGTAGTACGCGAAGGCGTCGGTGGCGTCGAGCACGTTCTCGCTGAATTTCTGCTGCAGCTCGGCCTGGCGCTCCTGTATGGTGGCAAAGCGCTCCTTGGCCGCGCCCTGCAGCTCCGCGCCCGACAGCACAAAGTTGCGCATGGCGTTGCTGTGGGCCTGGCGCTGCTCGGCATTGAGCGTGGCCGGGTTGATGGCCTTGTACTTGGCGTACAGGCGCTCGTCGGCGCCCAGGCGCGTCCAGAACGCGGTGACGCGCGGCAGGGCGGCGTTGTAGGCGGCGCGCAGCTCGGGCGTGTCGGCCACGCTGCTCAGATGGCTGACGGCGCCAAAGGAGCGGCCCAGCTCCTCGGTGGCCACATCGAGCACGCGGGCGATGGCGCTCCAGTCGGCCGGGTAGCCGGGCTGGGTGACGGTCTCCAGCGCGGCATCGGCGCGCTCAAGCAGCTGATCGACGGCGGGAGCCACGTCGGCCGGCGTGATGCGATCGAACGGGATCTGGCCGGAGAAGTCGAGGAGGGGATTGTTCATGCGCGTATAGATGGCGTTGCCGGCAGGCGGTTCAAGAAGCTGTGGAGATCGTGAACTTACAGACGCTCGGCCGCTTCCAGCGTGTTGACCAGCAGCATGGTGATGGTCATGGGCCCGACGCCGCCGGGCACGGGGGTGATCCAGCCAGCCACTTGCCTGACGCCGTCGAAGTCCACATCGCCGCACAGCTTGCCCTCGTCGTTGCGGTTCATGCCCACGTCGATGACCACGGCGCCGGGTTTGACCATGTCTGCGGTAAGCACATTGCGCTTGCCCACGGCGGCGACCACGATGTCGGCCTGGCGCGTCATGGCGGCGAGATCCTTGGTGCCGCTGTGGCACACGGTGACGGTGGCGTTGGCAGCCAGCAGCATCATGGCCATGGGCTTGCCGACGATGTTGCTGCGGCCGATCACCACGGCATGCTTGCCCTTGAGGTCCTGCATACCGATCGACTCCAGCATCTTCATGCAGCCATAGGGCGTGCAGGCCTTGAAGCCGACCTCGCCCACCATCAGCGCGCCAGCGCTGGCGACGTGAAAGCCGTCTACGTCCTTTTGCGGCGAGATGGCCTCGATGACCTTGTGGTCGGCTATGTGCTTGGGCAAGGGCAGCTGCACCAGGATGCCGTGGATGCCTGGGTCGTTGTTGAGCGCATCCACGCGCGCCAGCAGCTGCGCTTCAGTCATGGTGGCGTCGTACTGTTCCAGCACCGAGTGAAAACCCACGTCCTCGCAGGCCTTGACCTTGTTGCGCACGTAGACCTGGCTGGCCGGGTTGTTGCCCACCAGCACGACGGCCAGGCCCGGGGTGATGCCGCGGCTTTTCAGGGCAGTGGTGCGCTGGGCGACTTGCGTGCGCAGCTGGCGCGAGAGGGCATTGCCGTCAATCAGTTGGGCGGTCATGTCTGGAATCTGCGAAATACAAATGAAAAAGCTGCCTGGCGCTTGACTGACATGCGCTGGCAGCTACAAAAATGAGGGCAATCAGGCCTTGGCGGTTTGCTGGCCCAGGGCAATCTTGAGCAGGTCTGCCACGGTGTTGGCGTTGAGCTTTTCCATGATGTTGGCGCGGTGCGCCTCCACGGTCTTGATGCTGATGCCGAGGTCGTCGGCGATCTGCTTGTTCAAACGGCCGGCAACGATGCGTTCGAGCACCTGGGCCTCGCGGCCGGTGAGCTTGGACAGCAGCGCGTCGCGGCTGGCGGCCTGCTGGTGACCGGCGAAGGCCTCGCGCGCGCAGTCCAGCATGCGTTCGACCAGGCCGAGCAGATCTTCTTCGTTGAAGGGTTTCTGGATGAAATCGAGCGCACCCTTCTTCATGGTGTTGACGGCCATGGGCACGTCGCCATGGCCGGTGATGAAGACGATGGGCAGGGGGGACTTGCGCTCCAGCAGCCGGTCCTGCAGCTCCAGGCCGGTCATGCCGCCCATGCGGATGTCCACGATCAGGCATGCCACCTCGCGCTGGTCATAGCGGGTGAGGAAGGACTCGGCCGAATCGAAGCAGCGCACGCGGTAATCTTTGCCCTCCAGCAGCCACTGGAGAGAGTCGCGTACGGCTTCGTCGTCATCGACGACGTAGACGGTGCCTTTTTTCGGAATCAAGCTCATGCAATAGTCCTGGGGTTTGGCGATGCTGCGGAATTGATAGTGGAGTCCGCCGTATTGGCAAGCGGTAGCCAGAACGAGAATCGGCAACCGATGACATCTGTTGCATTGTAGAGGTTCTCCGCATGCATCCTGCCCTGGTGGGATTCGACGATGCTGCGGCACAGGTTCAGGCCCATGCCCATGCCCTCGCTCTTGGTGGAGAAGAAAGCCTCGAACAAATGCGCCAGCACTTCGGGCGCGAGGCCCCGGCCGGTGTCCTGCACCGAGAACTCGATCACGTCGCAACCGTCCACCTGGCGCGGCACCACGCGCAGCTCCACGCTGCGCAGCGCCGGCGGGCGCTGGGCCTGGGCGATGGATTCGGCGCCGTTTTTCATCAGGTTGATAAGCACCTGCTCGATGAGGATGGCGTCGGCCGAGACTTGCGGCAGGCGGGCCGCCACGTAGTGTGTCAGGCGTACGTTGTGGCGGCGCAGCTCGATACTGGCGAGCTCCAGCGCCTCGCTGACCATGTCGTGCACATCGGCCAGCGTGCGGTTGGGTTCGCTTTTCTTCACGAAGGCGCGTATGCGCTGGATGATCTGGCCGGCGCGCTGGGCCTGGTGGGCGGTCTTTTGCAGCGCCGCCAGCAAGGCCTCCTCGCTGAGCTGGCCGCCCTGGATGCGCGAGACCATGCCGCTGCAATAGTTGCTGATGGCGGTGAGCGGCTGGTTGAGTTCATGGGCCACGCTCGACGCCATCTCGCCCATGGTGATGAGGCGGCTCACCGACTCGGCGCGCTCGGCCTGGCGCGCGGCCTGCTCCTCGGCCAGGCGGCGCGGCGTAATGTCGGTGGCGATGACCATCTGCGCCAGGCGGCCGTCCACCCAGTTCAGGTAGCGCGAGCGCACCTCCAGCCACTTTCCCAGGTCGGCGCGGTAGATCTCGGCGTTTTCCGAGCGGGTGCGGGCCAACGGGTCGATGGACAGGCCCATGAGGCCGTCATCGTCCTCTACGACACCGCTGCCGTGCGATGGCAGCACGCCGGCCTGCGCCACCATCTCCAGATGGCCGATGGTCTGCGAGCCGAACCACTGGCGGTACAGGCGGTTGGCAAAGAGCAGCTCCTGGCTGCCCAGCGGTGCGACGGACACCGATGCGTCCAGTGCCTCCAGCACGATGGTGAAGCGTTCGTGCGATGCGGTGAGCTGCTCGCGCACGCGGTTGGGTTCGGTGATGTCCGTCATCGACGTCATCCAGCCGGTCTGCTGGCCGCGCGCATCGATCAGCGGCGAGACATACAGGCGCGCATCAAACAGCGCGCCGCTCTTGCGCCGCACGCGCACCTGGAAGCCCCCTGGCATGGTCTTGCCCGAAAGCTCGTCGCGCAGGTTGGCATGCAGTCGCTCGTACTCGCCCTCGGGCCAATAGCTGTAGGGAGGGGTCTGGCCAATGAGCTCGGCCTGGGTCCATCCGGTCATCTGGCAGAAGGCGGCGTTGACATAGGTGATGCGGCCCTCCAGGTCCAGCGCGCGCATGCCGGTGAGGATGGAGTTTTCCATAGCGCGGCGGAAATTGGTCTCGGCCACCAGCGCACGCTGGGCCTGCTGGCGCCGGCGTGTATGGCGCCAGGTGGCAATCAGCATCCATGAGGTCATGGCACTCAGGGTGCCCACCAGCCAGAACAGCCCATTGCCCACCACGCCCAATGAGGTGCGGTAGGCCTGGCCGCGCAGCACCAGGCCGTTGCCTACCGGGGAGACCGGGACTTCGTACGCATTGGCCTTGGTGGCCCAGGGCAAAAGCGGGTTGTGCCGGGGGGCGAGCGGTGTGCCGGCCAAGACCCGCCCGTGGCCGTCGACGAGCGTGACGGCGTAGCGCGCCAGCACCTCCGTGGGCGTGCCGTAGCGCAGCAGGCTGTCGATGGAGTATTCGGCCAGTACCACGCCGGCGAACTTGCCTTGCGTCGATAGCGGCACCTGCAGCTGCAGCAGGGGCGTGGCATCGTCGCTGCCGGCCTCGGGCTGGGAATACACCGGCTGCTGCATGTCGCGTGCCAGCTTGAAGAGGTCTGCGGCCTCGCCGGTTTTGAGCACTTCACCGTTCACGCGCAGCTGGTTGCTGCTCACCGTGGGTGCAGCGTGCGTGGCGCGAATGCGGCGGCGGTCGTCGATCCAGGTAATGGCCTGCAGCTCGGGGTATTGGCTGATGAGGGCCTCCGCGCGTGCCATGAAGTCGGCGCGCGTGAGTTCCTCGTTCGAAAGGTCGCGCGCCAGGCGCATGATTTGTTCCTGGCGCTCCAAGAGGCGCAGGCGTACGCGCTGCTGCGCGTATTCCACGTCACGCTTGAGGGCCTCTTTCTCCCGGTCGATTTCCTCGGTGCGCAAATACCAGAACGATGCGGCAATGGCCGCCATGAACATCAACACGGCCGCCAGGGGCGCCAGCGCGGCAAAGCGGTCCTGGCGACCGGGAGAGAGGCTGCGCCACCATGAGCGCCACCAGCGTGCCGGCGCCTTCACGGCGGACGCGGTCGGGGCGGCGGAGACGTCGGCAGAGAGCATGAGAGGAAGTTTACGCCTTGGCCGCATGCGATTTCACCAGAAGAAATTTTGTGCGCTCGCAACAAAATTTCATAATGAGAAATTAACTAGCACTATTTGAAATTTCAAAAAATTGTGCGAAACTTCGGGCAATATTCCACCTGTCAGCACCCACTTCATAAGGAGACGAAGGCTATGTCCGATCCCACCAAAGGCCTGAGCGCCGCCGACATCGACCAAGAGGAAACACGCGAGTGGCTGGAGGCGCTTTCCGCGGTGATAGAAAAAGAGGGGCCGGAGCGCGCCCACTTTCTGCTCGAGCAATTGCTCGAAGGCGCGCGCCAAAGCAGCATAGACCTGCCGTTCTCTGCCAACACCGGCTACGTGAACACGATTGAGCCCGAGCAGGAGACGCGCTGCCCCGGCAACATTGCGATAGAGAAGCGTCTGCGCGCCTACATGCGCTGGAACGCCATGGCGATGGTGGTGCGGGCCAACCGCCTGCATCCAGAAGACGGCGGTGACCTCGGGGGCCACATCGGCTCGTTTGCCTCGCTCGCCAGCATGTGGGGCGCGGGCTTCAACCATTTCTGGCACGCCGAGAGCGAAGACCATGGCGGCGACTGCATCTACTTCCAGGGCCACAGCGCGCCCGGTATCTATGCCCGCGCCTATCTGGAAGGCCGCATCAGCGAGGACCAGCTGGAGAACTTCCGCCAGGAAGTCGGCGGCAAGGGCCTGTCGAGCTACCCCCACCCCAAGCTGATGCCCGGCTTCTGGCAGTTCCCCACGGTGTCCATGGGCCTGGGCCCGATGATGGCCATCTACCAGGCGCGCTTCCTCAAGTACCTGCATGCACGCGGCATTGCCAAGACCGACAACCGCCGGGTCTGGGTGTTCCTGGGCGATGGCGAGATGGACGAGCCCGAGAGCAAGGGCGCGATCAGCCTGGCGGCGCGCGAGAACCTGGATAACCTGATCTTCGTTATCAACTGCAACCTGCAGCGCCTGGACGGCCCGGTGCGCGGCAATGGCAAGGTCATCCAGGAGCTGGAAGGCGACTTCCGCGGCGCCGGCTGGCATGTCATCAAGCTCTTGTGGGGCAAGGGCTGGGACGAGTTGCTGGCGCGCGACAAGAGCGGCAAATTGAAGCAGGTCATGATGGAGACGCTGGACGGCGACTACCAGACCTACCGCGCCATGGACGGCGCCTACATCCGCAAGCATTTCTTTGGCAAGTACCCCGAGACGCTCAAGCTGGTCGAGCACCTGTCGGACGATGACATCTGGGAACTGCGCCGCGGCGGCCACGACCCGGAGAAGGTCTACGCTGCTTTCCACGCTGCCAACGAACACCATGGCCAGCCCACGGTGCTGCTGGTCAAGACCGTCAAGGGCTATGGCATGGGCAAGGCGGGCGAGGCCAAGAACACCGTGCACCAGACCAAGAAGCTCGATGACGAGGACATCCGCTACATCCGCGACCGCTTCGCCATCCCGATCCCCGACAGCGAGCTGGAAAAGCTGCCCTACTACAAGCCGGCCGACGACACGCCGGAGATGAAGTACCTGCACGATCGGCGCAAGGCCCTGGGCGGCTACCTGCCGCACCGCCGCACGCATGCCGACGAGAGCTTCACCGTGCCCGCGCTCGATACCTTCAAGGCCATCCTGGACCCCACGGCCGAAGGCCGCGAGATCAGCACCACCCAGGCCTATGTGCGCTTTTTGACGCAACTCCTGCGCGACAAGGCGCTGGGCCCGCGCGTCGTGCCCATCCTGGTCGATGAGGCGCGCACCTTCGGCATGGAAGGACTGTTCCGCCAGATCGGCATCTACAACCCGCTAGGTCAGCTGTACACCCCGGTCGATCGCGACCAGGTCATGTACTACAAGGAGGACAAGGCCGGTCAGATCCTGCAGGAGGGCATCAACGAGGCGGGCGGCATGTGCTCGTGGATTGCCGCGGGCACGTCGTACTCGACGAACAACCGCATCATGATCCCGTTCTTCGTCTACTACTCGATGTTCGGCTTCCAGCGCTTTGGCGACCTGGCCTGGGCCGCCGGCGACATGCAGGCGCGCGGCTTCATCCTGGGCGGCACCAGCGGGCGCACTACCTTGAACGGCGAGGGCCTGCAGCATGAGGACGGCCACAGCCATATCCTGTCGGCAACCATCCCCAACTGCGTGAGCTATGACCCGACCTTCGCGCACGAGGTCGGCGTGATCATGCAGCATGGCTTGAAGCGCATGGTGGAGAAGCAGGAAAACGTCTTCTACTACATCACGCTGCTCAACGAAAACTACGCCATGCCGGGCCTCACGGCCGGCACCGAGGAGCAGATCCTCAAGGGCATGTACCTGTGCAAGGCCGGCGCGCCGGGCGAGCTGCGCGTGCAGCTGCTGGGCTCGGGCTCCATCCTGCGCGAGTCCCTTGAGGCGCAAAAGCTGCTGGCCACCGACTGGGGCGTGCAGGCCGATGTGTGGAGCTGCACCAGCTTCACCGAGCTGGCCCGTGAAGGCCAGGAGGCTGCACGCTGGAACCTGCTGCACCCTTTGGCGTCACCGCGCGCGTCCTTCGTGGCGCAGCAGCTGTCGGGCCATGCCGGCCCCGTGGTGGCATCCACCGACTACATGAAGGCCTTTGCCGAGCAGATCCGTGCCTTCATTCCTGCCGGCCGCTCCTACACCGTGCTGGGCACCGACGGCTTTGGCCGCAGCGACTTCCGCTACCGCCTGCGCGAGCATTTCGAGGTCAACCGCCACTACGTGACCGTGGCCGCGCTCAAGAGCCTGGCCGACGAGGGCAAGCTGCCCATGGCCAAGGTGGCCGAGGCCATCAAGAAGTACGGCATCGATGCCGACAAGATCAACCCGCTGCACGCTTGAAAACCGAGGGAGACAAACCATGGCATTGATTCAAATCCAGGTTCCCGACATCGGGGACTTTGACGAAGTGGGCGTGATCGAGTTGCTGGTCAAGCCCGGCGATACCGTCGCGGCCGAGCAGTCGCTGATCACCGTCGAGTCCGACAAGGCCTCGATGGAGATCCCGTCCAGCCACGCCGGCGTCGTCAAGGCCGTCACCGTCAAGCTGGGCGACAAGGTCAAGCAGGGCAGCGTGATCGTCGAGCTGGAATCGGCGGACGCCGCCGCATCCGAGTCAAAAGCGGCTCCAGCGCCCGCTGCACAAGCGCCAGCAGCTACACAAACTGCAGCGCCTGCAGCCGCACCCGCAGCAGCTCCGGCCGCAGCCGGCCCCATCGAAGTGCGCGTGCCCGACATCGGCGACTTCAAGGACGTGGCCGTGATCGAGCTGCTGGTCAAGGTGGGCGACACCATCCGCGTAGAGCAGTCGCTGTTCACCGTCGAGTCCGACAAGGCCTCGATGGAAATCCCCTCGCCCGCGGCCGGCGTGCTCAAGCAGCTCAAGGTCCAGATCGGCGACAAGGTCAACATCGGCGACCTGGTGGCGATGCTCGAAGGCACGGCGCCTGCTGCCGCCGCCCCCGCGACCGCGACCGCGCCTGCGAGCGCCGCGCCGGCACCGGTTACTGCCGCAGCTGCGGCAGCTCCCGTGGCTGCAGCCGCTGCGCCAGCCCAGGCCGCCCCGGCGCACAACCCCACGGTGGCGCCCACGGGCCAGCTGCCCCACGCCAGCCCCTCGGTACGCAAGTTCGCCCGCGAACTGGGTGTGCCCTTGGCCGAGCTCAAGGGCACGGGCCTCAAGGGCCGCATCACGGCCGAGGATGTGCAGTCCTTCACCCGCGCAGTGATGAGCGGCGCCGTGCAAACCCAGGCCCAGGCCGCCAAGGCCCCGGCCGGTGGTGGCACGGGCGTGGGCCTGGATCTGCTGCCCTGGCCCAAGGTGGACTTCGCCAAGTTCGGCCCCATAGAGCGCAAAGAACTGGGCCGCATCAAGAAGATCAGCGGTGCCAACCTGCTGCGCAATGCGATCGTGATCCCGGCCGTCACCAACCATGACGACGCCGACATCACCGACCTCGAAGCCTTCCGCGTCTCCACCAACAAGGAGAACGAGAAGAGCGGCGTCAAGGTCACCATGCTGGCCTTCCTGATCAAGGCCTGCGTGGCCGCGCTGAAGAAATTCCCCGAGTTCAACAGTAGCCTGGACGGCGACGCGCTGGTCTACAAGCAGTACTGGCACATCGGCTTTGCGGCCGACACGCCCAATGGCCTGGTCGTGCCCGTCATCAAGGACGCCGACAAGAAGGGCGTGCTGCAGATCAGCCAGGAGATGGGTGAACTCGCCAAGAAGGCCCGCGACGGCAAGCTGGGCCCGGCCGACATGAGCGGCGCCACCTTCACCATCAGCAGCCTGGGCGGCATTGGCGGGCGTTACTTCACGCCCATCATCAACGCGCCCGAGGTCGCCATCCTGGGCGTGTGCCGCTCCAACATCGAACCGGTGTGGGACGGCAAGCAGTTTGCGCCGCGCCTGATGTTGCCGCTGTCGCTCACCTGGGACCACCGTGTGATCGACGGCGCCGCGGCCGCGCGCTTCAACGCCTACCTGGGCCAGATCCTGGCGGACTTCCGCCGCGTGCTGCTCTGAAAGGAAAACTGACATGGCAGTGATCGACATCAAGGTACCCGACATCGGCGACTTCGCCGAAGTCGGCGTGATCGAAGTGCTGGTGAAGCCCGGCGACAGCATCAAGGTGGAGCAAAGCCTCATCACCGTAGAGTCCGACAAGGCATCGATGGAAATCCCGTCGAGCCACGCGGGCGTGGTCAAGGAACTCAAGGTCAAGCTCGGCGACAAGGTGGCCATGGGCTCCGTCGTGCTGACGCTGGAGTCCTCGGACGCTGCGCCGGCCCCGGCCCCGGCCCCGGCTGCAGAGGCAAAACCGGCCCCAGCGCCCGCCCCGCAGGCGCCAGCAGCTCCTGCACCTATAGCAAGCAGCTTCGGCGGCACGGCCGACCTGGAGTGCGACGTGCTCGTGCTGGGCGGCGGGCCCGGCGGCTACTCCGCCGCCTTCCGCGCGGCCGACCTGGGCCTCAAGGTCGTCATCGTGGAGCGCTACGCGACGCTGGGCGGCGTGTGCCTCAACGTGGGCTGCATCCCGTCCAAGGCACTGCTGCACGTCGCGGCCGTCATGGACGAAGTGGCCCACCTCGACAAGGCCGGCATCAGCTTCGGCGCGCCCCAGGTCAATGTGGACACCCTGCGCGGCCACAAAGAGAAAGTCATCGGCAAGCTGACCGGCGGCCTGGCTGCCATGGCCAAGATGCGTAAGGTGACGACCGTGCGCGGCTACGGCAGCTTCGTCGGCGCCAACCACTTGGAGGTGGAAGAAACCACGGGTGACGGCCAGGACAAGACCGGCAGCAAAAAGGTCGTCGCCTTCCAGCGCGCCATCATCGCCGCGGGCAGCCAGGCCGTGCGCCTGCCCTTCATGCCGGATGACCCGCGCGTGGTGGACAGCACCGGCGCGCTGGCGCTGCAAGGCGTTCCCAAGCGCATGCTGATCCTGGGCGGCGGCATCATCGGCCTGGAAATGGGCACGGTGTACTCCACGCTGGGCGCGCGCCTGGACGTGGTGGAAATGCTTGACGGCCTGATGCAGGGCGCCGACCGCGACCTCGTTAAGGTCTGGCAGAAGATGAACGCGCACCGCTTCGACAACATCATGTTGAAGACGAAGACCGTGGGCGCCGAAGCCACGCCCGGGGGCATCAAGGTCAGCTTCGCCCCCGCGGAAGAGGGCGGCAGCGCCCCTGAGCCGCAGACCTACGACCTGGTGCTGCAGGCCGTGGGCCGCAGCCCCAACGGCAAGAAGATAGGCGCGGACAAGGCCGGCGTGGCCGTGACCGACCGCGGCTTCATCGACGTCGATATCCAGATGCGCACCAACGTGCCGCACATCTTCGCCATCGGCGACATCGTCGGCCAGCCCATGCTGGCACACAAGGCGGTGCACGAGGCGCACGTAGCGGCCGAGGTCATCGCCGGTGAACTGCAGGGCAACAAGGAACTGGCGAGCAGCGCCTTCAACGCCCGCGTGATCCCCAGCGTCGCCTACACCGACCCCGAGGTCGCCTGGGTGGGCCTGACCGAAGACCAGGCCAAGGCGCAGGGCATCAAGGTCAAGAAGGGCCTGTTCCCCTGGACGGCCTCCGGCCGCGCCATCGCCAATGGCCGCGACGAGGGCTACACCAAGCTGCTGTTCGATGATTCACCCGAGGCCCACGGCCACGGCAAGATCCTGGGCGGCGGCATCGTGGGTACCCACGCCGGCGACATGATCGGCGAGATCGCCCTGGCCATCGAGATGGGCGCCGACGCCGTGGACATCGGCAAGACCATCCACCCGCACCCCACGCTGGGCGAGAGCATCGGCATGGCCGCCGAGATCGCCCACGGCAGCTGCACAGACGTGCCGCCGCAGCGTAAATAACACTACGTTTTCCGTAGCTGGCCGCGCAGTCCTAACCAGGGCTGCGCGGTTTTTTTATCTGTTGGCCGCGGGATTGATGGGGGCGTGGGGCATTTTTTTAAATCGCGCCAAAATTGCGCCACTCATTCTTTGAATGCGCCACCATGTCCACGACCACCACCTCAGATGCGTCAAGCTCGAGAACCGCCGAGGCCCAACTGCTCGTTGCGATTCAAACCGACGGCCCGCAAGGTGTCTCGGTGGCCCAATTGTTGGCGCAATTCCCTCAGCTATCCCGCCGCACCACCCAGCGTTGGTTGGCGCAATGGGTGCACGACGGGCGTATTGCAGCGGTGGGCGGTGGGCGATGGGCGAGGGCGATGGGCGAGGGCGCCGATATCGCGCTTTGCCCTTGGGCCAGACTGTACCGCCCGATGGGCCGGCGCCCAGCGGGTTCGGCAGCATCCAGACACCGTCGATGCTGCGGCTGGCTCCGGATGCGCAAGAGGTGCTGCGTTATGTGCAGCAAGCCCCAAGCCAGCGCCAACCCGTGGGCTATCAACGAGACCTGCTGCAGAGCTATCAACCCCATCAAACCTTCTACCTGCCTGAAACCGTGCGCCGCCAGCTCCATGCCCAAGGGCGCACCGACGCTGCCACTGCGCCCGCGGGCACCTACAGCCGGGCGATGCTCAACCGCTTGCTGATTGACCTGTCCTGGGCCTCCAGCCATATGGAAGGCAATACCTATTCGCGCCTGGATACCTTGCATTTGATCGAAGAAGGCACGGCGGCGCAGGGTAAGGCCAGGATCGAGACGCAGATGATCTTGAACCACAAGGCCGCCATCGAGCTGCTGCTGGACAGCGTCAGCACGCTGGAGCCTGGCAAGCCACTGTGGAGCCGCTACCTGTTGATGAACGTGCACGCGGCGCTGGCGGAAAACCTGTTGCCCAACCCCGCCGACGAAGGCCGCGTGCGCCAGCATGCGGCGGATATTGGACTGAGCTTGTACCGCTCCATCAGCGCGCCGCAGGTGCTGGCGGAATTGCTGGACGAGGTGATCGCCAAGGCCAATGCCATTGCCGACCCGTTCGAGCAAGCGTTTTTCATGATGGTGCATGTGCCTTACCTGCAGCCGTTTGCCGACATCAACAAGCGCACCTCACGGCTGGCGGCCAACGCGCCGCTGTTTCGCGCCAACCTGTGTCCGCTGACCTTTGTGGATGTGCCCGCCGATGCCTACGCCCAGGCCATGCTGGGCATCTATGAGATGGGCCGCGTGGAGTTGCTGCGCGACCTGTTCGTCTGGGCCTATGAGCGCAGTACACAGGAATACACGGCCATACGCCAAACCCTGGCCGAGCCAGACCCGCTGCGCCTGACGTACCGGACCCTCATCAAAGACGCCGTGCGCGCCGTCGTGCAACAGCCCCAAGCCGATGCGATTGCCGTGGTGGAAGCAGCCTTGGCCGCTGAAGTCCCACCCGACCAGGCCGAAGCCGTGCGCACCTTGGTGCTCGACGAGCTGCGGCGTTTGCACGAAGGTGTGCTGGCACGCTACGGGCTGCGGCCCAGCCAGTTCAATGCTTGGCGCGAGGCCTGGGCGCACGATGAAAACGGCAGCCCAAGCTGACTTGAGTGGGAGGGCTGCTGGCTTGACCAGCGGCGATCAGTTGTCGGTCCAGATGTCGGTTGTCTTCAGGAGCTTGCTCCAGCGCGCTTGCCTTTGCTTGATGAAGCATTTTTTGTAGCTGGCCGCGCAGTCTTTGTATTGCCTGCGTGGCTTTTTGTATATTGCGCGCTGATGGATTTAAAAAGTCAAGAAGATTCGAGGCCTTTGTAACAAATACACTTCCAAGCCAGATGACCTGCGTGGCTATAGATACTGTGATGGCAGCACAACGCGATTAGGCGGGTTGGCCGTGCCGTTGCACACGTACTCCTATTCCTGCTTGGCCGCACGGTGCGCGGCCATCGGCAGCGGTTCGCGGCTGTGGGCGATGAGTTGCAGACTCTTCTCGTCGATACAGATGACCGGCTCGGCCTGGCAGAGCGGCCGCGCATACAGTTCAAGCAGGGCGTACATCCGTTGCCGGTATTCTTCGGTCAACGCGCCGAAGCACCACAGCAGCCTGCGCCAGGGCTTGAGGTCGTTTTTCTGAGCATGCGCCGCACGGTTTCCCGACTCACGTTGCCCAGACCTTGCTTCTGGCGCGCGGCTCGCTCGAGTTCCATGAGTGTCCAGCGCTGCTTTCCGGCGGGCGGGCTCGTGCATGCCAGCGCCGTGACCCGAGCCTCGGCGTCGGTGTCGTACTGGACAGGTCGGCCCGATCGCGCAACGTCGAACAACGCCAGGTCGACTCCGCCCTGCAAGTACGCCGCACGGGTGCGCCACACGGCGGTACGTCCTATCCCGAGCACAGCCATGATCTGCGCCTCTGGGATGCCTCGATCCAGGCTGGCCAACACATGAGCGCGGGTTACCTCGCGCGATTGATGCCGTCCCTTTGTACGGATGGTGTCGATCACCGCACGATCCTCTTGGCTCAAGTGCAATTCCGTCTGGCGCATGGCTACACCTCATGTTCGCATCGTGCGACGATGTGCGACGATGTGCGACGTGTATCTATGTTCCGTTACTTCCGGGTTGGAGTACTAGCACAGTACGTCTGGCGACGCGCTACGCGCAATGAACGACGCGACCGCGAGAGATCGTCAAACGGACATTAACCGCAGCGGCATCCGCAAATACCCGTGCAAGTGGGCGATCCAGCACACACAGGTCAGCGACACCTCCAACCTCTAGACTGCGGCGGGTGCCGCCGGGGTATTGCGGATCTGAACAGTAAAGATCAAGCACCGAGTCCGGCGTAAGCCCCTCCGCTGCGCCGAGCACACGCCCCGTACGCGTCCGTCTATCCAATGCCACAGCAATAGCCCGCCACGGATCCGGGTCTCCATACGGAGCGTCGGAGCCGGCACCAACGGCGACACCGGCAGCTGCGAAGCTCCCGGTACGGTAGAGCCCTTGCAGATCCTCCGCGGGCAGCGAGGCAAGGTAGTTGTCACCACGCTCGAAAATGAAGTTCGGCTGCGTGACCACATGCAGGCCCGCCTCCCGAACCAGATCGACAGCCTCCATGGTGGCCAGCGCCGCGTGCTCCAGACGGTCACCGGTCTGCACACCTGCCGTCTGCAGTGCCGTCACCGCAAGCATGAGCTCGACGAGTGTCACGCAATGCACGGCGACCGGGCGACCGGTGCGGTGGCTGTGCTCGATCCGGTCGCACAGGGCGTCGAATGACGGCAGCGAAGCTTCGCGTAGGTGGATCTTCGTTGCGCCGACAGAGAGGCCGGGCGCTGTCCATGAGGGGTCGAGCGCTTCGCTGCCCATTACCAGAACGTTCTGCTGCAAGCGTCCTGCTTCGCTCTCTGCAGCGAAATGGCGAAATTCAGCAAGGCCATTTCCGGGGCTCGCGTCGGTCACGCCAGTGATGCCGAGGCGAGCAAGTCGCCGACTGGCTTCCCCCAGTGCCGGCATCGACGCTCCGAGCCGCTCCCGAATCCATGAGTCCGCACCGTAAAGGCGCCCGGTCGGCTTGCCGTCGAGGCGCTCGAACGGATCGATCCCGCACGCATCATCGACACCAAGGCATTGCAAGCCGAGGGAGTTGAAGATCCATAGCTGACCGCTTCGATGCTGAATACGAACCGGTCGTCCGGGTACTACACGATCCAGCCAGTATCGATCGATATCGCCCGCTACCGATTCGTGATATCCGAAGCCGCGGATCCAGCCCTCCGAATTTGTGTTAACTGTGGCGAGCGTCGCGGCAAGTGCTTGCGCGCAATCGAGCTGCGGCGGCCCGCAATGCACCGAATCGATGGCTGCGGCATAGGCGAGTAGGTGCAGGTGATGGTCGTGCAGGCCGGGCAGCATCGCACCGCCCGCGGCATCGAACACGATCTCGCCCGGCTCGGGGGTAAGGTTCGGCGCAAGCGCCACGATGTGCTCGCCGTCGGTACGGAGCGCGATATGCGCGTGCTCAGGTGTGTTCGCCTTGATGATCAGCATGCGAGCAGCTCGTCCAGCGCTGCGTTGTCAGCGCCATGCGCACGTGCAGGGCCTGCCAGAATGGGACGCTGCGGCCTGCAGTCGAGCAGTCCGCGTGCGGACGCCAGCCTACGCCAGCGCTGCATGCGCGCATGGAGGGCGTCATTGCAGTGCAGCTGCTCCCAGGCCGCACAGCACTCGACGACATCGCGCATGGCGAGCGAGATCAGGCTTCCACCTCCCGCGGCATGTGCGCACCAAGCCACCAGGGCAGCATGCAGACCGGTCAGCGGATCGGCAATTGCATCCCCACAGAAGGCCCACTCACCAGTGGTGCGCGCAAGCAGTGACGACAATCCGCCACCCACGCCAGCGTCGTCACCGAAGGCGACCCAGCCCGCCTCGGGTTCCTCACGGCCATGACCGGTGATGCTGATCCAGCTCAGACCGGGACTATCGGCAAGCACCCTCTCGGCATTGATGCCGAGCTGACGCAACGCGCGTGGCCGGGAGGCCTCGATGACGATGTCGGCCGTCTCGATCAGGCGCCGCAGTCGGGCCACATCGCCGGCAGACGAGAAATCGATCGCCACACAGGTCTTGCCAGCATTGACCAGGTCAAAAAATTCCGAGTTACCGGCGCGGGCGCCATCGGGGCGACGCGTGCTCTCGACCTTGATCACGCTGGCGCCGAGCTGGCGCAGGATCTGCGCACAGAGGGGCCCCGCCCAGAGGGAAGACAGGTCGATCACCCGGGGAGTTCGCCGACGCTGCACACGATCCGACCGCTCGCCAACAGGGCGCACACGACACCATGGGGCGGCATCCCGCGGCACCACATCCGCGACGGCTATCGGCAATCCGAGCAACCGCGCGCCCTCAAGAACCACACCCACCGTCTGGGCGGCAACTCCCGAGGCAAGCTGAGCCCAGTCGGAGATTGCGCGACCACCCATCCATGCAGATACCAGCTCCCAGTCTTCAGCACGGGCCAGATTGACGGCGAGCATGCCATCAGCGGCCTGCAGCAGCCTGCAGCTTCCGCCGGGAGAGATGCGCCCCCGCCGGCCCAGGCCAAGCAGGGCGGCGCGGTGCGCGAGCATGACGTCCGCGTCTCGCCACGACGGCGGCAGTTCCGCACCCAGCGCCGCAAGTGCCTTCAGCACGCCGTTCGCGCATGCACCCACCGGGGACGGCAGCATTCTTCCGGGCTCTCGAGGGGTGCCGGTGAGCCACATCAGCCCACTGCGTGCCCAGGCCAGCGCCGGATGAAGGTCGGCCGGCCCAGGTTCGATGCATGCATCTGCACCGAGCGCGGAGAGCAGATGCGCCGCGTAACGGGTTTCACACCCATCCCCCGCAAGGACGAATTTGCGACCGGACAGCAGCGCCTTCGCCATCGAGCTGGGGGGCACTTCAAGTCCGGCATCCATGTCCGCGCAACCGTTCAAGTTGAGGGCGAGAGTTCGTCGCGCAACACCCTGCGCAGGATCTTTCCCATTTCGTTGTAGGGCAGTTGCTGGCGAAAACTGATCACGGTAGGCACACGTGAGGAGCGCAGTCGCGCCCGAACCCACTCCCTCAACTCAGCCTCGCTGACGTTCGCACCATCATTCATAACCACCGCCGCCCCGACGGTCTCACCCCATTCCGTATCGGGAACCGCGACTACGGCGACATCGGCGATCGCTGGATGCTGGCGCAGCACATCCTCAATCTCGCCGGGAGAGATGTTCTCGCCACCGCGCACAATCACGTCATCAGCACGACCATCGAGATAGAGAAAGCCATATTTGTCCACGTAGCCACGGTCCCGGGTCGGGAACCAGCCCTCCGCGTCGAGCAGACAGCCAATGCCTAGGTATTCGCCCGACACCTGCCCGCCACGCACGAACACATCGCCCAACTCCCCCACAGACAAAGCCTTCCCATCGCCATCGCGGATCTCGATTTCGACCGTGTCGATTGGCCGGCCCACTGAGTGCAGGCGCTTGCGAACCTCCGGATCGACACTGAAGAAACCTTCGCGGTGACCTTCGGGGTCGAGCAGTGCGATGGTTGAACTGGTCTCTGTAAGGCCGTAAGCGTTAGTGAAATCGACCTTGGGCCAAAGCTGCATGGCACGCTCGATCACTGGCGCAGGCATCTTGCCACCACCATAGGCGAGCGCGCGCAAGGCGGGCAGCACGGCATCCACACCGGCGGTATCGACGTACTCAATCACGCGCGCGAGCATGGTGGGAACCACGAAGGCATTCGTCACCCTCTCCTGCGCACAGGCATCGAGCCAGCCCCTGCCGTCGAAATTCGCCAACTGCACCATCCGCCGACAGGCATAGGTGGAGCTCAGGATCGCCGATATGCCCGCGATGTGATAGGGAGGCACCGCGACGAGCGTGGCATCATCATCCTGCGCCGCACCGAACTCTACGGTACCGAGGATATAGCTCATCAAGTTCTCGTGGCGCAGGACGGCCGCCTTGGGCGCGCCCGTCGTACCACTGGTGAACAGCTGCACTGCGACCGCATCAGGCTCCGCCGGAACAGGATCGTCCGCCTGCACGTTTGCATCGAGTGCGTGGTGCAGGAAGGATTCGCGGTCGACGACGGTGAAACCGGAAGGGATCTCCACGCCTTCCAGCAGGACCGGGTCCACAATCAGCCAAGCTGGCGCGATCCGAGTCAGCAGCGCCTGGATCTCCGGCTTTGTCAGTCGGTAGTTCATCGGCACGTATGGCAGCCCTGCGCATGCTGCGGCATACAGCGCCACAGGCGCGGCAATGCTGTTGATGTCCAGGATGCCTACGTAACGACAACCGCTTGCGCGAATCTTCGCACCCGCCCGACGCGCAGCTTCGAGCATCTCGCCGTAGCGTATCGAGTGCTCGCCGCAGGTCACTGCAACCCGTTCCGGATGGCATTCCGCCGCCATCTCCAGCGTCATCAGCACATTCATCTCAGTCCGAGGACGGCAGCGCCTTCGCCTGCTTGACTACGAGCGCCCCGCCGTCGATCGACAGACTACCTTTCCCACCCTTGGTGCACAGGAACTCGAAGCGCTCCGTTTCATCGGTGTAGCGCTTACCAACCAACGTCCCCTGGGCGAACGCAGCATCCAGTACCGACCCCGCCGGCTTCTCTGCAGCCATCGCAAGCATTTCGGCGCCGCCGCATTCGAGGCGTACGTCGTCCGTTGTAGTCCGAACCACCATCACCTCGGTATCGCACACCGCACTTTTCAGTCGCGAACCCGCTTTCAATGTAGCCATTTCAGCTCCTCGAACAATCTTGGGAAGACAGCGAACCTGCCGGCAACCTGGCCGCGCCGAAAAGTGCCCGGCTGTCGCTGTCGTTGAGCGGATTCTGTTCGATTCAAAGCGTACGCATCAACGCCCCTTCCCTGCACTGACCTGAATTGCGCCCGAATAGGCCGAATCAGACCTTTGCTTCCATCCCAGCCCCCGCAATTATTTTCTATCTTCGGTTCCGATGGCAGCAGCCCCTGCCAAAGCATCGGCCGAACCATGCCGCAAAAATCTTGATTGCATGTATTGGCCAACCTCTCCCGGTTCCGTAAACGAGCACGAGATACGAATATGCCTACACATCCTCCTCTTTCCAGCCTTCGCGTGATCGAGAGTTCCATCCTCGGCCCAGCTGCAGTCACCACGGCCCTGGCCGACCTGGGCGCCGACGTGATCAAGGTCGAATCACCCTCGGGCGACTACATCCGCGAAATGACGTGGCCGATCATCGAAGGGGTGTCACTGATGCACTATCACCTCAATCGCGGCAAGAAGAGCATCACACTCGACCTCAAGAACGAGGCCGCACGCGAGGTCTATCGTGAGCTGGTGCGCTGCGCGGATGTGGTGGTCGAGGCTTCCAAGCCCGGCGCACTGGCCCGTTACGGGCTGGGCTACGAGGACTTGCGCGAGGTCAATCCGAAGATCGTGTTCTGCACAGTGTCCGGCTACGGCATGACCGGTCCCTACAAGGACATGCCCTCGCACGGCATCGCGTACGACACCTGGAGCGGAATCGTAAAACCGGCCTACGACGAAGAGGGCTTTTGCTATATACCCGAGCATGTCGGCATAGGCATCAACGCCGCGCCGCTGTACGGCGGGCTGGCCGTCCTCGCAGGTGTCATCCGCGCGCGCGAAACCGGCAAGGGCTGCTTCATGGAACTCGCACAGAGCGACGCAGCCGCCGCGTTCGACTGGTATCGCAGCGAGAGCCACATGGCCTATTCGCGCCCCGAGGACGTGGTCACCGGCAACAAGTCCGACAACTATGCTCGCCGCCCGGTTGCCACCGCAGGCATGAAGGAAGGCGTTCGTTATCAGCTCTACGATAGTGCCGACGGCCACGTGTTGTTCATGGCGTCCGAGCAGGCGTTCTGGAAGAACTTCTGCGTCGGCGTCGGCCGCATCGATCTTTGCGAGAAATGGCCTGGCTCGAAGTATGCCGACCACGCGCGCGGCAATCGCGAACTGCAGGCCATACTGCGCGACATATTCCGCTCGCGCACGACACGGGAATGGCTAGATTTCGGCGTGAAGTTCAACACTCCGATCGCCCCCGTCAACACGCCAGCGAACATCGTGGACGACCCCCAGTTCAAAGACCGTTTCCGAGTCCTGCCGCACGAACGGCATGGTGCCGACATGCTCGGCTTCCCGGTCAAGTTCATCGGCGAACCCGAGGCCGACCCAGAGCGTGCCCCCACCGTCGGAGAGCATACCGACGCCGTGCTGAACGGGGTTCTCGGTTATGACACCGCACGGGTCGCCGAACTGCGCGAAAAGGGCGCGCTCGGCTGAGTTTTCACCTCGCGTCATGCAATGAAACATGAGCGGCCACATTCGATACTGCAGGGCAGAAGCGAGCACGACGTGGCTGCATTAAATTAATTCGACAGAAGGGCGCACGACATCCGGTGCGCCCCACGTACCGAAACAGCATCAGGAGGCATTGACATATGGAAAGTCCCCTTCACACCCAGCTTTGTGAAAAGCTCGGCATCGAATATCCCGTCGTCGCCTTCACCCACTGTAAAGACGTCGCCGTCGCGGTGATAAACGCCGGGGGTTTCGCCGTACTCGGCGAGGCTCTGCACACTCCTGACCAGATCGCTGCGGATATCAAATGGATCCGAGAGCGCATCGGCGGCAAGCCTTTCGGCATCGACCTCGTCCTGCCGTCTTCCGTACCCGAGGAAAAGACCGTCGATGAACTACTGGCGATGATTCCGCAGGAGCAGCGTGACTTTGAGCGGCAGATCCAGCGAAAGTACAACGTCCCCGACCCCAAGATTGCGCCCGACATTCACCACTGGGGCGGGCTGGATCAGAAGCGAGCGCTCGACCAGCTCGATGTCATTTTCGATGAGCGTGTGCCGGTGTTCGCCTCTGGCCTGGGCTCACCGGCCTTCCTGCTCAAGCGCGCGCACGAACTGGGCATGCAGGTGTGGGGCTTAGTCGGCAAACCACGACAGGCCAAACGCCAGATTGAGGCGGGCACCGATGTCATCATTGCCCAAGGCTACGATGCCGCGGGCCATACAGGCAACATCGGCACCTTCTCCATTGTCCCGCAGGTTGTGGATGCAGCACGCGGCACGGGTGTCCCCGTGATCGCCGCTGGTGGCGTTACCACCGGTCGCCACCTGGCCGCAGCGCTTGCGCTAGGCGCCGACGGGGTGTGGACGGGCTCACTGTGGCTCACCTCGCGCGAATCGGACCTCAACATGCCACTCAAGGAGCGCCTGCTCGAGGCCGAAACCGAGGACACCATGTACTCGAACTGCATCTCGGGTTACACCATGCGCACTACTCGCTGTCCGTGGCACGACGAGTGGATGAGCGATGCTGCACCCGCAGTGCTCAAGCCACCGCTGCAGATGATCCTGTCGTCGAATTACATCCAGGGCTCGTTGGACTACCAGCGTAAGGATCTAATGACCGAGGCTGCAGGCCAAGGCATCCACTATGTCAAGGAAATGAAGCCAGCACGCCAGATCCTGTCCGACATCGTCGAGGAGGCACTCGATGTCTTCGATCGATTCTCAGCCTGAGTCGCCCTTCAGTGCCGGGTTTGAACATGCTCTTCGCGGTCTCGAGGTTGAATGCGACGGGGGTCGCCCAATCGAAGGGACTCACTTCGCTGGGAGGCAGTTCTTTTCTGGACGCCTGACAGGGCACTACCGTGACTTCGGACCCTATCCATGGCGCTGGTATCTGCTGGGCTCGCTCACACGCAAACCCGAGGGTTTCGTCCATGACGCGGTCTGGTGCGACGCTGAAAGCCTGTATCCGCTCTCCGATCCAGGGCGGACGATCGAACAATCCTGCAGAACGGAGTGAAAAATGCGAATTGTGGTTTGCGTGAAGGAAGTACTTGACCCGGCCGCGGTCAACAACTACGCGCTTGCGGGCGGCCTCAAGATGAGCGCCGACGGACGTCACCCGGACGTCGCCGCAATCCCTCGGCTCATCAACGGCTATGACGAGCAGGCACTCGAGGCGGCTTTGCGTTTACGCGACGCAGGCGTGGACTGTCGCATCGTGGCACTCACCATTGGCAGCGATGCGACAGCGATGCTCAAGCAATGCGCTGCGCTCGGCGCCGACGAGATCGTTGCCATTGACCCAGGCGCTACCACTCTGGACACCACTGGCATCGCCCAGGTGTTGGCAGCCTGGATTCGCCGCAATTGCGGGGCCGACCTCGTACTCTGCGGCCGCCAGGCTTCCGACGACGATCAGGGTGTGGTTCCGCTCACCGTCGCTGAGACCCTTGGCTATGCGGTGACCACGCTCGCAAAGGATGTAAGTCTCGCCGACGGCAACCTGACCGTCACGCGCGCAACCCCCGAAGGCGACGAGGTCGTCCGAGGGAAGTTACCGGCGGTGGTGACGGTCAGCAACGAACTCGGCGCTCCGCGCTTTCCGACCGCCAAGGCAAAAATGGCTGCGCGCAAGATGAGCGCCGAAATCGTGCCGATCGACAGTCTTGGCATCGATGCAGCAACGCTGACGCCGCAGATCCAACTGCAACGCCAAGTTGTGCCCCAGATCCAGGGCAACTGCGAGTTCATCACGGGCTCTCCTGCCGAGATCGCACGAACGCTGATGGCACGCATTCGCGCAGCCTGAGCATCATTGCCGCGCTTGCTAGTGTCGTGAGTTAGTAATTCGCAAACAAAATCTCTCGATGCTTGCGAGGATGTCATCTGCGGACTTGACCCAGGTAAATGGCTTGGGGTTGGCGTTGTTGATTTGCAGGTACTGCTTGATCGCCTGCTCGAGTTGCCGAGTCGAGCGATGTGTGCTGCGGCGGATGTACTTGTCGGTGAGGGTCGCGAACCAGCGCTCGACCTGGTTCAACCACGATGCCGAGGTGGGTGTGAAGTGCACATGAAAGCGCGGATGTCGGGCAAACCACGCCTTGATCGAAGGGGTCTTGTGAGTTCCATAGTTGTCCATCACCAGATGCACGTCCAGATCGCTGGGCACATTGGCCTCGATGGTGCGCAGGAACTGCAGAAACTCGCTGCTGCGATGGCGTCGGTGCATCTCACCGATGACTTCGCCGGTGGCGATGTCGAGTGCCGCGAACAGCGTCGTCGTGCCATGACGCATGTAGTCATGGGTGCGACGCTCGGGGATCCCCGGGGCCAGCGGCAGGATCGGTTGCGTGCGGTCCAGCGCCTGGATCTGGCTCTTCTCGTCCACGCACAGCACCATGGCCTTCAGGGGCGGATCCAGGTACAGACCCACGATATCGCGCACCTTCTCGACGAACAGCGGATCGCTGGACAGCTTGAAAGTTTCTTGGCGATGCGGCTGCAAGCCGAAGGCGCGCCAGATGCGCGTGACCGCCGTTTGCGACATATCCATCTCACGCGCCATGGTGCGCGTGCTCCAATAAAGCCAAGGCCTGCGCCGTCTTGTGACGCAGCGTCAATGCCACGAGCCGTTCGCGTTCGGGCTCGCTCAACACCAGTTGCGCCTTTGGCCTTCCTCTCATCGCCGCCTCCGTCATGTGCACACACCACACGACAGACTCAGCAATCAATTAATGGTTCAACGAATTTCTAACTCAAGACACTAGGTATCTGATGCACGAATAGCGAGTCGGATGCCTGGCAGGCAGCCCCTGGCAAATGGGAGCCGAGATCGGCGGTGGCCGCTCCGAGTTCCATACATCGGACAATGCAACCAAGAAAAGGATTCTGCGCGATGCCTTTCGGCGGGGCGACGTGCGGGGGAACTCGGGCGGCCTGCACCGCTACGACGATTGCGCATTCCACTGATGGCGGACAGTGATTCTATTCCCATCGCGGATAGCGTTCCCAACGATGGCGGACACCTTGCGTGAGTGGTTCTGAGTGACCGGCAAATCGTAGCCGAAGTGTCCGCCATCGGCGTGCAATGGCGGTTTGGCGCAGGGCCCCAGGTTGTTCCGAGATCTTCCTGTTTTGCAGAGAGCGCTCGTTCAGCGCCGCGACGTGCTCTCCTGCGCCGGGCCGGACAGCTGCCGGCGCAGGCAAATGGCGAGCAGGAGCGCAAAGCCGATCAATACGGTGAGCAGATAGCCGACATTGGTGAGCGCCGTACCCAGGCCGTCCAGGCGCGCGTGATCAACCAGCGACTGCGCTTCCACCGCGTGCGCGGATACACGCGCACTCAGCTCATCCGGAAGAGTCTGCGCGCGCGAGCCGGCGAAGCGCGTCAGCGCATCGATCGTTTCCGGATCCAGCCCGGCCGACGCACCGCGGTGTTGCAGCGATGCGCTCGTCTGGTAGGCGAGCGTTGCGCCGAACACGGCGAGCGAGAACGAAGAGCCGGTGGGGCTGCCGAGGTCGCGGAACATGCTGAACAGTCCGGTGCCCGCACCCATTTTCTGGGGTGGGATGGCACTGAACGCCATCTTCATGATTGCTGGCGTATTTGCGCCCATACTGAAGCCGAGTACGCAGGTCACCGCGATCACCATCCAGAGCGACGTATCGACCCTGATGCCGACAAACATCAATGCACCTGCAAGACTCCCGGCGAGGGCAATGATCGACACCGTGCGTGGCTCGAAGCGATCAATCAGACGTCCGGCCAGCGGTGCGCTGAGCAGACCGCTGCCGTACAGGAACAGGGTGACGAAGCCGAATTGCGCGGCCGTGCCACCTGGGCGGTTGTTGATGAAGAAGGCCAGCGAATATACGATGCCGCTGAAGAACAGCATGTGCAGCCAGTAGATTGCCGAGGGCAGCGCGAATGCCATCCGGGACAGGATGGTTGCATCAACGACCGGTGTGGCCGTGCGACCGCTGCGCCTCCACAACATGACCAGGCTGGTACAGCCGGTCACGGCGATTGCCCACGTAATCGGAGAGCGGGCACCGAAGTTGCCGGCCCATGTCGGCAGGGACAGCAGCGATGCGATGGCTGCGAACAACAGCATTGCCCCCGGGTAGTCAAAGGTGCCATCCATGCGTTTGGCGCGGATCTCCGGCACCAGCAGGCGCACAGTCAGAAGTCCGACGAGCGCCAGGGCTCCGCTAATCCAGTACACGCTGGGCCAGCCGAGGCGGTCGATGAGCAGGCCGCCGAGCAGACCGCCGGAGGCGGCACCGAAGGTCATCGTGAAGGTCAGGACGCCTAGGGCCGTGCCGCGACGCTGCTCCGGGAACAAATGGGTGACATAGGCGAACACGCCCGGCAGAATGCAGGCGACACCGAAGCCCTGTGCGAACCGAGCTGTGAGGAAGGTAGGGAAGTTGGGCGCCCAGGCGGCCGCGAACTCCGACAGTGCGAAGATCAGCAGCCCGCCGGTGAGCACCTTCTTGCGCCCATGCTGGTCGCCGAAGCGGCCCATGATGGGTGCAAACACGGTGAGCGCGAGGAAATAGAGAACCAGGATCAGCGCGGCGAGATTGACGGGGATGCCAAAGTGCCGTGTGACGCTGGGAAGGGCCGGTGCCTGGAACGCGGCGGCCTCGATCGTGACGAAGGTGCCAAATAGCAGGGCGACGAAGACACCCCAGGGATTCCGAGCTTCCATCGATGATGCTCCAGGTCGGATATTGGTCTGCGCGCTGTACTCACAGCGCAATGGTCGTGTGCCAGTTCACTGCATTGCCTTCGGCATGCGCGCACGTCGCAATCAAGCGGATGTACTTGGGACCCGGGGTGTGGGTCGTGCAGTCTCATTGGCAATCGACTACCTCGCGCAGATGGTTCGGCGTTGGTGTGGTTGCTTGCACTGGGAACTCGGGCAGTCAGATGGCGGTAGCGACGTCGGCGGCACGATTCGTCGATCCAACGGCCGCTTCGTCATCGGCGAACCGATAGATGGTCGTGCGTCGCCGTAGGGGGCGGCCCGCCGCGGTGGCGATGGAACGCAAGTCGTCATCGTTCATCAACTGGCCATTTGCCCCGCCTGCGGCACGGGTGATCGACTCGTACATCAGGGTACCGCCGAGGTCGTTGGCGCCCGCGCGCAGGCACAGGGCGGCGCCTTCGCGCCCCATCTTCACCCAGGAGGTCTGGATATTGGGCAGCAGCGTACCGAACACCAGGCGCGGTACCGCATGCATCAGAACCGCCTCGCGCAGGCTGGGACCCGAACGCGCGTGGCCCTTGTGCCAGAGTGGCGACTCCATGTGCACGAAGGGCAGCGGAACGAACTCGGTGAAGCCGCCGGTCTCGGCCTGGAGCGCACGAAGGTGCAACAGGTGGCGCGCCCAGTGCACTGGCGTGTCCACATGCCCGAACATGATCGTCGCGGTCGTACGTATACCGCTGTGATGAGCGACGCGCATCACGTCAAGCCACTCGGCAGTGTCGAGCTTGTCCACACAGATGAGTGCACGCACCTCGTCGTCAAGGATTTCGGCAGCCGTGCCGGGTAGGGAGCCGAGACCAGCTTCGCGCAGCCTGCCAAGATAGGCGTCCACCGACAGGTGCAGGGAGCGTGCGCCGTGCAAGATCTCGAGCGGGGAGAAGGCATGAATATGCATCCCCGGGAGTGCGGACTTCACCGCATGTGTGAGCTCGAGATATGTGTTGCCGTCGTAGTGCGGGTGGATCCCGCCCTGCATGCACACCTCGCGTGCGCCACGCGCCCAGGCCTCTTGTGCGCGCTCGACCACCGAATCCGCGTCGAGCCTGTAGGCGGGGCCGCGCAGGGAGCTTGCGGAGCGGCTTTTGGCGAACGCGCAGAATCCACACCGATGCTTGCAGATGTTTGTGTAATTGATGTTGCAGTTGCGCACATAGGTCACGGCGTCGCCGACGAGTGCGGAGCGCATCGTGTCGGCCGCGTGCACGATGGCGGCGAAATCGTTGTCGCGAGCAAGGAATAGGCGTGCGATGCTGCCCTCGTCAAGCGTTTGGCCGTCGCGTGCACGGTTCAGGATGGCGGCGACCTCGGCGCTTGGCTGTGCCTGTGAGGCGCTGCCGGCAAGGCCGCGGATCGATGCCGTTGGGGACATTGCCGCGCCCGCGAGCCAGTCGTCCTCGCGCACCCAGCCGTTCGCATCCGTGCTGCGCAGCACGGCCCGTAATACGTCGCCTGCGGTCCATCGGGCAGCCTGGTTTGCGAACGCAGGGGTCAGCGCCAGACGTTCGACGAGCAGGCGATCACAGCGCCGGGTCTCGGCGTCGAGGCGCTCGAGCTCGGGCCAGGCCGCCTCCGGGTTCACGTGATCGATCGTGACCGGGGAAATGCCGCCCCAGTCATTCACGCCGGCCCCTATCAGGGCGGGCAGTTCACCGGTGCGCAGATTCGGTGGGGCCTGGATCGACATGGACGGGCCGAACACAATGCGCGCCATGGCGATCGTCCACGCGTGCTCCGCCACGGTCGGTTCAGGGGCTGCGGCCATCCGCGTGCGCGCCTTTGCGCGGAAGTTCTGCACGATGACTTCCTGGATGTGGCCGTGGCGTTCATGGGTGGCGCGTAGAGCGAGCAGGGCATCAACACGCTCCGAGGGTGTCTCACCGATGCCGATGAGCAGGCCACTTGTCATTGCCACCCCGGCCTCGCCAGCGGCATCGAGCGTGGCAAGACGCGCCTCGGGCCGCTTGTCCGGGCAGTTCCAGTGAGGCTGGCCGCGCATGCCGAGACGCTCGGCGGTGGTCTCGAGCATGATGCCCATCGACACGGCGTGGGGGCGCAGCAGGCTGAACTCGGCGGCGTCAAGGTTGCCGGCATTGATGTGCGGCAGCAATCCCGTTTCGCGGAAAACGCGCTCCGCGAGGGCGGCTACATACGCTACGGTGCTGGCATAGCCCTGCGCCTCTAGGGCTTCACGTGCGGCACCGTAGCGCAGCTCAGGTTTCTCGCCGAGGGTGAACAAGGCCTCCCGGCAACCGGCGGCGGCGCCAGCGCGAGCGATTTCGAGCACTTCCTCGGGGCTTAGGAACGGGGCTGGGACGGCTTTGGGTGATGCCGCGAATGTGCAGTAGCCACAGACGTTACGGCACAGACGCGTGACCGGAATGAATACCTTTCGGGAATGCCCCACCAGTCGCCCGTGACCCGCCACGGTGAGGGCGCGCGCACAATCGAACAGTGCTTGCGGGGCGGTATGCGCCGCGAGTGTGCGGAGCTGTTCGTCGCTCAGCCGTGTTCCGCCGCGTGCAAGGGCGAGAAGTGTTTCGGGCGTGCTGTCCATCGCGTCGTACTCCAGGATGAGAGGAACGGCTCAAGAAGGCCGCTTCGGGTGTCGAGGTAGTGCTGAAGGTCTGCGGGTTCATCGATGTCGACGGCGAAGCCATGTGGGGCGTTGATGATCGGTTCGAACCCGCGGCTTCGCGCCTCCATGAGGTGCTGCCTGAAACTGGAGTTACCGAAGTGGAAATCGAAACGGTCGGGCTGAGTCAGGAACACCGCATTGGTGCCCGAACCGTGATGATCCGGCGCCAACGCCAGCCCTGTGCCGCGGCCAAGGCGCACGAACCCGTCGACTTCGGCCGGTTTGAGCCAGGGCAGGTCGGCATGGAGCACGAGCAACTCGGTCGCGCCGAAGGCCAGCAGCGCATCTCGGCCGTCGTCGAGGGCCTGGTTGAGCCCGGCTCCGCGGTCCTCGAGCGCCAGCACTCCCTGCGGCAGTATTTCAGGATTTGGCGTGATCACCGCGACCCGGTCTATCTCGAGTGCGGCGTTGAGCGTCTCCAGCACATGTTCGAACATGGTGATGACCAAGTGTTCGCGCTGTCGGCGCGACAGTGTGCCGCCCAGCCGGCTCTTGCCCAGGTGCGGAGGCTTGAGTGCCAAAAGTGCCCAGCAGTTCATTGTCTCCTCCCCCCTGGCGTGGCAGCGAGGGTGCGGGCGAAGCGGAGGGTTTCGCCGGCCAGGCGTATGCGGTCGTCCGTAGTGCGCATCAATGTGTCGGCAATGTGGACGGAGCAGCCGATCGTGTCGGCAAGGCCGCGGTCGCGGCTGTCGAGCACGAAGCCGTCGATCAGCCCGGCATAGTGGTGGGCGATTTCATTGGCACTCGCCGGCCGGCCCAGTTCCCGCATGATCTTCGCGGTAGGCCCTTTCACCGCCTCGCCAGCAATGATCGGCGACACCGCGACGACCGGTACGCCGGCTGCCCGGATGGCGGATCGCATGCCGGGCACGGCGAGAATCGGATCGATGCTCAAGTAGGGATTGGAGGGGCAGATCACGATCGCCTCCAGGCCTGGATCGCGCAGTACCGACTCGATCGCTGGCGCTGGACGCGCCGCATCGGCGTGCATGTAGCGGATCGCTTGGATGCGCGGACGGCACTGCAGGCGGACGAAGTAGTCCTGGAAATCGAACTCCCCTTCATCGGTGATGGCGCGGGTGCGTACCTGCGAATCGCTCATCGGCACCAAGCGTGCGCGAATGCCCAGACGCCGTGCGAAATCGCTCACGATGCCGCTCAGGAGTTCTCCGCGGGCAAGCCTGCATGTGCGCTCCACATGGGTCGCCAGATCGCCGTCACCGAGTTGGAACCAGGTCTCGCCGCCGAGCCGGTCTAGCGCCTGCATGAAGGTCCACGTTTCATCACGCCTGCCCCAACCAGTTTGCGGGTTGGCGAGATCGGCGAGTGTGTAAAGCGCAGTGTCGATGTCGGGTGAGATATGCAGGCCGAGGTGTTCGAAATCATCCCCGGTATTGAGACAGATGCTCAGGCTATCGGCCGGGAGGGCCTGCAGCAGGCCGTAGGCGAGCTTGGCACCGCCCACTCCGCCCGAAAGCGCTACCACATGGGCTTGGCCGATGGAAGTCATTGGAAAAGATCCTCTTCGAGTGGCCGAATGAGGGCGCGGCAGTCGCGCTCTGGTGCATTGGGGTAGCGGCCTGCAAGGCCATCGATCACGACGACCGGGGTACCTTCCGCGCCCTCGCCCATGACCAGAGCCGCTGCGGCGCAGATGGCGTCGGCAAACGCAATCTGAGTAACCTCCAGGCGTCGCCCCATCCGGTCGGTCTCACCGCGACGGTCAACCAAGCTGGGGATGCCTGCTGTACCGAGTGCAACATTCACCACGCCGTTGCGCCATGGACGGCCGAAGCTGTCGCTTATGAGCACGCCCGGCTTGGCACCGCAGCGTGCGGCGATCGAGGCGCGCAGCACCTGCGCGCTGTGGTTGGGGTCGCGTGGCAGCAGCAGCACCGTCTCGTCCGAGGCAGTGCCGGGGACGTTGGAGCGGTCGATGCCGGCATTGGCCATGACGTGGCCGAGCCGGTGGCGCACGACCAGCACGCCCGGGACGGCGCGCAATACCGCGTCGGATTCGGAGAGGATCAACTCGACCAACCGCGCGTCCTTGCCTGTCGCCGCGGCGAGCGACTGCGCACGCGGTGAGGGGGACACTTCGGAGATACGGACGAAGCGCCCCTCGGCCTTCGAGACGACCTTCTGGGCGATGACCAGCGTTGTGTCATCGGTGATCGGGATCGCGTCGCGCTCGGCAGCCGCGACGATCAGCGCCGCGAGATCGTCACCCGGGACGATCTCGGGGAGACCCTGAAGCGCAGCAAAGCGGACAGACGATGCCATCGTTAGGCCTCAATCCGCAGCTGCCGAACGATCAAGCTGACCGGTGATACGGATGCCCGCGCCATCCACCTTGTAGGTCTTGTTGAGAAAGATGAGGATTGAGGTCAGTGCCTCTGCCGCGGCGGAGTTGGCCAGCCCGCCCGCATGCAGTCCGCGCAGCCCTGCGCAGTCGGCGAGGTCCACGGCGACCGCCCGTGCCGCCTTGTCATCGCCGAAGACAAGCACGTCGCATTCCACGACCTGGTCGGTGGCGAGCTTGTGGGCGGCAACGTTGTGGAACGCGGAAACTAGCCGCACACCCTCGCCGAGCTGCCGCTGCGCACGCTGGGCGGCGCTGCCCTCAGCGGGCAACTGTACGCGCGCGACCTTGGGTGGAACGAGAGGAACGGTGGTGTCGATTAGGATCTTGCCGGCTAGGGCGGGGCGGATTTCTTCAAGCACGGCCGACTGGGAGGAGAAGGGCACGGTCGCGACGATGACGTCTGCCGCGCGCGCGGCCTCCAGATTGGAGGCGTACCGGATCACGGTATCCAGCCCGGCGCTCAGATGCTCGGCGGCTTCCTGAGCCTTAGCAGCGGTGCGGGAACCGATGATCACCTGTCTGCCCGCCTTCGCCCAGCGTCGTGCAAGTGCTGCGCCGAGGTTTCCCGTTCCGCCGACGACTGCGATTGTCTGTTCCATGTCCTGCTCCCCTCGTGGTTTTCAATGTGGCCAGGGAAAAGGCGCGAATCTGACTTCAGGTATCGGCATTCACCCCGTGCTGTGGAGGCACTTTAGTTAGGGCGTGCAGGTGCTGCATCGACCGATTGGATTAGGGTGGCGAGTTCAAATGTGGACAGTCGCGGCCATTGAACGCAGGCCTACCAGGGGCTGCCCCAATCCCCAGAACTTACTCAGCAGTCAGTAATATAGGCGACAGAAGAGTGTTGAAAGAATGACCGAACCAACGCAGGAAGCCCAACTTCTGTGCATTCCAAACGACTGGGCCACGGCTTCTGGGCGCTCGCCTTCACGCATGCGCTGAACGGCCAGCATGCGCATTTCTTCCAGGATGTTGTGTGCCAGGGCGCGTCCGTCTCGCTTCATGTATGGCATGGTTCACAACAGGAGTAGAAGTTCAATATCTATCGCCTAAATTACTGACCGCTGAGTAAGCCCTTCAGCGGGTTTCATATCTGTAGATGTCGCTTTCGCGATCGGCCACCACGGTCATCCGATCGTGTTAAAGGCTCGTCGTTGCGCTAGATCAAAGATGGTCACCAGGGTCGATGGGTAGAGTGGAACCTTGGCACCTTGCGGTTGATCAACTTTGGCTCGGCTACGACATGTTTCTTCTCGTTGCATGTGGCGAGGATGCTGATCGAGAGGAGACCTTGAAGCGTGGACATCATCGGAATCGACGCTGAAGACCTGTTCCTGAAATCCGGCCTGACGCTGGTCAACTATGACCGCCTCGTGCGAATGATCTACGAGGGGACGGCAGAGGCGACGCCATGGAGCGGGTTCCTCGAAGTCCTGCGTGGCATGCTGGACGCGAACTACGTCACCATGATTCTGCGGCCGCCTTCGCCTGAACACTCCTGGCAGGTGGTTTTCGCCGGTGAGGCAAAGCCCGAAATTGCGGAAACTTACAACAGCTTCTTTTACGTCGTCGATCCGTTCGTCAATCTGCCGGTGGGGCGGGTGATGACGATAGAGGAAGTGGTGAACGAAGAGGAATGGCTGCGCAGCGCAATCTACCAAGAGTTCCTGTCGCTGCTTGAGGTGCGCTACTACCTGGGTGTGGATCTCGGCGATGGCGGCGAGCCCTTTTGCCGACTCCGGATAAGTCGTGCAGAGCGTAGCCTGAATTTCGGTGATGCCGAGCGCGCGATCTGTCAGATTCTCTTGCCGCACATTCGGTGTGCGGTTCGGTTGCGCAATCAGGTCGATGTGACTGAGTCCGAGCGCCAGTTTTATGCAGGAACGCTCGAGCGGCTTTCCGTGGGGGCCGTGATCCTGGATAAGCGCGGCAAGATTCTGCGTAGTAATGGCGCAGCGACCGAGATCCTGCGTGAGCGCGATGGCCTCAGCATCGCCAACGGTGGTCTGCATGCAGCGTTGGGAAGCGAGAATAGGGAGTTGCAGACCATGATCGAGCACGCAATCCGTGGCGAGACATCTCCGCGGCCTCACCTTGTTTCGGGGATGTCCCTGACGCGGCCTTCCGGGCGTCAGAACCTCGGTATCGTGGTTAAGGCGGCCCCAATGACCGCGTGGTCTGAGTCTGCCGAGAGCCCCGCTGGTGTGGTCATCATCCGCGACGTGGAGCAAAAGTCTGTAGCGTCTCAGGCCGTTTTGAAGCGGCTTTATGGCCTCACTCCTGCCGAGGCCACACTCGCCCTGAAGCTGCTCGAGGGAATGACGGTGGACGAAGCCTCCGAACAACTTCACATCAGTCGGAATACGGCGAGATGTCAGTTGCGCGCGATCTTTGACAAGACAGGAGTCGCTCGGCAGAGCGAATTGGTGCGACTGCTCCTCAGCGGGGTGGCGCCCCTAGTACACTGATGCGTAAACTTGCAGCTTCCTGAGAGCCGTCCATCTTGCCGCAGTAGTCATTTGGATGATTTGATGAGACGCGCTAACGAGCCGCGGCCGGCGTCATCTCGTCGATCAGACCCCATTCGAGTGCGGTGCTTGTATTGATGCGACGAGCGGAGAGTGCCAGGTACGCAGTACGCTGCCGGCCGATTCGGCGCGGGATGCTGACGCAGCCGCCGGCGCCGGGAATGAGGCCGAAGCGGATCTCCGGGAGTTGGAAGAAACTGCCCGGGCTGGCGCTCAGATGGTGGGCGAAGGCTGGAAACTCGATGCCCGAGCCGATACAGGCGCCATGCACATGAAACCGGGTAGATGCAGCGCTGCATAGCAGGGTGGCCGCAGGTAGGCGGAGGCTGCGTACTGCGTGGGCAGTGGCCGGGTCGGAGGCGCTACCGAACTCCTCGAGCGCTCCACCGGTGCAGAAGCAGGCTCCAAGGCCGCTCACCTCGATGTGTTTGATGCTGTCGTCGATGACGGAAAGCTCGAGCGCTTCGACCAGCGCGTCGCGCATCTCGATGGTCATTGCATTGCGGATGGAAGGACGGTTCAGTCTGATTTTCAGCGCGCTGTTGCGGCGTTCGATGAGGAGCGGTGGGCCGTCATCGGTCGAAGGGCGCTGCGGTTCAGACGGACGGGCCGCGAACCAGCGGCGAAAATCCGCGCCCGACTGCAATGTGGAGTATGCGAGCGATTCCACAGTGAGTGCCTGTGTGGCGGGCATCTTCTCGGTCACGCGCAGAACCTGCACGAGCGTCATTGCAGTGAAGGGCGCCTGCGTGATGTTGTCCAGCAGCGTGCCCAGCCCCTTGTCGTCATCGAGGACGAGATCGCAGGCTGCGCCGAGTTCATGCCGGACGACAGTCGCGCCGCCGACGCCGATCACTGGGCCAGCCTGCGCCGCCAGCCATTGCTGTAGGCGCGGCTGCAACCCGGAAGTTTCGGCGCCGCCGTCGCTCAGATCGACGAGCAGACAGCAGGGGCCGTTCAGCGGCGAAACCGCGCTCGAGTAGGCCGACTCAAGGGCGAGTTCGGTGAGCCTGTCTGCCGTGATCGAAGCACAGCCAGAAGTCGAAGACATCGAACCTGCTCCGGTGTGGTGGGTTGCTCCAGCCAGTCCAGTCCGATTCAGGCGCGGCCGAACAGTCGACGGAAATAGCCGGCAATGCGATCCATCATGACCTTGAAGACGACCGCGACCACATTGATCGAATCCTCTTTCACCGGTCGGGGTATCGGGGTACTAGTAGCGGCTTGCGCGTAGGGTGCACCGGTATCCGCATCCGGTGTCGCCTCTGTCGCTGCGTCGCCGGGTACCTCGAGGAGGTTGCGTACATTGCCCACGTATTTCTTGATGATCTGTGCAGAGACGCCTTCGATCATGCCCCGACCTACCTGGACGATCTTACCTGTGAGGTCGATGCTCGATTCGCACTCGATGTGCGTCGAGCGACCCGACCGGAGCGACTCAAGCCGGGTCAGAATCGTTCCACTCACGGTTCCTCCTCCGCGTTCGTTTCCGGCTGCGAGCATCTTGACCACATGTGCCCGTTCATCCCGGTCGACATAGGTGATCGTGCCCTGGTACTGGGCGCTGACCGCTCCTATCTTGAGTTTGACTGCACCGATAAACTGGTTCGCGTCGACGATTTCCTTCAGGCTGGCCCCGGGCATGCAGGCCACTACGTTCTCTGGGTTGTTGATGAAGGCCCACACCTCATCGATCGGTGCGGCGACCTCGAAACTTTCCTTGATCTCAAGGGCCATGGCGAGCTCCTCTTCCTCTAATCAGTGTCGGGAGTACGTTAACAAGGGAGGGCGTGCCCCGCATCATTCACATGGATGAAGGAGCGCTTGCATTGGGCGATCAACGTGAATAGCCGCTGGCTGTCCCTCGTAGTCCCTATTGATGATGCCTGCAGGTTTCGGAATACGCAGAATCGCCCCGGTAGCTCGCTATGGATGTCATCAGTGTGCAGGGGGATCTGCGCACCGGAGAGCAGAACCCTGCCGTAAGGCGCCTGCAGCAGGTGCTTTTCTTCTCGTGCGCAGACAAGATCTATGCCGGAACCAACGGAATTCAGCTCAACATCATTTCCGAGGGTGCATTGAAGATGCCACGCTGAAGCCACACAGCCATTCCAACCGGAGTATCCCGATGAAATTCGTCCTGCAGCTCGGCTTCGCCAGCTATCGCCACTACATGGATATCGCCTGCGAAGCCGAAAAGGCCGGCTGGGACAGCCTTTCC
Organism: Pseudomonadota bacterium; assembly: GCA_018241405.1. GTDB lineage: Bacteria > Pseudomonadota > Gammaproteobacteria > Burkholderiales > Burkholderiaceae_C > Alicycliphilus. The sequence goes on along the minus strand of JAFEDY010000022.1, from coordinate 177,521 downwards.
ATGCCCGACAGCCTTTTTTATCCTCGTGCGACTGAATCGGACTACCCGTATGCAGATACGGATGCGATCCGCGGCTACCTGGAGCAGTCAGAGTTTATCGAGCCCTTCGTGGCGATGGCTTCCATGGCAGCGGTGACCACGCGTCTGCGCTTTTATCCCGGGGTGCTCAAGGTGCCAGTCCGTCAGCCCCTGATTCTGGCCAAGTCGTTGACCTCTTTAGCGGTCATGTCGGGTGGCCGGATCAGCCTAGGGGCAGGACTAAGCCCGTGGAAGGAGGACTTCGTCTACAACGGGGTTAACTTCGACAAGCGCGGCGAGATTATGGACGAGTGTATCGAGATCCTGCGCGCGGCGATGGGCGGTGAGTTCTTCGAGTATCACGGCAGGCATTTCGATTTCGGGCCGCTGCGCATGCGCCCGGTACCCGAGCACCCGGTGCCGATCCTGGTGGGCGGGCACAGCAAGCCGGCCTTGCGCCGCGCCGCGCGCCTCGGCGACGGCTGGGCCTCGGCAAATACCGACCTGGAGACCCTGAAGTCGCTGATTTCGCAGCTCAATGGTTACCGTGCCGAATACGGAACGCTGGATCGCGTGGACTACGAGATCCACGGTATCGATTTCAGTGCGCGAACGCTGGATGATTTTCGTCGCCTACGTGACATTGGATTGACGCATGCGGGACTGATTCCGTGGGATCTGGGCTGTGATCCTGAGGACAAGACCGCACGGCTCGATGCCATTCGTCGCTTTGGCGACGAGGTCATCGCTCGGGTGGATTGAGCTTGAGGATCCTCATGCCGGTCAGCCCGGCTTGAGGCTGCAAAGCCATAGACCAGGCTGGCCCACTAAGCGCATTGGCGTCTGCCTTTGGAGCGATGGCGTCGGTGTGCAGCAGGGCAGTGCGTAGGCGGGCATGTCCGCCATGCCGGCCCTGGATCAGGGCCTGGATTTCAGCGCTAATAGCGAGTGCCACCTCGGCGAGGGTATCGGCGCCGATATCCAGCCCGACCAAATCGAAGATGTTGTTTCGCAGCGCATCGTCGATAGGTGTTCCGAGCGCTTCCACTTCCTCGATCAGGCGCTGGGCGCGGTGATGTGGCCCGAACAGTCTGATGAAGCTCGGACGCGCGGGTGCCAGCGGTCAGAATGCCTCAACGCCGTGAGGAAAGTTGTGTGACATCAACAGTACGACGCCATGCTATCCGGCTGCAGGGGCGGGATCGCATCGCTCGCCGAGCCGATGTGAACCGCCTCGTCCGCCATGAACCGCTCGCGCGCACCGAACCCGCCATGCGCAGTACAAAACCTGCGTGCGCCAGCCGAGTTTATTGCCGAACGAAACCTGCGGCACGACGTTTTGGCCTGCACCGAATATCAGCATCTGGAGCGGAGGCGTGACGGCCTAGATGAAGGCCGAGTTCGTACCTTGCTCGGTCTTGGTTTGAAGGCCCGCTCTCGGTGCGCCGCTGGGCGGGTGAGCTGATGCATTGGTGCAACGACCAGCATCGCCACAGCACCACCGGCTTCGAGACCCCAAACCAGCGATATTCGGGCGAAGATCAAGCCCTGCTTGAAGAGCGCCGACAGATCTACGAATTCGCCCGCAACGCCCATTCCCATCGATGGTTTGACGAGCCCCGCGACTGGGCCTTTCCGCGGCGGCCGCTTTTGATGTTTCTACGGCCGCGATTGAGCCAATACCGGAGCCACTCGCTGGCGTCGGATCACTAAACTCGATTCGAACATTGCAAGTTGTGGGTGAGTCGATGGTTCCTGCGGGTGATCGCATGGCTGCCGGTTGAGCTCGGATGCCGCCAGCTTGTGCAGTGGCCTGAATGCTCCGAACCGAACGAGGTATGAGAGATGAGTCGTCCGCTCGAAGATGTGGTCGTGATCGACCTCACAAGCCTGTTCTGCGCCTCGCTGAGTGCGGCTTTCCTTGCCGATTTCGGCGCCCGCGTCATCCGTGTCGATAGCCTTGCGCCAACCGTGCGTACGGCGCAGGGCTGGAATTACCAAGCCGACCTCACTCACCGCAACAAAGAGAGCATCGCCCTTGATCTGAATGGGGATCGAGGCGTCAGCGTGCTACGCGAACTGATTGCTAAGGCAGATGTCGTGGTGACGGACTGGAGCGCGGCCGAGCTGAAAGCACTCGCCATCGACTACGAGCGGGCGTGCGCCTTGCGCCCGGACATCGTGTTCGGGCGTCTGTCGGGTTTCGGGCCTGTCGGGCCGGACTGCGAACTGCCGGCAATCGACGAGCTGGCCGCCGCACGCACTGGGATAATGCCGATCCTGCCGCAGCCCGGACAGCCGCCCGTATTCACCGGTGCGGGGGCTATGCACTCCAGCGCGATGCTCGCCTTCGGCGTGGTCACTGCGCTGTTGCACCGTGCCGATTCCGGCGAGGGGCAGGCGGTGGATGTGTCACTGTTCGGCGCCAACATGTACGGCGCGGCACTCGATATCCAGGCCTTCCTGGCCATCGGCAAGGGTGATCGGCTGCTCAATCCGATCTCGCGCCTGGACGTCTCCAACCCGATGTCGGGCGCCTTGTATCCGAGTGCCGACGGGCGCTGGGTCACACTCACCATGCCCGATACCGACCGCTGGTGGCCGATATTCTCGACTGCGGTCGGTTTGGCTGAAGACGATCCGCGTTTCGACACACACGACAAGCGCACCGAGATGAACCGGATCGAGCTCATCCATGCGCTCGAGGCGGCATTTGCGACACAGCCCGGCGCGCACTGGCGCCAGGTGTTTTTGGAGAAGCAGATGTCAGCCGACGTCATCGAACGTTTCGATTTCCCGGCTTCCGATCCGCAAGCGCTGGCGAACCGCTACATCCTGGAGCTTGAGCACCCCAGCTTCGGCGCAGTGAAGAGCCTGGGATTTCCGATCTTTCTGAGCGAAGGCACTGCGCGCCTCGACGCGCTAGCGCCTTGTATCGGCCAGCACTCGTCGCAGATCCTGCGCGACCTGCTCGGCTATTCGGAAGACGCTGTCCATGCCTGCCGACGCGCAGGTGTGGTGGCATGAGGGCACACAAAGGAGGCTGACGTGGCAAGAGCGCTGGAAGGCATACGCGTCCTCGACCTGACGGTCTGGTTCCAGGGGCCGGTTTCGGCACAGTACCTGGCCGACTTCGGTGCCGAGGTGATCAAGATCGAACGCCCCCAGGGTGGCGACCAGGCGCGTGGCGTGCGCTCGATCAAGTCGCTCGAGATAGGTGACTGGAACCAGTACTTCCTGGTCATCAATCGCAATAAGAAGAGTGTCGCGCTCGACCTCAAGACTGAGGGCGGGCGCGAGATCATGTACCGCTTGGTAGTCGAATCCGACGTATTCCTGTCGAATCTCGCACCCTCCCTGCTCGAAAGCTGGGGGTTGTCGTACGAGAAGCTCAAGTCGATCAAGCCGGACATCATCTATGCGACCAATACTGGCTACGGTCGCAAGGGCGATGTATCGAAGCCATCCTTCGACATGACAGTGCAAGCGCTCACCGGGATCATGGCTCGCCTTGGCGAGCCAGGTGAGCCGCCGATCTACCTCGGAATGGGATCGGGCGACGCCTATGGTGGAATCATGTCGGCACTTGGTATCGTGCTTGCGCTCTATCAGCGCAAGCGCACCGGGCGCGGCCAGTGCCTGGACGCCTCTCTGTATGGGGCGCAGCTGTTCCTGGCCGCGCCTTTCCTGCAGTCCTTCCTGGCCGGTAACGAATCCGCGGCGCTGCAGCAATCGCGCAAGCAGGTGGAGAACCCGCTATGGAACCTGTATCCGTCCTTGGGCAAGTGGGTTTATCTATGCGAGCCGAACGAGGATGGACGCTGGGCCGCGCTTTGCCGTGCGCTCGGCGATAGACAGCTGGCCACTGATTCGCGTTTTGCGAGTGCAGCAGGCCGCCGCGAGCACAACGAAGCGCTGATCGAGGTCATCGAAGCGCATGCCCTATGCCACGATCACCAGACCCTGATGGATGCGTTCCACCGCGAAGGATTGGTGGCGAGCCCGGTGAATAACCTCGCCGACGTCATCCGCGACGAGCAGGCCTGGCGCAACAACTACTTCATGAAGGCTTGGTGCGAGGAGGTGCAGCGCGAGGTCGACATCCGTGGACTGCCCGTCACCCTGTCGAAAACGCCAGGCGAGGTGCACCACCTCGGGCCTCAGCTCGGTCAGGACACTGAGCTGGTGATGATGGAACTGCTCGGCTACGAGTGGGGCGAGATCGAGGCAATGAAGGCCAAGGGTGCGATTCCCTGAAGGTGTCGCGCGCAGCAGTGGACGTCTTAGCAAGAGAATGAAAGAGCGAGCAATGAGCGTGACCGACGAATGTGGCGCAACCGAGTGGGGCGCCTGGGAGCAGGTGGATGGCGAAGGCATGGATGACTTTGCCGAGATCATCTACGAGAAGAAGCAGCACCTGGCGAGCGGAGGGCGCATTGCCCGCGTCTCGCTCAACAAGCCGGACAAGATGAACACGCTCACGCTGGCGACGGTCGATGAGATGTTCCGAGCCTTCTACGATGCCAACCACGACCCGATGGTCGGGGTCATCGTAGTGGCGGGAAAGGGCAAGCATTTCGGTGCAGGTGGGGATGTGGAATGGGAGCGCTGGGGCCTGCGCGAAGCCTTCTACAACCGCTATCCGCACAACCGCCTGATTCGCCTGTCGCGCAAGCCGGTGATAGCTCAGGTACAGGGTTACTGCATCGCCGGACACAACCACATGGCCTACTGCTGCGACTTCACCATTGCCGCCGACAACGCTGTGTTCGGCCAGGCTGGTCCAAAGGTGTCCTCGCCTGCGGACGGCTTCTTCGTGCCCTATCTGACCAAGGTGATAGGCGCCAAGAAGGCGCGCGAGATGTGGATGCTGTGCCGCAAGTACAAGGCTGAGCAGGCGCTCGATATGGGGTTGGTGAATACTGTGGTGCCACTCGACGAACTAGAGGCCGAGGTGGATCGCTGGTGCGTTGAACTGCTCGAAAAGAGCCCCGGCTGCCTCGAGGTGCTCAAGGCTGCATTCGATCAGGAGATGGAAGGCTACCGCGAGTCCTGCGTGACCTCGGCGGCGATGTACCCTGATTGGTTCGACATGCCCGAGGGCAAGGAGGGGGGCGCGGCCTTCCTCGCCAAGCGCAAACCTGGGTTCTGGGCGTTGCGCGAGCGCGAGGCCGGCGCGCGGCAGGGGCTGCTCGATGCCTACCAGGCCGAGCATCCGCCCGCGGTGGTGGGGGGCTGAGCCATGCTGCGCGACAAGGCTTGCATCGTCGGAATCGGTGAAACCCCATTCTGCCGCAAACCCGGCTCCGGGCTTTCGGAGATGGGCATCCAGCTCAAAGCAGCAAAGGCGGCGATTGAGGATGCGGGCCTGAGGCCGACGGACATCGACGGCATCATGCCGTTTCCGAATGTCGGCAAGGCGGAGGCGCTCGCGGCCGAGCTCGGTTGCACCAATCTACGCTTTGCCGCGACCCTGCACATGGGAGGGGCAGCGCCGGTTGGCTCTCTGCGCACGGCGGCGATGGCGGTCGCTACAGGGGTGGCTGAGCATGTGCTGGTGCCGGGTGGCTGGAACGGCTACTCGGGTGCGCGTGTGCGCGACACGGCTGCCAACGACGTGGATTCCATTCCGGGCGGAGCGATTGCACGCGACTTCTACCTTCCCTTCGGGCTGACGGCACCACCGCAGTGGTACGCGCTGATGGCGCGCCGACATATGCACGAGTTCGGCACTACCGAGAAACAGCTCGGCGCAGTGGCCATTGCGATGCGTCGCCACGCGCAGCTCAATCCGGCCGCGGTGATGTACGGCAAGCCGCTCGATATGGCGCAGTACCTCGCCTCACCGATGATTTCGTCGCCCTACCGCCTGTTCGACTGCAGCCTCGAGACCGATGGCGCGGCCGCATTCATCGTGACCAGCGCCGAGCGTGCGCGTGATCTGCGGCAGCGCTCTGTCTTCATCATGGGTGCGGCGGCGAGCCAGCCCTATCCGGCCGACGAGATCTGCGGTCGTCCAGACTTTCATCGCATCGGGCTCACCACCGCGGCGCCCGAGGCCTTTCGCATGGCGGGCGTTACGCCGCAGGATGCGGATTTCGCACAGATCTACGACTGCTTCACCTTTGAGGTCATCCAGCAGCTCGAGGAAGCCGGGTTCTGCGCGCGCGGCGAGGGTGGTGCCTTCGTCGAGAACGGCGGCATCGAGCTTGGCGGGCGCTTGCCTGTGAATACCCATGGCGGCCTGCTCTCGCAAGCGCACGTGCTTGGCATTGGCCATGTCGTCGAGGCAGTGCGCCAACTGCGCGGCGAGGCCGATGCACGCCAGGTGCCCGACGCAGAGATTGGCGTCGTGACAGGCTGGGGCGATTTTGGCGACGGAAGCATCGCCGTCCTGCGCCGCTGAATACGGGAGGGAAATACCAAATGAGCGAACGACCAGCGGGATATGGCAAACCCCTTCCCGCGCGCACCGGCCTCGCAGGCGAGTTCTATCAGTGGTGCGCGCAGGGCGAATTGCGAATCCAGCGTTGCGCGGGGTGTGGCCGCCATCGGCATGTCCCGCGCGAGATGTGCGCGCACTGCGGATCATCCGACTGGACGTGGTCGCGCGTGAGCGGACGTGGCAAGGTCTTCTCGTGGACCGAGGTGGTGCGCCCGCTGCACCCGGCCTTTGCGGACGAAGCACCCTTTGCGCCGGTGATCGTCGAGCTCGACGAAGGTGTGCGCCTGCTCACTCGGGTGATCGACTGTGCCCCTGGGGCGCTCGAGATTGACATGCCTGTGGAGCTTTCCCTGACACAGGTTACGGAAAACGTCTGGCTGCCATGCTTCAGGCGGTCGAGGGTTTGAAAGCCGCGGGTTGCCGCACGCACCGATCGCGGCCCCGCAACACGATGACGACAGGAGACGAGATGGAACTGAATTTGCCCGAAAGTGTGGTGTACGAAAAGCGCGGTTCGATCGCGATCATCACCATGAATCGCCCCGACGCAATGAACTCGCTTACCAAGGATATGTTGATCGGCCTGGAGGCAGCCTTCAACGACTTCGAAGCGGACCCGGCGCTGCGCGTCGCGATTTTCACCGGGGCTGGGAACAGGTCGTTCTGCACCGGTCTGGATATGAAGGCGGCGCTGCCCGCCCTCAATGATGGCGATGCGCTTGGCTACGAGGATCCGGCCAAGCGCCCCTTCCAACGCAACTTCAAGCCCATCATCACCGCCATCAACGGCATGTGTGTTGCGGGCGGGCTGGAGTTCATGCTCGGCACCGACATCCGCATCGCGGTCGATACTGCAAAGTTCGGTCTCGCCGAGGTCCGCTGGGCTGTCGTGCCCGCAGGTGGATCGCATATCCGTTTGCCGCAGCAGATCCCATGGGCGATCGCGATGGAACTGCTGCTCACCGGTAACACGATCGACGCGCAACGCGCCTACGAGGTCGGGCTGATCAACAAGGTCGTGCCGGCGGACAAGCTCATGGACGAGGCGTTCGCCTATGCGCAGCGAATTTGCGAGAACGGACCGCTGGCGGTACGCACCGCCAAGGAAATCGCGCTGCGCGCGCTCAACAACGAACCCGCCTTCGTACTCGAGAAGACGATGTCGGCACGCGTCTTCGCATCCGAGGATGCGCAGGAAGGTCCGCGTGCCTTCGCCGAGAAGCGCAAGCCCCACTACATCGGGCACTGAGCGGGCGGCACAGCGATCACCACCAAAGGAGAAACGAGCATGGCAGAGAAAGACTATTTCGTCGCGATGACCGAGTTCCACTTCATGAACCTGCAGACCATGAGTGAAATCGGCTACTACCCCGGAATGAAGCACTTCCACGACAGCGTCAACGGGGTGCTGCGTGCATGGGCCGGTCGCGACCTCGACAGCGAGTGGCCGTCGCCGGTCGCAAGCGAGCTAATCAAGTACATGGATCAGGCCAATATCGACGTGGCGTTCTGCCTGCGCGAGCCAATGATGGACATCACCGGCGGCACGGTGTCGATGTCGACCAACGGATTCATGCTACAGCAGATTGAGCCCTATCCCGGTCGCATGTACCTCGAGGCCAACTGCGGCCCGGTGGTCAAGCGCGGGCTCAAGCATGCGATCTGGGAGCTGGAATACTTGGTGAAGGAGCGCGACGCCCGCCTGTGTAAGGTCTATGCGCCCGAGGACGAGGCAGCACTGAACGATCGCCGCATGTGGCCGTTCTACGAGAAGGCACAAGAGCTGGGTGTGCCGCTTACCATCCACACCGGCATGAGCTACGTGTGTCCGCAGCCAAGCAACCGTTGCGCGGTCGGCCAACTCGACGACATCATGCTCGACTTCCCCGAGCTGAAGGTGATCGCCTATCACGCCGGCTGGCCTGACACCGAGGAGCTGATCGGTCTATGCGGCAAACACAAGAACTTGTACATGAGCATCTCGGGCATCATCGGCTGGTACCAACGTGCGCCCTATCGCGGCTATCATGCGATCGGTACCGCGCTGCAGTGGATGAACTCCGAGAAGATCGTGCTCGGCTTCGACCTGCCGTTCGATGACCTACAGCGTGTCACCGACTACATCCGCTACTTCGACATGCCACACGAGTTGCAGGAGAAGTGGGGCTACACCCAGCTCAGCGAGCAGGACAAGGCCAACATCCTGGGGCTGAACCTGGCCCGCTTGACCGGCATCGAGCCGACCAAGCGCGCACCGAAGGACACGTGACGCAGAAGTTGGTCTACGCACTGTGGTGTGCCTCCGGACGGATGTGGCGACCTTCCTTCGCTGTATCCGCGACAAGATCGGGTCAGTCCTGGTCGAGTTGAGGGCCCATGGTGTCCAACTCAACTTGAGCTCGCGATCTTCGTCTCCTTGTGCGCGATCGGAGTGGCATGGTGCCTGAACAAGTGCATCAGGGCGCGGAGCTGAAATCAATCGCTGACCGGGACTGTCTGAATTTTTGTGTGCAAGGCGCTGCATGGACTTGTCAGCGGCGGCGGGCGTCGCTTGCGAACAACTGGGACTTCGGAAATGGGCCCGCCACCGTTACGGTGGCTCCCAAATTGATCGGTCGCGTTAGCGACCGCCTGTAGCCGCTTCGAGCGGCTCACAAGCTAAAGCCCACGGCTTTGCCGGGGGATAGTTACTCAACCTAAAGCAAACGGCCACCGTGTGCCGTGGTCTTTTGCTCATATCCGCGTGCGGGCGTCAGAGTAACATGCCGACGCTCGAACCGTGACGGGTCGCTTCCGCCAGACGTCGAGGCACCCAGGCCGAGCCAGCCAGGAACACGCGGGGAATACCGGGCTCCGCCTGCAGCTGATAATACAAGGCTGATTGCTGGATGGCGCCGTACACCAGCACCACAGTGTCAAAGCCCTGCTCACGGTAGGTTCGGTCACCCCAGGCGGATACGAACTCAAGCCCATCCGCCTGCACTGCCTTGAGTACGCGGTTCGGATGCACCACCACCCCGCACTGCTCCATGCGCTTGAGCACCATGCCGATAGAGTAGCGTGCAACCTCGGTGGCGAGATGAACCGACTTGTGGAACACCTCTACCCGCCTGCCTTGCGCGGCGAGATATTCGGCCACGCAGGGCGTCTGGTAGTAGTCCTCCTGCGACACCACTGCCACTCGCTTTCCAGTTTCGACCTTTCCAAGCAGCGCATCCCAGCCTTGAACCACGTGCGGCAGATCAATGCCGGCCACTTCTGCGGGAAGCCGTGGCAAAGCCCCGGTGGCCACAACCACCGCGCTCGGCGCGAGCGACTTGATCATGTCCACATCAGCGCATGTTTGCAGGCGAACTTCGACCCCAAGGCGCTCAAGTGCGTTTTCTTCGAAATACACCTGATCCTCGAAGGAATCACGCCCGGGCGCGCGCGCGGCGATCAGCAACTGGCCGCCCAGGCGCTTGCCCCGTTCGAGCAGCGTTACCTTGTGACCACGTATGGCAGCGATTCTGGCGGCCTCGCAACCCGCAGCGCCACCGCCGACCACCACCACATGCCCCGGCTGCGCTGCGGGGCGGAAGTGATCCCGCCAGTGCAGTTCGTTGCCGATTTCAGGATTGATAGAACACGTGGGAGCGTAGGGAATCGTCATCGGTTCCGACGCCTCGTCAATGCATCGCGTGCATGCGATGCAGCGGCGGATCTCGTTCATGCGCCCTTCACGTGCCTTGTTGGCGAACTCGGGATCGGCGATGCCGGCCCTGACCATGCCGACTAAGTCGCAAAAGCCGCCCTTGAGCAGTTCTTCGGCCAGTACCGTGTCGTTGATGCGACCAGTGAACAAGACGGCAATCTTGCGATCGAATTCGGCCATGTCCGAACGCGCCGCCTTGCCGAATTCACGGTATTCGGCGTGAGGATGGTAGGACGAAGGCACATAGGACGGCGCCCCCCAGCAATGTCCCACATCAAGGTCGACGAAATCAAGCAAGCCGGTCTCGGCGATGTAGTAGAGCATCTCGCGAAGCTCGATGTTGTCGTAACCTCCTTCGCGCGACTCCTGCCCGTTGATGCGAATGCCGACCGCGAGCTTGTCTCCGACTCGCGAACGCACGCGACGCAAGGCCTCGATCACGAAGCGCACTCGCTCCTTCGGCCCGCCTCCCCATTGGTCGGTGCGGCGGTTGGTCACTGGTGACAGGAAGCTGTAGCCCACTGTTTCGTGCGCACAGTGGATCTCCACCCCGTCCGCTCCGCTCTTCATCGCCGCTTCGGCCGCGTCGGCGTAGCCCTCAAGGAGGAACTCAATCTCCTTCTCGCCAAGGACGTGCGGGGTGTAGTCCTGCGCACCAACCACCGGCACCGGCGACGGTGCCCACAGGGCATTCAGATGCGTTAGCTGAACCACCACGACCGAACCACTGGAGTGGATTTCCTCCACGAAGCGCGCCCAGCCCTCGATGAACGCCGGATTCTGATGCGCCGCAAAGTGGGAGCCGAAACCACCGCGCAAGGACACCTCATCCGGTGCGCCTTCGGGAAAGGGAAGATTGAGCAGCCAAGTCTCGCTGCCGATCCAGCCGGTGCCCCCTTTGGCCTTCGCGCCGTGATGGGCAATGAAATGCTCGTCGATCAGCCCAGGTGCCCGCGATGAATTGATCGTGTTCGTGGTTTCACAGATTCGATTGGGCACCCTCATCGGTCCGACCTGCAGCGGCGAGAACAGATGCTCGAACTTCACATTGCTCATGAATATCTCCTCCGGTTTCACCGGTACGGCAGGCGGGGCCATCGATGCCCGCCTGACGTACCGTCTCAGGCCTCACCGGTCGGGACGAGTACCACGATCCCGAACGGGCGATCGGTCTGCGCCTGGAAATAGCCCCAGGTGGGGAACAGCTCCACAAGGCGAGGCCAAAGCGCTTTACGTTCCTCATCACTCGCCTGATGCGCGATAGCAGTCATCCGGTTGCGGTCACACTGAACCCAGCACTCAGGGTTTGCCGTCACGTTGAGGAACCACGCTGGATCCTGGTCGTAACCGGCAAGTGAGGCCACCACCACCATGTTCCCTCCATCCTGGAGAAAGACCAGCGGCGTAGTCCGCTTCTCTCCGGACTTGCGACCGACCATGGTGAGCAGCAGGGTGGGCAGGCCGGAAGGCGAACCCGTCCCGGTTGACCAGCCATCCGGGTTGGCGAGATAGCGCGCTACATCGGCCTTCGCGTCGCCGCGAATGCGCTCGAGCGATGCCGTCGCTGCCTTGAGCCCCTCCCAGTCCGCGTCGGACATGTAGTCCGGCTTCACCATCTTGTCCCGCTCGTGTGTTGACATGATTCCATCCTCCAGACAACTTGAGAAAATGTGCCCTGCGTTCAGTCTAGTGAACGTGGACTCAGACGCTCACGGAGCCGGAATTTCGGATGCGGCCTTTGCGATGCCAATTCGGGACATCCTTCGCTGGCGAAAGTCAATGTGCCGGCGGCCCGGCGAATCAGGTCTCCAGATCGCGCGCGTCCGAGAGCGTCTTGCCTGTCCATCCCTTGAATGCCCGCCGGAAATTGCTGACGCTGCTATAGCCGAGCAGGAAGCCGATTTCCTTGGGCGTCAGCATGGTGTGTTTGAGGTATTGGATGGCAAGATCCTGCCGGGTCTGATCGAGAATTTGCTGATAGCTCATTTCCTCCTCGACCAGGCGGCGGCGCAACGTTCGGGCGCCCATCTTCAGTTGCAGGGCCATCTCATCCAGAGTCGGAAAATTGCCAGGATTGTTCATCAGGTAGTTGCGGATGGACTCCGCAAGCACCGTGCTATCCCGGTTGTTCGCCGCGAGCAGTTCGCAGTTGCGCGCGCATAGCTTGAACACCTCGGCATTCGCGAGGCTGATCGGATCCTGCAGCCTGTGAATATCGAACACCACCACATTCCTCGGTTGGTTGAAGTAGATGGGGCAATTGAAACGACGGATGTAGCACGAGATATCGGCTGGCCGAGGATAGGTCAGGTGGAGCTCGAGCACCTGGAACGGGCGGTTTGTTAGCGATGATGCGAGTTCGATGGTCTGACTCACGAACTCCTCGATCCCGAAGCGAAGCACGTCGGTCAGGCGGTGAATGTCCTGTATCTCGGAGAACCACCGCCCGTTGGCAATGTAATTGCGCGAAGCAAAGATGTGCTGCTCGTTCAGATCCCGGTAGCGATCATAGAGTTCGCGCGATGCCTTCAGCGTGGGCGCACTGAGCGCTGCATAGCCGAGGATTCCCAGATCACTGATCTTGAACTCCTGCCCGAGACCGATACCGAGATGCGGATCACCGGTAAGCGCCAGCATGTTGAGGATGACCTGACGATACTGGGGCGGTTTTGGACGACCATGGGGATCGTCGAGACGGTCGAGCCTCAACCCCGTACCTTGGAGCACCTGCTCGGCGGTGAACCCCCGGTACTGCATGCGCTCAAGGTAGAAATCGATCTTGCTCTTGGGCCTCAGGTCTTTCATGATCCCCTCCTGCGGGCCTCTGCGGGCACATTGCCCGGTCACCCTTGTCAGTATGGTCACATTTGATCAGCCTCGGGCCGATACCACATCACCCGATCGAGTTAAATTCTGGTGCGGCCTATTCGGGTTCGTTTACGGACTCGTAAACGGGCATGTGCCCGGAAAATGAAATTCGATGGGCACCTCAATTGCCCATCATTGGGCGCCGGAATATACCCAATTCCACTCTTCGGGTTTTGGGGGCAACCTTAGGGTTAGACTCGATAAATCCTGGGCGATATCACGACCCAGCCTGTCTGCTCAGCCGGCTTGTGCGCGCACTGCTGCGTTCGGCGCGCAGGCGGCGCAGCTCCAGGTGGTCGGCTGCAAGGCCGGCGGTGATGAGGGTGTCGATCTCGCCTTGCGCGTAGCCCAGCTCGGCAAGCAGTTCGCGCGTGTGCTCGCCCTGCATGGGCGGGTGCTTGCGCACCTCGGTGGGAGTGCCGTAGAAGCGCACTGGAATTCCGGTGACATCGATGCGACCGAGTTCGGGGTGTTCGACGGGCACGATCATGCGGTTGTGCAGAATCTGCGGGTCCTTGATCACATCCTCGACTTCGTTGATCGGCGCGGTGAGCACATCGGCTGCAATCAGCCTGGCGACCAGTTCCTCCCGATCGAAGCGGCGTGTGTGCTCCGCCATCACGCGATCGAGTTCGTCCTGGTTCGCAAGCCGTGCGTCGATGTCGTGGAAACGCGGATCGGTATCCCAGTCGGTGCCCAATGCCCGACATACCTTGACGAAGAATTTCTCTCCTGGCGTCGTGATCACGACATGTTTGCCGTCGCGCGTCGGATATACGCCGGACGGCGCGAAGTAGAGGCTGCGGTTGCCTGTGCGCATCGGGCGGTCGCCAGTCGCAAGGTAGGTTCCGATCGAGCTCGCCTGCGCGTGCATCAGAGCATCGAGCAGCGAGACTTCGATGCGTTGACCCTCGCCGGTAAGTTCGCGCGCACGCAGCGCGGCGAGCGCAGCGTTGCTCACCAGCAACGAGGTCATCACATCGACCGCTGGGAAGCCGGTGCGCACCGGCTCGCCGTCGGGTGCTCCGTTCAAGGTGAGGACGCCGGTATATCCCTGGGCTAGGAAGTCGATTCCGGGGCGGCCGGCATAGGGCCCATCAGCGCCGAAGGCGGTGACACGGATCCAGATGATGTCGGGCCGGTGCTTGCGCACCTGTTCGTAGTCGAGACCGAGCTTGCTCAGTGCAGGCTCGCGAATGTTCGTGACGAGGATGTCGGATGTTGCCGCCAGGCGGGCGAACACGGTCTGGGCGTCGGCCTGCTGCAGATCCAGCACGATGGCGCGTTTGCTGCGGTTGAGGCTGAGGTAGGGGCCGCGTTCCTCGCCGCGCCTGGGCCCAAGGTGGCGGCTCTCGTCGCCGTAGGGCGATTCCACCTTGATGACGTCGGCGCCGAGATCGCCAAGCAGGGTGGCGCCGTAGGGGCCGGCAAGCATGGTGGAGAGGTCGAGTACGCGCAGGCCGGCCAGCGGGCCTTCGGAAAGGTCGGGTTTGCTCACGTCGTGGATCCTTGTCTAGCGGGTGATGGCGACATCCCGCGGCACGGGATGGCAGGTGGCGCCGTTGGAATGGATACGGTGGACAGGGTCGCGCAGGAACACCGAGTCCTCGCACAGTGGGGCTGCGATGTCCGCGATGCGTGTGCGCCCGGCGTACTGCGCGCCATCGGGTGGCGCAAATCCGGTTTCAAGCCGCCGGCCCATTTTGGTGAAGCAGCTTCCAAATGCGGTGGGGCGACGCCGGTGTTTCGAGCAGTTCCTTGCCCAGCGGCGCGAGGGCGTCATTGATGGCACACAGGATAGTCGCCGGCGTGGTGTGGATTGCGCCTTCACCGCAACCCTTCGCGCCCAGCGGCGTGACCGGCGATGGCGTGACGATGTGATCCTTTCTCGTCATCGGGACTTCATGGATGGTCGGGATCAGATAGTCGACGAAGGTGCTCACGAGCGGCTGGCAGTCGGCGTCGTAGACATACTCCTCATATAGCGCCGCACCGACGCCCTGGGCGACGCCGCCCTGCAGCTGGCCCTCGACGCTGGCCGGGTTGAGGCGTGTGCCGCAGTCGTCGACGATGGCGTAGTCCAGTATCTGGGTGCGACCGGTGTCGTGGTCGATCTCGATCAGCGCGACATGGGTGGCGTTGGCAGCAGTGAGGTAGCTGCGGCAGCGACCTTGGTCATCCGGCGCGTTACGGTTGGGCGAGGCCCACACGTAGGTCGCCTCGGGGCAGGGCTCGACGCCTGGCGGCAGCAGGTCGGTGCGCGACAGCATCAGGCCTGCGACCTCGGCCAGGGACATGGAATGCCCGGGCGCGTCGATGCGGTGCAGGCGACCGTTGCGCAGCGCCACGGAATCCTCCGGCGCCTGCATCACGTGTGCCGCGACCTTGCAAAAAGTCGCCCGTAGCTTTTCGCATGCGCCCAGGGTCGCCCCGGTGACCGCGACGCCCAGGCGGCTGCCACCCTGCCCGAAGTGGGGCAGCGCAACGTCCGAGGGCGTACTCGCGATGCGAACCTGTGCGATGTCGATGCCGAAGTAGTCGGCTGCGACCTGCGCGGCGACAGTGAACTGCCCCTGTCCTTGCAGGTTGAAGCCCACGGCCACGGTCACGTTCCCAAACAGATCGACCGCGACCTTCACGCCCTCCGGCACGCCGACGCCGGGAACCCCAACGGTGGCATACGCGTTCCAGTCAAAGACCCCGGGCTCGACGGTACTTACCACGCCGATACCGACCAGTCTTCCCTGGGCGCGGGCCTCGGCCTGGCGTGTGCGCATGGCCTTGTAGTCGGCCAGATCGAGGACGCGATCCAGTACGGCCTCGTAGTTGCCGCTGTCGTATTCGTTGCCGCTGGGCACCGTGTAGGGAAACTGTTCCGGGCGAATGTAGTTGCGGCGGCGCAGCTCGGCCGGGTCGATGCCCAGCTCGCGTGCCGTGCAGTCCATCAGCGACTCAAGTACCAGGTTGTGCGGAGGGGGGCCGTAGCCGCGGTAGGGATAGGTTGGCGCGCGATTCGTCGCCACCAGAGTGAGATCGTAGCCGGCTGCCTCGATGCGATAGTTGCCGGTGAATGCTGCCAGGGGCTTCGCAGCGGAGATCGTTCCGTAGCCCTCGGCGCCTGCGCCCTGGTCGTCCACCAGACGAACCCGGAAGCCTGTGACACTCCCATCAGCCATAACCGCGAGCGCAGCGTCGTAATAGCGGTCCCAGGACTGCCCGCCACCGGCGAGCAGGTACTCCATGCGATCCTCGATGTATTTGACGGGGCGTCCCCGCGCCTTGCGGGACAGCAGGGCCGCAATGTCGGTGCCGCGCGGTCCACCCTTACCACCGAAACCGCCACCTTGCGGGTGGGGGACGATGCGGATGCGGTTTGTCGGCAGATTCAGGGAAGCTGCCCGGCCGATGGCCATGAAGCGAGGAGTCTGGTAGGAGCCGTGGCAGGTGAGGCTGTTGTCGGCAAAGTCCCACTGGCAAATGCAGCCGAAGGTTTCGGTTGGGTTCGCACCCACGCGGTTCCAGCGGAAGCGCCGGCTCACCACACGATCGGCTTGCGAGAACACGCGATCCAGTTCGCCCCAGGTGTAGGTGCGGCTCAAGATGACGTTGGTGCCACGCTCCTCGAAAATGACGGGTGCGCCGGGTGCCATCGCCTGCTCGGGGCTGGCCACCGGCGGGAGCGGCTCGTACTCGATAGTCACTAGTTCGAGCGCGTCTTCGGCCAGGTAGCGGCTGCTTGCCGCGATGGCCACGACCGGCTCTCCGACGAAACGCACCTTGTCCACCGCCATGCAGTAGTTGCCCCATCCTTCAGGGGCGGTGAAGCAGGGGTTGGTCCAGCGCCGCACGTCTTCGCCGGTGAGTACCGCGGCGACGCCTTCGGCGGACAGCGCTGCGTCCACATCAATCGACACGATGCGGGCATGGGGATGTGGGCTGCGTAGGATCGCGCAGTGCAGCATGCCCGGCAGAGAAAGGTTGTCGATGAATTGGACTGTTCCCGAGACGAGGGCTGGGTCTTCAACGCGGTTGACCGCTTTCCCGACGTAGCGCGGCGCGTCGTTCGGCATCTGGTCTGGCAGGGTGGGAATTTCGATCGCCATAGTCTTTTCGTCATGCTCAGGTAGGGGCGTTCGATTTCATGCGCCGTGCGGCGAGCTTCACCGAATCGAGGATCGACTGATAGCCGGTGCAGCGGCACAGGTTTCCGCCAAGCGCATCCTTGATCTGATCGTCGTTCGGATCCGGGATGTCACGCAGCAGCTCCAGTGTGGTCATCATGAAACCGGGTGTGCAGAAGCCGCACTGCAGTCCGTGACCGTCCACGAAGGCCTGCTGGATGGGGTGCAGGGCGCCAGTGTCGTGGTCACGAAGGCCTTCGACCGTGGTCACTTCGCTGCCGTCGGTCTGCACTGCCAGGGTGAGGCATGCGCGCGCGCTATGCCCGTCGATCAGAACCGTGCACGCACCGCAAATCCCATGTTCGCAGCCCACGTGTGTGCCGCCGAGGTGGAGTTCGTGACGGAGGAAATCGGCGAGCGTCAGGCGGGGCTCGACCTCACGGACGTATGTGGTTTCATTTACCCGGACTTCGATGCGCTGTTTGCTGGCCATGAGTGCTTCCCAGGTTCGGTTGATCAGTTGCTGCGTGCGGCGGCTTCGCCAAGCGCGCGTGCGGTCAGTACACCAACGAGATGGCGACGGTATTCGGACGAGGCATGGATGCAACTCATCGGATCATCGAGCGCCGCCGCCGCAATCTTGCCCGCGCGTTCGAACTCGACGCCCTGCGCAGGGCGTCCTTCGAGCATCTGCTCGGCCGCAGTCAGGCGGACGGCGGTCGCCTCGACGCCAAAGGCTGCAATGCGCACGTCGCGGCACAAGCCAGCTTCGATATTGAAGGCAAGGGCCACACCGGCGAGCGCGAGATCACCGTTGCGGCGCGAGAACTCCTGGATGGCCCAGCGGCGTCCATACGGGAAAGGCGCAAAGCGCACCGCGGTGAGGATATCGGTGGATTCGAGCGCAGTGGTCATGTAGGTGACGAAAAAATCCTGCGCAGGAATCGTGCGTGGGCCGTTGTGCCCGCTGGCATCGAATTCGGTGTCGAGCACAAGCGCCACAGCGGGATACTCCGAAGCGGGATCGGCATGCGCGAAGGATCCGCCGACCGATCCTCTGTTGCGGATCTGGCGGTGGCCCACTAGCTCCGTGGCGGCATGGAACAGCGGTTGCGCGTCCTTGACCAGCGGCGAATCCACCGCAGCCTGCTTGCTCGTCATGGCGCCGATTGCGAGCGTACCGTCCTCTTGCTTGCGGATGTAGTCAAGCTCCCCGAGCAAACGGAGGTCGACCAGCGCCTCGGGTCGCGCTACCCGTAACGCAAGCATTGGCATGAGGCTCTGCCCCCCGGCGATGATCTTCATGTCGCATCCGTCGGCGTCGAGTTGGGCGAGCAGATCAACCGCGTCGGTCAGCGAGGACGGGGCGTAGTACTCGAAGGGTGCCGGTTTCATGGTTTGATCCTAGACGGGGTGCCGGGGCTCGGCTTTGGCGTTCGATGTCCCTAACCATACGGCGCCGGGCGTTCGCGCGCATCACCCAAACGTGTGAACGCGGACGTGCAGGCCATGCCCAGGATTCACTGAACGTCCTTGCACAGGGCGCCTGTATGGCAATCCTTGTCAATGACGCGCCCGTGCTTGCCAAGGTAGTGAACCGTGATGTTTGGCACGGTCTCGATTGGGGTGACGATCTCGTAGTGCCGCGTGTACCGTGTGCTTGCGATCCGCCACTGCCCGTCCACCTTGCGGTAGCGGTCATGGTAGAAGGCCGAGCCCGTAGTGAACAACTTCGCGCGCAGGTTGTAGAAGTTGTCATGCAGATACCAGATACCTTCGGCCTCCGTATCGTTGATGATGGTGATCTCGGGGTGGTGACCGTTATGCTGCGCGATGACTTCCGAGTTGAAGTTGCAGCCTACCGCCTCGATGTATTCATCGCGCCCGTTGAGGCGCCACTCGTAGTCACCCCCCACGAAATGGACCTTGACGTCCAGGGTCACAAGCGTGTTCATCAGCGCAAGGTCTGCGCTGTCGATGGCCCTGAAGTAGGCGTGCTTGAGACGCTTTATCGCCTCGATGTCCTGCAGCACCTGAACCTGTTTCTGCAGGTCCGCCAGGGTGACTCGCTGATCCTCGCCCCCCGCTGGGGCATTGATGTGGGGAGATATCATGGCCAAATCCTTTTGCGCTGAGTTCAGATACCCCGGTACACCGCCTTGCGGCGCTCGAGGAAGGATTGCGTGCCTTCCTTGGCATCAAGGGTCGAGGCAACGATCACGCCCGCGATGCCTTCATAGTCGAGGATTTGCTCGAGGGTCGCGGTCTGCCCCATCAACACCATGCGTCTGGCCATGGACACCGCGACGGAGGCACGGCTGGCGAGCGTACGCGCGTATTCGAAGGCCGCCTCGAAGCTCTGCCCCTCCGGGACAAGTTCATCAATCAGTCCGAGTGCCTTGCAATCGTCGGCCTTGAAGACCTTACCGGTCTCGACCATCATCAGCGCGGTCGGCAGTCCAACCACGCGTGGAAGGAACCAGGACAGGCCGCAGTCGGGTGCGACACCGACGTTGGTGAAGATCGCCGACATCTTGGTGGTGGTATCGCCGAAGCGGCGATCACAGACGATCGCGTAGGCGAGGCCGGCACCAACCGCGTGGCCGTGGATTGCTGCGACGATAGGCTTATCGACAGCCACCAGCTGCCGGGTCACGTCCATGAACGGGCCACCAGGCGTCATGCGTTGGGAGCGGGGTATCGGGCGCGAAGGATCGGAGGTGCCCGGCATCGGGCGGTCGCCTTCGCCGGAGATCCAGTCTACGTCGCCGCCGGCACAGAACGAGCGCCCGGCGCCATGTAGCAGGATGCAGCGCACATCGTCGTCGTAGCGAAGGCGGCGCAACAGGGCGGCGAGCTCCTCGACCAGTTCCCAGCTGAGAGCGTTGAGCTTCTCGGGGCGGTTTAGGGTGATGATTCCGACGTTGTCTTCAGTGCGGAATTTCAGGTAACGGAGGTCTTCGGTCATGCATGCATCCTCGGAAGAGTGGCCACCGCTGCCGCAAGGCGGGCTGCAATGGTTGTCGTTCGTTCAGCGGAAGTTTGGGATGATTTCCTGGTCGTACCACTCGATCCAGTCGAGGGTCTGATCGATGGCATCGAAGCGTGGCGGCATTACCTGCACCGAGGTCGCACCGGCCTTCTGCAAAGCCTCGATCTCGCGCAGCACGCTGTCGCGGTCGCTCGAAATCTGTGTTTCGCTGGATTCGGCGTGCGAGTAGTCCTCGACCTTGTATGCAGTCGTGGTGACGAGGATCTCGAAGCGGTCTGCCTTGGCCTCGTACGCCGGCAGGCTCTTCATGTAAGCAATGCAGTCGGGCAGGTCTTCGCTCGTGACCAGCCATGGGATCCAGCCGTCCCCGTGTTCGGCGGCACGGCGCATGGCCGGTTTGGAGTTTCCACCGATGAAGATCGGCGGGTGCGGCTTCTGAACCGGCTTGGGTTCGACGGTGATGTCCTTGAAGCGCACGAATTCGCCTTCGAATTCGGGGTTGTCGGACGTCCAGGCCACCTTCATCGCCGCCAGGTATTCGTCAGTCATCGCTCCGCGCTTGTTGAAGGGAATCCCCAGCGCCTCGAACTCCTTTTCCAGATGACCGACTGCGGTGCCGAGGGTGAACCGGCCGCCGGCCAGGAACTCCATCGTGGCGATTTGCTTGGCCAGCAGCAGGGGGTGCCGATAGGGAAGCGGCAAGATGTAGGTGAGCATGTGGATGCGTTCGGTTGCCCCCATCAGGGTCGCCGCGGCGACGATGCTCTCGGCCCAGCGCGGCCCCATGACTTCCTTCATCTCGCTGGGCATCACGATATGCTCCGGCAGAGTCAGCCAGTTCCAGCTCAGCGAGTCCGCCTTACGCGCATAGCGCAGGATATCGACTCCTCCCGCACGCGGCTCCCAAGGAGCCATCGCGGCCGGATAGGTGTTCAGTGCAGGTGTTGCCAGTGCAAATTTCATGGTTTTGTGTCTCCGTATCGTTTGCGTTCGGACCGTCGGGAAGGAAGCAGGGATGGGGTCGCTGGTCAGTGAATCACGCGGGCGTCTTTCAGACGCTGGTACTCCTCAGGGGGCAGCTTCAGGATTTCCAGGAAGGCCCTGTCGTTGTCCTGCCCCATGACCGGGCCGGGTGACACCCGAGCGGGTGTCCTGCTGAGCTTGACGTAGGGGCCGTAGATCGTCTCGCGGAACCCGAGCGGGTGCGTGACCTCGATGAACGTGCCGCGGGCGCGATAGTGTGGATCCTCGAGCAGGTCCGCGACCTTCAGCACAGAACTTGCAGCGATGCCAGATGCCTGCAGGCGTTCAGCGAGTGCGTGGGCATCGAAGCTGAGGCTCCAGGCTGCGATTGCCTCGTGAATCCGATCGATTGCCCGCAGGCGTCCATCGGTGGTCGCCAGGGCTGCATCAATGGCCCATTCGGGCCGCCCCATCACCTCCACCAGCGCTGCCCATTCGTTGTCGCCCGCGATCGCGATCGCGATCCAGCGGTCATTCCCGCCGCACGGAAAGACACCATGAGGCGCCATCGCCCCGGTCGGATGCTCGTTGCCTTTCGGAGCGCCCGAACGGCCGTTGAACAGGTAGTCCATGTAGGCGGGCCCAACCATCTGCATCACCGCTTCCTGTTGCGAGAAATCGATGTGCTGACCCTGGCCGGACCGGCGGCGGTGATGCAAAGCGGTGAGGATTGCGAAGCCGCCGAAGATCCCCGCGAAGGGATCGGAATAGGCATTCTCAACCGGGATCGGTGCTTCGCCCTTGTAGCCGACAAGGCTGTCGAGGCCGGTGAGCGATGTCAGGCTCAGGCCATAGGTACGTACATGCTCGAGCGGACCATAGAGGCCGGCTGCAGGCATCGAGAACAGGATGATGTCGTCCTTGACAGCACGCAGAGCTTCGTAGCCGAAACCCAGCCGCTCCATGACGCCCGGGCCGAAATTCTCGATGACCACATCCGACTCCGCGATCAGGCGCAGGGCCAGGGCGCGGCCTTCGGCGTGCTTTAGGTCGATGGTCACCGAGCCGTTGCCCGCCCAGCAGGCATGGTTGGAGAGGCTGCGATTCGGGTCGGCGATGCCCTCGGCGAAGGGTGGCAGGTTGCGCGTCATGTCGACGCGGGCGCGCGATTCGATTTTGAGCACCTCTGCGCCGAGGAAACCGAGCGTTTGGCCGACGACCGGCCCAGCCCACACCCAGCCGAAGTTGATGACGCGGGTGCCTTGCAGTGGGAGCTTGTTCGACATGACTTGATCCTGTCTGTGCACTCAGATTGCGCCGATTGCGCCGAGGTGGTCGAGTTCGGCGGCGGTTCTGCCGAGCAGCCCTGAGTAGACTTCCCGGTTGTGCTCACCGAGCAGTGGTGCAGCGGTGCGCGGCCCACCCGGAACCGCAGGCAACTTGAAGGGGGCGCCTAGGCAATGCAACCGTCCAAGCTCGGGGTGCTCTATGTCGACGAAGTAGTCACGGGCGTGGAGATGGGGGTGGCGCGCCGCTTCCTCAATGGTGAAGACCGCAGTGACCGGGCAACCGGCCGCCTGGCACTGCTCCATGATTTCCATCTTGCCGTGCGCCATCAGCCAGTCGCTCATCAGGTCGTAGATGAGGTCGGCGTTTTGCGCACGCGTATACATGTCATTGAACATCTCCAGGCTGGCCCACTCCGGGTCGCCCATTACCTTGCATAGCCCTTTCCACTGTCCCGGCTCTAGGGCGAGCATCCAGACATGGCCGTCCTTGCATGGAAGGATCGTCGCAGGGGCGCCGAGTGGCATCCCCACGCCGGTGCGCGAGTCCCAGCGTCCGTCCTGCGCGAGCCCTCCGATGTTCTGCCCGCCGACGAAAGCCGCTGCAATCGCCTCGGCACATGACACATCGACTTGTTGACCGCCACCGACCAGGTCACGGCCAATGACGGCGGCGAGCCCCCAGGCGGCTGCAGCGACCGAGCCGAAGTAGTCGGCCGAGAACGTGCCGTGCTCAAGTGGCATCTCACCCGGGCGACCACAGTAGCGCGCGCTTGCGCCCGACAGGTGGTAGGCGTTGAGATCGTGTCCATGCCACTCGCTGTAGGGGCCGGTCTGACCAAAGGGCGTGATTGAGATCATCACCAGCTTTGGGTTGATTTCGGCGAGGGTCGGAAAATCGATCCCCCATTCGCGCATCTGTGCCGGCAGGTTGTTCTCGATCAGTACGTCTGCCCGCCTGACGAGATCCATAAACAACGCACGCCCCTCGGGGTGCGAGACCTTGCAGGTGACGCCACGCTTGTTCGTGTTATGAAAGAAGAACAGGCCGCTGCGCTCGGGATGGGGCTGATCCCCCGGGTAGGGCCCGCTGCTGCGCGCCGCGTCGCCATGGCGAGGCTCGATCTTGATGACATCTGCACCGTAGTCCGCGAACAGGCGGGCGCAATGCGGCGCGGACACACCCTGGCCGAAGTCCAGGACGAGCAGGCCGTCGAGCGCGCCTTTTCCTTGCGGTTGCTTGCTGTCGGTCATTCGGGATGTCCTCGTTCAGGGTTCGAAGCGGAGAAGCTTTTCGGGGGTGTGGGTGAAGTCGCGGACCGTTCCTGCTCTGCGCTGCGCGCGTTCGACCGCACCGTGGTTGTAGGTGTAGCAGGAGCCCTGAGGCATCCCATCGCCGATTCCAGGGTTGGCTTCGGGAGGGTCGAAGTCATAGCGTCTGCTTTGGGCAACGAAGTAGGCTCGTTGCAGAGCGATTGCCGCCTGGAGTTCGGGGGCGTTGAAGGCGTGCGAAGCCCAGGCGTGGAAACCGCGCATCATGGGTTTACCTGCCAGCGCCGATGGAAAAACGATCTGATGATCCTTGACCCTCCATGCGTGGACGATTTGTCCGTTGCAGTGAACTTCCACGCGTGCCGGCGCCTCGCCTTGGTCTTCTACAGCCATGAGGTAGTCCAGCACCGCGTTTTCCTGCCCGACATGGGCAATGGCCAGCGCGGTCATGTCGAACATGTGCGTGCAGTTCTCACCCGGCACGGCGCGGTCACGCAGCGCTTGAGCGTCGCCGCAAAGCGGAAAGCCGACGATGCGACGCAAGGGCGTGATCGCCTCGGGGCAGGTATTGAAGGGGTAACGGACGGCGTCTACCTTGATGTCCGTCACCACCTCGCCATCATGCTCAAGGCGGACTCGAAAACCGTGATTACCGTCTTCGAGCTCCACCGTCACAATGCCTGGCTCACCGCGTACGAAAATCCGCCGGCGGAAAATGCCCTTTCCATAATTGGCGTTCGGTTTTGCCATACGTGCACTCGCTCAGGGATGGGGTAGTCGTGCTCACACGGTGAAGGGATCCTCGATGGTTCTACCCGTACCGTCGAGGATCTCGTCGGCAATCAGCTGCTCGAGATAACGCGAATCCCACCAGTTCATCTGCAACTGCTTGGCACGACGGTAGTAGAGCTGGATGTCGTAATCGAGCGTGAAGCCGATACCGCCGTGGACCTGTTGCGCCATCGTGGTCACGTCGCGGAAGGCCTTGCATGCGAAAAGTTTGGCCATTGGCGCGAGCCGCTCAATCGGCTTTCCGGCGCTGTGTGCCCAGGCCGCCTCCAGCACAAGCGTCTTCGCACCTTCGACCACCGCACTGGCATCGGCCATGTAATGGGCGAGCGCCTGAAAGGCGCCGATCGGCTTGCCGAACTGCTCGCGGTCCTTGGCGTACTGAACCGTGATTTCGAGTGCGCGCTCGGCACCGCCCGCAGCCCAGGCGGCG
The DNA here is from genome assembly GCA_018241405.1 of Pseudomonadota bacterium. GTDB lineage: Bacteria > Pseudomonadota > Gammaproteobacteria > Burkholderiales > Burkholderiaceae_C > Alicycliphilus. The sequence goes on along the minus strand of JAFEDY010000022.1, from coordinate 152,640 downwards.
AGGAGCACGATGCCTTCGCGCATGGCCGCGTCCCAGGCCTTCCAGCCCGCGTTCTCCTGACCGACAAGGCCGGACAGCGGCACCCTCACCTTGTCGAAAACGAGCCTGTACTGGGTGTCGGAGGCCATGCTTTTCTGCTGCGTATATTCGAGGCCAGCGCTGTCCGCGTCGACGATAAACAGGGAGACAGCCTCCTCTGTATCGCCCGTCCGGGCAAGAACGAGCAGCTTGTGGGCGGCGCGGGCGTGAAACACATGACGCTTCACACCATCGAGCACGTAGCCGTCGCCTTCACGGCGCGCTCGCATCTGCACACCGGCCGCACCAAAGCCATTGTCGGGCTCCGTCCACGCAGGGACGACGATCATCTCGCCCGCGGCGATTGCGGGCAGCAGCTTGGTTTGCCACACGGTGTCGGCCGAGTGAACCAGTGCGCCGGCGCTCATGACCGTGCTCGAGAAGTACGGCCCCGGAGCGAGGAATCTGCCGAGCTGCTCGTAGATCACCGCGCAGTCGAGCAGGCTCAGCCCCATACCGCCGTTGGCCTCTGGGATGCGCATGCCGAGCAGCCCCGTTTCCTGCATCTGCGTCCACAGATCCGCCGGCATGCCGATCGGATCGTTTTCCATTGTGCGTACCACATCGACGCCGCTGAAATCGCTGCACAGGTTGTGCGCCATGTCACGCAACATGTTCTGTTCGTGAGTAAATATCAGATCCATGATGACCTCTTTCGATTCAGTGGTTGTTCTGGTTGCGGTCAAGCCGCTCTCAGGGCTGCCAGCGCTCACCCTTGCGGCGCCAGGGGTTGTCGTCGATCGCGGCGGAGATGGCGACCCGCGCCTTACCCACCGTACGCAGCTCGTCATCGACGCTTATGCTCAGATCAAGATCTGCCCAGTGGCAGCCGGCGTCATCGGTCGTCAGCGCCTTGACTTCACCGCTGAAGCACATCTCGTCGCCGGGGAAGACAGGTGTCTTCATCTGGAAGCTCAGGCGCCCAAGGCGGCCGAAGGGGCCGGTCCAGTCGGTGATGTAGCGTTCGAACCAGGCGGCGTTGTTCGGTGTGTTGATGAATATGTCTCGCGTGCCATTTCGCTCAACGGCGAAGTCCTTGTCGTGATGCATTGGCCGCCAGTCACGGCTGGCAAGCGCGCCGAGCACCACGGTCGTCGCCGTCACCCTGTATTCGAGTGTCGGCAGCCGGTCGCCGACCTTGATATCGCGGAACAACAGCTTCGGGGTAAGGCTCGTGTTCATTGTTCGGGCCTCCGGTAGCCAAGCAGCGTGTAGGCCTCGGTGCCGACCCACTCGCCGCGCTGGTTCGTAGTGCGTACGTCGATGGTCCAGAAGCGCCCGATCCCGAGCCGGGTCTGTTTGATCGGGCCGATGGAGCGCACGACCTGGCAGGTGGTGAGCGTGTCGCCCATCCGCACCGGCTCGCCGAAGCTGGCTTCGTTGTTGGCGACCACAGCTTCCGGCAGGTCGAGCAGTTCCTTCAGATCGAAATGCGCTTTCAGGGCCTTGCGCTCGCCTGTCGCACCCGGCGCCCATCTATGCGGTCGGAACCAGACTGACATCATCGTTGGCGGTGCAATGCGCCCACCGACGATCTCTTGCGCGGCCTCGGCATCCCAGAACAATGGGTTGCCGTTTTCCACGGCCGCGCAGGCGTTGTAAACGTAGCCGATCTCGATCGGAAACTCGGTGCGTTCCTCGTACAGGGGTACACCGATCATTCTCCGGGCGGCTTCGGGCAACGTATCGACTTCGCTCATCGGGCTTCCCTCCTTGGTGCAGGCCGGGTGTAGGTGGTTGAGGATGGATTCGCATAGCTCATTCGATGCATCCCTCCTCATGAAGAGCGGCAATATCAGCCGCGCTCAAGGCGGCGTCGCGCAAGATCTCGTCTGTATCCGTGTGGGCGGCCGCTTTGACCACGTGGGGTGGTGGAATCCGTGCGCACCCAGCCAGGGTCGGGGCGAGCTGCTCGAATTCACCGCGCTCCGGATGACCCGCAGAGATGAAATCGCCGCGTGCACGCAGGTGGGGATCGACGCAAACCTCGGGTATCGATAGCACCGGGGCTACGCAGGTATCGGCGCCAGCAAGCAGTGCTACCCATTCGTCGCGATCGCGGGCAAGAAAGCGCGCGCGGAACGCCGCACGCATCTCGTCCTGTGCGGCAGCGTCGTACTGGCGCTCAGCGAATTGCTCAAGTTCGAGCAGGCTGCACAGGTTGCGGAAGAAGTGTGCTTCGATCGCGCCGACAGAGATGAACCGCCTGTCCCGGGTCGGATAAACGCCGTACCATGCGAACTTCCCCGTCAATACGCCCGAGCCCGGCTGTGTATCCTCGCCGGTGGCGAGATACTGATCCACGTACAGGGACATCAGGTTCAGCATGCCGTCGGTGACGGAAACGTCGAGATATTTTCCGCGGCCGGTATGTGCTCTCTCGAGCAGTGCAGCGATGATGGAAAGCGCCGCGTGCATGCCGCCACCTGCGCCATCTGCGATGGTGGCACCCGGTAGCGCCGGTACGCCATCGGCGTCGGGAGCTGTGCAGGCCAGATAGCCGCTGAGCGCCTGATAGTTGATGTCGTGCCCGACCCAGCCGGCGTAAGGACCGTCCTGACCGTAGCCGCTGGTGGAGCAGTACACGAGCCGGGGGTTCAGCGCGCACAACTCTTCGTTGCCCACGCCCAGTCGTACTGCGACCCCGGGGCGATAGCTCTCGATCAGCACGTCGGCAAAAGAGGCCAAATGGCGGATCAGTTGGCGGCCCTTGTCCGCCTTGAGATCGACGCGCATCCTTCGCATGCCCCGGCCAGCTCCATAGGCATGAAACACCGGGTCGACCTGTTTAGCGCTCTTTCCGCTCACCGGCGCCACCTTGATCACCTGCATGCCGAAGTCTGCAAGGATGCGCGAGGCGCGTGCGGCCGGGCCTACACTCGCCAGGTCGAGTACGATCAAATCCTTCATTGCGGACATGTGCTTCCGCTCCTGGATCAGAAATTCTTCGGCAGGCCGAGCTTGCGCTTGGCGATGATGTTCTTCTGCACCTCGGACGAGCCGCCGCCGATGGTATCGATCACGGTGTAGGTGTAGCAGCTTTCGCCGCGACCGCGCAGCGGCGCGTCCTCGGTGCCGAGCGCCAGCTGGGCACCTGGCCCGACGATGTCCATCGTGGCGTCCGCAATGCGGCGCGACAGCTCGGTGGCATAGAGCTTGTACTGCGAGGCCTCGTTGGTAGGCGTCTTGTCGCTATGGAGTGCAGCGTCAACGAAGCGGATACTCAGCACCCGCGCGACCTCGCACTCGGTGGCCAGCTGGGCGATGCGCTGCCGGATGACAGGATCCTCGCGCAGGGGTTTTCCGTCGCGGGTTGCACTGCGCACATAGTCGGAGAGCAGCTCCATGCGGCCGCGGATCGGCGACAGGGTGAACATGGTGAAGCGTTCGATATCCAACGCTTCGGCGATGTACTGAAAACCCTTGTTCAGCTCCCCCACACGGTACTCGTCAGGCACGTACACGTTATCAAAGAAGACCGCGTTGGTGCGCTCGTTGCCCATCGTGTACATCGGATGGATGGTCAGCCCAGAATGATTCATCGGCACCAGGAAGAGCGAGATGCCGTGATGCTTGGGGGCATCGGGGTCGGTACGGGCGCCTACCCAGTACCAGTCGGCGAAGTGTGCCGAGGTGGTGAAGACCTTTTGTCCGTTGAGCATCCAGCCGTCGCCGCTTCGCTCCGCCTTCAGTCGCATTGCTGCCGAATCGGAGCCGGCGCTAGGTTCCGAGTATCCCACCGCGAATTCCACTTCTGCGTTGAGTATCTTGGGCAGAAATTCCTTCTTCAGCTTCTCCGAGCCGACCTTAATCAACGTCTTTCCGATGATGCCGATGCCCTTGCCGATCTGCGGTGCGCCGACCGATGAAAGCTTCTCGTTGAGAAGGTACTCGTAGAAGCCAGCACCCTCCTGGCCGCCGCATTCTTTCGGCCAGGTGATGCCTAGCCAACCTTTGGCAGCAAGTTTCTTCATGAACGCGCGCCGCTCCGGGGTGTCGCACACCTGAGCCATGTTCTCGCGGGTTACGTCCATCACCTTCGGATCGTGATTCTCGGTGAGGAAGGCGTCGACATCGCGCAGGAACTCGCGCTCCTGTTCTGAAAACTCAAAGTCCATGTTTGTCCTCTGCGTGATTCATTCTGGGAAAAAACGATGGGCGTGCTCTGCATTTGATGCCCCCATGCCGGAATTCATTCTAGGGAGCGCACAGGTCGGCAGTCTCGCTTCCGAGTTTCGGAACTGGCCGGAGTAATGGCAGATACGGACAGTCCGAAGTACCTTCCCGCTAGGTCTGTTGAAAGCGCGGATACAGGGGGTACACAGCCTTTTCGCGCTGCTGAATAGGTGAGGTGCGGTTGGCCAAAAATGAAATGGCAAAGGCCCCATCTGACTCGATGAGGCGCAGTACGTGGTAGTTCGCTCCTCTAGACTTCGCTGCAGGTATTCGAGATCGGGCTGGGTCGTCGGCGATCGGCCCGGAGTCAAAGCGACACAAAGTAAGGAGCGGATGTCATGACGATCGTTCTGTTTTCCTGGGGTGACAGGATTGAAGGGGGTGCGGTAGAGGCCTTGACACTTGCCGCGGAGATTGCGGCTGCGCGTGGCGTCGAGGTGCGCTGGGTGGTGACGCTCGCGCTCGAGCAGGAGGCCGCAGCTGCGGCCGCGCTGTATGGTGTGCGCAAGATCGATGTGATCACGGCTTCGCCCGGCAGCGTCGATGAGCGCGTGTCGGTCATCGCCGGCTACTGTACGGCGCAGGCACCCGAGCTGATGCTCTTTAATCAGACTGTCGAAGGTCGTGTGGTGGCGGCGCGCGTGGCCGGACGTCTCGGCCTTCCGGTGCTCGCGAACGTGGTCTCGCTGGCGCCGGATGGCGGTGCCCTCAGGGCCGAGGCGAGTGCCTACGGTGGCGACACCCGGGCCGAGTACCTGCTGAAGGCACCGCGCAACGTCGTATCCGTCGTGACGGCCACCATCGTCGCCCGCAAGGTTGATGCAACTGCCCAAGTGGAAACCCGGCGCGTCGACGTGGAGTCGGTCGTCGGTGGGGGAGTCTTCGAGGTGATCTCGGCGCCGCAGGTTCAGGGGCAGCGCCTCGAGGATGCGGAGATCATTGTTTCGGGCGGGCGCGGCCTGGGCAAGCGCGAGAACTTCGAGTTTGTCAAGAATATGGCGGATGCGCTTGGCGGGATGTGGGGCGGGTCGCGTGCGATCGTGGATGACGGCTGGATCGATTCCTCGCGTCAGGTAGGCCTCACCGGCAAGATCACTCGTCCGGGGCTTTACATCGCGCTCGGTATCTCCGGTGCCAGCCAGCACATGGCTGGCTGCTCTGCTGCGAAGACGATCATCGCCATCAACACCGATCCGGATGCCTCGATCTTCCGCTACGCCCGGTATGGCGTCGTCGGGGATTGTGTCGAACTGCTGCCGGAGCTTATCCGCGCAGCGAAGGCCTGAGGGGGCGGCATGAGTGAAATGCGCGAAGCCTGCGTGCCGAACCTTTTCAGCGAAGTGGGTGGCGCGCGGCTGGCGGGTGCCCGCTGCCGTTGCTGTGGCACGCCCTATTTTCCCGCTCCGGCGCATTGCCGAAATCCCGATTGCAGCGGCTCCGATCTGGAGGCTCATGGTTTCGGCGGGGGCGGAACCCTTTGGAGCTATTCTGTCGCCAATTTCACGCCGCCTGCACCGCACAAGTTCGACGCGCCCTTCCGCCCCTACGTGATCGGCGTGGTCGATCTGGAAGAGGGATTACGCGTTGTCGGGCAGATGGTCGGAGATGCTGAAAGCATGCGTGTTGGTGCGCGTGTCGAGCTCGTCATCGAACCGATTTATCACGAGGATGGCAAGGCTTTTACGTCCTGGAAATTCAGGCTGACCTGAGGGAGCAAACAACATGCAGGAAGTCGTGGTTCTAGGTGTTGGCATGCATCGGTTCGGCAAAACTGGCGATGCCATCGTGGGCAACAAGTCGGTCACCGAATTGTGTCGTGCGGCAGTCGATATGGCGCTCAAGGACGCGGGCGTGTCCTGGCGGCAGATTGAGGCTGTGTCGGCGGCGAGTTCGCGGTTCTCCGGCGGCAAGGGCTGGGGGTTGAACGGTAACGACATCGTCGAAGATCTCGGGTGCACCGGCGTTCCGGTCTACAACCTGTCGGCCGGCTGCGCCGCAGGTGGAAACGCCTTCAATGTGGGCTACTCGCTGGTGGCCGGCGGCATCTATAACATGGTGTTGGTTGTTGGCGGCGAGGTGATGCCCAAGGGCATGATCCAGACCTCGGGTGTCGAGGATGTCAATGATCCGGAGTTCTTGCGTCAACGCTGCGTCGGCATGCCCGGACCGTCGTTCTGGGCCACGCTTGCCCGTCGCCGCATGCACGATTTCGGCACGACGGAAGAGCAAATGGCCAAGGTGACGGTCAAGGCGCGCAAGTGTGCCGTCGGCAACCCCTTCGCCCGTTTCCAGAAGGAAGTGAGCGTAGACGAGGTGCTCTCATCGCCGTACGTCAGCGACCCGCTACGCTTGTTCGAGATCTGTCCGGTGTCGAACGGTGCCGCCGCTGCGGTGATCTGTTCTGCTGCGATGGCTCGCCGCTTCACCCGCAAGCCGATCACCGTGGCCACCAGCGCGGTGGCCACGATCGCGTTCGAAGATGCCTTGCCGCGCAGCCTTGCTGGGCCGGTACCTTCCGGCCCGAGCTTCCATACAGAGGCCAAGGCTGCGGTAATGCGCGCGTTTGAGCAGGCCGGTATCGGTCCGCGTGAGATCAGCTTCACCGAGCTCCAGGACAACACCTGCTACTACGAGCTCGCTTTTCCCGAGGAATGGGGGTTGTGCGAGCCGGGTGAGGCCGAGCGGTTGCTGGAGGCGGGAGAAACCGCGCCAAGTGGTCGGATGCCGATCAACCCTTCGGGCGGTTTCGTGTCCTTCGGTGAGGCGACGACCGCGATGGGTGTATTCCAGATCGCAGAGCTGACCTGGCAACTGCGTGGCGAGGCTGGAGCACGCCAAGTGCAGGGGGCGCGGGTCGGTCTGGCTCAGACGAATGGCCTGGGTGGCAATGCCACAGCGGCCATCCTCAAGCGTTGAACGCCATCAAACGCATTCAACATTTGAACCCAGCCTGAATGGGGAAGCCCGAGATGTACGCTCCTTCGGTGATCGAATACCTTTTGCTCGCTGTCCTGCTGAGTGCTGCACTGGTGGCGCTCATCTTGGGTTTGCGGCGCCACCGTCAGCGCATCGCCCACGGACGCGACCCGTCTCCCGGTGGCGAGGAAGCGGACTTCCTCGGGCGTGACTTCAATGCGGAGAGTTTCCTTCATCGTGCCTTGCTCACCTCCCGGCTCTGGAAGCGGCCGGTGGCCGGGCTAGCGCATACCCTGCTGTTTGGCGGTGCGCTGATTGCCATTTTTGGTCATGCGAGCTTTGCGCTCAGCTTCGTCGGCATCGATGTGTACGCGGGCTGGTTCGGTACGGTAGTGATGCGGTGGGCACGCGAGTTGGCGGGGCTTGCGATGCTCACGGGCGTGGGCTTTTTCCTCCTGCGTCGGCTCGCCCGCCTGCCTCGGCTGGTGGATGGGGGTGAGCGCAAGGGTTTCATCTGCATGGAGGCCCTGCTGCTGCTGACCGTGGTGGCTGGATTTCTAGCCGAGTCCTTCCGTTTGGCGGGACTGCCGCAGCCGCCCTCCGGTGAGTTCGTCGGTAGCCTCGTTGCCGCGGGTTTGAGTGGCCTTGATGCCGACAAGATAATGCGTGGAACCGCCTTGATGTGGTGGGTGCATGGGCTGCTGGGTGTCGGCTTCATCGCGTTGATTGCATACACTCCGCTTTCACACATGGTGTTGGGGCCGGCCAACTCGGCGTTTGCGCGCAAGCGCCCTGGCATTCAGCTTACGCCGATCGACTTCGACGCCGACGAAGACACGCTCCGCCTAGGCGCAACGCGGCTGGACGAACTGTCGCGCAAGAGCCTGCTCGACCTCTCCGCCTGCCTGGGCTGCGGCCGCTGCCAGGAGGCCTGCCCCGCGGCACAGACCGGCAAGGCGCTGTCCCCCAAGACGGTTATGCTCACCTGCGCCGAATACCTTGAGCAGGGCCGATTCGACGACCCAGCGCTGATCGACGAGGTCGGGAGCGAGGCCATCTTCGATTGCACAACCTGCGCCGCCTGTGTCGAGGAGTGCCCGGTTAGCAACAATCCGGCGGAGATCATTCTGGAGTTCCGCCGAAACCTGGTAATGGATCGCTCCGAGATGCCGGACACGCTGGCGATGGCGAACCGCAACCTGGAGTCGCGTGGGCACCCCTTCGCTGGGACCGCTGCCAATCCGGAGGACTGGTGCAAGGGGCTGGACGTACCCTTGTTCGAAGCCGGCAAGACCGAGTACCTGTTGTGGCTGGGCTGTGCCGTGACCTACGAGGAACGGGCCCAGGAGGTCGCGCGCGCGATGGTGCGCATCCTCGAAGCCGCGGGTGTGTCCTGGGGGGTGCTAGGCGAGGCGCGCTGCACTGGCGATCCCGCCAAAATGGCCGGCAACGAGATTCAGTTTGTGGAGATGGCGCAGGACAACATCGAGACCCTCCATGAGCGGGGCATCCAGAAGGTCATCACGATGTGCGCACACTGCTTCAACAGTTTCGAGCGCTACTACCCGGAGTTGGGGGCGAAGTGGGTCACGATTCCGCATTCCGTGCTGATCGAGCAGTGGATTGCCGACGGACGCCTCAAGGTGGAGCGTGACGAGGCGGACAAGATCACCTTCCACGATCCATGCTACCTTGCGCGTCACAACGATATTGTTGAACAGCCGCGCAAGGTCCTTTCCGCAGTCGGACAATTGATCGAGATGCCTCGCAACCGGAAGGACAGCATGTGCTGCGGTGCTGGTGGCTGCAATTATTGGAGTGCGGGGAAGAGCGGCACCACGCGAATCAACGACGTACGCACTCGTGAGGCCCTCGATACTGGCGCCGACAAGATCGCCACCTCCTGCTCGTTCTGCCTGCTGATGCTGAGTTCGAGCGCGTCTCGCGAGGGATCCGAGCGCAAGGTGTTCGACATTGCCGAACTGGTTGCTGATGCACTCCCGGGCGTCGGCGACCGCTCTGACGAGTTTGAAGAGTACGCGATCTTCCGACCCCTCACGCTGGGGGCGCTGGTGCTCGCGAACCGGATCGTGATGGCGCCAATGACGCGTAACCGGGCGCTGCCTGACGGCGTGCCAGACGACCTGATGGTCGAATACTATGCGGCGCGTGCCGACGCCGGGCTCATCGTCGCCGAGGGGACTTGGCCCTGCGCAGAAGGTCAGGCTTACTGTCGTCAGCCCGGGATCGTGACCGACGCACACGTTGCGGGTTGGCGCAAGGTTGTCGATGCAGTGCACGCCCGTGGGGGGCAGATCGTGCTGCAGATCATGCACTCTGGTCGGATAGGCAGTTCGCGCATCAAACCCGACGGGGTGGCGACACTCGCTCCCTCGGTCATCCGCGCCCAGGGGCAGATCTATACCGATGCTGCCAGCATGCAGGATTTCGACATTCCGCGCGAAATGACGCTGGACGATATCCGGATGGCGATCGAGGCGCATCGCCTGGCTGCCCTTCGAGCGCGCGAGGCCGGATTCGATGGGGTGGAACTGCACTGCACGAGTGGCTACCTGCCTATGCAATTCATGTACTCAGAAACCAACCGTCGTACGGACGAGTACGGCGGCAGCGCATCGGAACGGGTGCGCTTCGCGGTCGAATGCCTGAAGGCGATTGTGGGCGCTATTGGTGCGGATCGTGTGGGATTTCGTGTCAATCCGGGGAATACCTATAACGACGCAAGGGATGAAGATTCGGCGGCGACACACGAGGAGTTTCTGCGTCAGGCCGCGCCACTTGGGCTCGCCTATCTGCATGTGATGCGCGCGCCGGTATCTGACATCGACGCCTTCGCCCTCGCTCGCAAGTATTTTCCCGGGCGCCTGATCCTCAACGACGGCTTCGATCCGGAGTCGGCCGAGCGTGCGATTGCCGGTGGTGAAGGCGAAGCGGTGTCTTTTGCGCGCCACTTTATCGGCAATCCAGATCTCGTCCGGCGAATGCGTAGCGGTCTTCCGCTTGCGAAATTCGATCGACGGACGTTTTATACACCGGGCCCAGCGGGCTACACCGATTACCCCATGGCTGCCGTCCCCCATTACCCGAATGCAGCCGCTGTGTGCCGCATGTAGCAAGGGGTGACAGCAAAGTTTCAGGCCCTTGCTGGCGGGCATTTGCAGCGCGCAGGCGAGTGTGCCTGGCCGATGGTGCGAATGAGCTTGCCGCCCATGTGGCGCATCTGGGCAAAGGGGTGCTCCACTCGGGCACGGATCTTGGCGATGCGCGTATTGCGCTTCTTCTGGCATGCGCTCAGGGGCTTGTTCTTCTGGCCCTTGCGCTGGATGTGTTCCCGGTAGTCCAGCGCCTTGAGCATTTCGCTGCGCCGTGCGCTCAGGTAGCCCGAGTTCGGCACCAACCGCGATAAGTCATTGATTCTATTGAACCCGGTTTTCAAATTGCCACTACAACCGGCTACACGAGGCTCATCTGTCCTCCTTCCTGCGGCAGCTTCTTCAGGTCCAGTGCCGCCATGATGGCGCACTGCTGGTCATTGATACTGGAGATGCCCGTCACGGGCTGCGCGTCATTGATGCGCACCGTCTGGCGCTGCACCCGGCGCAGCAGCCGCAAGGCGGTCTGCGGGCTGTCGGGATGCTGGGCGCGCTTGAGGCGCATGCGCATCACCCGGTGCAGGATCAACGCCATGAAGCAAATACTGACATGCGAGCGGATACGCTGGGGCAGACGGTGGTACACCGGCGCCATCTCGATATCGGACTTGAGCACCCTGAACCCCCGCTCAATGTCGGCCAGACTCTTGTAGCGCTCCAGCACCTCTTGGGCCGACAAATCCTCGCCGGGCACGTTGGTGACCATCAGCAGCTTGCCATCCATCATTTGGGCACGCTGCAGCGCTGGCTCATGGATCTCGTAGGTAAACAACGCGCTCTTGAGATCGACCCGGATGATGCTGGCCAGGTGGGCCTCGCACACCTCACGGTAGAAACGTGCCTTGGCACCGCTGTCGCTCATCTTGCGGCCCCGGGATGTCTGGCCGGCCTCCTGCGCGTCGAGCTTGCCCGCCAGTTGCGCCGCCCGCCGCTCCAGCTCGGCAATGCGCTGCCTGCGCTGATTCGTTTGCTCCTGCCCCTTGTGCGGGTCGTGCGCCACCACCAAGCGCTGACCCGCCCAGGCCACCCGCGGCGCGAATCGTCGTCAGGTCATAGAACACCACCGACAGCTCGGTAGCGGCCAACAGCCGCCGCTGGTGGCGCAACAGCGATCGTCTGCTCAAGACGGTGCTCAGCATTGCGTACTTTGACAGGCTGGGAGTGCCGAGGTTGTCCTGACCTCAAGCTCTCGAACCGCCCGGTGCGGACCCGCATGCCGGGTGGTGTGGCAGGGGCGCCTCCGATAGTAGAGGCCCCCTATGCCGATTTGCGCCCAGGGTGGGCGCGCGTCTCAGGTGCTCTCGCGCACGATGAGTTCGTAGTCCAGTTCAATGCATTGCGGCTGGTCCAGCGTGCCGCGCATCAGGCCCAGCAGCACGGTGGCGCCGGCCTTGCCCACTTCACCGCGCGGTGTGCGTATGGTGGTCAGCGGCGGCACCATCTGGGCGCTTCCCGCCAGGTCATTGAACCCCGCGACGGCAATGCGCTCCGGCACGGCGATGCCCAGCCGATTGGCCGCCAGCAGCCCACCCTGGGCGATGTCGTCATTGCAGAAGAAGATGGCGTCGATGCCGGGCATGCGTTGCAGCATTTCCTCGAACAGGCGCGCGCCCAGGGCGATGGATGAGCGCTCGGGGCTGAGCATTTCCAGCCGCGGGTCGTACAGGCCGGCGGCGCGCAGGGCACTGCGGTAGCCCTCGGCGCGCTGCAGCACGCGCGGGTCGAGCTGCGCGCCGCAGAAGGCGATGCGCCGGCGCCCGCGCTCGATCAGGTGGCGGGTGATGGTGGCGCCGGCCTCCTGCTGCGAGAAGCCCACGCAGGCCACGCCCGGCGCGTGGCTGGTCTCCATGAGGTGCACGCAGGGCACGCCGCTGCGCACGATGAGCTGGCGCGCGGCCTCGCTGCGGTCGAAGCCGGTGACCAGCAGCCCGGCGGGGCGGTGCGGCAGGTAGGTGCGCAGCAACAGCTCTTCTTCGGCGCTGTCGTAGTGCGTGACGCCTATCAGCGGCAGGTAGCCTTCGGGGAACAGGCTGCGGTGCACGGCCTCCAGCAGATCGACGAACAGCGCGTTGGACAGCAGCGGCACCAGCACCAGCACCTGGCTGCTGCGCTGCGAGGCCAGGGCGCGTGCCGCCGGGTCGGGCACGTAGCCCAGGCGCTCGGCGGCCTCATGCACGCGCCGCGCCAGCTCGGGATCGACGCTGCGCTCGCCGCGCAGCGCGCGCGAGACGGTGATGGGGCTGACGCCCGCCGCGCCGGCCACGTCGTTAAGGGTGATGCGGCCGCTGGAGCGGCGGGAGCGGCGGGTGTCGGTCACAGGGTAAATCCGGAGTGAATACCCGGGATTGTTGCCTAAGATAGCGCTATCTTGCACCGGGTTTTCAAGGATAAAGGCCTTTCAATGGCCGGTTTTCACCGAATAGCCGTGCAATCTGCCCCCATGGAGCAATAAAGGGCTCTGGTTGCGGCGCTCGCCCGTCATGGCGGTGCCGATTTTTTGGATCATCATGGACAGCGCTATCTTGCATCCCTCTCTTTCCGCCGTCGTGGTCATGGGCGTCTCCGGCTGTGGCAAATCCAGCGTGGGTGCGGCCTGCGCCGACGCCATGGGCTGGACGATGCACGAGGGCGACGCCTACCACGCTCCCGAGAGCATTGCCAAGATGCGCGCCGGCACGCCCCTGACCGACGCCGACCGCGCGGGCTGGCTGGAACGGCTGGCGGCGCTGCTGGCGCCCGCGCGGGCGGGGCACGGCGTGGTGCTGACCTGCTCGGCCCTGCGCCGCAGCTACCGCGAACGCCTGCGCGCGGCCCAGCCGGGCCTGGGCTTCGTCTTTCTGCGGCTGGACTATGCCCAGGCGCTGGAGCGCGTGCAGGCGCGGCCCGGCCATTTCTTCTCGCCCGCCCTGGTGGCCGACCAGTTCGCCACGCTGGAGTCTCCCGTGGGCGAGCCCCAGGTGCTGGCGCTGGACGCCACCCTTCCCGTGGCGCAACTGGTGCAGGAGACGGCCCGCTGGCTGCGCGCACCGGCTGCCACCCCTCTTTCCAACGGAGCCGATGCATGAGCGATTCCTCGTCCTTCCCCCCCTGCGCCGCGCGGCGCAAGCCGCTCGCGCAGCGTCTGGCCGAGCATTTCATGGTGCTGGCGCTGGCCGGCATGGTGGTGGCGGTGTTCGTCAACGTGATGCTGCGCTATGTGTTCAACACCAGCATCGTGTCGTACGAGGAAATCTCGCGCCTGCTGTTCGTCTGGCTGGTGGCGGTGGGCACCATCGTCGCGGCCTGGGAGGGCAGCCACCTGGGCTTTGACATGGTGACCTCGCGCGTCGGCCCGGGCGCGCGGGCGGCGCTGTTCTGGCTGACGCAGGCGCTGGTGCTGCTGTGCATGGGCCTGCTGCTCTGGGGCTCCTGGGCGCAGGTGGTGGCGGGGCTGGAGAGCTTCAGCACGGTGCTCGGATACCCGCTGGCGCTGGGCGCGGCGGCCACGCTGGCGCTGGCCGCGGGGCTGCTGGCGGTGCTGGTGCGCGACGTGCGGCGCGGCCCGCAGGCGCCGGCCCATGGCGATACGCTGGATATCGAGTAAGGAGCGCGCGCCATGGTTGTGACCTTCATTTTCCTCTTCGTGCTGATCGGCGGCATGGTGATCGGCATGCCGATCGCCCACGCCCTGGTGCTGACCGGCGTGGCGCTGATGTGGCACCTGGACTTCTTCGACGCGCAGCTGCTGGCGCAGAACCTGCAGGCGGGGTTCGACAACTTCCCGCTGCTGGCCGTGCCGTTCTTCATCCTGGCCGGCGAACTGATGAACGCGGGCGGCCTCTCGCGCCGCATCATCGACCTGGCCGGGGCCTTCGTCGGTCATATCCGCGGCGGGCTGGGCTATGTGGCCATCGGCGCGGCGGTGCTGCTGGCGTCGATGAGCGGATCGGCCATCGCCGATACCGCGGCGCTGGCCACCATCCTGCTGCCGATGATGCGCGACCAGAAGTACCCCGACAGCTACAGCGCCGGGCTGCTGGCCTCGGGCGGCATCATCGCGCCCATCATTCCGCCGTCCATGCCGTTCGTGATCTACGGCGTGACGACCAATACCTCGATCAGCAAGCTGTTCCTCTCGGGCGTGGTGCCGGGGCTGATCATGGGCAGCTTTCTGCTGCTGGCGTGGTGGTGGATTGCGCGCGACCATGGGCTGTCGGGCGGCGAGCGCGTGCGTTGGGGCGCGCGGCTGCGGGCCCTGGTCAAGAGCTTCTGGGCCATGATGATGCCGGTCATCATCCTGGGCGGCCTCAAGGGCGGCATCTTCACGCCGACCGAGGCGGCGGTGGTGGCCGCGGTGTACGCGCTGTTCGTCTCCATGGTGGTGTACCGCGAGATGAGCTGGAGCCGGCTGTACGCGGTGTTCCTCAATGCCGCCAAGACGACGGCGGTGGTGATGTTCCTGTGCGGCGCGGCCACGGTCACGGCCTACATGATCACGCTGGCCGACCTGCCCAACATGCTGGCCGACAGCTTTGCCGGCCTGCTCGGCAGCCCGATGCTGTTCATGGCGCTGATGATGCTGTTCCTGCTGGTCGTGGGCACGGCCATGGACCTGACGCCGACCATCCTGATCTTCGGCCCGGTGTGCGCGCCGCTGGCGGCGAAGGCGGGCATCGACCCGGTGTACTTCGGCTTCATGTTCATCTTCGTGGGTTGCATAGGCCTGATCACGCCGCCCGTGGGCACGGTGCAGAACGTCGTCGCCGGCGTGGGCCGGCTGCGCATGGAGACTGTCATCAAGGGCACGACGCCGTTCCTCATCGCCTATGTGCTGCTGGCCATCCTGCTGGTGATCTTTCCGCAGATCGTGACCGCGCCGCTGCGCTGGATGCACTAGCAAATTAATAGCTTGCAGCGCTTCATGGACAAGCGCTGCAGGCCAAAAATACCTCAAATCCCCGTTCCCGTTCCATCCATCCACACAAGGAGAACTCCCATGCGTTTCACATTTGCTCTGGCCGGCACGCTGGCCGCGCTGCTGACCGCCACTGCCGTGCAGGCCCAGGACTTCAAGCCGCGCATCGTGCGCTTTGGCTACGGCCTGGTCGATGAGTCGAACCAGGGCCGCGCC
Source organism: Pseudomonadota bacterium (assembly GCA_018241405.1). GTDB lineage: Bacteria > Pseudomonadota > Gammaproteobacteria > Burkholderiales > Burkholderiaceae_C > Alicycliphilus. Next base: position 137,187 of record JAFEDY010000022.1, on the reverse strand, counting down.
GTGCGCTTCTTCGCCAAGGAGGTGGAGAAGGCCACGGGCGGCAAGATGAAGGTGCGCGCCATCGGCAATGCATCGCTGGGCTCGGACACGCAGATGCAGCAGGCACTGATTGGCGGCGCCCAGGAGATGATGGTGGGCTCCACGGCCACGCTGGTGGGCATCGCGCCGCAGATGGCGCTGTGGGATACGCCGTTCCTGATCAACAGCGCCAGGGAGGCCGATGCGCTGCTGGACGGTCCCGTGGGCGAGCGCGTGAAGGCCACGCTGGAGCCCAAGGGCATGGTGGGCCTGGCGTACTGGGAAAACGGTTTTCGCAACCTGACCAACAACAAGCACCCCGTGGCCAAGTTGGAGGACATGAACGGCATCAAGCTGCGCGTGATGCAGAACAACGTCTTCCTCGACAGCTTCAAAGCCCTGGGCGCCAACGCCGTGCCGCTGCCGTTCTCGGAGCTGTTCACCGCGCTGGAGACCAGGGCCGTGGACGGCCAGGAGAACCCCTACAACACCGTGCTGTCGAGCAAGTTCTATGAGGTGCAGAAGTACCTGACGGTGACCAACCATGTCTACAGCCCGTGGATCGTCACCGTGAGCAAGAAGTGGTGGGACCAGCTCTCCCCGGCCGAGAAGAAGGTGCTGCAGGATGCCGCCGTGAAGAGCCGCGAGTTTGAGCGCAAGGACACGCGCGACGAGGCCGCCAAGGCGCTGGCCGAGCTGAAGCAAAAGGGCATGCAGGTCAACGAATTGGCGCCGGCCGAGGCCGGCCGCATGCGCGACAAGCTGACCACGGTGCATGCGAGCGTGGCTGTCAGCGTGGGACAGGACCTGTGGAAGCAGGCCCAGGACGAGCTGGCCAAGGTGCGCGCCGCCAAATAGCCGCCGTTCAGAACACCCAGGTACGGCTGGGTGACGGCTACCGCATGTTTGCCTGAACAGGAACCCCGCCCATGACACTCCACCCCACCGTTGTTGCGGTCACGCGCCGCATCCAAGAACGCAGCGCCGCCACCCGCGGCGCCTACCTGGCGCGCGTGGACGCCCTGGCCGCGCGGCCGCCGGGCCTCAGGAACATGGGCTGCGCCAACATTGCCCACGCCTTCGCCGGACTGCCCGTGGCGGACAAGCTGCGCATCGTCGAGCAGCGCGCGCCCAACGTCGGCATCGTCACCTCGTACAACGATGTGCTGTCGGCCCACGCGCCGCTGGCGCACTACCCCGAGCTGCTCAAGGAAGAGGCGCGCCGCCACGGCGCCACCGCCCAGGTGGCCGGTGGCGTGCCCGCGATGTGCGACGGCGTGACCCAGGGCGCACCGGGCATGGAGCTGTCACTCTTCAGCCGCGACGCGATCGCCATGGGCACGGCGATTGCACTGAGCCATGACACGTTCGACGCGGCCCTGATGCTGGGCGTGTGCGACAAGATCGTGCCGGGCCTGCTCATCGGGGCGCTGCACTTCGGCCATCTGCCCACGGTGTTCGTGCCTGCGGGGCCGATGACATCGGGCCTGTCCAACAGCGCCAAGGCCCGGGTGCGCGAGCAGGCCGCGCAGGGACTGGCCGGCCGCGAGGAGCTGCTGGCGGCCGAAATGGCCGCCTACCACAGCCCGGGCACCTGCACCTTCTACGGCACGGCCAACAGCAACCAGATGCTGATGGAGGCCATGGGCCTGCATGTGCCCGGAACGGCCTTCGTCAACCCCGGCAGGGCCGAGCGCGAGCTGCTGACGCGTGAGGCGCTGCGCACGGCGCTGGGCATTACGCGCCAGCAGCGGTTCACGCCCATCGGCCGCATGGTCGATGAGCGATGCATCGTCAACGCCACGGCGGCGCTGCTGGCCACGGGGGGCTCGACCAACCACCTGATCCACTGGGTGGCCGTGGCACGGGCCGCGGGGATCGTGATCGACTGGGATGATTTCTCCGAGCTGTCGGCCGTCGTGCCGCTGCTGGCGCGCGTGTACCCGAACGGCGACGCCGACGTGAATCAGTTTCAGGCCGCGGGCGGGCCGGGCTACGTGATCCGCGAGCTTCTCGACGCCGGGCTGATGCACGGCGACGTGCTGACCGTGCGCGCCGGAGGCATCCGCGAGTACACCCGGGTTCCCGAGGCCGGGCCCGGCGGCCTGGCCTGGCGTGATACCGGCGCCAGCGGCGACGGCGATGTCCTGCGCCCGGCGGCCGCGCCGTTCAGCGCCACGGGCGGCCTCAAACTGCTGGCCGGCAACATCGGGCGCGCCGTCATCAAGGTGAGTGCCGTGCCGCAGGACCGGCATGTGATCGAGGCGCCCGCGCGGGTCTTTGACTCGCAGTCCGCGCTGCACCAGGCATTTGCGGCCGGCGAGCTCGACCGCGACGTGGTGTGCGTCGTGCGCTGGCAGGGCCCCCAGGCCAACGGCATGCCGGAGCTGCACAAGCTCACACCGCCGCTGGCGGTGCTGCAGGGCAAGGGGCACAGGGTGGCGCTGGTGACCGATGGGCGCATGAGCGGCGCATCGGGCAAGGTGCCCGCGGCGATCCATGTCTCGCCCGAGGCCCATGCCGGCGGGCCGCTGGCGCGTGTGCGTGACGGCGACATGATTCGCCTGGACGCGGTGGCTGGCACGCTGCAGGTGCTGGTCGACGAGGCCGCCTGGCAGGCGCGTACCCCCGACACCCTGCCCGCCGCACAGGCCGAGGACAACGCCCATGGCCTGGGGCGTGAGCTGTTCGCCGGGCTGCGCCGCAACGCCCTGAGCGCCGAACAGGGAGCATGCTCATGGTTGTGAACGCATTGACCGCGCGCGAGGTGATGCGCGACGCGCCGGTGATTCCGGTCATCGTGCTGCATGAAGTCCGCCACGCCGTACCCCTGGCGCGCGCGCTGGTGGCCGGCGGTATACGCATGCTGGAAGTCACGCTGCGCACCCCGCAGGCGCTCGATTGCATGCGTGCCATCGCCGCCGAGGTGCCCGAGGCCGTGGTGGGCGCCGGCACCGTGCGCAGCGCCGCCGATGCCCAGGCCGCCGCGCGCGCAGGCGCATGTTTTGCCGTAAGCCCGGGTTTCACGCCGACCCTGGGGCGCGCCTGCCGCGACGCAGGCCTGCCCCTTTTGCCGGGCGTGGCTACGGGCGGCGAGATCATGGCAGCGCAGGAGGAGGGTTTTTCGGCCCTCAAGTTCTTTCCTGCAGTGCAGGCGGGCGGCCTGGCCATGCTGAAAGCCTGGCAGGGCCCTTTCGGCGATGTGGTGTTCTGCCCCACGGGCGGAATTCAGGCGGGCAATGCGGCGGACTTCCTGGCGCTTGAAAACGTGGCCTGCGTGGGCGGTTCCTGGCTGGTGCCGCCCGACGCTTTGCAGCGCGGTGATTGGCAGGGCATCACGCGGCTGGCACAAGGCGCGGCCATGCTGGCGCGCACTAATCCATAAGGAAAAAAGGCTGCTAGTGCTGGTGAATAAAGCGCTAACAGCTATCAAATAAAGAGCAATCAGCGCAAACCGGTCCCGCTTCCGGCATCCTTGCGTTCGATCAACTCGATCTTGTAGCCATCGGGGTCGGTCACGAAGGCGATCACCGTAGTGCCGCCCTTGACCGGGCCTGCCTCGCGCGTCACGGCGCCGCCGGCCGCCTTGATCTTTGCACAGGCTGCGTAGGCATCAGGCACGCCCAGGGCGATATGGCCGTACGCCGTGCCCATTTCGTAGTCCGTGACGCCCCAGTTGTAGGTCAGCTCGATCTCGGCCTGGCCGGGATTGCCGCCCTCGAAGCCGAGGAAGGCCAGCGAGTACTTGTACTCGGGGTTTTCGGAGGTGCGCAGCAACTGCATGCCCAGCACCTGGGTGTAGAAGTCAATGGAGCGCTGGAGGTCGCCAACGCGCAGCATGGTGTGCAGGAGTCTCATGCCGCGTATTGTGCCGACAAGTCAGGCACCGGTTGCACGGGCATGTCGCCGCTGTCGCAGCCCCTGCCAGGCGAGCAGCGCCAGCACCAGGGCCACCATGGGCAGCATGCCGGCGTTGATGCCATTCCAGCCCACGCTGTGCAGCAGTTGGCCCGAGCCGAACGAGGCCACGGCCACGGTGCCGAACACCAGGAAGTCATTGAGCGCCTGCACCTTGGCGCGCTCCGATGGGCGGTAGGCCTCGGCCAGCAGGGCGGTGGCGCCGATGAAGCCGAAGTTCCAGCCCAGGCCCAGCAGCACCAGTGCGCCCCAGAAATGCGTCAGCGCCAGCCCCATCAGCGCCAGTGCGCCGGAGGCGGCGATCAGCAGCAGGCCCAGTGCGGTGATGCGGCGCTTGCCAAAGCGCTCGATCAGCCGTCCCGTGAAGAAGCTGGGGCCGAACATGGCCAGCACATGCCACTGTATGCCCAGCGCCGCCTCGCCCACGCTGTGGCCGCAGCCCACCATGGCCATGGGCGCGGCCGTCATCAGGAAGGACATCAGGCCGTAGCTGACCACGCCCGCGGCGGCAGCAACGATGAACTGTGGCGTGCGCACGATCTCGGACAGGTCGCGCGCGCCATGCGCCGCTGCCCGCGGAGCAGCGGGCGGCAGGCGCAGTAACAGCAGTAGCGGCAGCGCCAGCAGGGCCAGCGCCGCCTGGCTGTAGAAGCTGCCGGCAAACGGCGTGGCGGGCAGGGAATCGCGCGTCCAGATCACCACCTGCGGGCCGATGATGCCGGCGATCAGGCCGCCCACCATGACGCGCGAGATGGCGTTGGCGTGGCGCGCCGGGTCGCCCACCGCGTCGATGGCGGCAAACCGGTAGCTCTGCACGCAGGCGCCGTAGAAGCCCGCCAATGCCGTGCCCAGGCAGAACAGCGTGAAGTCCGACTGGCTGATACCCCAGGCCGCCACCAGCCCCGACAGCATGCCCATCACCGCGCCCAGCAGATAGGCCGCACGCCGCCCCGCGCGGTGCATGAGCCAGGCCGCGGGCAGCGTGGACAGGGCCAAGCCCAGCTGGTACAGGCTCACGGGCAGGGTGGCAGCCGAGGGCGTGCTCGACAGCATCTGCCCCACCAATCCACCCAGCGAAATGATGATGGGCGGCGATGCGCCGCCCAGGGATTGGACGGCTACCAGCAGGCCAAGGTTGCGGCGCTCCAGCGCGGAGGAAGCTGTTGTCATGGGTTGGAAGGAGGGTGCGAAGCCAGGGCGAGCGCGTATTGTCCGCGCATATGCATACCGCGCCGAGCGTGCTGCTGCGTACATTGCATGCACGAGCCTGTAAAAAGAACGCAGATCGCGGTAAGAAGATGGCGCGTTCGCGGAATTTACGTCAGATCACCGACAACGCAAGCTAACTGGCGCCAATTTTGCCGACAGTTAAATGCTTTTCTTGGTGTGTTTTAGATGATAAATAAAAGATGTTGTTGAAAAAAGCAAACTTTTGACTGCTAAATGAGGATTTTTTGTCGGGTTAGAATTTGCTGAATACCTGCTTTGGATATTCCGAATGCCGCCTGTCGCTTTTGTGCCCACCGTTGTCGCTGCCCCCTTGCTGGAGCTGCGGCAGCTGCATTTGCGCCGGGGCGCAAGCCAGGTGTTTGCGGGCCTGAATCTGCGCCTCGATGAGCCGCGCATAGGCCTCATTGGCCACAACGGCGCAGGCAAGACCAGCCTGCTGCGCTTGCTGTGCGCGCTGGAGCTGCAGGACAGCGGCCAGGTGCTTTCGCAAGGGCAGGATTTGCACGCTTTGCCCCATGGCGAATCGCACACCCGCCGCGTGGGCATGATGTTCCAGAACCCGGATGACCAGATCATCTTCCCCACGGTGGAGGAAGAACTGGCCCTGAGCCTGCAGCCGCTGGGATTGAAACGGCGCGAGGCGCTGGCGCGCGCCCGCGATTTTCTGGCCGGGCGCGGCCTGGGCGACTGGGCGGCGCGCGCCGTCGGCAGCCTGAGCCAGGGCCAGCGCCAGCAGGTCTGCTGGCTGGCCCTGCTGCTGGCCGGGCCGCGCACGCTGCTGCTTGATGAACCCTTCGCCAGCCTGGACCTGCCAGGCCGCGCGCGCCTGGCCGACGACATCGCCGGCTGCGCGCAGCAGGTGCTGGTGTCCACCCATGTGCTCGATCCCGTGCGCGACTGGCCGCGCGTGATCTGGCTGGACGCGGGCCGGGTGCGCGGCGACGGGCCGGGGCGCGAGGTCTGCGCCGCCTACGAGGCGGCCGTGGCGCGAGAGGTCGCCCAGTCCCGGGACAGGCGCGCCACCATGCGTGCGGTCGCGTGAGGGCCGTACGCCATGGGCAGTCTCTACAGCGAACACCTCACCTGGCTGCACCGCTGGCCGGCAGGCCGCAAGCTGGCCTGCATGGCGATCCTGGGCACGCTGCTGTTCCTGCTGTCGGCGCCCTGGGCGCTGGCGGTGGCCGGGGCGGGCTGCGCGCTGCTGTGGTGCAGCCTGGGGCCGGCCACGCGCGTGGCGCGGCGGCTCATGGTGTCGGTGCTGATGGCGGCGGGCCTGGTGGCCTGTTTTCACCTGTGGCTGGGCCGGCCTGACGTGGCGGCGGTGAGCGCACTGCGCCTGGCCTGCGCCTCCACGCTGGGCGTGGCGCTCACGGTGAGCACGCGCCCCACGGATCTGCTGCTGGTGCTCGACGGCCTGCTCGCGCCCCTGGCGCGCCTGGGCCTGCGGCCCGAGCGCTGGTCGCTGCAGCTGGCGCTGATGCTGCGCTTTACCGAGCATTTCTTCGTGCAGTGGAAGAGGCTGGACGAGGCCCATCGCCTGCGCACGGGCCGCCCCGGCGGCCTGCGGCTGATCGCGCCGCTCACGGTGCAGATGCTGCAGACCGCGCGGCGCGTGGCCGACGCCCTCTATGCCCGCCTGGGCGGGTGACCCGCCTTCTGTTTTCTTCAAGGACTTCTCATGACTGCTGCCGTCTCTCGCACGACTTCCCACTCCATGGCGCTGGTGGCGCTGTTTGCCTCGCTCATGGCCGTGATGGGGCTGATCCCCAAGATCGACCTGCCGCTGGGCGTGCCCATCACGCTGCAGTCGCTGGGCGTCATGCTCGCGGGCTGCCTGCTGGGTGCGCGCAGGGGCTTTCAGGCGCTGCTGCTGTTCCTGGTGGCCGTGGCCGCGGGCCTGCCGCTGCTGTCGGGCGGGCGCGGCGGCATCGGCGTGTTCATGGCGCCGTCGGCAGGCTACTTGGTGGGCTATGCGCTGGCCGCGGGCGTGACGGGTGCGCTGATGCGCCTGCTGCCCCAGGGCACGCCCATGCGCACGGCGCTGAGCGCCTTCATCGCCTCGGTGCTCGGCGGCCTGGTGTTCCTGCACGCCATGGGCATTGCTGGGTTGGTGCTGCTGGCGCAGATGCCACTGGAGAAAGCATTCCTTGCCGATCTGGTGTTCGTGCCCGGTGATCTGGTCAAGTGCGTGCTGTGCGCCGTGGTCGTGCACACGGTGGCCAAGGCGCTGCCGGACTGGCAGTTTGGCGGGCGCGAGCGTTGAGCGTCGCCGACCTCACCGTGCCCCTGGCGCCGGCCGCAGCCATGGCTGGCCTGCTGCCGGATCCGTTTGCGCTGGTGCACGGCCCGCTCGCCCATTGGGCGCGCGAGCGGCCCGGCGCGCTGGCCCTGGCCAGTGAAGCCTGCCGCCTGAGCTTTGCCGAGCTGCACGAGCGCGTGCAGGCCCATGCGCGCCGGCTCGATGCCGAGGGCGCGCCCGCCACCGTGCTGCTGCGGGGCGACGCCGGCACGCTGGAGGGGGTGGTCGCCTTCCTGGGCGTGATCGCCAGCGGGCGCTGCGCCGCCATGGGCGATGCGCAGTGGCCCGCCGGCGTGGCCCAGGCAATTACCCGGCAACTGCCGCAGGGCCAGGCCAGTGCGGCGGCCACGCCTCTGTCACCGTTCTACATAGGCTTTACCTCGGGCAGCACGGGTCTGCCCAAGGGCTTCATGCGCCACCACCGCTCCTGGGCCGAGAGCTTTCGCGTCAGCCTGCAGGACTTCGGCCCCGCCGCCGGTGCGCGCGTGCTGGCGCCTGGGCGCATGTCGCATTCACTGTTTTTGTTCGGCGCGCTGCTGGGGCTGTGGACGGGCGCGGGCGCGGTGCTGCAGGAGCGCTTTTCCGCCCCGCGGGCGCTGGACGCGCTGCGCGCAGGCGCCGCGCCCCTGCTGGTGGCCGTGCCCAGCCAGCTGGTGCTGATGCTGGAGCACGCGCAGCGCCGGCGGCTCGCGGCTATCGAGGGCGTACAGCTGGTGCTGATCAGCGGCGCGCGCTGGCTGCGCGAGCGCACGCCCGCGCTGCGCCGGCTGTTCCCACGCGCGCGCATCGTGGAGTTCTACGGCGCGTCCGAGGCCAGCTACATCGCCTGGATGGACGCCGAACCCGCCGCGCCCGCCCAGGCCGTGGGCCGGCCGTTCAGCAATGTGGACCTGCACATAGGCTCGCACCCGCACAGCCCGCCGCTGCCGCCCGGCCAGCCGGGGCTGATCTGGGTGCGCAGCCCCATGCTGTTCACTGACTATGTGAACCGGGCCGACGCCACGGCGGCGCTGCGCGAGGGCGACTGGCTGTCGGTGCGCGACTTCGGCTACCTGGACGCAAGCGGCCTGCTGCACCTGTGCGGGCGCGAAAACCGCATGCTGGTCACCCAAGGCAAGAACCTGTTCCCCGAAGAGGTGGAGGCGCGCCTACTGGCCCACCCCGGCGTGGCCCAGGCCAGCCTGCAGGGCCTGGCCGACGGCCTGCGCGGCACCCGCGTGCATGCCGTGCTGCAGTGGCAGGGCGATGCGCCGCCCGCTGCGCAGGATCTGGCCGCCTGGTGCCGCGCGGCGCTGGAGCCCTTCAAGGCGCCGCGCCACTGGTGGCTGTGGCGGGGCGACTGGCCGCAGACCGCCAGCGGCAAGACCGACCATGCGGCCATAGGCCGCGCGCTCATGGCGGGCGCACCGGCATTGAAGGCCTGGCCATGACCATCCCCATCCTGGCCTGGGCGCGCACGCCGGTCGCGCCCGTGGGTGGCGCACTGGCCGCCTGCCAGCCGCACGACCTGGCCGCCCCGCTGGTGGCGCGCTTGCTAGCGGACAGCGGCCTGCCGCCCGAGGCCGTGGACGCCGTGGTGCTGGGCAACGCGCTGGGCGCGGGCGGCAATCCCGCGCGCATGCTGGCGCTGGCGGCCGGCCTGGGCGAGCGTGTTCCCGCCATCACTCTGGACAGCCAATGCTGCGCCGGCTTGGACGCCATCATCCATGCTTGCGGCCTGCTGGCCCTGGGCCAGGCCCAGGTGGTGATCGCCGGCGGGGCAGAGGCCTGGAGCCGCGCGCCGCTGCGCATGCACAGGCCCGCGCAGGCCGGCGCAGAGCCCCAGCCCTACGAGCAGCCGGCGTTCACGCCCTGGCCCGAGCGCGACCCGGACATGCTGCAGGCCGCGCTGGACGGCGCGCAGCGCCTGGGCCTGTCGCGCGCCGCGCAGGACGCCTACGCCCAGGTCAGCCATACACGCGCGGTGGCCGCGCGCGCAGCGATGGCGGCCGAGATCGTGCCGCTGGCCGGCCTGGCGCATGACGCCTACCCGCGCAGCTTGAGCGCCGAGCGCGTGGCGCGCATGCCCGCCGTGGCCGTGGGCCGCGCGGCGGACGGCAGGGACTGCAGCCTGAGCACCGTGGCCGTATCGCCCAAGGCCGACGGCGCGGCCCTGCTGTTGCTGGCCCTGCCTGCGGCCTGCGAGCGCCTTGGCCTGCGGCCGCGCGCGCACTGGTGCGGCAGCGCCAGCGTGGGCGGCGCGCCCGAATCGCCCATGCTCTGCGCCATAGCAGCGGCCCGCGCCGCGCAGGCACGCAGCGGTTGGCAACTTGAAGGACTGGACGCACTGGAGCTGCACGACGCCTTTGCCGCCCAGGGCCTGGCCTTCTGCGACGCCCTGGGCCTGGCGCCCGAGGCCATCAACCGCGGCGGCGGCGGCCTGGCGCGCGGCCACCCCATCGGTGCGTCGGGCGCGATTGCACTGGTGCGGGTGCTGGCACAGCTCGGCGCCCGGGCAGGCGCGCGGGCGCAGCGCGGCATCGCCTGCATTGCGGGCGCGGGCGGCCTGGGCACGGCGACCTGGGTAGAGGTGGGCGCATGTGGATGAGCGAACCGCTGGCGCCTGCCGCTGATGCATTCGAGACGCTGGCGCAGGCGCGCCATTCGGTGCGCGCCTTCCTGCCGCGCCCCGTGCCCTTGGCGCTGCTGGAGCGCTTGCTGACCACGGCACGCCTCGCGCCCAGCGGCGCCAACCTGCAACCTGGGCGCTTCTGGGCCGTGGAGGGTGCCGCGCGCGAACGCCTGAGCGCCGCTCTGACACAGGCCTGGCGCGACCAGGTTCCAGAGGCCGAGGACTACGGCTATTTTCCCCAGCCCATGCCCTTGGCCCTGCGCAAGCGCCAGGTAGCGGCGGCGCAGGCGCTCTACGGCGCTCTGGGCGTGGCGCGCGGCGACAGCGCGGCCAGGGCGGGGCAGTTCGAGCGCAACTTCCGCTTCTTCGGCGCTCCCGTGGCCCTGGTCGTCACCATAGACCGCGACTTCGGCGCCGGCGGCTTCATGGATCTGGGCATGTGCCTGCATGCCCTGATGCTGGCCGCAGAGGCCCAGGGCCTGGCCAGCTGCGCCATCGGCGCCCTGGCCAGCTACCCGCAGATCGTGCGCGACGCGCTGGGCCTGCCCGCGACCGAGATCGTGGTCTGCGGCATGGCCCTGGGCTGGGAGGACGCACAAGCGCCCGTGAACCGCACCCGCACCGAGCGCGAGCCGCTGGCGCGCTACTTCAGCATGCTGCGCTGAGCGCATCTGCCGCGCCGCGCCGGGGCTGGGATAATCGCCGCCCCTATGCCTTTCGCCATCACCTTTCCCGAGTCCCTTCCCGTAAGCGCCCGCCGCGACGAAATCATGGCGGCCATGGACAAGCACCAGGTCATCATCGTCTGCGGTGAAACCGGCTCGGGCAAGACCACGCAGCTGCCCAAGATCGCCCTGGCCCTGGGGCGCGGCAAATGCAACGCCTCCGAGGGCCAAAAGGGCCGGCTGATCGGCCACACCCAGCCGCGCCGCATTGCGGCGAGCAGCGTGGCCAAGCGCATCGCCGAGGAACTGAAAACGGCGCCGGGCGAGGTCGTGGGCTACAAGGTGCGCTTTGCCGACACGCTGCAAAAGGGCGCCTCGGTCAAGCTGATGACCGACGGCATCCTGCTGGCCGAGACGCAGACCGACCCGCTGCTCAAGGCCTATGACACGCTGATCATCGACGAGGCGCACGAGCGCAGCCTGAACATCGACTTTCTGCTCGGCTATCTGCGCCAGATCCTGCCGCAGCGGCCGGATTTGAAGGTGGTCGTCACCTCGGCCACCATCGACGCGGAACGTTTCGCGCAGCATTTCAAAGGCAAGAACGGCCCGGCGCCGGTCATCATGGTGTCCGGGCGCACCTACCCGGTGGAGATGCGCTGGCGGCCGTTCGAGGAGAAGAAGGACTTCGACCTCAACGACGCGATTGCCGATGGCGTGGATGAGCTGTGGGCGGGCGGTGCCGGGGGCGATATATTGATCTTTCTGCCCGGCGAACGCGAAATCCGCGAGGCGGCGGACCATTTGCGCAAGCACCTGCAGCATTCGCCCGTGCTGCGCTCCGCCGAGGTGCTGCCGCTGTTCTCGCGCCTGTCGCAGGCCGAGCAGGACCGCATCTTTGACACGCACAGCCAGCGGCGCATCGTGCTCGCCACCAATGTGGCCGAGACCTCGCTCACCGTTCCAGGCATCAGATACGTCATTGACGCAGGAACGGCGCGCGTCAAGCGCTATTCCTTCCGTAGCAAGGTGGAGCAGCTGCTGGTCGAGCCCATCAGCCAGGCCGCCGCCAACCAGCGCGCCGGCCGCTGTGGGCGCGTGGCCAACGGCATCTGCATACGCTTGTACGACGAGGCGGACTTCAACCAGCGCGACCGCTTTACCGACCCCGAGATCCTGCGCAGTTCGCTGGCCGGCGTCATCCTGCGCATGAAGTCGCTGGGCCTGGGCGACGTGGTCAACTTCCCGTTCCTCGAGGCGCCCTCGGGCCGGGCGATTGCCGACGGCTACCAACTGCTGCAGGAGCTGGGCGCGGTGGACGAGCGCGGCAACTTGCAGCCCATGGGCAAGGAACTGGCCAAGCTGCCGCTGGACCCGCGCGTGGGTCGCATGATTCTGGAGGCGCGCACGCGTGGTGCGCTGGCCGAGGTGCTCATCATCGCCGCGGCTCTGTCGGTGCAGGACGTACGCGACCGGCCGCTGGAGGCTCAGACCCAGGCGGACCAGGCGCACGCCAAGTTCGATGACGAGAAGAGCGAATTCAGCGGCTATGTGCGGCTGTGGAACTGGCTGCACGACGCGCGCGGCGGCAAGGTGGTGGCGACCAGCCGCAGGGAGATGGCGGCGCAGGCGGCGCCTGCCGGTAAGGCGAAAAACCAAGCCTTTTTACCTGTCAGCCAGCGTGCCAGTGGAGCGCAGCCTGCGCCGGCCTCCGCCACCGTCAACGGCGACACGCACAAGCTCAGCAACCGCCAGTGGGAACAGCTGCTGCGCCAGAACTTCCTGAATATCCGCCGCGTGCGCGAGTGGCGCGACATCCACTCGCAGCTGCTCACCGTGGTGCGCGAGCACCAGTGGCCGCTCAACCCCCAGCCTGCGGGCTATGAGGCAGTGCACCTGTCCATGCTCGCGGGCCTCTTGGGCAACATCGGCTTCAAGGGCGAGGAGAGCGAGGCCTATCTCGGCGCCCACGGCATCAAGTTTCATCCGCATCCAGGTGCGCACCTGAACAAGAAGCCCGGGCGCTGGATCGTCGCGGCCGAGCAGGTCGAGACATCGCGCCTCTATGGCCGGGGCATTGCCGCCATCGAGCCGCAATGGCTGGAGGAGGTCGGCGGCCATTTGCTGCGTAAGCAACTGCTTGACCCGCATTGGAGCAAGAAGCAGGCTGATGTCGTCGCTTACGAGCGCGCCACGCTCTACGGCCTGGTGGTCTACAACCAGCGCGGCGTCAGCTACGGCCGCGTCGATCCCATAGAGGCGCGGCAGATGTTCATCCGCCGCGCGCTGGTCGAGGGCGAGTGGGAGTCGCACTGGCCCTTTCTGGCGGCCAACCACAAGACGGTGCGCAAGGTGGAGGAACTTGAACACAAGAGCCGGCGCCAGGACGTGCTGGTGGACGACGAGCTGATCTACGCCTTCTACGACCAGGCGATTCCCGACGGCATCTACAGCGGCGCCACGTTTGACAAATGGTTCCGCCAGGCGGGCAAGGACCAGCCGCAGCTCTTGCGCCTGTCCAAGGACGAGCTGATGCGCCACGAGGCGGCGGGCATCACCAGCGACAAGTTCCCCAAGATCGTGCGCCTGGGCGGGGTGGACTGCGCCGCCAGCTACCTGCACGAACCGGGCAACCCGCGCGACGGGCTGACGGTGACCATTCCGCTGTTTGCGCTGAACCAGGCCAGCGAGGAGCGCGCCGAATGGCTGGTGCCGGGCATGCTGAAGGAAAAAATCCAGGCGCTGCTCAAAAGCCTGCCGCAGCGCCCGCGCAGCCGCTTCGTGCCGCTGCCCGAGCACGCCGAGCGCCTGGCGCAATTGTTCTTGCAGCAGGAGCGCTGGAGCCAGGGCGGCTTGATCGACGTGCTCTTGAAGCAGGCGCGTGATGAAACTTCTCTGGACATCAAGCGCGCGGACTTCAAGCCCGACATGCTGAGCCCGCATCTTTTCATGAACCTGCGCGTGACCGACGAGCATGGCCGCCAGCTGGGCCAGGGGCGCAACCTGGCGGCCCTCAAGGCCGAATGGGGCGGCAAGGCGCGCGGCGCATTCCAGGCGCTTGCTACGCTAAAGATAGCTGCTGGCGCGCAACCGGCGGCGGATGTTGAACAAAACAAGCATGAAAATGCCACCAATCAGGCGCAAGCAGCTCCTAAAAAAGAAGCGACCGCCGCCGCCCACAGCAGCGACACCCGCTACACCGGGTGGAGCTTTGGCCAGCTACCCGAGCTGATGGAGCTGAAAAAGGGCGGCCACACCTTGATAGGCTTTCCGGCGCTGATCGACCAGGGCGACGCGGTGAGCATCGAGGTGTTCGACGAGCCCGAGGTGGCCGCCGCGCGCCACCGCCTGGGGCTGCGCCGCCTGTGCGCGCTCTCGATCAAGGACGCGCTCAAGTACCTGGAGAAAAACATCCCCGACCTGCAGAAAATGGCCGTGGCCTATATGCCGCTGGGCACGCAGGAGGCGCTGCGCGCGCAGATCATCAACATCGCCATGGACCGCGCCTTCCTGCAGGAGCCGCTGCCGCAGGACGCGGCGCAGTTCGCCCAGCGCGTGCAGGAGGGCAGGGGGCGCCTCACCCTGATCGCCAACGAGGTCGCGCGCCTGGCCGCCACCATCCTGGCCGAGTACGCCGCCGCCCAGCGCAAGATCAAGGACACGAAGAACGCCCCGGAGGCGACGCAGGACGCCGGCCGCCAGCTGCAGGCGCTGATGCCCAAGGACTTCATCGCCCAGGCGCCCTGGGCGCAGCTGCAGCACTTTGCCCGCTACCTCAAGGCCATCACGGTGCGCCTGGACAAGGTCCGCGCCGACCCGGCGCGCGACGCGGCCAGAGCGAAGGAGCTGCAGCCGCTGGAGCAGCGCTACACGCGTCTGCTGGCCGAGCGCAAGGGCGCGCAGGACGCGCGCATGCAGGAATACCGCTGGATGCTGGAGGAGCTGCGCGTGAGCTTCTTCGCGCAGGAGCTGAAAACCCCGTACCCGGTGAGCGCCAAGCGGCTGGACAAGGTCTGGGCACAGCTGCTCACCTGATGGTGATACGAACCCGTCATCTGCAAGACAACCGCGCCGCTTCGTCTTGCAGCACCGGCTGTATTGCCTGCGGCGTCGCGCCTTGTTTTCTTGCCGATTGCGATTCCGCAGCCATCACGGCGCCAGCATGGCCTTGAGTTCCTCGGCCGTCAGGTCGCGCGCGGCGCCAAAGCCCGCCACATGGCGCGCCGCCAGCGGCGTGATGCGCACGAAGCAGAAGTCGTCCAGCGCGGTCATGGGCTCGGCCTCGGGAAAGCGCGCCAGGTAGACGCGCCGGCTGGCGTCCAGGTCGGGGGGCGCCAGCGGCGTGGCGAGGCCCAGGATGCTGACGCGCTCCAGCGCATGCACCGGCTGCTGCTCCTGCTCGGGCGCTGCGATCAGCAGCGACACCAGCGGGGCCTGCCGCATATTGCGTGTGTGGGCGGCCAGCGCGCTGACATGAATCACCAGCGCGCCCCCGGCCGAATCTACGGCATAGGGCACGAGCGAGGCCATGGGTATGGCGATGGCGGGCTGCGGCGCCGAGCCATCGGCCGGCGCCTGCAGCGTGGCCAGGGCGGCGGTGCGGCGGCCCTGCAGCAGCTGCCTCAGGGACTGGTCCAGGCGCGATTCGTGGGGCATGGCGGTAGGTGGGCGAGGATGTGCCGGGCATTGTAGGAAGCGCCGCAGCCCGGCGCTTCTCCATCAATGCAGCGCCAGGCGATCGAGCTCGGCGCACACGTCGGCCATGCGTCCGGAGATCACCAGCCGGCAGGCCTGGCCCTCGTGCCTGCTGAGGATCACGCGCAGCGGGCGCAGCGGGCGCTGCGCGGTGCCGGCTGCCCGCTGCGCCTGGCCGGCGCGGGCCGTGCGGTGGGGGGTGGCCTGTAGTGCGTCATGCCCGGACGGGGCGACGCAGCGCGGGTCGTTGCCGGCGCGTGCGAGCACCGGGTAGGTGGCGCCCGCGGGCACGGCCAGGCCGTGTCGCGCAGGCTGTGCGCGCATGGACACGGCAATACGGCGCAGCGGCTGGTAGAGCGACGAAAAGGCAAAGAGAGCGAATCCCATGTGAAGACTCCGGCATGCAGGGCATGAAGGTGGAACACAGGCAGGATTGCCGATAACGAGAGGCACACATCCGCAGGGTTGGCATGTGGCGGCCGGCGCAATGCCCGCGCCGCCCCATGCCAGACGCCCGCCACCTGCGGCGGCGCCAGGAGGTTCTACATGAGCATGGTGTTGCGGATCAGGCCCACGGCCAGGCCTTCGATCTCGAAGGGCTCGCCGGGCTCCACGCGGATCACGGGGTAGTCGGGGTTTTCGGGCAGCAGCTCGATGGCGCTGCCGGTGCGCCTGAGGCGCTTGACCGTGACGTCGTCGCCCAGGCGCGCGACGATGATCTGGCCGCTGCGCGCCTCGCGCGTGGCCTGCACGGCCAGCAGGTCGCCGTCCATGATGCCCACGTCGCGCATGGACATGCCGCGCACCTTGAGCAGATAGTCGGGCTTGTGCGCGAACAGGCTGCCTTCGACCGTATAGGTCTGATCGACATGTTCCTGCGCGAGAATGGGCGAGCCCGCGGCGACGCGGCCGATGAGCGGCAGCGTGAGCTGCGCCAGGCCTGGAATCGGCAGGCTGAACTGCGTGCCGCGCACGGCGTTGATGTGGCGCACGGTTGCGCCGCACAGGCGTATGCCGCGCGAGGTGCCGCTGACCAGCTCGATGACGCCCTTGCGCGCCAGGGCCTGCAAATGTTCCTCGGCGGCGTTGGCGGACTTGTAGCCCAGCTCGGCCGCGATCTCGGCGCGCGTGGGCGGGGCGCCCGTCTGCGCGATGGCGGTCTGGATCAGGTCCAGGATCTGCTGCTGGCGGGCGGTGAGCTTGGGGCTGTCGAGCATGGTGTGAATCCGATGCAGGTGGGTTTTGGGTGACTGTTGTTTGATCCAGTACCTGTATTTTTAAACAGTTTTAAAAATGGTGCAAGCGGACATGGCAAGAAAAATACTGGTGCTGGGCACCGGGGGCACGATTGCCGGCACCTCCAGCGTGGCCGGCGCCAACGTGGGCTATACGGCCGGGCAGATCGGCGTGCAGCAGTTGCTGGCTGCCGTGCCAGGCCTGGCGCAGGCCGCAGGTGGCAATCTGGAGGCCGAGCAGATTGCGCAGATCGACAGCAAGGACATGGATTTCGCGGTCTGGGCCAGTCTTGCGCAGCGCTGTGCGGCGCATCTGGCCGACCCGCGCGTGGGTGGCATCGTCATCACGCATGGCACGGACACGCTGGAGGAGACGGCCTGGCTGCTGCACAGCCTGCTCGATGCCAGCAAGCCCGTGGTGCTGACCTGCGCCATGCGCCCGGCCACGGCGCTGGTGCCCGATGGGCCGCAGAACCTGCTCGACGCCGTGGTGCTGGCCACGGAGCCGTCGGCGCGCGGCGTGCTGATGGTGGCGGCCGGCGTGATCCACGGCGCCCGCGAGGTCAGCAAGGTACACCCGCTGCGCCTGGATGCGTTTGCGTCCGGCGATGCGGGGCCGCTGGGCTGGATGGATGCAGGCCTGGTGCGCTGGGCGCATGGACGCGCGCCGCAGCCTGCCACGCCGCCCCATGCCGCACTGTTGCCGGGCCTGGGCGCAGCCGCCTGGCCGCGTGTGGAGGTCATCATGAGCCACGCCGGCGCCGATGGCGCGCTGGTGGACTGGTTGGTGGACAAGGGCGTGCAGGGCATCGTTGTGGCGGCTACCGGCAATGGCACGCTGCACCAGACGCTGGAGACGGCTCTGGCGCGCGCCGTGGCCGCGGGTGTGGCGGTGCGCGTGGCCTCGCGCTGCGCAGAGGGGCGCATGCTGGACATCCGCAATGCGCCCTGGCGCGATGCGGGCGGCCTGAGCCCCGTCAAGGCGCGCATCAGCCTGATGCTGGAGCTGATGCACAGGCCCTAAAGCACAACGCCCCGCAGGGCGGGGCGTTGGTGCGGTCAGCGGGCCAATCAGCTGCCGAGGGCGCCGAGTGCGCGCTCGGTGATCTCCTCCACGCTGCCCGTGCCGGAGATGGCGCGGTACTTGGGCGCGGCGGCCGGATCGTTCTTGGCCCAGTTGGAGTAGTAGTCCACCAGCGGGCGGGTCTGGTCGCTGTAGACCTGCAGGCGCTTCTTGACGGTTTCTTCCTTGTCATCCTCGCGCTGCACCAGGGGCTCGCCGGTCACGTCGTCCTTGCCTTCCACCTTGGGCGGGTTGAACTTCACATGGTAGGTGCGGCCCGAGGCCGGGTGACTGCGGCGCCCGCTCATGCGCTCGATGATGGCGTCGAACGGCACGTCGATCTCCAGCACATAGTCCAACTTAACCCCGGCGGCCTTCATGGCGTCGGCCTGGGGGATGGTGCGCGGGAAGCCGTCGAACAGGAAGCCCTTGGCGCAGTCGGGCTGGCCGATGCGCTCCTTCACGAGGTTGATGATCAGGTCATCGCTCACCAGCTGGCCTGCGTCCATGACGGCCTTGGCCTGCAGGCCAAGGGGCGTGCCGGCCTTGACGGCGGCGCGCAGCATGTCGCCCGTGGAGATTTGCGGAATGCCGTATTTCTGGCAGATGAAGGCGGCTTGCGTGCCCTTTCCAGCGCCCGGTGCGCCCAGCAAAATCAGTCTCATGGTGTCCTCTGGTGTTTTGAAATCGGTGGGCACTCTGTTGGCAGGCGCGTGGTGGCGCGGCCGGTGCTTTTTGCGCGCGCAAGGATAGCATGCACATCCTGCGCAAAGCTGACGGGCGTGGCTATGGCTGCAGCAGGGCGCGCACGCGCTCCAGGTCTTCGGGTGTGTCCACGCCGGCGCCGGGCGCGTTGGCCGTCACATGCACGGCAATGCGGTGTCCGTGCCACAGGGCGCGCAGCTGCTCCAGCGCCTCCAGCTGCTCGGTGGGCGCAGGCGGCAGCTCGGGAAAGCGGCGCAGAAAGCCCGCGCGGTAGCTGTAGATGCCGATGTGGCGCAGCGGCGCAAAGCCTGCCGGCGTGCCCTGGCCCGGCTGCCACCAGGCGCTGCCCGCGGCATGGTCGCGCGCGTGGGGTATGGGCGCGCGGCTGAAGTAATGCGCCAGGCCCTGCGCGTCCAGCACCACCTTGACCACGTTGGGGTTGGCGAAGTCTTGGGCGCTGTCTATGGCGTGCGCCGCCGTGCCCATGCTGGCGTCGGCGCGCTGGTGCAGCAGGGCGGCTATGGCATCTATGAGGCGCGGGTCTATCAGCGGCTCGTCGCCCTGCACGTTGACCACGATGTCGTCGCCGGCCAGGCCCAGCAGTGCGCAGGCCTCGGCCAGGCGGTCGCTGCCGCTGGCGTGGTCGGCGCGCGTCAGCTGGGCCTCCACGCCGTGCAGGCGGCAGGCATCGACGATGCGCGCGTCGTCGGCCGCCACCACGCAGCGCAGGGCGTGGCTTTGCGCGGCGCGGCGCGCCACCCGCACCACCATGGGCAGGCCGGCGATGTCGGCCAGCGGCTTGTTCGGCAGGCGCGTGGAGGCCAGGCGCGCCGGGATCAGCACCGTGAAGGGCGTGGGCGTGGTGGCGGGAGCGCTCACTGCTCCAGCTCCTCGTCGGTGAGCGGCCGGGCTTCGTTCTCCAGCAGCACGGGGATGCCGTCACGCACGGGGTAGGCCAGGCGCGCGCTGCGCGAGATCAGTTCCTGGTGTTCGCGGTCGTAGGTCAGCGGGCCCTTGGTGACGGGGCAGACCAGCAGTTCAAGCAGTTTCGGGTCCATGGTGTTCCTCAATGGCGTGGCGATGATAGCGAGGCCAGGCGCGCGTCCAGCGCCGCGAAGAAGGCCGGGGCGATGGCCAGCTGCAGCGGCACGGCCAGGGCGTCGGGGTGAGTGGGCCAGAGCTTGACGGCGTCTTTTTCGGTGCAAACCAGCATCAAGCGCATATTTGACGGCCGCTTCCAGCTAGAAAAACCATAGTGATCTGGTAGGGCTTCCTCAGTGGCAGGCATCAGCCCCAGGGCGCGCAGCATGGCAAAGAAGTCCTGCGGCCGGGCGATGGCGGCCAACGCGTGCAGTGGTTGGCTGCGCAGTTCGTCCAGCGGTACCCGCCGGCCGCTGGCATCCACGGCGTAGGGGGCCAGCGTGCGCGTCAGCGCGAACTGCGGCGCCGGCCCCCCGGGTGGCGGCCCGGCGTGCAGCACCAGATCGACGGCGCGCGGCCAGGGCTCGCGCAGGGGGCCCGCCGGCAGCAGCCAGCCGTTGCCCGTGCCCTCGTCGTTGAACACGCAAATCTCCACGTCGCGCGCCAGCGCCAGGTGCTGCAGGCCGTCGTCGCAGAGGAGGATGTCGGTGGCGGGGTGGGCCGCGAGCAGCGCGCGGCCGGCATCCGCGCGCCGGCGCGCGACGAAGACGGGCACGCCGGCATCACGCGCGATCAGCAGGGGCTCGTCGCCCACCTCGGCAGCGCGGCTGGTGGGCAGCACCTCGCGGCAGTCATCGGAGGCGCGCCCGTAGCCACGCGAGATCACACCGGGGCGCCAGCCCGCGGCACGCAGATGGTGCAGCAGGGCCAGGGTCACGGGCGTCTTGCCGGCGCCGCCCACAATGACGTTGCCAACCACGATGACCGGCACCGGCAGGCGCTCGCTGCGCAGCAGGCCCGCCTGGAAGAGCGCGCGGCGCAGGGCGGTGAGTGCGCGGTAGGGCAGGGACAGCGGCCATAGCGCCAGGGCCAGCAGGCCGCGGCGCTGCCAGGCCTGGCGCAGCCGCGTGGCGGCAGTCATGGGGTCACTTGCCGGCCGTGGCCGACGACTGGGTGGCGAAGGTGATCTGCGACAGGCCTACGCGCCGTGCCGCCTCCATCACCGTGACCACGGACTGGTGCGGCGCGGCCGCGTCGGCGCTGATGATGATCACGCTGTCTCGGCCGGCGGTGGCGGCGTCGGAGAGGGCGCGTGCCACCTGCTCGACCCGTTTGCCCTCCAGCATGTGCTTGTTGACGGCATAGCGCCCGTCGGCGGCCACCGAGACGATGACCTCCTTGGGGTGGTCGCGCAGCTGCTGCGCGTCGGCCACGGGCAGGGTCAGCTGCAGCTCGGTGAACTTGCTGTAGGTGGTGGACAGCATCAGGAAGATCAGGATCACCAGCAGCACGTCGATGAACGGGATCAGGTTGATCTCCGGCTCTTCCTTCTGGCGGGGACTGAAGTTCATGGCGGGCTTACTTGCGCAGGCGGCTGATGTGGCGCACGAACTGCTCGGCGGCCAGCTCCAGCGTCAGCAGGTAGGCATCGACGCGGCTCCTGAAGTAGCGCCAGAAGATCAGCGTGGGAATGGCCACGATCAGGCCGAAGGCCGTGTTGTACAGCGCCACCGAGATGCCATGTGCCAGCTGCGCCGGGTTGCCGCCGCCCGTGGCGCCCACCGCGCCCGTGCCGGCCTGGGAGCCGAAGATGTCGATCATGCCGATCACCGTGCCCAACAGGCCCAGCAGCGGCGCGGCCGAGGCGATGGTCGCCAGGGCCGTGAGGTATTTTTCCAGCCGGTGGGCCACGCTGCGCCCCGCACCTTCCATGGCGGCGCGCAGGTCGGCCTCGCTGCTTTGCGGGTTGCCGTTCAGCGTGCGCAGGCCGCTGGCCAGCACCTCGCCCAGGGCCGAGTTCTGCGCCAGCTGGGCCACCACGTCGGGCGCGGGCACAGCACGCGAGGACACGGAGATGGCCTCATCCAGCAATTTGGGGGGGGCGACACGGGCCGTCTTCAGGGCCACGAAGCGCTCGAAAACCAGCGCCAGCGCCAGGATGGAGCACGCAATCAGGGGCCAGATGGGCCAGCCTGCGGCTTGTATGATCGACAGCAATTCTCACTCCGCACACGGTTGAAGGCAGCGCCGGATTATGGCGCAGCTTGCGGCGGACGCTTTGTGGCGAGCGTTGTGAGTGCCCAACCCTTATCCCCTCCATGCCCGCAGCCCATAGCGCACAATTTCTGTGGATAACTTTGTGGGAAACCCCAGGTACAGACCGCCCCAGGCGGCGCCAATACGTGCTCTGCTTGGAATGATGAAAATTTGCGCATTAAAAACTTGTTATAGATCAATGGGTTGCACGTATCTACGTGGTTTTTGGCGAGGCGTGACGGGCGCAGGGCGTAACTGGTCCGCTCAGGTGTTTCTGTGGACTAACGCGCTTGTCAAGATGTCGTCCAGGCGCGGAGCCGCCTGTGTTTGAGCAGCCGCAGCCAGGCCTGGCGCCACGAATCTGGGAAGTTGGCGCCCTATGCCGCGCCATTGCTGACGCGCTGCAGGCGCGCTTCAACCCGGTGGCGGTGCGCGGCGAGATCACGGGCTTCTCGCGCGCCTCCAGCGGGCATTGCTACTTCACGCTCAAGGACGGCCAGGGGCAAATCCGCTGCGCCATGTTCAGGCGCGCCGCCGAGCAGCTGGACTTCGCGCCGCGCGACGGTGAGCTGGTGGACGTGGGCGGGCGCCTGGGCGTGTACGAGGCGCGCGGCGACCTGCAACTCATCGTCGAGGGCCTGCGGCGCGCGGGGCAGGGCGCTCTGTTCGAGCAGTTCCTGCGCCTGAAGGCCCAGTTGGAGGCCGAGGGCCTGTTCGATGGCGCACGCAAGCGAGCGCTGCCAGCCATGCCGCGCGGCATAGGCCTGGTCACTTCGCCGGGCGCGGCCGCCTTGCACGACGTGGTGACGGCGCTGCGCCGGCGCGTGCCGCATATCCCGGTGGTGCTGGTGCCGGCCCTGGTGCAGGGCGCGCAGGCGCCGGCTTCGATGTGTGAGGCACTATCAAAACTGTATCTGCTTGCGCAGGGTAGTAGCGCGTCAGAGGGCGATTTGGTGTCAAGGGCCGAGGCGCCGCCACCGATAGACGTCATCCTGCTGGTACGCGGCGGCGGCTCCATCGAGGACCTGTGGGCCTTTAATGACGAGCGCCTGGCGCGCGCCATCGTGCAAAGCCCTGTGCCCCTGGTGAGCGGCGTGGGGCACGAGACCGACTTCACCATCGCCGACTTCTGCGCCGACCTGCGCGCGCCCACGCCCACGGCCGCGGCCGAGCTCGTGGCCCAGCCGCGCAGCGTCTGGCTGGGCGCGCTGGACCTGCTGGCGGAGCGGCTGCAGGACGCCGCGCAGCGCCAGATTGACCTGCGCCACCAAAGGCTGGACCAGGCGGGCCAGCGCCTGGGGCGGCCTTCGGGCCTGGTTGCGCAGCAGCGGCTGCGGCTGGCCGCGCTGGCCCAGCGCATGCGCCATGGTGCACTATTGAAAATGCAGCGTGCCGCGCAGGCTCGGCAAGCGCTGCAGGTCAGTGTGCCGCAGGGCGTGCAGCGCGGCCTGGCGCAGCGCGCCGAGCGGCTGGAGCGCGCCGGGCTGCGCCTGGACCTGCTCAGCCCGCAGCGCGTGCTCGAACGCGGCTACGCCTTGCTGACCGATGCCGCGGACCGGCCCGTCATGCGGCCGTCCCAGGTGCGCCCCGGCGAGCCCGTGCGTGCCCGCCTGGCCGAGGGTGAGCTGGACCTGACCGTGGCGCAGCGCCGCCTCTTGTGACCCTGCCGGCGACAGGGCAATCCCGCACGCGCCGGCAGGAGTCACCGTCCGGCTACAGCGGGGATTGCTATTGCTTTCTACAATGGCCGTTGCCGCGCCGCGCCGCTGGTGCCGGCGATTCACCCCTTACTACAACCCACGAAGGACTTGACCATGGAACATAAACTGCCGGCTCTGCCCTATGCCATCGACGCCCTGGCCCCCCACTACAGCCAGGAAACGCTGGAGTACCACCACGGCAAGCACCACAACGCCTATGTGGTGAACCTGAACAACCTGCAAAAGGGCACCGAGTTCGAGAGCATGACGCTTGAAGAAATCGTCAAGAAGTCCAGCGGCGGCATCTATAACAACGCCGCCCAGATCTGGAACCATACCTTCTTCTGGAACTGCATGACCCCCAATGGTGGCGCTGAGCCCGCTGGCGCGCTGGCCGCGGCCATCAACGCCAAGTGGGGCAGCTACGCCGCCTTCAAGGAAGCCTTCGTCAAGAGCGCCGTGGGCAACTTCGGTTCGGGCTGGACCTGGCTCGTGAAGAAGGCCGACGGCAGCGTGGACATCGTCAACACCGGCGCCGCCGGCACGCCCCTGACCACGGCCGACAAGGCCCTGCTGACGGTGGACGTGTGGGAGCATGCCTACTACATCGACTACCGCAACCTGCGCCAGAAGTTCGTCGAGACCTTCCTCGACAAGCTGGTGAACTGGAAGTTTGCCGAGGGCAATTTCGCCTGAATCTGACACAAGGCGGCGCCGCACAGGCGACCGCCCAGGCAAGCAAGGGCCGGGAGAGTCATCTCCCGGCCCTTTTTTGCGTGGGCCGCCCCGTGTGCGAAACGCGTGGGTACAGGTGCGAATTCGTAAGCGTGACGACAGTCTTGTAGAAGAGTTGCAAAATATTGCCGGTTTTCCCTATGATTTTTCGTATTGCGATATTCGATTGCAAGTTGCACGATTTTTTCGCGGCGACTCGCGCACAATCGACGCTGCCACAAGGCTGACCGCGCGCCGGCCGCCCCATCGGCGGCCCAACACCTCTGTTTTTGTTACCTGAGAGACGAGATGAGCACCCAACAACCCACCATCATCTACACCCTGACCGATGAGGCGCCGCGACTGGCAACGGCCTCATTCCTGCCCATCGTGCGCAGTTTCACGTCGGTGGCAGGCATCAACGTGGCCGACAGCGATATCTCGGTGGCCGCGCGCATCCTGGGCGAGTTCGCCGAATTCCTGACAGAGGCGCAGCGCGTGCCCAACACGCTGGCCGAGCTGGGCAGGAAGACGCTGGATGCCGACGCCAACATCATCAAGCTGCCCAACATCAGCGCCTCGGTGGCCCAGCTGATGGCCGCCATCAGGGAGCTGCAGGGCAAGGGCTACAAGATTCCTGACTATCCCGAGAACCCCGTCAACGAGCAGGAAAAGGACATCAAGGCGCGCTACGGCAAATGCCTGGGCTCGGCCGTCAACCCCGTGCTGCGCGAGGGCAACTCCGACCGCCGCGCCCCGGCCGCGGTGAAGAACTACGCCAAGAAGCACCCCCATGCGATGGGCGAGTGGAAGCAGTGGTCACAGACCCATGTCTCGCACATGCACCATGGCGACTTCTACCATGGCGAGAAGTCGATGACGCTGGACAAGGCGCGCGACGTGAAGATGGAGCTGGTCACGGCCAGCGGCAAGTCCATCGTGCTCAAGCCCAAGGTCGCGCTGCAGGCCGGCGAGATCATTGACTCGATGTTCATGAGCAAGAAGGCGCTGTGCGACTTCTACGAAAAGCAGCTCGACGACTGCCGCGACGCGGGCATTCTGTTCTCGCTGCACGTCAAGGCCACGATGATGAAGGTCTCGCACCCCATCGTCTTTGGCCACTGCGTGAAGATCTACTACAAGGAGGCCTTCGAAAAGCACGGCAAGCTGTTCGACGAGCTGGGCATCAACGTCAACAACGGCATGGTCGATCTGTACGAGAAGATCAAGACCCTGCCCGAGTCCAAGCGCGAGGAGATCATCCGCGACCTGCACAAGTGCCAGGAAGACCGCCCGGCGCTGGCCATGGTCGATTCGGCCAAGGGCATCACCAACTTCCACTCGCCCAATGACGTGATCGTCGATGCCTCGATGCCGGCCATGATCCGTGGCGGCGGCAAGATGTGGGGCGCCGACGGCAAGCCCTACGACTGCAAGGCCGTCATGCCCGAGTCCACCTTTGCCCGCATCTACCAGGAGATGATCAACTTCTGCAAGTGGCATGGCAACTTTGACCCGCGCACCATGGGCACCGTGCCCAACGTGGGTCTGATGGCGCAGAAGGCCGAGGAATACGGCTCGCACGACAAGACCTATGAGATCGCCGAGGACGGCGTCGCCAACATCGTCGATCTGGCCACGGGCGAGGTGCTGCTGGCGCAGAACGTGGAGGCCGGCGACATCTGGCGCATGTGCCAGGTCAAGGACGCGCCGATCCGCGACTGGGTCAAGCTCGCCGTCACGCGCGCGCGCAACTCGGGCATGCCGGCCGTGTTCTGGCTCGACCCCTACCGCCCGCATGAAAACGAGCTCATCAAGAAGGTCAACGCCTACTTGAAGGATTACGACACCGCGGGCCTGGACATCCAGATCATGAGCCAGGTGCGCGCCATGCGCTTCACGCTGGAGCGTGTCGCGCGCGGCCTGGACACCATCTCGGTCACCGGCAACATCCTGCGCGACTACCTGACCGACCTGTTCCCCATCATGGAGCTGGGCACCAGCGCCAAGATGCTGTCCATCGTGCCCCTGATGGCCGGCGGCGGCATGTACGAAACCGGCGCGGGCGGCTCGGCGCCCAAGCATGTGCAGCAGCTGGTGGAGGAGAACTACCTGCGCTGGGACTCGCTGGGCGAATTCCTGGCGCTGGCCGTGTCGCTGGAAGACCTGGGGATCAAGACCGGCAACGCCAGCGCCAAGCTGCTGGCCAAGACGCTGGACCAGGCCACGGGCAAACTGCTGGACGAGAACAAGTCGCCCTCGCGCAAGGTCGGGGAGATCGACAACCGTGGCAGCCAGTTCTACCTGTCGCTGTACTGGGCCCAGACGCTGGCCGCGCAGACCGAGGACAAGGCGCTGGCCGCCAGGTTCGCCCCCCTGGCCAAGCAGCTGGCCGACAACGAGGCCAAGATCGTCGAAGAACTGCGCGCCGTGCAGGGCAAGGCGGCCGACATCGGCGGCTACTACCAGCCCGATCTGGCCAAGCTCGACGCCGTGATGCGCCCGAGCGGCACATTCAACGCCGCCATCGCATCGCTGGCCGCATAAGCGCGATGCCAAGCAAGCCGCCCCGCAGGCGGCCTGCGCACAAGTGAGAAACCGGCCCCATGGGGCCGGTTTCTCATTTCAGGCTATGGCCGTGCCGCCTTGAAGGGGGCTCCCACCAGCCGGCTACCCGCCTTCAGCCCCTTCTTGGCAAACCAGCCCTGGTTCATCTCGAGCACGAAGCGCACGGGCCGGGCCGAGCAATGGGAGTCCTCGGTCATGGGCTTCATGTCGGCCAGGTTCACGATGCTGCCATCGTCGGCCACGAAGGCGGCGGTGAGCGGCAGCCGCGTGTTCTTCATCCAGAAGCATTGCGTGGTCGGCTGTTCGAAGACGAACAGCATGCCCTCGTGCTGCGGCATGTCCCGGCGGAACATCAGGCCGATCTGGCGCTCCTGCGGCGAGGCTGCCACCTGGGCGTCGATGCGGTGCATGCCCGCCGTGAGCTCCACGCGCGGCAGATCCTGTTGCGGGCTCTCTTGCGCCCATGCAGAGGTACAAACCAAGGCCAATGCCAGCAGATGCGGCAGATGCGGGGAGCGCAGGGACAAGATTTTCATGTGCTGAAGCAAGGCTTGGAACGGCGCGGGGTACCGATCCGGAAAAGAAAAAACCCGCAAAACAAAGGCTATTTTGCGGGTTGTTGGGTCAAGCACCCAAAAGGCAGCTCAAGCCGCAGACTTCGTGACGTGCTTTTTGGCCTGCTTTTTGTGGCTTGCCTTGGCCGCCTTCTTGGTGGGCTTGACCTCGGGGGCCGGCGTGGCCGCGGCGGGGGCCGTCGTCACGGCGGGAGTGGCTGGTGCGGCCGGCGCAGCGGGTGCCGCGGGAGCCTGTGCAAAAGCACCGGCAGCGAACATGCCGGCGGTCAGAACAGCGAGAAGCTTTTTCATATGCCAATTCCTTGCAGGGTTGGGTGAGCGCCATGTGCGAACCGGCGCATGGCCCCTCTTCAACGGCCTGCCGTTGCCGCCGTTGACAAGGGCCGTCACCGCACATATCGCTAGAATCTTTGGGCATTTGCGGCCGGGCCAGCGTCAGCGGGAGCGGCCTGGCGACCATCACCGGAGACCCAATCCATGACCAGCTACCAGCACATCAAGGTGCCTGCCGAAGGCCAGAAGATCACCGTCAATGCCGACATGTCCTTGAGCGTGCCGGACCAGCCCATCATCCCCTTCATCGAGGGCGACGGAACAGGCGTCGACATCACGCCCGTGATGCTCAAGGTGGTGGACGCGGCCGTGGCCAAGGCCTATGGCGGACGCCGCAAAATCCATTGGATGGAGGTCTACGCAGGCGAAAAATCCACCCGTGTCTATGGTCCCGATATGTGGCTGCCCGAGGAGACTCTGCACGCCGTGCGCGACTATGTGGTCTCGATCAAGGGGCCGCTCACCACGCCCGTGGGCGGTGGCATCCGTTCGCTGAACGTGGCACTGCGCCAGGAACTGGACCTGTACGTCTGCCTGCGGCCCGTGCAGTACTTCCGGGGCGTGCCCTCGCCGGTCAAGGAGCCGCACAAGACCAATATGGTGATCTTCCGTGAGAACTCGGAGGACATCTATGCCGGCATCGAGTTCGAGGCCCAGTCCGACAAGGCCAAGAAGCTCATCAAGTTTCTGCAGGACGAGTTCGGCGTCAAGAAGATCCGCTTTCCCGAGACCTCCGGCATCGGCGTCAAGCCCGTGTCGCGCGAGGGCACGCAGCGTCTGGTGCGCAAGGCCATCCAGTACGCCATCGACAACGACAAGCCCAGTGTGACCTTGGTGCACAAGGGCAACATCATGAAGTTCACGGAAGGGGGTTTCCGCGATTGGGGCTATGAGCTGGCGGCCCAGGAGTTCGGCGCCACGCTGATCGACGGCGGCCCGTGGATGCGCCTGAAGAACCCGCGCACGGGCAAGGAAATCACCATCAAGGACAGCATTGCCGACGCCTTCCTGCAGCAGATCCTGCTGCGCCCGGCCGAGTACAGCGTCATCGCCACGCTCAACTTGAACGGCGACTACATCTCCGACGCCCTGGCGGCGCAGGTGGGCGGCATAGGCATCGCGCCCGGCGCCAACCTGTCGGATTCGGTCGCCATGTTCGAGGCCACCCATGGCACGGCGCCCAAGTACGCGGGCAAGGACTACGTGAACCCGGGCTCCGAGATCCTCTCGGCCGAGATGATGCTGCGCCACATGGGTTGGACCGAGGCCGCAGACCTCATCATCCACGCCATGGAAAAGGCCATTGATAGCAAGCGCGTGACCTACGACTTCGCGCGCCTCATGGAGGGCGCCACCCAGGTGAGCTGCTCGGGCTTCGGGCAGGCCATGATCGACCAGATGTGAGTCTGGCGCGCCACCCGGGACCACGGGCCTGCCTTGCCGGCGGGCCTTTTCATATGTGCCAGCGCCAGAAAGCAAAAAGGCCATCCCGACATGTATCGGGATGGCCTTGAATGGCTCCTCAACCTGGGCTCGAACCAGGGACCTACGGATTAACAGTCCGGCGCTCTACCGACTGAGCTATTGAGGAATGATCGGTTTTATTATTGTGAGGCCTTGTGCAATTGCAAGGCCATCAATTTTGGCTCCCCGACCTGGGCTCGAACCAGGGACCTACGGATTAACAGTCCGGCGCTCTACCGACTGAGCTATCGGGGAACAAGCCTTAGATTATATACACAAAACTGATGTGTTCTGGATAGTTTTTGCCAGGACGGCGAGAGCGCCTCAAGGCTGCGGCTCGGGGCGCAGCCACAGCCAGGTGAGCACGCAGGCCATGCTCACGCATCCGCTGATGGCGGCCCAGCGCGGAATGCTGATCAGGAGCAGGACGAGCGCGCACAGGCTCATCATGATGGTGGCGCTCCACTTGGCATGGCGGCTCACGCAGCCGCCGTTGTGCCAGTTGCGCAGCATGGAGCCAAACAGCGGGTGGTGCCAGAGCCAGCGGTACAGGCGTGGGGAGCTGCGCGCCGCCGCCCAGCCGGCCATGAGGACGAACACGGTGGTGGGCAGTCCGGGCAGGAATACGCCGATCACGCCCAGCATCAGGCACAGGCCGGCGAACAGCAGCAGCAGCCAGCGCGCCACGGCGGGCAGCGGTACCTGCTCGGGCACGGGCGGTACGGATTCGGGAGGCTGGTGCATGGCGTCTATTGTGCAGGTGTTGCAAGGCGTATGCTCCATGGCCCGGACGCCACCATGCCCTTTGATTGATCAGCCCGTATATCCGAAATGACCCAGCGCACCATTTTGAAGATGGGTGACCCACGCCTGCTGCGGGTCGCCCGGCCTGTCACCCGATTCGACACCGATGAGCTGCATGGGCTGCTCGCCGACCTGCTCGACACCATGCAGGCGGCCAACGGCGCCGGCCTGGCGGCGCCGCAGATCGGGGTGGACCTGCAAATGGTGGTGTTCGGCTCGGATACGCCCAACCCACGCTACCCCGATGCGCCCATTGTGCCGCGCACGGTGCTGATCAATCCGGTGGTCACGCCCTTGGGCGACGAGGAGCAGATCGACTGGGAAGGCTGCCTATCGGTGCCAGGGCTGCGCGGCATGGTCCCGCGTTGGCAAACCGTGCGCTATACCGGATTCGATATCCGTGGCCAGGCCATCGACCGCACGGTCAGCGGTTTTCACGCGCGCGTGGTGCAGCACGAGTGTGACCATTTATGGGGCAAGCTCTACCCCATGCGCATGCGCGACTTCGGCCGTTTTGGCTTCACCGAGGTGCTGTTCCCGGACATCGGTTCGGTCGAGGAAGAGTTGCGGCCGACGCGCCCGTGGCTTTAGCCGCCTGCGAATCATGGGAAGAATGGTCAAAGACTGTATACATAACGGCATGCAATTTTTGCCGCTACTGCTCGTACAGTGGCACGCATGCCGTAGCCGGGGAGCCTGGATGCGATAGCGCAGACGCGCATTTGCAAGGCAGGGGGGCGGCGCAGCGAACCAAGAGGCCAAAGAGCCTGGGCCCAAGGACAGCAGGAGACAACAGTGAACACGCATTCCGTCATACCCACCAACGCGGTCGGCGCACAGCGGCCGGAGGACGAAAACCTGGGCCTGGGCGCCAACCTCGCCTATGGCCTGCAGCATGTGCTGACCATGTATGGCGGCATCGTCGCCGTCCCGCTGATCGTGGCCGAGGCGGCCGGCATGTCGGCGGCCGATACCGGCCTGCTGATCACCGCCTGCCTGTTCATGGGCGGCGTGGCCACGCTCTTGCAGACCCTGGGCATTCCCTTCTTCGGCAGCCGCCTGCCGCTGGTGCAGGGCGTTTCGTTTGCCGGTGTGGCCACCATGGTCAGCATTCTGCAGACCGGCGGCGGCATGACGGGCGTGCTGGGGGCAGTGATGGCCTCGGCCGTGCTTGGCTTGCTGATAGCGCCGGTGTTCTCCAAGGTCACGCGCTTCTTCCCGCCGCTGGTCAATGGCTGCGTCATCACGGTGATCGGCCTGTCACTGATTCCCGTGGCCGCGCACTGGGCCATGGGCGGCAATGCGCGCGCGGCGGACTACGGCAGCATGGGCAATATCGCGCTGGCCGGCATTGCGCTGGTGACGGTGCTGGTGCTGTCAAAATTAGGCAACGCCGCCATCTCGCGCCTGTCCATCCTGCTGTCCATCATCATCGGCACGCTGGTGGCCGTGGTGCTGGGCAAGGCCGATTTCTCGCAGGTGGGGCAGGGCGCCTGGTTTGCCATTCCCGCGCCGCTGCACTTTGGCTGGCCGGTGTTCAACACGGCGGCCATCCTGTCGATGTTCATCGTCATCCTGGTGATCCTGGTGGAGACCTCGGCCGACGTGCTGGCGGTGGGCGACATCGTGGACACGCGCGTCGATTCGCGCCGCCTGGGCGATGGCCTGCGCGCCGACATGCTGTCGAGCATCGTGGCGCCGCTGTTCGGCTCGTTTACGCAGAGTGCCTTTGCTCAAAACGTGGGCCTGGTGGCGGTCACGGGCGTCAAGAGCCGCTTCGTCGTGGCCTATAGCGGTCTGATCCTGATCGCCTTGGGCGTGCTGCCCGTCATGGGCCGGGTGGTGGCCTGCGTGCCGCCCTCGGTGCTGGGCGGCGCCGGCCTGGTGCTGTTCGGCACGGTGGCGGCCAGCGGCATTCGCACGCTGTCCAAGGTGGACTATCAGAACAACATGAACCTGATCGTGGTCGCCACCTCGGTGGGGGCGGGCCTGATTCCCGTCGTTGCACCCAAGTTCTACGCGCAGTTCCCGGACTGGTTTGCCACCATCTTCCACTCCGGCATCAGCGCCACGGCCCTGGTGGCCATCCTGCTCAACCTGCTGTTCAACCACTTCAAGCGGGGCAACTCGGACCAGCAATCGGTGTTCGTTGCGGCATCGGACCGCACGCTGAGCGCGCATGTGCTGTCCAGCCTGTATGACGGTGATGTGGTGGTGGACGGCAAGCTCTACGACAAGAACGGCAGGCTGGTGCCCGTGGCCGGTGCGCACGCGCACTGACGCGCCAGGAGGCTACTGGTCTGCCAGGGCCTCCAGCAGCTCGGTCTCTATGCGAATCTGCTGCGCGTTGCTCTGCAGCTCCGGGCCCTGTACCAGGAAGGTGTCTTCCACACGTTCGCCCAGGGTGCTGACCTTGGCCAGCTGCACGTTCAAGCAATGGCGCGAGAGCACGCGCGCCACCATGTACAGCAGGCCGGCGCGGTCGCTGGCCGAGATGCTGATGAGCCAGCGCTGGGCCTTCTCGTCGGGCCGCAGCGTGACGCGCGGCGCGATGGGAAAGCTCTTGACGCGGCGCGAGACACGCCGGCGCGTGGGTTCGGGCAGTGCGCCCTGGTCCTCGATGGCGCGCTGCAGGTCGTTCTCGACCATGTGGATGAGTTCGCGGTAGGCGCCGGGCTGGCTGGCGGTCACGACCTGGAAGGTGTCCAGTGCGTGGCCATTGCGCGCCGTATGCACGCGCGCATCCAGGATGGAGAAACCCGCGTGGTCGAAGTAGCCGCAGATGCGCGCGAACAGGTCGGCACGATCCGGCGCGTACACCAGCACCTCCAGTCCCTCGCCGGCCAGCGACAGGCGCGCCCGCACGATGGCCTGCGTGCTGCCCACATGGCGCGAGAGGTGGCGTGTGTGCCAGGCGATGTCGGGTGCCTCGTGGCGCATGAAATAGCTCACATCCAGCGTTTCCCACAATTTCTTGTGCGCCTCGTGCGGCAGGGCGCTCAGGGCCAGCAGGATCAGCGCCTCGCGCTTGCGCGCCTCGATCTCGGCGGCGGCGTCGGGCGCCCGCCCGCCCAGCACGCGCAGCGTGGCGCGGTACAGGTCTTCGAGCAGCTTGCCCTTCCAGGCGTTCCAGACCTTCGGAGATGTGCCGCGGATGTCGGCCACGGTGAGCAGGTACAGGGCGGTGAGGTAGCGCTCGTTGCCGACACGCTGGGCGAACGCGGCGATCACGGCAGGATCGGAAAGGTCCTGCTTCTGCGCCACCTGGCTCATGGAAAGATGTTCGGCGACGAGGAATTCGATAAGCTGCGCATCCTCGCGCGCGATGCCATGCTGGCGGCTAAAGCGCCGCGCCTCCTGTGCGCCGATCTGCGAATGGTCGCCGCCGCGGCCCTTGCCGATGTCGTGGAACAGCGCCGCGATGTACAAAATCCAGGGCTTGTCCCAGCCCGCTGCCAGCTGCGAGCAGAACGGGTATTCGTGCGCATGCTCGGCCATGAAGAAGCGCCGCATATTGCGCAGCACCATGAGGATGTGCTGGTCCACCGTGTAAACATGGAACAGGTCATGCTGCATCTGGCCCACGATGCGCCGGAAGGGCCACAGGTAGCGTCCCAGCACCGAAGTCTGGTTCATGAGCCGCATGGCATGCGTGATGCCGCGCGGCTCACGCATGATATGCATGAACAGGGCGCGGTTGAACGGGTCGCGGCGAAAGCGCCCATCCATCACGGCGCGCGCGTTGTAGAGCGCTCGCAGCGTGCGCGCCGACAGGTCCTTCAGGCCCATGGTGTTTTCATAGAGCAGAAAGGTCTCCAGGATGGCGTGCGGCTGCTTTTCGTACAGGTCGTCGCTGGCCACCTCGATCAGCCCGGCCTTCTCGAAGAAGCGCGGGTTGATGGGGCGCAGTTCGTGTGTGGAGGGGTTGAGCCGCTCCTCTATGCCCAGCAGCAGAATCTGGCTGAGCTGCGACACGGCCTTGGCGGCCCAGTAGTAGCGGCGCATCAGCGTCTCGCTGGCGCGCATGGCCAGGCGCTTGCCGTCGGGTGCCGTGGAGCGG
This sequence comes from Pseudomonadota bacterium, assembly GCA_018241405.1. GTDB lineage: Bacteria > Pseudomonadota > Gammaproteobacteria > Burkholderiales > Burkholderiaceae_C > Alicycliphilus. The sequence continues at coordinate 103,353 of JAFEDY010000022.1, read as the reverse complement.
TAGCCGAAGCCCTCGGCCACGGCGGTCTGCAGGTCGAACACCAGGCGGTCCTCGCGCCGCCCGGCCAGCAGGTGCAGGCGTGCGCGGATCAGGAACAGCAGCGCCTCGTTGCGTTCGATCTGGCGCACCTCGAAGGGCGTGGCCAGGCCGCCCGCCGCCAGTTCGCGCCAGCTACGGCCCAGGCCTGCGGCGCGCGCCGCCCACAGGATGATCTGCAGGTCGCGCAGGCCGCCGGGCGACTCCTTGCAGTTGGGCTCCAGCGCGTAGGGCGTGTCCTCGTACTTGGTGTGGCGCTGGCGCATCTCCAGCGTCTTTGCGACCAGGAAGGCGCGCGGATCCATCTGCGCGTCATAGCGCTGGCGAAATTCTTCGAACAGTGCCGCGCTGCCGCACAGCAGGCGCGCCTCCAGCAGCGCCGTCTGCACCGTCACATCGGCGGCGGACTCGCTCAGGCATTCGTCCACGGTGCGCACGCTGGAGCCTATCTCCAGGCCCGCATCCCAGCAGCTGCCGATGAAGGCCTCTATGGGTGTGCGCGCCGCATCTTCGGCCGCCGCCGTGCCGTCGGGCAGCAGCAGCAGCACATCCACGTCCGAATGCGGGAACAGCTGCGCCCGACCGTAGCCGCCCACCGCGACCAGCGCCCAGCCGGCCGGCAACTGCGCGCGCGTCCAAAGCCGGCACAGCATGCCGTCGGCCAGCGCGGACAGCCTGCGCAGCAGGCTGCGGATGCCGCGTGCGGAGGCGCTGGGCACCTGCAGCATGGCCAGCAGGTCGGCCTTGTCCTGACGGTAGCCGTCACGCAGTGCGGGCAGCTGTGCGGGATCGGCCGGGAGCGATGAAGGGTGGCGTGAAGTCATGCGCCAAATCTAGCAAGAATCATGCAAGCCAAGGGCTCGGAAAACACTCAGGTGGCGGTTGCCGTCACAAACGGGGGCAGGGCGGGCGAGCCCGCCGACAGCGTCAGCACATCGTAGCCCGTGGGCGTGACCAGCACCGTGTGCTCCCACTGCGCCGACAGGCTGCGGTCTTTGGTGATGATGGTCCAGCCGTCGTTGCCCAGTTCCTTGATGTCGCGCTTGCCCAGGTTGAGCATGGGCTCGATGGTGAAGGTCATGCCCGGCACCAGCTCCTGGCCTGTGCCGGGACGGCCATAGTGCAGCACCTGGGGGTCTTCGTGGAACTTCTGGCCTATGCCGTGGCCGCAGAACTCGCGCACCACCGACAGGCCATGGCCCTCTGCAAACTTCTGGATGGCGTGGCCTATGTCGCCCAGGCGCGCACCGGGCCTGACCTGCTGTATGCCCAGCCACATGGCCTCAAACGTCAGGGCCGACAGGCGCTTGGCGGCGATGGAGCATTCGCCTATCAGGTACATGCGGCTGTTGTCGCCGAACCAGCCGTCCTTGGTGATGACCGTCACGTCCACGTTGACGATGTCGCCCTTCTTGAGCGGCTTGTCGTTGGGAATGCCGTGGCATACCACATGGTTGACCGAGGTGCACAGGTGGCCGGGGTAGGGCGGGTAGCCCGGGGGCTGGTAGCCGACGGTGGCGGACACCGTGCCCTGCTGCGCCATGCATTCGGCGCCCAGGCGGTCGATCTCCAGGGTGGTGATGCCGGGCTTGATATGGGGTGCGATGTAGTCCAGCACTTCGGAGGCCAGGCGGCAGGCCTCGCGCATGCCGGCAATGCCTTGTGCGTCTTTGATGGTGAAACTGCTCATGGCGGAAATTATCCCATTCGCATTTGCCCCCTGCAGGCGCCGGTCTGCGCGCCAAGGTGGGCGCCGTTAAAATGCCGGGTTACCACGCATACGCGCCACCGGGCGCGGCGGCCCCATTCAGCGGCCGCCGGTACCCTGTGGCAGCCAAGCCCTTTCCTCCCACCATTCCAGGCCGCCATACCGTGACCTTGCACATCACCCAGCTGGAGGGCGGCAATGCCCTCAGCCACTTCCGCGCCCAGCAACTCCTGCCCCAGATGCAGGCCATCCACCCCAAGATCGAAGGCCTGGCCGCGCGCCATGTGCACCTGGTGGCGCAGGACGACGCGCCCACGCCGGCCGACCGCGAGCGGCTGGGCGCGCTGCTGGCCTACGGCGACCCCTATACCGGCCCGCAGGACGGCGTGGCGTTGCTGGTCACGCCGCGCCTGGGCACGGTCTCGCCCTGGGCCTCCAAGGCCACCGACATCGCCCACAACTGCGGCCTCATCCTGCGCCGCGTGGAGCGCATCACCGAGTACCGCATTGCCCTGAAGGGAGGGCTGCTCGGCGGCAGGCCCGAGCTGTCGGCCGAGCAGCTGCGGCAGGTCGCCGCGCTCTTGCACGACCGCATGACCGAGTCGGTGGTGGCCACGCGCGCTGAGGCCGAAAAGCTGTTCACCGAGCTGCAGGCCGAGCCCATGGCCTTCGTCGATGTGCTGCAGGGTGGCCGCGCCGCGCTGGAGGCCGCCAACAAGGCCTGGGGCCTGGCGCTGGCCGACGATGAGATCGACTATCTGGTCAACGCCTTCACGGGCCTCAAACGCAACCCCACGGATGTGGAGCTGATGATGTTCGCCCAGGCCAACAGCGAGCACTGCCGGCACAAGATCTTCAACGCCCAGTTCACCATCGACGGCGTGGCGCAGGACAAAAGCCTGTTCGGCATGATCCGCAACACCGAGGCCGTCTCGCCCCGGCACACCATCGTGGCCTATGCCGACAACGCCTCCATCATGGAGGGCAGCGAGGTCGAGCAGTTTTTTGCCAAATTCGACGCTGGCGCAGACGGGACAAGCGCGCCAAGCTATCAAAAGCGAAGCGGCACCCACCATGTGCTGATGAAGGTGGAGACGCACAACCACCCCACGGCCATCTCGCCCTTCCCCGGCGCCGCGACCGGCGCGGGCGGCGAGATCCGCGACGAGGGCGCGACGGGCCGCGGCTCCGAGCCCAAGGCCGGCCTGACGGGTTTTACCGTGTCCAAACTCTGGGGCAGCGAAGTTGGCCGGCCCGAGCACATCGCCAGCCCCTTGCAGATCATGACCGAGGGCCCGCTGGGCGGCGCAGCGTTCAACAACGAATTCGGCCGCCCCAACCTGTGCGGCTACTTCCGCGAGTACGAGCAGCAGGTGGGTGACATCACCCGCGGCTACCACAAGCCCATCATGATCGCGGGCGGCCTGGGCACGATCGACGCGCAGCACACCAAGAAGATCCTGTTCCCCGCCGGCACGCTGCTGATCCAGCTGGGCGGCCCCGGCATGCGCATTGGCATGGGCGGCGGGGCGGCCAGCTCCATGGCCACGGGCACGAACGCGGCCGAGCTGGACTTTGACTCGGTGCAGCGCGGCAACCCCGAGATCGAGCGCCGCGCGCAGGAGGTCATCAACCACTGCTGGGCTCAAGGAGCCGGTAACCCCATCCTCGCCATCCACGACGTGGGCGCGGGCGGCCTGTCCAATGCCTTCCCCGAGCTGACGAACGACGCCGGCCGCGGCGCGCGCTTCGACCTGCGCGCCGTGCAGCTCGAAGAATCGGGCCTGGCGCCCAAGGAGATCTGGTCCAACGAGAGCCAGGAGCGCTACGTGCTGGCTGTGTCGCCAGAGTCGCTGGCGCAGTTCACGGCCTTCTGCGAGCGCGAGCGCTGCCCGTTCGCGGTGATCGGCGTCGCCACCGAAGAGCGCCAGCTGGTGCTGGAAGACACGGCCGTGGCCAGCGGCGACCAGAGATACCCCGTGGACATGCCCATGGACGTGCTGCTGGGCAAGCCGCCCAAGATGCACCGCGACGTGACCACCGTGCAGCGCAGCCTGGAGCCCATCCAGCTTGACGGCGTGGCGCTGCAGCAGGCCGTGATCGACGTGCTGGCCCACCCCACGGTGGCATCCAAGCGCTTCCTGATCAACATCGGCGACCGGGCCGTGGGGGGCCTCACACACCGCGACCAGATGGTCGGCCCCTGGCAGGTGCCCGTGGCCGACGTGGCCGTGACCCTGGCCGACTACCGCGGCTTTGCCGGCGAGGCCATGGCCATGGGCGAGCGCACGCCGCTGGCCGCCATCAACGCGCCCGCGTCCGGCCGCATGGCGGTGGCAGAAGCCATCACCAACCTGCTGGCCGCGCCGATAGAGCTGCCGCGCGTCAAGCTGTCGGCCAACTGGATGGCCGCCTGCGGCGAGGCCGGCGAGGACGCCGCGCTGTACGCCACCGTCAAGGCCGTGGGCATGGAGCTGTGCCCGGCCTTGGGCATCTCGATTCCCGTGGGCAAGGACAGCCTGTCCATGCGCACGCAGTGGAGTGAGGGCGGCGCGGTCAAGAAGGTGACCTCGCCCGTCAGCCTGATCGTCACCGCCTTTGCCACGCTGGCGGATGTGCGCGGCACGCTCACCCCGCAGCTCGACGCGCAAGAGGACGACAGCACCCTGGTGCTCATCGACCTGGGCCGCGGCAAGGCGCGCATGGGCGGCTCCATCCTGGGGCTGGTAGCGGGCCAGGCTGGCCACGAGGTGCCCGACCTGGACGACGCCAAGGACCTCATCGCCCTGGTCAACGCCGTGAACGCGCTGCGCGCCCAGGGCCTGGTCCTGGCCTACCATGACAGGGGCGACGGCGGCCTGCTGGCCACCGTGGCCGAGATGGCCTTTGCCGGCCAGGTGGGCGTGGCGCTGAACGTGGACATGCTGATCACCGAGGGCGACGGCATCGCCGACAGCCGCATGGACAGCGGCGAGGGCAAGAACTGGGGCGCCCAGGTCAGCGGCCGGCGCGAGGCCCAGACCCTGGCCGCGCTGTTCAACGAGGAACTGGGCGTGGTGCTGCAGATCCGCACGGCAGACCGCACCGCCGTCATGCAGACGCTGCGCGAGCATGGCCTCATCCAGTGCAGCCACACCATAGGCAAGACGCGCCCGGCCGCATCGCCCGTGGACGCCGGCAAGGGCGAGCTGCAGGTCTGGCGCGACGCCAAGAAGGTCTTTGGCGCCCAGCTATCCGACCTGCACCAGGTCTGGGATTCCGTCAGCTGGAAGATCTGCCAGCAGCGCGACAACCCCGCCTGTGCCGACAGCGAACACGCCGCCATGGGCGACCCGGCCAACCCCGGCCTGCATGTCAGCCTGAGCTTCGACCCGCAGGAGGACGTGGCCGCGCCTTTCCTGAGTCTGGCCCGCCCCAGGGTGGCCGTGCTGCGCGAGCAGGGCGTGAACTCGCATGTGGAGATGGCCTACGCCTTCACCGAGGCCGGCTTCGAGGCCTACGACGTGCACATGACCGACCTGCAGGCCGGCCGTGCCCGCCTGTCCGACTTTGCCGGCGTGGTCGCCTGCGGGGGTTTCAGCTACGGCGACACGCTGGGCGCGGGCATAGGCTGGGCGCGCTCCATCACCTTCAACGAGCGCCTGTCCGAGCAGTTCCAGCAATTCTTCGGCCGCGCCGACACCTTCGCGTTGGGCGTGTGCAACGGCTGCCAGATGTTTGCCGAGCTGGCCGACATCATCCCCGGCGCCCAGGACTGGCCGCGCTTTACCACCAACCAGAGCCACCGCTTCGAGGCGCGCCTGTCCATGGTCGAGGTGCTGGATTCGCCCAGCCTGTTTCTGGCCGGCATGGCCGGCAGCCGCCTGCCCATCGTGGTCTCGCACGGCGAGGGCTACGCCAACTTCGCGCGCCGCGGCAACGCCGATCGCGTGGTGCCCGCCATGCGCTTCGTGGACAACCGCGGCCAGGCCACCGAGCAGTACCCGTTCAACCCCAACGGCAGCCCCGGCGGCCTGACGGCCGTGACCACGGCGGACGGCCGCTTCACGGCCATGATGCCGCACCCTGAGCGGGCGTTTCGCAACGTCCAGATGAGCTGGACGGACCTGGCCGCCACCGGCGGGCAGGAGGCGCTGAGCCCCTGGATGCGCCTCTGGCGCAACGCGCGCAAGTGGGTGGGTTAGTGATTCATTGACTCCTGAAATAGGAGCTGCCAGCGCTTGGTGGACGCCAGCCAGTGGCTTTTTTCGACGTGTGATGGCGCATTTCAGGCCGGCGGCCAGCCATGTCTGCATGCCGGCCAGGCGCGTGAAATGCAGGTCGATGCCCATGCACGGGCGTTTGATGGGCGGGCGGAGGGCGCGCGGCTTATCGCGCCAATAGTGCGTCCACTGCCGTTACGTCTGCCGAAGTGAGCGTGCCTGCGGCCTGCTTCAGGCGCAGCGTGCCGACGAGTACGTTGTAGCGTGCCATGGCCAGGTCGCGCTTGGTCTGGTAGAGCTGGCTTTGGGCATTGAGCACGTCGATATTGACGCGCACGCCGACCTTGTAGCCCAGCAGGTTGGCGTCCAGCGCGCTTTGGCTGGAATCCTCGGCCGCCTGCAGCGCGCTGACCTGGCTCAGGCCCGACTGCACGCCAAAGAAGGCGGCGCGTGTCGCCTGGGCCGCGCTGCGGCGCGCGTTGTCGAGGTCGGCACGGGCCTTGTCTTCCAGCGACAGTGTTTCCTTGATGCGGTTTTGCACGGCAAAGCCCGCGAACAGCGGCAGGTTGAGCGCCACGCCCACACTGGCCACGTTGGTGCGTGAGTTGATGCCCGGCATGAGCACGGTACCGTTGGGCGTGCGCTGTATGCCGTAGCTGGCCTGCAGATCGACCGTGGGCAGGTGGCCGGTCTTGGCCTTGTCTGTTTCCAGCCGGGCCACATCCAGCGCCATGGCGGCCTGGCGCACCAGTGGCTGCTGTTCTTCGGCATTGCGCACCCAGTGGCCGACGTCGCCGGGCTGCACCTCTGACAGGTGCACGGGCTGCGCCAGGGGCAGGGGGCTGGCGCCGGTGCGGCCGACGATCTGGTCCAGCGCGAGGCGCTTGACATGCAGGTCGTTGTCGGCCGCGATTTCCTGGGCCGAGACCAGGTCGTGGCGCGCCTTGGCCTCGCGCTGGTCGGTGACGGTGGCCGTGCCGACCTCGAAGTTGCGCTTGGCAGCGGCCCATTGTTCGGCCACGGCCGCCTTCTGCGCACGCACGAAGGCCAGGGTGTCCTGCGCGCCCAGCACGTCGAAGTAGGCCTGGCTCACGCGCACCAGCAGGTCCTGCTCGGCGGCGTCGAGCTGTGCGCCGGCGAGGTCCATGCCGCGCTGTCCCTGCTCGTAGCCGATGCGGTTGGCCGGCCGGTACAGTGGCTGCGACGCCTGCAGACCCGCCGTCTGCGTGGGGCCGTTGACGGTCACGTCGGGCAGGGGCGGGCGCGTCACGTCGCTGCGCGAGTAGTTCACGCCGGCGGTGAGACCGGCGCTGGGCAGCAGCCCGGCGCGCGCCTGTTCGGCACGGCTGGCGGCGGCCTGCAACTGTGCCTGGGCGGCCTGCCACGCCGCGTCGTAGCCACGGGCCTGCTCCACCAAGGCCGACAGGCTTTGCGCCTGCGCGGGGCCGGCTGCCGCGGCGAAGGCGGCCGCTACGGCCAGGGACATGGCGAGAAGCCGCTGCGGTGCGTTCATGGCGTGGTTCTGCAGGCGTGGAGCCTGTGCTCAATAGCGCGGCACGGCCGGGTCGCATTCGTGCGACCAGGCGTCGATGCCGCCGGTGATGTTGGCCACCTGGTCAAAGCCCTGGTGCGCCAGAAAGCCGGCCACGTGCAGGCTGCGCATGCCGTGGTGGCACAGACAGGCGACGGGGCGGGCGGGGTCGAGTTCAGCCAGGCGTCCACTGAGCGCGCCCATGGGGATGGCGACCAGTTCAAAGCCCTGCGGCGTGACGCTGGCGGTCTGCAGCTCCCAGGGCTCGCGCACGTCCAGCACCAGGGGCCGCGCCTGCGCATGGGTGGTGAGCCAGTCGGCCAGCTGGGCCGGGCGGATATGGTCGATCATGCGCTGGGCTGTGGACAGGGGTCAGAACTTGAACGGCGAGGGCTCGGTGAAGTGGCGCAGGCGCGGCACGACCACGTCCCAGGGCTGGCTGGTCTCGAAGCGCTCGCCGCTGCGGCGCACGATGGTGGCGCGCATCATCGGTTCCTGGCCGACATAGGCACCCAGGCGGCCGCCGTCGCGCAGCAGGGCGAGCAGCTTTTGCGGCACCTCGGCCACCGAGCCACTGAGCACGATGACGTCGAACGGGCCGTCGGGAATGGGGTCAAGCGCACCATCGGCCTGGCGCACATCGGCGTTCTCCACGCCGGCGCCGCGCAGGTTCTCGCGCGCAAATTCGGCCAGGTCGGGGTCGATCTCCAGCGACACCACGCGCTCTGCGCGCGCGGCCAGAAGGGCGGCCATGTAGCCCGAGCCGGCGCCGATTTCCAGCACGCGGTCGGTGGGCTGCACCTGCAGGTCCTGCAGCATGCGCGCGTCCACGCGCGGCGCCAGCATCACCTGTCCCAGGCGCTCGGCTTCCTGTGCGTCGGGATGGAGCGGGATCTGCGTATCGGTGAAGGCCGCGCCCTGGTAGGCGGGGGGTACGAAGTCCTCGCGGCGCACGCTGGACAGCAGCTCCAGCACGCCCAGGTCGAGCACGTTCCACGGACGGACCTGCTGCTCCACCATGTTGTAGCGGGCCTGCTCGATGGGATCGTGGATGTCGGCGGACGTGTTCAGGGGCATGTTCATGGGGTGACTCCGGAAGGCGGACTGAGTATCGGACAAACCCGTAATTTTAGGTCGGCCGTACGCACAGGCCCTGCAATACGTTGTCGGCCTGCAGGCGGATGTATGTTTCCGGCGAAAAATGCGCGGGCTCGAGGATGCACACCGAAGGCGAGGGCTGCGCGAAGGACAGGAACATCAGCGGCGCCAGCACCAGATAGACGGCATGGTCGAGGTCAAGCGGGCGCAGTTCGCCACGGTCCATGCCGCGCTGCAGGATGCGGCGGATCAACTGGTGACCGGGCGCAACGACCTCGCGGCGGTAGAACTCGGCGATCTCGGGAAAGTTGTTGGCCTCCGACAGCATGAGCCGGCTCAGGCCCGCGGCCTTGGTCGAGCCCACGCGATCCCACCAGCTCTGAAAGCAGTACTGCACCAATTCGCTGCTCGTGCCCGCGTAGGACTCAAGCTCCAGGTCCCATTCGGCAAAGCGCCCGGCGATGTTCTTGCGCACCACGGCCTTGAACAGGTCTTCCTTGCTGGGAAAGTACAGGAACAGCGTGCCCTTGGACACGCCGGCACGCGCGGCCACCTCGTCCACCCGGGTGGCGGCGAAGCCCTTTTCCACAAACAGGTCCAGCGCCGCGTCCAAGAGCTCGCCCGGCCGAGCCTCCTTGCGGCGGCCGCGCCGGGCGCACTCGGGCTGGACTGCGGGGGAAGAAAGTACGTTCATCGAATTACTGACTGACGGGTTAGTAATGGTAGCCATCGTGCAGTCCCAGTGTCAACGCATGGCAAAGAACTGGTTCTAAGAGCGTGTTTACGATCTTTTCATGATGCCCGCAAGGCAGCAAAAGGAGCATCTGTGGCGTTGCAATTGCTCGCCTGGCCACCAGCCCGGCTGCGCTTTGCGCCTTGAATCTGCCCCTTTTGTGGGGCAACGGGCACCATGAAAAGATCGAAAACACGCTCTAAGATGTGCCTTTTTCAAGGAGTGCGCCCTATGCCCCCCGCATTGCAGACCATCACCTTGGGCGGCGGTTGCTTCTGGTGCACCGAGGCCGTCTTCGACCGCGTGCGCGGCGTGACCGACGTGCAAAGCGGCTATGCCAACGGCGACCTGGCAGCGCCCACCTATGAGCAGGTGTGCTCCGGTACCACGGGCCATGCCGAGGTGGTGCGCCTCACCTTCGACCCGCAGCAGATCGGCGTGCGCGAGATCCTGGAGATCTTCTTTGCCACCCACGACCCCACCACGCGCAACCGCCAGGGCAACGACGTGGGCACGCAGTACCGCAGCGGCATCTACTACACCGACCCCGCGCATCGCCTGGTGGCGCAAGAGCTGCTGGGCGAGCTGGCGCAGGGCGGACAGTCGGGCGCGCCCGTGGTGACCGAGCTGGCCGAGCTGCTCACCTACTGGCCGGCCGAGGACTACCACCAGGACTACTTTGCCAACCACCCAGGCCAGGGCTATTGCGCCTTTGTCGTGGCGCCCAAGGTGGCCAAGTTCCGCAAGACCTTTGCGCGCTACCTGAAGCCGGACGCCTGATATCCTCCCCGGCCCATGCCGCGCCCACCGCACCCCCAAGCCGTTCGCCAGACGCTGCCGCTGCTGCGCCGTCGCCTGGCGCTGGCCTGGCTGCTGCTGGCGTTGGTGCTCGCGCCCACGCTGGGCCGCATGCACCAGGTGCTGCATCTTCCCGGCGGCGGCGGCATTGCACAGGCAGCTGCGCACGCGCACGGATCGGGGCAGCAGGCGCTCGATACCTTGCACGCGCTGTTTGCCGGCCATGGCGATGCCGGCTGCCAGGTGCTGGACCAGCAGACCCTGGTGGGTGCCGCGCCAGGCCAGGCCCCGGCGCTGGTGCAGGCCTTGCCGCAACTGCCGCCCGTCGGCGCGCCCGCGCCCGCGCCCGGCACGGGTGGGGTGGCGCCGTTCCAAGCGCGCGCCCCGCCGCCGGCCTGCTGCCTCGCATAGCCGCCGCATCACGCCGGCGCCGCGTTTTATCCCTCTTTTTTGATAGCTGATGGCGCTTTCTGAATAAGCGCTAGAGGCGATTTTCATTGAAATTTCTGTGCGGCCGCGTACGGCCTGTGCCTGCGCGCCTGCCGCCTGCTCTTGACGAAGTCATCCATGAATTCACTTGTTTCTTCCTTGCCTGCGCCGCTCGCGCGCCACCCGCTGGCCTGGGCCGCGCTGCTGTGCCTGGCCGGCGCCGCGCCGCAGGTCTTTGCGCAGGCCGAATCCAGCCTGCCCGAGGTCACCGTGTCCGCAAGCGGCCTGCAGCTGGGCGCGTCGGACATGACGCAGCCCGTCTCCGTGCTGGAGGGCGACGAGCTGGTGCGCAGGCGCGAGGCCACGCTGGGCGAGACCCTGGAGGGCAAGCCCGGCATCAGCGCCAGCCACTTCGGCGCCGGCGCCAGCCGCCCCGTGATCCGCGGCATGGACGGCGCGCGCGTGCGCGTGCTGTCCGACGGCTCCGAGCTGCAGGACGCATCCACCGTCAGCCCGGACCATGCCGTGACCTCCGAACCGTTGCTGGCCACGCAGATCGAGGTGCTGCGCGGCCCCTCGGCCCTGGTCTATGGCGCGGGCGCCGTGGGCGGCGTGGTCAACGTGCTGGACGCCAAGGTGCCCACGGCCATCCCCGAGAAGGGTTACGAGGGCAGCGCCGAGCTGCGCGCCGGCAGCGTCGCACGCGAGGCCGCCGGCGCCGTGGCCCTCACGGCCGGCGCGGGCAACGTCGCCATGCATGTGGAGGCCGCCGGGCGCAACGCCGGCGACTACCGCGTGGGCAGCGGCTGGGGCGGCGGCAGCCGCGTGCCCGGCAGCTTCAACCGCACCAACGCCGGCAGCGTGGGCCTGTCCTGGGTGGGCAGCCGCGGCTATCTGGGCATGGCGCTCACGCGCCAGAACGCCGACTACGGCCTGCCCGGCCACAACCACAGCTTCGAGGGATGCCATGCCGACGGTGACCGCCTGCACTGCGGCAGCCATGACGGCCATGACCATGGCAGCGGGGCACAGGGCCTGCTGCCGGGCAGCGTGCCGGTGGTGGACATGCGCAGCGACCGCATGGACATCCGCGGCGAGCTGCGCGACCCCTTTGCCGGCTTCACCGCGCTGCGCCTGCGCGCCGGCATGACCGACTACCGGCATGACGAGATCGAGGACGGTGCCATTGCCACCACCTTCAGAAACAAGGCGCATGACCTGCGCGTGGAGCTGCAGCACGCGCCCGTCGCCGGCCTGCGCGGCCTGGTCGGCGTGCAGACCTCGCAGCGCCGCTTCAGCGCCGTGGGCGAGGAGGCCTATGTGCAGCCCACGCTCACGCGCCAATGGGGCGTGTTTGCGCTGGAGGAATACCGCCTCGGCAACTGGCATGGCGACTGGCGGTTGGAGGGCGCGCTGCGCCACGACCAGCAGCAGGCCGAGCTGCTGGACGGCTCGGCCCGGCGCAACCACAACGGCACCTCGGCCTCGCTCGGCGCACGGTGGCAGTTTGCGTCGGGCTACGCCGCGGGCCTCAACCTCACGCGCGCCCAGCGCGCCCCCACGGCCGAGGAGCTGTACGCGCGCGGCCTGCACATGGCGACCTCCACCTACGAGCGCGGCAACGCCGACCTGCGCGCCGAGAGCTCGCGCAACATTGACCTGAACCTGCGCAAGACCAGCGACGACACCACCTTCGACGTCAGCGTGTTCCGCAACCACATCCGCCACTACATCTACGGCCGCACGCTCGATGAACAGGGCGGCCTGCAATTGCTGCAATACAGCCAGGCCGACGCCACGTTGACCGGCTTCGAGGGCCGCGTGCGCCAGCGCCTGGCGCGCAACCTGGGGCTGACGCTGTTTGGCGACAGCGTGCGCGCCCGCCTGGACGGCGGCGGCCCGCTGCCGCGCATTGCGCCCATGCGCGCCGGCCTGCGCCTGGACGCCAGCTGGCAGTCCTGGGAGGGCCTGGTGGAATGGCGGCAGGTGGCGCGCCAGAACCGCGTGGCGCTGTTCGAGACCGTCACCCCCGGCTACGGCATGCTCAGCATGGGCCTGGCCTACAACGGCCTGACGGCGGGTGGCATGCCCTGGCAGCTGTACCTGAAGGCGCGCAACCTGGGCAACCGCCTGGCCTACGCCCACACCTCGTTCATCAAGGACGCGGCGCCGCTGGCCGGGCGCAGCATCACGCTGGGTGCGCGCGTGTCGTTCTGACGCTGCGCAGGCGGCAAGTGCCAGCGGTGACAATCGGCAGCCGCTTCCGTTGCCCGCCCCCATGCACCGCCATTCGCCAACGACAGATCCCATGGCCACTCCACGCGCCAGCGCCTGGCAGGTGTTTGTCATCTTTCTGCGCCTGGGCCTGACCTCGTTTGGTGGTCCGGTGGCGCACCTGGGCTACTTCCGCCAGGAATTCGTCGCGCGCCGGCGCTGGCTTGATGAAGCCGCCTATGCCGACCTGGTCGCCCTGTGCCAGTTCCTGCCCGGGCCGGCCAGCAGCCAGGTGGGCATGGCGCTGGGCCTGCGCCAGGCCGGCATGCCGGGCGCGCTGGCCGCCTGGATGGGCTTTACGCTGCCCTCGGCCCTGGCCATGGCGCTGCTGGGACTGGGCCTGGTGGCGGGCCAGGCCCTGGTGCCCACGGGCGTGCTGCACGGGTTCAAGGTGGCGGCCGTGGCCGTGGTGGCGCAGGCGGTGTGGGGCATGGCGCGCAGCCTGTGCCGGGGGGCGGCGCGGCTGCTGCTGATGGGGCTGGCCTGTGCGCTGGTGCTGCGGTGGCCCGGCGTGGCGGGGCAGCTGGGCACCCTGCTGCTGGCGGCCCTGGTCGGCCTGGCGCTGTGGGGACGGGGCGGTGCCATGCCGGCAGCGCCCGCGCACGCCGGGCCTTCGGTCATGCGCAGGCGCACGGGCGCGCTGCTGCTGGCGCTGTTTGCGGCGCTGCTGATGCTGCTGCCGCTGGCGGCACGCGTCTGGCCGCAGCCCGCGCTGGCGCTGGCCGACGCCTTCTATCGCGCCGGCGCCATGGTGTTTGGCGGCGGCCATGTGGTGCTGCCCCTGCTGCAGGCCGAGGTGGTGGCGCCCGGCTGGGTGGCGGCCGGCGACTTCCTGGCCGGCTACGGCCTGGCCCAGGCCGTGCCGGGGCCGCTGTTCAGCTTTGCCGCCTTTGTCGGCGCGGCGGCGCGCAATGGCGCGGGCGGCTGGCTGGGGGCGCTGGTGTGCCTGGTGGCCATCTTTCTGCCGGCCTTGCTGCTGGTGGCCGGCGCGCTACCGTTCTGGGAGCGCTTGGGGCACGACGGGCGCGCCCGCGCGGCGCTGTCGGGCGTAAACGCGGCCGTGGTCGGTCTGCTGCTGGCCGCGCTCTATCACCCGGTGTGGAGCAGCGCCATCCACGCCCCGATAGACCTTGGTGTGGCGCTGGCCGCCTTTGCGGCACTGACATGGGCGCGCGTGCCGCCCTGGCTGGTGGTGCCGCTGTGCGGCGTGGCGGGTCTGTGGCTGCTGCACGGATAAGGCGCTTGCAGCTATCAATACAGGAGTTTCAGGGTGCCAGACGCTCGCGCAGCCAGCTGCCGGCGTCAAGCCGGTAGCGCAGCCGGTCGTGCAGCCGGCTCTTGCGGCCCTGCCAGAACTCCCACTGGTCGGGCCTCAGGCGATAGCCGCCCCAGTGCGGCGGGCGCGGCGGCTTGAGCAGGAACTGTGCGCCGTACTTGGCGGCGTTGGCCACCAGCACGCCGCGCCCGGTGATGACCTGGCTTTGCGGGCTGGCCCAGGCGCCAATGCGCGAGTCCAGCGGGCGGCTGTGGAAATACTCGTCGCTCTCCGCGTCGCTGACCTTCTCCACGATGCCCTCGATGCGCACCACGCGCTCTAGCTCCACCCAGTGGAACTGCAGCGCCGCATAGGGATTGCCCGCGAGCTGGCGGCCCTTGCGGCTGTCATAGTTGGTGTACCAGACGACGCCCTCGGCGTCATAGCCCTTGATGAGCACCACACGCGTGCTGGGGCGCAGATCGCTGCCCACCGTGGCCACGGTCATGGCGTTGGGCTCCTGCACCTGGGCGGCGACGGCTTCGTGCATCCACTGGTCGAATTGCTGCAGCGGGTCGGCGTGCGAGGCGTCTTCGCTGAGTTCGGCGCGCTCGTAGCTCTTGCGCAGGTCGGCGATGGCGGTGGAGAGGGGACTCTTGCTCATGCCGTGATTGTGCCGTGGGTCAGAGGTGTTCTTTGCACAAGGCCAGCAGCCGCGCCAGCGCCCGGTCATGGATGCCCAGGCGCAGCAGCTCGGCATGCGTGGCCTCGGCGTAGTCGCGCGTGCTGCCGTAGATGCCACTGGCCTGCGCGAAGATGCGCCGGTATTCCTCGTCGGCCAGCACGCCCGTGTGGCTGGGGCTGCTGCGCGACAGGGTGAAGGCCAGGGCCTGCACCTGACCCCCGGGCGTTTTGCACGGCAGCCAGCGCGGGTCGTACACGCCCAGCACCATCTCGCGCTGCCATAGGTTGACCATGACCTGGTGGCCATGGGCCCGCGGCACGCGAAACACCATGCCGCGGCAGCTGCCGCCGGGCAGCATGCCGAAGACCAGGCCCGGGCATTCCGGCGTGCCGCGGTTCACGCGGCTCCACATCTTCAGCGCGCGGTGCCAGCCATGCACGGTGGCGGCGTGGCGCTCGGCAAACGCGAAGTCGGGGCGCCAGATCAGCGAGCCATAGCCAAAGATCCACAGGTCGCCGCGGCCGCCCCATTCTCCAAGAGCGCGTTCGAGCATGGGGGCGGGGTCACGCAGGGGGGCAGGCGCAGGCATGGCGAGACTCTACAATCAGCGGGTTTTGTCCAACGCAGATTATTCACGGGAGTCTTTAATATGTCCTTCAACAGCTCCGACGATGACAGCCAGCAGCGCTTTGCCCTCGGCTTCCTCTTTGCCCTGATCGCCCTGGTGATTTCCACCGTCCTGGGCGTGGTGGTCTACAAGCGCGGCATCGCGCACGCGCCGGCCAAGGCGCCGGCCGCCGCCGTGACGACGACCACGGCCGTGGTAGTGGTTGACGACGCCGCCCGCGTGGTGGTCGAGGGCGGTGTGGTGAAGTTCTTCTTCGCCACCGGCAAGTCCGACCTGGCCGCAGGCGCCAACGAGGCCCTGGCCGAGGTCGTCAAGGGCGTGGTCGAAGGCGGCAAGACGGCCGTGGTCTCGGGCTTTCACGACGCCACGGGCGACGCCGCGCTGAACGCCGAACTGGCCAAGCAGCGCGCCCTGGCCGTGCGCGACGCGCTCAAGGCCCTGGGCGTGGCCGAAGAGAAGGTGGAACTGAAGAAGCCCGAGGTCACCCAGGGCAGCGGCAGCAATGCCGAGGCGCGCCGCGTGGAGGTGGTGCTGGCGCCCTGACCGTCATGCGCGCTTCTCGAAAAACCCGGCCATGCCGGGTTTTTTTTGTTTATGGGCGGCACTCGCCGGTATGCGCGGCCACCTGCTCGGCCAGACGGCGCAGCGTCAGCGGCGCGCAGCCCTCGGCGTGGTTGCTGATGGTGACGTAGGCGTTCTGCCCGCGCCCGCAGACGCCTGCGAGTGTGCGCGCCAGCAGCGCGTGGGTGTCCGGGTCGGGGTGGTGGATGCGGTCGTAGGGCGCGTAGAGCCGCTCGGCATCGGCATAGCCCTGCGGGCCGTGCATGGGGTGCAGGTTCCAGCGGCACACCAGCGGGCCGGGCCACAGCCGGCGCAACAGCGGCAGCTGGTCAAGCAGCGGCGGCAGGCGCGGGTGCAGGCCCAGGCAGTAGGTGGCGCCGGTGCTGCGCAGCACATCGGCAAACTGCGCCAGGTGCTCGGGCGCAAGCCAGGCGCCGTCGCGCACCTCGACGGCCAGCACGGCGTCGGGCTGGTCCAGCGCGGGCTGCGCCCGCAGCAGGGCGCGCAGGCGCTCCAGCACCTCGGGCAGGCGCTCGATCAGGCGCCAGGGCAGGGGGCTCAGTTGAAAGATCAGCGCGCCCGTGCTACGGCCCAGGCCTTCGAGCGCGGGTGCGACGAACTCCTGCGCGGCAAGCTGCGGGTTCAGAAAGGCCGGGTTGGGCTCGCGCGCGCGCCCGTCGTCGCCGCGCACCAGGGCGTCGGTGACCAGGCTGGGCGCCTTGACGACGAAGCGGAAGTCCCCGGGCACCTGGGCCGCGTAGCGCGCATAGTCGCTGGCCGACAGCGGGCGGTAGAAGCTACGGTCTATGCTCACGGTGCGCAGCAGCGGGTGCCGGGCGTAGACGGGCAGGCCGTTCTTGGCCAGCAGCTGCTCGGAATGCGCGCCCTCCCACAGCAGGCCCTGCCAGCCGGGGTAGCTCCAGGACGAGGTGCCCAGGCGCAGGGTGGGCGGCAGCCGCGCGGCCAGGGCGTGCAAGTCGTCGCCCCAGGCGGCGGGGTGGATGCCGCTGCGGCGTATGGCGGGCTTCTCGGGCGCCTCGTCGCGCGCGGGTGGCGGGGCGCCGAACAACTCGTCCTGCACCTACAGCCCTTCGAACAGACCGCCCTGGTTGAGCAGCTCGTAGGCAATCTGCGGCTGCTGCTCCATGGCCTTCTTGAGGGCCTCGGGGATGGCCTTGCGCGTCTTGCGGCACAGGCCGGGCTGATCGTGCACCAGTATGGCCAGTCCGCGCAGGCTGCGCACCTCGCGCGGGCCGGGGGTAATCGTCAGGCGCACGCCGAGCTGGTCGAACAATCGCTGCTCCACATGGCGCAGGTCGGCCAGGCTGGTGATCTGTTCCAGCCGCTGCAGCAGGCGCTTTTCTTCCTCGCGCGTCAAACGCAGGATGCGCACATCGCCGCCCGGCGCGCGCATCAGCGCATCGCGCTCGCACACGCAGCTGCCCGGCGGGCATTCGGTGCGGATGGGGAAGGGCGGGGCGGCGGTCATGGCGCGGCCCATTCTAGGTTTCTTCGCCGGATCAGCCCGGGGCCGCTGTGGCAAACTCCCGCGCTTCGTTTTCCCTCGCGTTTTCCAGGTACATGCAGCAGATCGTCCGCCAGTTGGCCGCAGAAATCAAAATCACCGAAAACCAGGTCCGCGCCGCGGTGGATCTGCTCGATGGCGGGGCCACCGTGCCCTTCATCGCGCGCTACCGCAAGGAGGTCACGGGCGGGCTGGACGATGTGCAGCTGCGCGAGCTCGACGCCCGCCTGGCCTACCTGCGCGAGCTGGAAGACCGCCGCGTGGCCGTCTTGAAGGCCATTGACGAGCAGGGCAAGCTCACCGACGCCTTGCGCGCCGCGATTGCCGCCGCGCCGACCAAGCAGGAGCTGGAAGACATCTACCTGCCCTTCAAGCAAAAGCGCCGCACCAAGGGCCAGATCGCCAAGGAATTCGGCATAGAGCCGCTGGCCGACAAGCTGTTTGCCGACCCCACGCTGGACCCGCACGTCGAAGCCCAGGCCTTCTGCCAGCCGGCAACGACGCTGGACGATGGCAAGCCCGGCCCCGATTTCTCGACCACCTTTGCCGTGCTCGACGGCGTGCGCGACATCCTCTCCGAGCGCTGGGCCGAGGACGCCGCCCTGGTGCAGGGCCTGCGCGAATGGCTGTGGGCCGAGGGGCTGCTGCGCAGCAAGAAGGTGGAAGGCAAGAACGAGAACGACCCCGAGGTCGCCAAGTTCCGTGATTATTTTGATTACGACGAGCCCATTGGCCGCGTGCCCTCGCACCGGGCGCTGGCGGTGTTCCGCGGCCGGGCGCTGGAGATTCTGGAGGCCAAGTTGGTGCAGCCGCAGGAGCCCGAGGTGGGGCAGCCGAGCCTGGCCGAAGGCCGCATCGCCCTGCACCTGGGCTGGAGCCACGCAGGTAGGAAGAGCGACGACCTGATCCGCAAATGCGTGGCCTGGACCTGGCGCGTCAAGCTGTCCCTCTCGACCGAGCGCGACCTGTTCTCGCGCCTGCGCGAGGAGGCCGAAAAAGTCGCCATCAAGGTCTTTGCCGACAACCTGCGCGACCTGCTGCTGGCCGCGCCCGCCGGCCCCAAGGCCGTGATGGGGCTGGATCCCGGCATTCGCACGGGCGTGAAGGTGGCGGTGGTGGACGCTACGGGCAAGCTGGTGGAGACCGCCACCGTCTACCCGCACGAGCCGCGCCGCGACTGGGACGGCAGCCTGGCGACGCTGGGCCGGCTGGTGCAAAAGCATGGCGTGCAGCTGATTGCGATTGGCAACGGCACGGCCAGCCGCGAGACCGACAAGCTCGCCGCCGAGTTGATCAAATTGATGCAGAAAATGCCTTCAGCGCATGCTGGACAAGCGCAAGAAGCTATTGAAAAGATAGTTGTCAGCGAGGCCGGCGCCTCGGTCTACAGCGCCAGCGAATACGCTTCTCAAGAGATGCCCGACGTGGACGTGAGCCTGCGTGGCGCGGCCAGCATCGCCCGGCGCCTGCAGGACCCGCTGGCCGAGCTGGTCAAGATCGAGCCCAAGAGCATCGGCGTGGGCCAGTACCAGCACGACGTCAACCAGAGCGAGCTGGCGCGCACCCTGGGCGCCGTGGTCGAGGACTGTGTGAACTCGGTCGGCGTGGACCTGAACACGGCCAGCGTGCCGCTGCTGTCGCGCGTCTCGGGCCTGTCGGGCAGCGTGGCCAAGGCGGTGGTGCGCTGGCGCGAGGCCCACGGTGCCTTCAAGAGCCGCAAGCAGCTGATGGAGGTCAGCGGTCTGGGCGCCAAGACCTTCGAACAGGCTGCAGGCTTTTTGCGCATACGCGGCGGCGACAACCCGCTCGATATGACGGGTGTGCACCCCGAGACCTACCCGGTGGTCGAGCAGATCATCGTCAAGACCGGCAAGAGCGTGCAGGAGCTCATGGGCCGCGCCGACCTGCTCAAGCCTCTCAAGCCCGAGCAGTTTGCCAGCGAGCAGTTTGGCGCCATCACCGTGCGTGACATCCTGGCCGAGCTGGAAAAGCCCGGCCGCGACCCGCGCCCCGACTTCCATGTGGCGCGCTTCAACGAGGGCGTGGAGGAAATCTCCGACCTCAAGGAAGGCATGGTGCTCGAAGGCACGGTGAGCAACGTCGCCCAGTTCGGCGCCTTCGTGGACCTGGGCGTGCACCAGGACGGCCTGGTGCATGTGAGCCAGCTGGCCAACAAGTTCGTGAGCGACGCGCGCGAGGTGGTCAAGACCGGGCAGATCGTCAAGGTCAAGGTGCTGGAGGTGGACGTGGCGCGCGGGCGCATCAGCCTGACCATGAAGCTGGACGCCGCCACCGCGCGCCGCGATGGCCCGCGCGAGAACCGCTTCGAGGGCGCGGGCCGGGCAGAGCGGGGTTATGCCCAGCCGCAGCGCCAGGGCAGCGGCCCCGCGCCGCAGTCGGCCATGGCCTCGGCCTTTGCCAAGCTGCAGGGCAGGCGCTGAGGTGCAAGGGTAAACAGTCGTAATACTTGCATGGATAATCCCCGCACCTTTGTCCTGTGGGCGACCTGATCCATGGAGTTGAATGCATTGCTGGAGCAGCCTTTCGTGCTGCCCAGCCTGCCACGTGCCGTGGCGCTACTGATGAGCGAGCTGGGGCAGGCCGAGCCCAGCCTGCGGCGCCTGAACCAGCTGTTTGGCACCGACCCGGGGCTGGCCGCGCGGCTGCTGCAGCTGGCTAACTCCGCCTCTTTTGCGGCAGAGCGGCAAATCAGCGGCATTCCCGAGGCACTGGCGCTGCTGGGCGTGGACCAGCTGCGTGCGCTGGTGGCCGCGGCGCCGCCGGGCACCACCTCGCGCTCGGTGCCGGGCATGAACCTGCAGCATTTCTGGCGCTACAGCCTGTACACGGCCAAGCTCGCGCGCGCTCTCGCCGGCCTGGTGCGCCACGACCAGATCGCGGCCTACACGGCGGGGCTGTTGCATGGTGTGGGGGAGCTGGCGCTGCACATGGCGCATGCGGCGCGCATGCAGTCCATCAACTCGCTGGTGGGGCCACTGGACCCACGCCGCTCCAAGCTGGAGCTGCGTCTGCTGGGCTTCTGCTATGCCCAGGTCAGCGCCGGCCTGGCCTGGCGTTGGCAGTTGCCCGATGTGGTGGTGGATGCGCTGCGCCACCACCATGCGCCTTTCGACAACGATGTCTGTGAGCCCCTGGCCGGCGTGCTGCACCTGGCGGCCTGGCGCGCGCGCGCGCGCGAGGCTGCTTTGGGCGAGCGCGAACTGGCCGTATCCTTCCCCGGCGAGGTCGGTTTGGCCCTGGGCCTGGACATCGACATGGTGCTGCAGCAGGACCCCATAGACTGGAAGGCGCGCCCCGAGGCCGGCGACTACGTCTGACCCCGCGCGCCCGGTTCGCACCACGGTCCACCTATTCCAACCAAGAGGAGATTGGCATGAGCATGACAAGGAGCCTGATGGCGCTGGCATTGGGCATCACGGCGGCCACGGGCGCCCGGGCAGAGTGCCTGAGCGATGGCGACGTTGGCGTGATCGCCTCGCACTATTCGTCCAAGACGCCCGCGCCCAACTTCCCCATGCTGTCGGATGCCGACGGCGCCTGCACGCGCGCCAAGCTCAACGTGCTGCTGGCCTCCAGCCTGGGCAAGGTGGTGGGCTACAAGGCGGGCCTGACCAGCGCCGCGCTGCAAAAGCGCTTTCATACCGACAAGCCCGTCTGGGGCAAGCTCTACGAGGGCATGATCGAGCCCAGCGGCACCACCGTGCCCGCGGCGTTTGGCGCGCGCCCCCTGTACGAGGCCGACATGCTGGTGCGCGTCAAGGACGCGGCCATCAACCACGCGCGCACGCCGTACGAGGTGATGCAGCACATCGACCAGGTCATCCCCTTCATCGAGCTGCCCGACCTGGTCGTGCAGGCCCCGCCCCAGCTCAACGGCCCCGGCGTGGCCGCGATCAATGTGGGGGCGCGCCTGGGCGTGGCCGGCCAACCCATCGCCGTGCCGGCCACGCGCGGCGAGCGCTACGCGCTGCTCGATGCGCTCGAGCGCATGCAGGTGCAGCTGACCAACGACAAGGGCGAGCTGCTGGCCAGCGGCAAGGGCAGCGACATCCTGGGCCAGCCGCTCAACGCCGTGGTGTGGATCGCCGAGGCGCTGCAAAAAGAGAACATCACGCTGCAGCCGGGCGATGTGATCAGCCTGGGCTCGTTCTCGCCGCTGCTGCCGCCGCGCGCCGGCCTGGGCGTGACGGCCACCTATGTGGGCCTGCCGGGTGCGCAGCCGGTGCAGGTGCATTTCAAGTAACCAAGCAACCGACGACCGCCCGGCAGCGCGCATTGATGCCACCGCACCACAGCCACCGCCTGCGCGTCGTACGGCTGCGCCTGGGGCAGGCCGTGCATGCGGGGTTGTGGTTTCCTCAGCTGCCCCTGGCGGCGCTGGTGGCGCTGGGCGGCGTCTGGCTGCTGCAGGTGGACCTGGGCGCGCGCTGGCAGCCCTTCGTGGCCGGCCTGCTGGCGGGGCAGCCGACCGTCACGCCGTCCATGCTGGCGCCACTGCTGGTGGGTACCGGCATGGTCATCATGGCGCTGGGGCTGCTGTTGCGCTCGCGCCTGGCCTGGGTCATGGCGCTGCTGCTGGCTGGCACGGCGGCCCTCAGCATGCTGCTGGGGCAGCACCGCGGCGGGCATTGGCTGCTGGGCTACTTCGTGCTGCTGCTGGTGCTGCTCTCGCTGGCCTGGCGGCGCTTTGACCATGCCAGCATCACGGCCAGCACGCTGTTTGCCGTTACCTCGGTGGTCATGCTGCTGCTGTATGCCACCCTGGGCACCTACTACCTGGGGGCAGACTTCAAGCCGCCAGTCACCGACCTGGTGACGGCCCTGTACTACGCCGTGACCACCATGAGTACCGTGGGCTATGGCGACATCACGCCGCAAACGCCCGAGGCCAAGCTGTTCGCCGTCTCGGTCATCGTGCTGGGCGTGGCGGTGTTCGCCACCTCGCTCACGGCAGTGATCGCGCCCATGGTCGGGCGCAGCCTGCAGCGCATCGTCAACCACAAGGGCCCCCGCATGAAACGCGAGAACCATTTTGTCGTCGTCGGCAGCTCGCCCCTGGCCACCAACACCTGGCGCGAGCTGGCCAAGCGCGGCCAGCCCGTCACACGGCTGTTGCACCAGGCGCCGCCGGGCGATGCGCCCAAGGACGTGGACGTGGTCGTGGGCGACCCCGGCAGCGGCGACGTGCTGCGCCAGGCCGGCGCCGACAAGGCCACGGCTGTGCTGGCCATGCTGGACGACGACTCCGAGAACGCCTTCGTGGTGCTGGCCACGCGCGCGCTCGGCGGCAGCGCGCGCACCGTCGCCGCCGTCAACGACGCTTCCCACCTGGGACGCGTGCGCCTGGCACAGCCCGACATGGTGATCGCCCCGCAGGTGCTGGGCGGCGAGCTGGCGGCGCGCCTGATGTGCGGCGAAGAGGTGACGCTGGACCTGGTGATGCAGCAGGTCTTCCAGAACCCGAAGCCACAGCCGTGAGGCGATCGCGTTAGAGTCCGTTCTTTTCGCGGAAAGCTGACTCTTGACGGCCGATTCTTCAACCCGCCCTGCGCTGCTGCGCCTGACGCCGCAGATGCGCGGCGTCATCCAGGGCATGCAGCGCGCCGCGCGGCCGCCGCTGCACAGCCTGTCGCCAGTACGCGCCCGCGCCGCCTACGAGGCCGGCGCCGAGGTGCTGGAGGTGCCCCGGGCGCAGCTCGCCAGGGTAGATGACTTTTCCATCCCCGCGCACGATGGCGCCCAGCTGCCCGCGCGCCTGTATGCGCCCACCACCGGCGCGGGCCTGCCGCTGCTGCTGTACCTGCATGGCGGCGGCTTCACCATAGGCAGCATCGCCACGCACGACGTGCTGTGCCGCGAGCTGGCGCGGCTGGCGGGCTGCATGGTGGTGTCGCTGGACTATCGGCTCGCGCCCGAGCACCCCTTCCCCACCGCCAGCCACGACGCCTGGGACGCGCTCGCCTGGCTGGCCGCCAACGCCGGCGCGCTGGGCGCAGACCCTGCGCGCCTGGCCGTGGGCGGCGACAGCGCGGGCGGCACGCTGGCCGCCGTGGGCGCCATCATGGCGCGCGACGCCGGCCTGCCGCTGGCGCTGCAGCTCTTGATCTACCCCGGCACCACGGCGCACCAGGACACGCCCTCGCACACCGAATTTGCCCATGGGCCGGTGCTCGACCGGGAGGCGATCGGCTGGTTCTTCGACCAGTACATCCCGAGCCGCACCGAGCGCGAGGACTGGCGCTTTGCCCCGCTGCTCGCGCCCGACGTGGACGGCGTGGCCCCCGCCTGGATAGGCCTGGCCGAATGCGACCCGCTGGTCGATGAGGGCGTTCAGTACGGCGACAAGCTGCGCGCCGCCGGCGTGGCCGTGGAGCTGGAGATCTACCGCGGCGTGACGCACGAATTCATCAAGATGGGCCGCGCCATCCCCGAGGCGCGGCGCGCCCACCAGGACGCGGCGCGCGCGCTGCGCAACGCCTTCGGGCTCGATTGAGGAACACCATGCAACGCCAGGACTTCCGCTGCTTTCACCGCCTGCGCGTGCGCTGGGCCGAGGTGGACATCCAGAAGATCGTCTTCAACGCCCATTACCTGACCTATGCCGACTGCGCCATGACCGAATACTGGCGCGCGCTGGCCTTGCCTTACGAGGCCGGCATGCAGGCCCTGGGCGGCGAGACCTATCTGAAGAAGGCCAGCGTCGAATACCACGCATCGGCGCGGCTGGACGACCTGCTGGACCTGGGCATGCGCTGCGCGCGCATAGGCACCACTTCGCTGGTGTTCGAATGCGGCGTGTTCGCGGGCGACCGGCTGCTGGCCGCCATTGAGCTGGTCTACGTCTTTGCCGACCCGCAGACCCAGACCAAGCGCCCGGTGCCGGCGCAGCTGCGCGCCATCATTGAGCACTACGAGGCCGGCGGCGAGATGGTGGAGCTGCGCGTGGGCGATTGGGCCTCCCTGGGCCGTGACGCCACAGAGCTGCGCATGGCGGTCTTCGTGCAGGAGCAGGGCATAGACCCGGCGATCGAGCTTGACGCGCACGACACCAGCGCCGTGCACGCCGTCGCCTACAACCGCATCGGCCAGGCGGTGGCCACGGGCCGCCTGCTCTACGAGGCCCCTGGCGACGCCCGCATCGGCCGCATGGCCGTGGACCGCGCGCTGCGCGGCCAGCGCTGGGGCCGCATGGTGCTCGACGCCCTGGTGCGCGCCGCACGCCAGCGCGGCGACGCGCAGGTCACGCTGCACGCCCAGCGCAGCGCCGAAGGCTTTTACCAGCGCGCTGGCTTTGCAGCGGTGGGCGAGCCCTTCGAGGAGGTGGGCATACCGCACACCAGCATGCGGCAGGTGTTTGAGTGACTATCGTTTTGATAGCTACTGGCGCTTTATGGACAAGCGCTAGAGCCGGATTTTGCTCAAATGTCTTCGAGCAGCGCATAAGGCAGTGGCTGCAGGGTGAGCGGCACTGCGCCCACATGCAGCGCCCCACCCGCGGCCGCAGTCTGCAGCGACACCAGCGCATCCACGCCGCCACCGGGGGCGGCGGCGGCCTGCACCACGGTGCCCACGGGTTGCTCGGCATCGCCCTCGGCAAATACCTCGGCGCCCACGGTCAGGTCCGCCCGGGCATGGGCGAGGTAGGTGCGACGCTTGAGCGTGCCGCGGAACTGGCTGCGCGCGACGACCTCCTGGCCCGGGTAGCAGCCCTTCTTGAAGTTCACGCCGCCCACGGATTCGTAGTTCAGCATCTGCGGCACAAAGGCCTCGGCGACGGGCGCGGTCAGGGTGGCGACGCCGCTCCTGACCTCGCTCCACAGCCACAGCGATTCATCCAGCGGCGCGCCCTGGGGTGCGGCAGCACCCGCCGGTGCCAACCACAGCGCGCGCGGCTGGCCGTCGGCGGGGTAGAGCTGCACCACGCTGGCCTCGCCCAGGTCGGCCTTGGCCCAGGGTGCGCCATCGGCAGGCAGCACGGCGCGGGCCGCGTCACCCATCAGCCCGTACAGCGCGTAGTCGCCGGTCGCATCCGTCAGCCTGGCCTTGGAGCGCATCACGAACATGGACAGGCGCTTGAGCGTGGGGGCGAGCAGCTCGCGTGCACAGACCAGCAGCAGCTCGGTGTCGCTGCGCTTGAAGGCGATGAAGCTCGCCAGCATGCGGCCCTTGACGCTGAGGTGGGCCGCCAGGCGCGCATGCTGCATGTCGAGCAGCGCGAAGTCCTGGGTCAGCTGGCCGTGGAGGAACTTGGCGGCGTCTTCACCGGCTACGCGGATCACGCCGAGGTGGGATAAACGGGCTGCGCCGCCCATGGAAGGGGGCGGCGCTACTGGCTTGGGGTCGGTCATGGCTGAATTATGATGCCCGGCTTTCCTTCTTACGGGCTGCAGGGTTGTGCGTAGGTTCCTCGTTCTGGTGTTGCTCATCGCTGTCGCGGCTGCCGCCGGCGGCGCCTGGTGGCTGCGCTCGCCCATGCCGGTGCGCGCGGGCCTGGGCGCGAATCAGCCGCTGGAGCTGGAGATTGAGCCCGGCACCACGCCGCGCGGCGTGGCGCAGGCGGTGGTGCAGGCCGGCTTCGATACCGATGCGCGATTGTTGTACTGGTGGTTCCGGCTGTCCGGCAAGGACCGCGGCATCAAGGCCGGCAACTACGAAGTGCCGCCCGGCACCAGCCCCCAGGCGCTGCTGGAAAAGCTGGTGCGCGGCGAGGAGACGCTGCGCGCCGTGACCCTGGTGGAGGGCTGGAACTTCCGCCAGCTGCGCGCGGCGCTGGCGCGCGCCGAGCAGCTCAAGCCTGACACGGCAGGCATGAGCGAGGCCGACATCATGGCCCGCCTGGACCGGCCCGGCGTGCCGGCCGAGGGGCGCTTCTTCCCCGACACCTACACCTACGCCAAGGGCAGCAGCGACCTAGCCGTGCTGCGCCGCGCGCTGCACGCCATGGACAGGCGCCTGCAGGCCGCCTGGGAATTGCGCGCGCCCGATACGCCACTCAAATCCGCCGACCAGGCGCTGACCCTGGCCAGCATCGTGGAAAAGGAAACCGGCCGCGCCGAGGACCGCGCCCATATCGCCGGCGTGTTCAGCAACCGCCTGCGCGTGGGCATGCTGCTGCAGACCGACCCCACGGTGATCTATGGCCTGGGCGAGAAGTTCGACGGCAACCTGCGCAAGCGCGACCTGCAGGCCGACACCCCCTACAACACCTACACGCGTGCCGGCCTGCCGCCCACGCCCATTGCCATGCCGGGCCGTGCGGCGCTGCTGGCCGCCGTGCAGCCGGCGCAGACCAAGGCTCTGTACTTCGTCGCACGCGGCGACGGCAGCAGCCATTTCAGCGCCACGCTGGACGAGCACAACCGCGCCGTCAACAAATACCAACGGGGACAAAAGTGACGCAGGGCCTGTTCATCACCTTCGAGGGCATAGACGGCGCGGGCAAGTCATCGCACATAGACACCCTGGCCCGGGCACTGCGCGCTGCGGGGCGCAGCGTGACGCTGACGCGCGAGCCCGGCGGCACGCCCCTGGCCGAGAAGCTGCGCGCGCTGCTGCTGCACGAGGACATGGACGCGCTGACCGAGACCCTGCTGGTATTTGCCGCGCGGCGCGACCATTTGCGCTGCGTGATCGAGCCGGCGCTGGCGCGCGGCGAGGTGGTGTTGTGCGATCGCTTCACCGACGCCACCTTTGCCTACCAGGGTGCGGGGCGCGGCTTCGACCTTGGCGTGCTCACTTATATGGAGCGGCTAGCGCAGACAGGACTTGCGCTGGAGCCCGATTTGATGCGCAACCCCGATCTGACGCTGTGGTTTGACGTGCCGCCCGAAGTGGCGGCAGAACGCCTGGCTACGGCGCGCGCGCCCGACCGTTTCGAGGCCGAGCCCGCAGCCTTCTTCACCCGCGTGGCGCGCGGCTATGCCGAGCGTGCCGCCGCCGCGCCCCGGCGCTTTGCGCGGCTGGACGGGGCGCAGACGCGTGAACAGGTCGCGGCGCAGATGCTGGCCCTGGTGGCGGCGCGTGGCTGGCTGCAAGGGGCCACGCCATGAGCCAGGTCGCGCCCTGGATTGCCGCGCAGCGCACGCAGCTGCTGGCCCAGCGCGGCCATGCCTGGCTCTTGCAGGGACCGTCCGGCCTGGGCCAGTACGCGTTGGCGCTGGAGCTGGTGCGCGCCTGGCTGTGCGACGCGCCCACCGAGCATGGCGCCTGCGGCCAATGCGCCAGCTGCCACGGCGTGGACGTGCGCACCCATGCCGACCTGTGCGTGCTCATGCCCGAGACGCAGATGCTGGCCCTGGGCTGGCCGCTGCCCGAGAAAGCCCAGGCCGAGATCGAGGACAAGAAGCGCAAGGCCAGCCGCGAGATCCGCGTGGACGCCATGCGCGACGCCGTCGAGTTTGCCCAGCGCACCAGCGCGCGCGGGCGCGGCAAGGCGGTGCTGGTGTTCCCGGCCGAGCAGATGAACCATGTGACGGCCAACGCCCTGCTCAAGACGCTGGAAGAGCCGCCCGGCGACGTGCGCTTCGTGCTCGCCACCGAGGCCGCGCACGAGCTGCTGCCCACCATACGCAGCCGCTGCCTGGGCCACACCATGCTGTGGCCCGCGGTCGACGTAGCGCAGGACTGGCTGGTAGAGCAGGGCGTCGCGCCCGACGCCGCCCAGGCCCTGCTGCGCGCCGCGGGCGGGCGGCCCGACGACGCGCTGGCCCTGGCCCGCGCGGGCCGCAGCCCCCAGGCCTGGGCCCTGATCCCCAAGGCCATGGTGCGTGGCGACGTGTCGGCGCTGGCCGACCTGGACCCGGCCCAGGCCGTGGATGCGCTGCAAAAGCTCTGCCACGACCTGCTGTTGCGCAGCGTGGGTGCCGAGCCGCGCTACTTTGCCGCGGCCGACCTGCCCGCGCCGCCGGGCGTGGGGCCGCTTACGCGCTGGTCGCGTGCGCTGATGCAGGAGGCGCGTACGGCCGACCACCCCTTCAACGCCGGCCTGATGCTGGAGTCGCTTGTAGTCCAGGCGCGCCAGACACTAAACTCGCGCCATTGAATCCCCCTGAACACCTATGAGCAGTCCCTCCACAGCGCCGCGCCCCAGCGTCATGCAGCTGAACATCAAGGAAAAGGCCGCTCTGTACGCGGCCTATATCCCGTTCTTCGAGGAGGGCGGCATCTTCGTGCCCACGACGCGCGAGTACAAGCTGGGCGACGATGTCTACGTGCTGCTCACGCTGCCCGATGACCCCCAGCGCTACCCCGTGGCCGGCCGCGTGGCCTGGGTGACGCCCGCGCGCGCCGCAGGCAACCGCACGCAGGGCGTGGGCATACAGTTCCCCAAGGATGAGAAGTCGCGCCAGCTGAAGGCCAAAATCGAGGAGATCCTGGGCACGGCCCTGGCGTCCGACAAGCCCACGCAGACCATTTGAGCAGCGCCTGCGCCCTGACGCCGACCTCTCGCCGGTCGGCTTTTTCGTTTCCCTACCGCCATGTTTGTCGATTCCCACTGCCACCTGAACTTTCCCGAGCTCATCAGCCAGCTGCCCCAGATCCGCCAGGCCATGGCCGCCGCGCAGGTGGATAGGGCGCTGTGCATCTGCACCACCATGGAGGAGTTCCCCGCCGTGCACGGCCTGGCCACCACCTATGACAACTTCTGGGCCACCGTGGGCGTGCACCCCGACACCGAGGACATGACCGAGCCCAGCCTGCAGGACTTGCTGGATCGCGCCGCCCTGCCGCGCGTGATGGCCATTGGCGAGACGGGGCTGGACTATTACGGCATGCAAGACCGCAAGGGCGGGCGCAGCATTGCCGACCTGGAATGGCAGCGCGAGCGCTTTCGCACCCATATCCGCGCGGCGCGCGCCTGTGCCAAGCCGCTGGTGATCCACACCCGCAGCGCCTCGGATGACACGCTGGCCATCCTGCGCGAAGAGGGCGAGGCGGGGCCCGGCCAGCGCGCCGGCGGCGTATTCCACTGCTTCACCGAAACCGCCGCCGTGGCGCGTGCGGCGCTGGACATGGGCTACTACATCTCGTTTTCCGGCATCCTCACCTTCAAAAGCGCGCTGGATCTGCGCGACGTGGCCGCCTTCGTGCCCATGGATCGCCTGCTGATCGAAACCGACAGCCCTTATCTCGCCCCCGTGCCCTACCGCGGCAAGACCAACAACCCATCCTACGTGCCCTTCGTGGCGCAGCAGATCGCCGCGGTCAAGGGCCTGGAAGTGCAGGAGGTGGCTTGCGCCACGAGCCGCAACTTTGAAGACCTGTTCCTGCAGGGAGGCGCAGCATGACCAGCCGCCGCCGCACCCTTGCCTGGCTGGCGCTGGCCGCAGCAAGCCCCCTGGCCCGCCTGGCGCATGCCGGCGCCTACGAGGATTTCTTCAAGGCCATAGAGCTCGACAACGGCGCCGCCGTGACCCATCTGCTGCGCCGCGGCTTTGACCCCAACGCGCTTGACCCCAGGGGCCAGCCCGCGCTGGTGCTGGCGCTGCGCGACGATTCGCGCAAGGCAGCGGCCGCCCTGATAGCGGCCAAGGACCTCAGGGTGGAGGAGCGCAACGCCAAGGACGAAAGCGCGCTGATGATGGCCGCGTTGCGCGGCAACCTCCCCGCAGCGCGCGCCCTGATTGAGCTCGATGCCGACATCAACAAGACCGGCTGGACGCCGTTGCACTATGCGGCCTCGGGCACCAGCCCGGACGCCGTGGCCATGGTGAAGCTGCTGCTCGAAGAAAGCGCCTACATCGACGCCGCCTCGCCCAACGGCACCACGCCCCTGATGATGGCCGTGCGCTACGGTCAGGGCGATGTGGCACGCCTGCTGGTCGAGGAGGGCGCCGACCCGACGCTGAAAAACCAGCTGGGCCTGACGGCGCTGGACTTCGCGCGCCAGGCCGACCGCGCCGATATGGTGGAGCTGGTGACCCAGTCCGTGCGCCGGCGCCAGCCGAATCAAGGCAAGTGGTAATGCTATTTATACGATAGCTTTAAACGGCAGTTTCATGAGCGCTACAGGCTATTTGCAATAGTCTGCTTGCCCGCGCCGCCGTCTGAAACGCGCCGCCCATAGGCCGCCAGCACGATGCGCTCGGAGTGCACCAGGTAATCGCCCAGCGCCGCCGCGGCGTGCTGCGGCTGGCCGGCCTCGAACAGTTCCATGATCTTCAGGTTGCTGTCCACATAGGGTGCGTGCAAAAACTCGGGGTCGTCGATCAGGCCGAAGGCCAGGCGCAGCTCGGCCAGCAGGTGCGAGAACATTTCGTTCAGGCGCTCGCTGTCGGCCAGCTCCACGATGGCCTTGTGGAACTCCATGTTGGCCGTGCCCACGCCGCGCCAGTTGCCCTCGGCGCGCCAGCGCAGCGCCTGATCCACCGCCTGGCGCAGGCGCTTGCCGGCCGGGTGGCGCGGATAGGCCTGGGCCAGGGCCTGGCATTCGATGAGGCGGCGCACGCGGTAGATGTCGATGATGGCCGCGATGCTGGGCACGGCCACCGACACGCCGCGGTTGGGCTCGTGCCTGAGCAGCCCCTCCTTGGTCAGCAGGCGGAAGGCTTCGCGCAGCGTGTTGCGCGAGATCGCCAGGCTCTCACTCAGGGCGCTCTCCGACAGACGCTGGCCGGGCGTGAGTTCACCATCGACAAGTTTCTCGCGCAGTTGCTGCGCAATGCGGTCGGTCAGGTTTTGTAGCGTGCCGGCGGCATGGGTCATGGGGCGAGGGCAATGGGGCTGAAGGTGGGAGCACCAGTGTAGCCAGCGAGCCCGTACTTTCATGTGCAATGAGGGGCTCGGCTGGAGATGGATCAGGGTTTACCTGGGTCCAGTCGGATCGACTTTTCACGCATTATTGTTCAACAAATTAAATTCAATGGTTCTTCGATAACTCATCGATTGGAGGGCTGTTGTGTATTGCGCGTTCTTCACGCAATCGGGCCTTTGCTTGTCATCTCTCATCCCAGGAGTCATTTCATGAAACGCATGCTTTTGTCCATCGTCTGCATTGCTGCTGGCGCCGCCCAGGCGCAGGTCAAGTGGGACCTGCCCACCGGCTACGCGGCCAATACCTTTCAGACGCAGAACAACCAGCAGTTTGCCAAAGAGGTGGACGAGCTGACCGGCGGCAAGCTCAAGATCACGCTGCACCCCGGGGGCTCGCTTTACAAGGCCAACGAAATCAAGCGTGCGGTACAGACCGGCCAGGTTCCGGCGGCGGAGTTCATCCTCTCGGGGGCCGCCAACGAGAACGCTTTGTACGGCGTGGATTCCGTGCCTTTCCTGGCCAGCTCGTACGCTGATGCCTGGCGCCTGTACCAGGCGGCCAAGCCCGCCCAGGAGAAGCTGCTGGCCTCCCAGGGCATGAAGCTGCTGTACAGCGTGCCCTGGCCCGGCCAGTCGCTGTACTCGAACAAGCCCATCCAGACCCCCGCGGACCTGGCGGGCACGAAGATGCGCGCCTACAACCCGACCTCCACGCGCATCGCGCAGCTGCTCAAGGCCCAGCCGGTGACCATCCAGCTGTCCGAGCTGGGGCAGGCGCTGGCCACGAACACGGTCAACAACTTCCTGACCTCCAGCGCCAGCGGCGTGGAGAGCAAGCTGTACGAGCAGATCAAGTACTTCTACCCCGTCAACGCCTGGCTGCCGCGCAACGCCACCGTGGTCAACCTGAAGGCCTTCAACGGCCTGGACAAGGCCCTGCAGGACGCCGTCCTCAAGGCCGCGGCCACGGCCGAGAAGCGCGGCTGGGAGTCCAGTGAACGCCTGGACAAGGAATACCTGAAGGAGCTGGCCGCCAAGGGCATGACCATTGCCGAGCCCTCTGACGCGCTGAAGAAGGAATTTTCCACCATAGGCGCCACCATGACCGAGGAGTGGGTCAAGTCCGCAGGTCCCGAGGGCAAGGCCATCGTGGACGCCTACCGCAAGCGCTGACGGCCGACGCTCGACCGCCCATTCCCATACCGCATGCCAGGAGCTCGCCATGGATAGGTTCGGCCATTACTTCTACCGTCTGCTCATAGGGCTTGCCTGCCTGTCCATGGTGGCCGCGTTCGTGATCGTGCTGCTGGGCATCCTGGCGCGCCAGGTGACGTTCATCGACATCCAGGGGCTGGATGCCTATGCCGGCTATGCCATCGCCGCGACCCTGTTCTTTGCCCTGCCCACGGCGCTGATGCATGGCGACCATATCCGTGTCACGCTGTTGCTCGATCGCCTGGGCAGCAGGGCGCGAGCGGCGTTTGAATGGGCGGGTTTGCTCGCCGGGCTGGGTTTGTCGGTCTATGTTGCCTGGTTTGCCATACGTGCCGTATGGCTGTCGTACGAGACGCATGACGTCTCACCCGCCGCGGATGCTACGCCACTGTGGATTCCGCAGCTGAGCATGGCGATCGGCTGCGTGGCCTTTGCGCTGGCCTTTCTGGATGCCATCGTGGCGCGGCTGCGCGGGCGCGAGTGGTTCATTGAGGGCCCGGGTTCGGTGGCCGAGTGATTTGAGGAGCACAACATGGATATGACGGCTGCATTGGTGCTGATCATTGCGCTCTTCGCAGTGCTCGGCGCGGGAATGTGGATAGGCCTGGGCCTGCTGGCCGTGGGGCTGATCGGCATGGAGCTGTTCACCAGCCGCCCGGCAGGCGACAGCATGATGCTGACGATCTGGGGCGCTAGCTCGGCCTGGACGCTGACGGCGCTGCCGCTGTTTTTGTGGATGGGCGAGATTCTGTTTCGCAGCAAGCTTTCGGACAGCATGTTCCGCGGCCTGGCTCCGTGGATGGACAAGCTGCCCGGGCGGCTGCTGCACACCAACGTGGTGGGCTGCACCATCTTCGCCGCCATCTCCGGCTCGTCGGCCGCCACCTGCGCCACCATAGGCAAGATGACCCTGCCGGAGCTCAAGAAGCGCGGCTACCCCGACGCCATGGCGGTGGGCACCCTGGGCGGCGCGGCCACCCTGGGGCTGTTGATACCGCCGTCCATCATCATGATCGTCTATGGCGTGGCCGCCAACGTGTCGATCGCCAAGCTGTTCCTTGCAGGCGTGTTCCCCGGCCTGATGCTGGCGGGCATGTTCATGGCCTATATCGCCGTCTGGGCGCTGTTCAACCGCGAGCAGGTACCAGCCTCGGACATGTCGATGAGCTTCATGCAGAAGCTGTACGAGTCCCGCCACCTGATCCCCGCGGTGATCCTCATCGGCCTGGTGCTGGGGGGCATCTATTCGGGCGTTGCCACGGCCACCGAGGCCGCTGCCCTGGGCGTGGCCGGCGCGCTGGGCCTGGCCGCCTGGGAGGGATCGCTTTCCTGGCAGAAGTTCACGGAGGGGCTGGTCAGCGCCTGCCGTGTGTACTGCATGATCGGGTTGATCCTGGCCGGGGCGGCCTTCCTCACGCTGGCCATGGGCTTCATCGGCCTGCCGCGCCATCTGGCGGAGTGGATAGGCTCGCTGCACCTGTCGCCCTTTGCGCTGCTGATGATGCTGACGGTGTTCTTCATCGTACTGGGCTGTTTCCTGGACGGCATCTCCATGGTGGTGCTGACCATCGCCGTGCTGCTGCCGACGGTGGAGGCTGCGGGCTATGACCTGATCTGGTTTGGCATCTTCATCGTGCTGGTGGTCGAGATGGCGCAGATCACGCCGCCTGTGGGCTTGAACCTGTTCGTGATCCAGGGCCTGACCAAGCGCGACATAGGCTGGATTGCGCGCGTCACCATGCCCATGTTCTTCGTGATGCTGGTGGCGGTGCTGGCCTTGTACGCGCTGCCCCAGATCGTGCTGTGGCTGCCATCGCGCATGTAGTTGTGTATTCGGTCGTGCGTGTTGCGGCCCAATCGGAAGGGAGGACGCCATGCCTCGTATCGACCTGAACAGCGACCTGGGCGAAAGCCTGGGCGCGTGGCGCATGGGCGACGACGCCGCCATGCTGGACATCGTGAGCAGCGCCAATGTGGCCTGCGGCTTCCATGCGGGCGACCCTGCGGGCATCCTGGCCACCCTCAAGGCGGCGCAGGCGCGCGGTGTGTCCGTGGGCGCGCATGTGGCCTACCCGGATCTGGTGGGCTTTGGCCGGCGCAATATGGATGTGGCAAGCGCCGACCTGGTGGCCGATGTGATCTACCAGATCGGCGCGCTGCAGGGCCTGGCGCGGGCCGCCGGCACGCACGTCGGCTATGTGAAGCCCCATGGCGCGCTCTACAACACCATTGCGCACGACGAGCGCCAGGCGCGCGATGTGATCACCGCCATCCGCGATGTTGATCCCGACCTGGCGCTGGTGGTGCTGGCGGGATCACCACTGGTGGGCTGGGCGCAGGCGGCCGGCCTGCGTGTGATTGCCGAAGCCTTTGCCGACCGCGCCTACACGCCGCAAGGCGCGCTGGTGTCGCGCCGCGACAAGGGCGCCGTGCTGCACGACAGCGCCCTGGTGGCGGCACGCATGCTGCGCCTGGTGCGCGACGGCGTGGTCGAGGCCGTGGACGGGAGTCTTGCGTGCGTGCAGGCCGATTCGATCTGCGTGCATGGTGACAGCCCCGGCGCCGTGGAGATGGCACGCGCCGTGCGCATGGCGCTGGAGAGCGACGGCGTGACCGTGCGCCCATTCGTCTGAATCTGACAGGAGCAATGACCATGCAAGCCAACGCATTGCAGCAGGCCCGCGCCGCCTCCGTGGCCGCGGCACGCCAGGCGCGTGCCGAATACCGCGCCGGCGCCGTGCGCCCCACGGCCGGCGTCGCCCCCGGCATGACGCAGGCCAACATGATTGCGCTGCCGCGCGACTGGGCCTGGGATTTTCTGCTGTACGCGCAGCGCAACCCCAAGCCCTGCCCGGTGCTTGACGTGATCGAGGCCGGCGCGTACCAGACGGTGTTGGCCGACGGCGCCGACGTGCGCAGCGACATCCCCCTGTACCGCGTCTGGCGCAACGGCCGGCTGGCCGAGGAGGTGCGGGACGCGACGGCCCTGTGGGCCGAGCACCCGGACCTGGTCACCTTTCTGATCGGCTGCAGCTTCACCTTCGAGACCCCGCTGCAGGAGGCCGGCATCGAGGTGCGCCACATCGCCGACGGCTGCAACGTGCCCATGTACCGCACGAACCGCCAATGCCGCCCGGCCGGGCGCCTGCACGGCGAAATGGTGGTGTCCATGCGGCCCATCCCCGCGCAGCGCGTGGCCGATGCGGTCACGATCTCGGCCCGCTTTCCCTCGGTGCATGGCGCGCCCGTGCATGTGGGCGACCCGGCGGCGCTGGGCATTGCCGATATTGCCAGGCCGGACTTTGGCGATGCTGTGCGCATCGAGCCCGGCGAAGTGCCCGTGTTCTGGGCCTGCGGCGTCACGCCCCAGGCGGCGGTGATGGCCTCGGGCGTGCCGTTTGCCGTGACGCATGCGCCGGGCTATATGTTCATTACCGACGTGCCCGACAGCAGCTACCACGTGTGAGGCGGCCGTGAGATTCCTGCCCGTCTCATTGAACGCACTGCTCGTGGAGCTGGCCGACCTGGACCAGACCCTGGCCCTGCTGGCCTCGCTGCAGCGCGATCCGCTGGCCGGCGTCGAGGAACTGGTGCCCGCCGCGCGCACCATCCTCGTGCAGTTCCGCCCATCGGCCACCGGTGTGGTCGAACTGGTACGTGCCATTGCCGCGCGCGACCTGTCGCACAGGGTGCAGCGCGACGCCACGCTGGTGGAAATCCCCGTGCACTACGACGGCGAGGATCTGGCCGAGGTGGCGCAGATCCTGGGCATCACGCCCGAGGAACTGGTGCGCCGCCACACCGGCAGCACCTACAGCGTGGCCTTCGTCGGCTTTGCGCCGGGCTTTGCCTACCTCTCGGGCGGCCACGAAAGCCTGGATGTGCCGCGCCGCGCCACGCCGCGCACGCGCATTCCGGCGGGCGCCGTGGCGCTGGCGGGGCGGTTCAGCGGCGTCTACCCGCAGGCCAGCCCCGGGGGCTGGCAGATCATTGGCACGACGCCGCTGGCCATGTGGGACATTGACCGCGACGTGCCCGCGCTGCTGCAGCCGGGATTTGAGGTGCGCTTTGTCGATATTGCTACGCTATCTGTAGCTGCTAGCGTACAGCTGGAGCGCGCTTTGGATCGAAAACATGCCAAATCTGCCGCCCCCGTGGCCGCGAACGTCCCGGCGCTGGAGGTGGCCGCGCCCGGCCTGCTCACGCTGCTGCAGGACCTGGGCCGGCCGGGCCAGGCGGGGCAGGGCGTGTCGGCCTCCGGCGCGCTCGACCGGGGCGCCTGCCGCACGGCCAACCGGCTGGTCGGCAACCCGTCGGACGCCGCCTGCCTGGAGACCGTGAACGGCGGCCTGCGGCTGGTCAGCCGTGGCGACACGGTGGTGGCGGTGACGGGTGCCGACGCGCTTCTCGCGCTGACCAACGCCGCCGGTGCGCGCTGGAACGTGCCGCGCTACCAGGCCGTGGCGCTGGCCGATGGCGACCAGCTCAGCATCGGCGAGCCCGCCGCCGGCACGCGCTGCTACGTGGCCGCGCGCGGCGGCTTCGACGTGGCGCCGGTGCTGGGCAGCCGCAGCACCGACACGCTGGCCCATGTGGGCCCGCCGGCGCTGGCCGCGGGCGACAGGCTGGCGCTGCTGCCGGTGGCGCGGGGCGCCGTCGTGGGCGACGCCGAGCTGCCGCCGCAGGACCTGCCCGGCGTGCACGAGGATGTCGTGCTCGACGTGGTGCCCGGCCCGCGCAGCGACTGGTTCACGCCCGATGCGCTGGAGCTGCTGGCGCGCCAGCGCTGGCGTGTCACGCCCCAGTCGAACCGCGTGGGCCTGCGCCTGGCCGGCGAAGAGCCGCTGGCGCGCGCCATCACTGAGGAGCTGCCCAGCGAGGGCACGCCCACCGGCGCCATCCAGGTGCCGCCCAGCGGCCAGCCCGTGCTGTTCCTGGCCGACCACCCTTTGACCGGCGGCTACCCGGTCATCGCCTGCGTGGCACCGCACCACCTGGACCGCGCGGGCCAGATCCCGGTGAACGCCTGGGTGCGTTTCAACCCCATACGGTCTTTCGAGGCCATCACCTGCCCCTGAATGCCATGAAAAAAGTCCTGATTGCCAATAGAGGCGAAAACGACCGCGTAGCGGGCGTTTCACCACATTGCCGTGCCTGCGCAGCAGGCGACGGCGATTTCGCCGCCCTTCACGTTTTCGAGGCGAAAGGTTTGATGCCATGAAGAAGGTTCTGATTGCCAACCGTGGCGAAATCGCCGTCCGCGTGGTGCGCGCCTGCCGCGACTACGGCGTGCGATCTGTCGCCGTGTATGCCAATGCCGACATCGACGCCCTGCACGCGCGCATGGCCGACGAGGCCTGGGGCCTGGATGGTGACCGCCCGGTCGACACCTATCTGCACATCGAGAAGCTGCTGGACGTGGCGAAGAGAAGCGGCGCCGACGCAGTGCACCCCGGCTACGGCTTCCTATCCGAGAGCGCCGCCTTCGCCCAGGCGGTGCTCGACGCCGGCCTGGCCTGGATAGGGCCCACGCCCCAGGCCATTGCGCGGCTGGGCGACAAGGTGGAGGCGCGCAAGATCGCGCTCAAAGTCGGCGCGCCGCTGGTGGCGGGCACCCAGGGGCCCGTCAAGGACGCCGCCGAGGTGCTGCGGTTTGCCGAGCAGCACGGCCTGCCCATCATCATCAAGGCCGCGTTCGGCGGCGGCGGGCGCGGCATGAAGATCGCGTGGCGCATGGACGAGGTGGCCGAGCTGTACGCGTCCGCCGTGCGCGAGGCCACGGCCGCCTTCGGGCGCGGCGAGTGCTTCGTCGAGCAGTTCCTGGACAAGCCGCGCCACATCGAGGCCCAGGTCATAGGCGACAAGCATGGCCGGGTGGTGGTGCTGGGCACGCGCGACTGCTCGCTGCAGCGGCGCAACCAGAAGCTGGTGGAGGAGGCGCCCGCGCCGTTTCTTACCGACGAACAGCGTGCGCGCATCCACCAGGCCGCGCACGACATCTGCGCCGAGGTCGGCTACGAAAGCGCGGGCACGGTGGAGTTTCTACTCTCGGGCGGCGGCGCCATCTCCTTCCTGGAGGTGAATACGCGCCTGCAGGTGGAGCACCCGGTGACCGAGCAGACCACGGGCCTGGACCTGGTGGTGGAGCAGCTGCGCGTGGCCGATGGCCTGCCGCTGTCCATCACCGAGACGCCCGCGCCGCTGGGCCATGCGATCGAGTTCCGCATCAACGCCGAGGACGTGGGCCGCGGCTTTCTGCCCACGCCCGGGCCGGTGCTGCGCTTTGACCCGCCCACGGGCCCGGGCGTGCGCGTGGACACGGGGGTGCTGGCGGGCTCCACGGTGCCGGGCAGCTTTGACTCGCTGATGGCCAAGCTCATCGTCACGGGCGGCTCACGCGCGCAGGCGCTGACGCGCGCACGCCGTGCGCTGGCCGAGTTCGCCATCGAGGGCGTGGCCAGCGTGCTGCCGTTTCACCGCGCCGTGCTGGATCAGGCGGACTTCATAGGCGCCGATGGCTTCAAGGTGCACACGCGCTGGATAGAAACCGCCTTCGCCAACGACCTGGCCGCCGCCGCGCGCGCCGCGCCCCAGGCCGACGCCACGCTGCTGCGCTGCGCCATCGAGATAGACGGCCGCCGCATGCAGCTGGGCCTGCCGGCCGCGCTGCTGCAGGGCCTGGCCACCACAGGCGGTGCTGCTGCGCTGGCGCCCGAGGCGCCCGTGGACGAGGCCGCGGTCGCCGCGCCCATCGCCGGCAACCTGCATGCCTGGAAGGTGCAGGACGGCGCCGCCGTGCAGGCCGGCGATGTCATCGCCGTCATGGAGGCCATGAAGATGGAGATGCAGGTCACGGCGCACCGCAGCGGCCACATCACGCTGCAGGCCGAGGCTGGCACCTACCAGAGCGCCGGGGCCTGCATCGCCCGCATTGTTTGAGGCGTTGTTGACCTCCAGCGCTTGTCTGACAAGCGCGGGCAGCTATCTTTTTTGTATCAATTCGTATGCGCCTGCAGGCGCGCGAACAGCCCGCCGGCGGCCACCAGTTCGGCGTGCGTGCCCTGTTCCGCGATGCGCCCGCGCTCCATTACCACGACGCGGTCGGCGTGCTCAATAGTGGACAGGCGGTGCGCGATCACCAGCGTGGTGCGCCCGCGCATCAGGCGCTGCAGGGCCTCCTGCACCAGGCGCTCGGACTCGGTATCGAGGGCGGACGTGGCCTCGTCCAGGATCAGGATCGGCGCGTCCTTGTACAGCGCGCGCGCAATTGCCAGCCGCTGGCGCTGCCCGCCCGACAGCTGCGTGGCGTTGTGCCCTACCAGCGTGTCCATGCCCTGGGGCAGGGCGGCCACATGCCGGGCCAGGTTGGCGGCTGCGAGGCATTGCTGCACGCGCTGCGCGTCGATGGGGGCGCCCAGCGCCACGTTGGCGGCGATGCTGTCGTTGAACATCACCACGTCCTGGCTGACCACCGCGAACTGCGCGCGCAGGGATGGAAGGCTCCAGTCCTCGGCGGCCACACCGTCAAGCAGCACCTGGCCGCTGCTGGGCGACACGAAGCGCGGCAGCAGGTTGACCAGCGTGGTCTTGCCCGCGCCCGAGGGGCCCACCAGGGCCACCACCTCGCCGGGGCGTATGTCCAGGCTCACGCCATCCAGCGCGGGCTCGTGCTCGGCGTCGAAGGACACGGTGACACCGCGCAGGCTGATCGCGCCCCGGGCATGATCCGCGGCGTGCGTACCGCCCGTTTCCGCGGGTGTGTCGCTGAGCAGCACCAGGCCGCGCTCCAGCGCCGCCACGCCGCGCGTGATGGGGTTGGCGACGTCGGCCAGCCGGCGTATCGGGGCGATCAGCATCAGCATGGCGGCAATGAAGGAGGCAAAGCCGCCCACCGTCACATCCTTGGCGCCATGGCCATGGCTTTGCCACAGGGCGATGCAGATCACGGTGGACAGGGCGCCGGCCGACAGCAGCTGCGTCGTGGGCGTCATGGCCGACGAGGCAATCGTGGACTTGATGGCCAGCTGGCGCAGCTTCTGGCTCAGGCTGTCGAAGCGCCGGCCCTGCTCGGCCTGGGCGCCATGCAGGCGCACCATGCGATGGGCCAGCACGTTTTCCTCCACCACATAGGCCAGGTCGTCGGTGGCCTGCTGGCTGCTCTTGGTGATCTTGTACAGGCGCCGCGACAGGGTCTTCATGACCCAGGCCACGCCCGGCACCAGCACGGCCACGATGAGCGTGAGCTGCCAGTTCAGATAGATCAGGTAGCCCAGCAGCGCGACCAGGGTAAAGCCGTCGCGCGACAGGCCGATCAGCGCATGCACCAGCGCGTTGAAGCCGCTCTGCACCTCGTAGACCACGGTGTTGGACAGGGCACTGGCCGACTGGCGCTGGAACAACCCCATGTCGGCCGCCAGCAATCGCTCGAACAAGGCCGTGCGCAGGCGCAGCATGCCCTCGTTGGCGATGCGGCTCAGCGCGTACTGGCTGGTGAACTGCGCCAGCCCGCGCACCAGGAACACGCCGATGATGGCCACGGGAACCATCCACAGTTGCAACGATCCCTCAGTGAAGCCCTGATCGAGCAAGGGTTTGAGCAGCGCGGGAATCAAGGGTTCGGTGATGGCCGCCACCACGGTCCCCAACAGGGCCATGGTCCACGCCAGGCGCTGGTAGCCGAAGTAGGTGTGCAGGCGCCGCAACCGGGCCAGCAGCGAAAGCGGCGCCGCTGCCTGCGGCGAGGCGGTCTTGGTGGCGCTATGATTCAAGTCTTGCATGAGGGGCGGATTCTACGTTTCGGCTTTTGCGCCGCAGCACAGTTTGTCACGAGGCGCGCTACGTTATGTGTAACATGCGCGCTTGTGTTGATCGGCATTCGACGGTTGTTTGACGGTTATTTGACGGTTCCCAATGACTATTGACCGCACTCCTTATTCCTCCTCTTCCCCCTTTTTCACCACCCTTGCGCCCATGTCGCGGCGCGGCGCCGTGGCGGCCCTGGCGGCCGGCGTCGGCGCTCCCGCGCTCGCACAGTTTCGCGTCGAGATCACGGGCGTGGGCCTCACCCAGCTGCCCATCGCCATCGCGCCCCTGCGTGGCGAGGCGCAGTCGCCGCAGAAAATCTCCGCCATCGTGCAGGCCGACCTGGAGCGCAGCGGCCGCTTCGTCGGTGTCGATGCTGCGGGCGTGGCGCTGGATGAAACCTCGCGCCCAGACCTCTCGCAGTGGCGCCAGCGCAAAGCCGACGCCCTGAGCACCGGCAGCGTCACGCGCCTGGCCGACGGGCGCTACGACGTACGCTTTCGCCTGTGGGACGTGGTCAAGGGCCAGGATCTGGGCGGGCAGAGCTTCGTCGTCACCCAGGGCGACCTGCGCCTGGTGGCGCACCGCATTGCGGACTTCATCTACGAAAAGCTCACCGGCGAACGCGGTATCTTCTCCACGCGCATTGCCTATGTGACCAAGGTCGGTTCGCGCTACAGCCTGTGGGTGGCCGATGCCGATGGCGAGAACGCGCAGTCCGCGCTGTCCAGTCCCGAGCCCATCATCTCGCCGGCCTGGTCGCCCACGGGCACGCAGCTGGCCTATGTGTCGTTCGAGTCGCGCAAGCCCGTGGTCTATGTGCATGACGTGGCCACCGGCCGGCGCCGGCTGATCGCCAACTTCCGCGGCTCCAACAGCGCGCCCGCCTGGTCGCCCGACGGCCGCACGCTGGCCGTGACGCTGAGCCGTGACGGCGGCTCGCAGCTCTACACCATCGATGCCAACGGCGGCGAGCCGCGCCGCTTGATGCAAAGCAGCGGCATCGATACCGAGCCCGCGTATTCCAGCGACGGCCGCAGCATCTACTTTGTGAGCGACCGCGGCGGCTCGCCCCAGGTCTACCGCGTGGCGGCCGGCGGCGGCAACGCCGAGCGCGTCACCTTCAGCGGCAACTACAACATCTCGCCGGCCATCAGCCCCGACGGGCAGTGGCTGGCCTATATCTCGCGCGTGGGCGGCGCCTTCAAGCTGCATGTGATGGACCTGAAGTCGGGCACCGCTACGGCCATCACTGACACCAGCGACGATGAAACCCCGAGCTTTGCCCCGAACAGCCGGCTCATCCTCTACGCCACCCAGCAGCAGGGCCGCGAGGCCCTGATGACCACCACGTTGGACGGCAAGATCAAGGCCCGACTGGCCGGCCAGGGCGGCGACATCCGCGAGCCCGACTGGGGACCATTCCAGAAGCAATGAAGCGAACCAGTATTTCTAACCACTTTTTCTCAGGACAGTCACAATGAAGCAATCCACCTTCAAGCGCGTTTCCATTGCCCTCACCATCGCCGCCCTCATGGCGGGTTGCAGCTCCGGCGTGAAGCTCGACGAGGCCCCGGTCGAGGACAAAGGCGCCACCTCCACCATGCCCGGCGCCAACTCGGGCAACACCGGCCAAAGCGGCGTGGCCCCGGTCGACCTGACCCAGTCCGGTCGCGAGGCCGGCGGCCCCGTGGGTGTGGCGCGCATTGTCTATTTCGACTTCGACAGCTTTGCCGTCAAGCCCGAATACCAGTCGGTGCTGGAGGCCCATGCGCGCTACCTGAAGGCATCATCCGCGCGCAAGGTCAATCTTGAAGGCCATACCGACGACCGCGGCGGCCGCGAATACAACCTGGCGCTGGGCCAAAAGCGCGCCGAGGCCGTGCGCCGCGCGCTGGCCCTGATGGGCGTGCCCGATGCCCAGATGGAGGCTGTGAGCTTCGGCAAGGAGAAACCTGCCGTGCAGGGCAACAATGAAAGCGCCTACGCGCAGAACCGCCGCGTCGAACTGTCGTACCGCTGATGGCCGCGCCCATGTCTTTGCACCAGCGCTCGCGCATCTTGAGCGCCGTGGTCTTCACGGCGGTCGCCACCTGGGCCCTGCCCAGCTACGCGCTGTTCGGGGATGATGAGGCGCGCCGCGCCATTCTGGAGCTGCGCCAGCGCGTCGACACCATGCAGCAGGCCAATCAGCGCTCCAGCGACGAGGCATCGCAGCTGCGCCGCAGCCTGCTGGATCTGCAGGCGCAGATCGAGGCACTGCGCACGGAGCAGGCCAACCTGCGCGGCCAGAACGAGCAGCTGCAACGTGACGTGGCGGAACTGCAGCGCCGGCAAAAGGACATGGCGCGTGGTGTGGACGAGCGGCTGCGCCAGTTCGAGCCCATCACTGTCACTGTCGACGGCCATGAGTTCCGCGCAGACCCGGCGGAAAAGCGCGACTTCGAGGCTGCCTTGGCGGTGTTCCGCGCGGGCAAGTTCCCCGACGCG
Organism: Pseudomonadota bacterium; assembly: GCA_018241405.1. Classification (GTDB taxonomy): domain Bacteria; phylum Pseudomonadota; class Gammaproteobacteria; order Burkholderiales; family Burkholderiaceae_C; genus Alicycliphilus. The sequence goes on along the minus strand of JAFEDY010000022.1, from coordinate 59,610 downwards.
GCCACGGCCTTTGGCAACTTTGTGCGCCAGTACCCGCAGTCGGGCTATGTGCCTTCGGCGCGCTTCTGGCTGGGCAACGCGCAGTACGCCAACCGCGACTACAAGGAAGCCATCGCCAATTTCAAGGCCCTGCTGACGGCTGCACCCGACCATGCGCGCGCGCCCGAGGCGGCGCTGTCGATCGCCAATTGCCAGGTCGAGCTCAAGGACACACGCGCCGCGCGCAAGACCCTGGAAGACCTGCTGCGCGTCTACCCGCAGTCCGAGGCCGCGGCAGCCGCCAAGGAACGCCTGGCGCGCCTGAAGTGAGTACCCTGCACGAACCGGCCGACCTGGAGCGCCGCTTCGGCGGCCTGGCCCGGCTGTACGGCGTGGAGGGCGCGGCCCGCATCCGCGCCGCCCATGTCGCCGTCGTCGGCATCGGCGGAGTAGGCTCCTGGGCCGCCGAGGCCCTGGCCCGCAGTGGTGTCGAGCGGTTGACCCTCATCGACCTGGACCATGTTGCCGAGTCCAACATCAATCGCCAGATCCACGCCCTGAGCACAACCCTTGGGCAGGCCAAGGTACAGGCCATGGCCGAGCGCATCGCACTCATCAACCCAGACTGCCAGGTCGAATGCGTCGAAGAATTCGTCGAACCTGCGAATTGGCCAGCCATCCTACCCACCCAAGTGGATGCCGTCATCGACGCCTGCGACCAGGTCCGCGCCAAGACGGCCATGGCCGCATGGGCACTCATAAACCGCCGGCCCTTCGTCACCGTGGGAGCGGCGGGCGGCAAGCGGTTGGCGCACAAGGCGGACCTGGACGACCTGGCCCACACCACGCACGACCCCTTGCTTGCGCAGCTGCGCTACCGCCTGCGCAAAGAGCACGGCGCGGCCCGTGCGGGCAAGCGCATCGGCATCGCCTGCGTCTTCAGCCGCGAATCTGTGGCCCCGCCGCATGCCTCTTGCAGCGTGCAGGAAGGCGACGGCAGCCTCAATTGCCACGGCTATGGATCCTCGGTGGCAGTCACGGCTACCTTCGGCCAGTGTGCAGCAGGTTGGGTGCTCGATACCCTTGCCGGGAAACCCTAATAAACCACGCTATAATGCGCGACTTTGCTGCAGCGATGCGGCAGGTGTGGGACGTTAGCTCAGTTGGTAGAGCAGCGGACTTTTAATCCGTTGGTCACAAGTTCGAATCTTGTACGTCCTACCAAGTTACACAAGGAAAGCGCGCTATCAAATTGATGGTGCGCTTTTTCTTTTTTCAAGGGCCATGTAGCCGTAAAGTCAGGGTTTTGCACCAGAGCATACCGATGCGCGGCACGGTCTCAGCTTGGCAGGCTCGTGCAGTCTGGGTGCTCGGCATTGGGTGTCAGGCACGATGCATTGAGGTGTGCGGCAGTTCGGGGCAAAGGCGGCCCATAGGCCACGGGGACATGCGGATAAGGGGGAGGGGCGTTGCGAGCACGTGGTGCGCCTACTTGTGCCTTGGCAAAGGGGGCATTGCACGCCTGCAGCCCCCATCAGGGGGCTGGACCAACGGCAGTGGGGGCACCCCTGTCGCTGCAATGCCGCTCTCAGTGAAACCCCGGTTTCAAGGTCCAAGTCACACAATTCGCCCGCCCAGTTGCTACCTTCGCCGTATTCCGCACCGAAGGAAGACCGTAGATTCCCGCAGGTCGGCAAGACCGAAGTCGTCAACTGCACGTTCAAGTTTGAGTGCCCGCTGGACTGGTTCATGTCACACAAGCTCGTGAATGGGCCGTGTTCTTCGATAGGCGGTAGGACGTACACCTCGCCGAGCGGCAAAGCGCTGGCGTGTGGCGCCGCGCGGGTCAGCGCCCACGCCCGCGCCAGAGGATCAGCCCATACCGCAGCAGAAACGCGCAGCCCAGCACCAGCGCAAACCAGCCCGCCAGATACACCTGGGCCATGAGCGCGCGGACGTCGGGCGAGCGTGCCACATAGGGGGCCAATAGGATGATGGCGCCGATCAGCGCGCAGACCGCGCCCTTGAGCAGCAGCTCGGAATCCTGTTTGCGCTGGGGGGAAGAGGGCATGGGGGCGATTATCCTTGGCGCCTTCCCCGAGTTTGATAAGTGAAAGTACAGCCCATGGCCATCCAGTGGTTCCCCGGTCACATGCACCTGACGCGCAAGGCGATAGGCGAGCGCATCAAGGACATCGACGTGGTCATCGAGCTGCTGGACGCGCGCCTGCCCGGCTCCAGCGCCAACCCGCTCTTGGCCGAGCTCACGGCGCACAAGCCCACGCTCAAGGTGCTCAACAAGCAGGATGTGGCCGACCCGGCGCGCACGCCCGACTGGCTGGCCTGGTACAACGCGCGGCCCGCCACCAGCGCGATTGCGCTCGACGCTTCGGACGCCGCGCCCGCGCGCCGGCTTGTCGAGGCCTGCCGCCTGCTCGCGCCCAACCGGCGCGGCATGTCGCGGCCCATGCGGGTGCTGATCTGCGGCATACCCAACGTGGGCAAGTCCACGCTGATCAACACCCTGTCGGCCAAGCGCCAGGCCAAGACCGGCGACGAGGCCGGCGTCACCAAGCAGGAGCAGCGCATCGTGCTCGACGATGACTTCTACCTGTGGGACACGCCCGGCATGCTGTGGCCGCGCATCATCGTGCCCGAGAGCGGCTTCAAGCTCGCCGCCAGCGGGGCGGTGGGCCGCAACGCCTACGATGAGGAAGAGGTGGCACTGGAGCTGCTGGCCTACCTCAAGCGCCACTATGCGCCGCTGCTTGACGCGCGCTACAAGCTGGGACTGGAGGCCGCGGCCATCGGCGCCGCCCATGACGACGAGCTGCTGGAACGCATCGCGCGCAAGCGCGGCGCGGTGATGAGCGGCGGGCGGCTGAACATGCAGAAGGCCGCCGAGATCGTGCTGACCGACCTGCGCAGCGCCTCCCTGGGCCGCGTGACGCTGGAGACGCCCGAGGAGTTCGAGGCCTGGCTTGCCGCAGCGCGCGTGCAGGAAAAGCTGCGCGCCGAGCGCAAGGCCGAGCAGCGCAAGCGTGACGAGCGCCGGGCGCGCAACAAGCCGGGCGAAGAGTAGCCTGGCGGCTCAGGTCGCCACAGCCTCGCAGCGCACCTCGGTGGTCACCGAGTTGGCGATGAAGCATTCCTCATGGGCCTCGTGGTGCAGGGCGCGCAGCTCCTCGGGTGTGGGTTGCTGTCCGCCAAAGCGCACGGCCGGGCGCAGCGTGACCACGGTCATGGCCATGCGGCCGGCGGCATTGCGTGCCATCACGCCCTCGGCGGCGTCGCGGTAGTTGTCCACGCAAAAGCCCCGACGCGCCGCGATCGACAAAAACCACAGCATGTGGCAGCTCGACAGGGCGGCGACGAAGGTTTCCTCGGGATCGACGGCGGCCGTGTCGGACCAGGGCAGGGGCACCACGTGCGGCGACGAGGAACCAGGCTGAGGATCTGGCTTGGCAGCTGCACAGCGAGTCGATCGCGGTGGTGGCTCCGCTGCGGGCTGAATAAGACAGGCGGTCGGTAGCCGCGAGCGCGCCAGCTTCAGCAGGCGTATAAGACGCGAGTCGATGAAAGGCTCCTTCGTGCGGCTGCGGTGAACTTGCGTGCTGCCGTCGAGAGTTGACTTTTCCGCCGTCGTTGTAGCAAATTGGATGGCGCGGATCGATCGGTGGTGAGGGCATATGTACCTGTCCGATCCAATTGGACAACATTTGACCAATTTGAAATCCTAGGAGGTCGACGATGGAGTTGCCGCAATCCTCCCTTGTATCGGGCAAGGAAAGTTCGGGTGAGCTACGGCGCCGCCGCTTTGTCTTGCAGCCCGCCTGGGCCATCTTCGCAGTAATGTGGCTGGTGCTTGTCTGCGCCACGGCTTGGCTGCAAACGCCCAACCCACACCCGCTGCAGGCCACTGCGGCGCGTTCGGTGTGGGACTGGTTGCGTTATCCGCTGGAAACAAATGCTTATGCACGGCTTCCCTCGATCCCTGCAAAATTGAGTATGGTTCATACAACGGCCGATGGCATGAAGGCCTGGGCGGTAGGCAATGGCGGAACCATTGTGGCGACATCAGACGGCGGGCGTTCGTGGAAAACGCAGATCAGCGGTGTGCTATTTGACCTATGGTCGGTGACATTCGCCGCCGATGGCCTGCGTGGCTGGGCGGTAGGCAATTTCGGAACCATTCTGGCTACGATTGATGGCGGGCATTCGTGGGAGAAGCGAATCAGCGGTGTGAGTACCGCCCTTGGATCGGTGGCCTTCTCCCCCGATGGCCAGCATGGCTGGGTGGTAGGCAATGGCGGAACCATCGTGGTCACGGTTGATGGTGGGCGCACTTGGGCGGAGCAGACCAGCGGCGTGCAAACCAACCTGGAGTCCGTGGCGTTCCTGTCCGATAGCCAGCGCGGCTGGGCGGTAGGTAATCGCGGAACCATTGTGGCCACGGTTGATGGTGGGCGCACTTGGGTGGAGCAGACCAGCGGCGTGCAAATCGACCTGGAGTCCGTGGCATTCCTGTCCGATGGCCAGCGCGGCTGGGCGGTAGGCAATCGCGGAACCATTGTGGCCACGGTTGATGGTGGGCGCACTTGGGTGGAGCAGACCAGCGGCGTGCAAATCGACCTGGAGTCCGTGGCGTTCCTGTCCGATGGCCAGCGCGGCTGGGCGGTAGGCAATCGCGGAACCATTGTGGCCACGGTTGATGGTGGGCGCACTTGGGTGGAGCAGACCAGCGGCGTGCAAATCGACCTGGAGTCCGTGGCATTCCTGTCCGATGGCGGACGCGGCTGGGCTGTGGGCGCTGGCGGGATCATTCTGGCCGCGGCAGACGGTGGGCGCTCATGGGAGACACGAACCAGCGGTGTGCAGACCTCATTGAAGTCTGTGGTGTTCCCGTCCGATGGCGAACGTGGCTGGGCGGTTGGCGCTGCAGGGCTCATCATGGCCACCGTCAACGGCGGGCGCTCGTGGAAAAGGCAGAGAAGTGGCGTCGAAGTCGACCTGCTGTCCGTAGCATTCGAATCTGCTGGTCAACGCGGCTGGGCCGTGGGCCGAAATGGTGCCATCGTGGTAACGACTGATGGCGGGCGCTCGTGGGAAAAGCGAAAAAGCGGCGTGGAAGCCGACCTAATGTCCGTTGCGTTCGCATCCGATGGTCAACGCGGCTGGGCCGTGGCGCGTAACGGCGCCATCGTGGCAACGGCTGATGGCGGGCGCTCGTGGGAAAAGCAGCAAAGCGACGTCGAAACCCATCTGCTGTCCGTGGCGTTCTCTTCCGATGGTCAGCATGGCTGGGCAGTGGGCGGTGCCGGAACCATCGTGTTTACGGCTGATAGTGGGCGCTCGTGGGATAAGCAGACAAGCGGTGTCAAAGCCGATTTGTGGTCTGTGGCGTTCGCGTCCGATGGCAAGCGCGGCTGGGCAGTGGGTGATGGGGGCGCCGTGGTTACTACTACCGACGGTGGGCAGCGTTGGGAGCCGATAGAGCTCGATTCCGTGCCGACGTTGTACGCCGTCATCACCGATCAGCGAGGGACTTCCCTTGCTGTCGCCGGTGTCAGCGGTTTGATTTTGCAATCAGACGATGAAGGTAGGAAGTGGTCGCGGCGTGATAGCGGGGTGGGGTCTTCACGTCTGCATCTGTGGATGAGCGGCGATACAAAACGGCTATGGGCCGTTGGATACCCACCAGCTTTGTTGCACAGTGAAGATGGTGGTCAGACTTGGCGTAACGAACGCTGGCCGCTGAGCTACGCTCGTTACCCGGCACCCTGGTTTTGGATCGGGCTGCTGCTGCTGCCTATCTTTGTTGCGAAGGCCTTGCGGCGACAGACCGTCGCGCAAGATGTCGGCGCATCAGCGATGGGAGTGTCGGACGCACCAACTCAAACTTTCAACCAAGACCGGCTGCAATTTGGGCCGCTGGCCCGAGGCTTGTCGCGCTTCCTGCGCAACCAGGCGACGGAGCCACCGTTGACCGTGGCTATTTCCGGGGACTGGGGTAGCGGCAAAAGCAGCTTGATGCAGCTCGTCTGCCGAGATCTCGAGCGCTATGGCTGCAGACCGGTGTGGTTCAACGCCTGGCATCACCAGAGTGACGAACAGTTGTTGGCCGCGCTGCTCAGCGCCATCCGCGACCAAGGCCTGCCCCGGATGCGTAGCCTGGATGGGCTCGCCTTTCGGGGCAGGCTTTTGTGGACGCGATCCGTAAAATATTATGGGCTGACGCTGCTTTGCGTCACTACCATTGTTGCCTCCATAGCCTTCGTTGTCGGGTATGACAACGTGACATCGCAGCGCCTGTGGGCTGACCTAAAGATACTCTCCAAGTGTATGTCGAGTAATGATTGTGGAGAGAAGCTACCACTACAGGATTGGAGCGGATGGCTGGTAGCGGTAGCAACGCTTATCGGAAACTGCATTGCCGCATACCGCTCTCTGAAAGCGTTCGGGTCGGATCCGGCAGTGTTGTTTGCAACCCTGTCAGACAAGTTCCGATTGAAAGACGCGCAGGCTGTCACGAATTTTCGTGCGCGCTTCGGTGAGCAGTTTCGTGAGGTGGCGGAGGCTCTGCCGTACCGCATGGTTATCGTGATCGATGACCTGGATCGCTGCAAGCCGGAAGCCGTGCTGACGGTCATGGAGAGCGTCAACTTCTTGATGAGTTCAGGACCGTGCCTGATCATCTTCGGGATGGCCACGCACCGTGTACAGGCGGCATTGGCAATGTCGTTCGAAAGGATCGCCAAGGAAGTCGTGGTGCTGAATCTGGGTGGATCCGATGACACGCGCAGTGTATTGCAGCCAGAAGATGCTGAGCGCGAGCGCCGCCGGCATTATGCTCAAGACTATCTGGAGAAGCTGATCAACCTGGAGGTGCAAGTGCCGGCGCGGGAAGATATCCCTGCGCATATCCTGCTGCAGGCACCTGCGGAAGATGGTCGCAACGGCTGGCGCGCAGCGGTCAGCGGCATCACTCGTCTGCTGCCATTGGCAGGCCTATTGGTCGCCGTGCCCGTCGGACTCATGTCTGGCTGGATGTTTGATGGCTTCAAGCACACCGCATCTCACTCTGTGGAACAAGGTGAGAATGTCGCATCTCGGGAAGTACCGATGCTGGGTCAACGGTCAGCCTCATCACCGGTGCCTGCTGGCGCTACTATTAGTGGGCCGACGGTGCCGCAATACGCCCCATCGCTGCAACGCGGTGAGGATACCGGCGTCGATTGGACTGTCATCGTGCTGCCTGCTGCCGTGACACTGTTGCTGATGTCAGGTTATTTCGTTTGGAGGTTGCGTGAAAGCACGCGTGACGTGTGTGACTCAGCGGCATTCACTCATGCGCTTGAGGCTTGGGCACCAGTCGTGCGCGGGCATCGCGGCACGCCGCGGGCGGTCAAACGCTTCGGCAATCGCGTGCGCTACCTCGCGATGCTGCAACAGGCCGAACAGTTCGATGAAACCGGGTGGGATCTGCTGTGGCGCTGGTTGAAGGGCGCAAGATCGCGCGCCGTCAATGTGCAACGAGATCCGGAAAGTCCAGCATCTGGCATTCCACCGGTGCTGGAAGAACATCGAATCGTGGCGTTCAGCGCGCTGCATGAAATATGGGGCAGCAATTGGCGGGCATGTATAGACCCATTGCCAAGCGAATCGAAGGATCTTCTGTACAAAACCATTGCTGACTACGTTCACGCCACAGGCGCTTCCTGGCCACCATCTGCGGAGGAAATGGACGCGTTCGAGCGAACACTGAAAGGCGTGCGCCTCCCCGGGGATCCAAGCGTGATCGAGGGACGTGAATTTGCCGAGCCCATGTCCGATGCTTGTCACCAGCGCCAGTAAGGGCTGTATGCTGGGCCTGGACGCAGCGGCCATTGGCGCGGCCCATGACGACGAGCTGCTGGAGCGCATTGCCCGCAAGCGCGGCGCGGTGATGAGCGGCGGCCGATTGAATCTGCAGAAGGCCGCCGAGATTGTGCTCACCGACCTGCGCAGCGCCTCCCTGGGCCGAGTGACGCTGGAGACGCCCGAGGAGTTCGAGGCCTGGCTTGCCGCAGCGCGCGTGCAGGAAAAGCTGCGCGCCGAGCGCAAGGCCGAGCAGCGCAAGCGTGACGAGCGCCGGGCGCGCAACAAGCCGGGCGAAGAGTAGCCCGGCAGCTCAGGTCGCCACAGCCTCGCAGCGCACCTCGGTGGTCACCGAGTTGGCGATGAAGCATTCCTCATGGGCCTCGTGGTGCAGGGCGCGCAGCTCCTCGGGTGTGGGTTGCTGTCCGCCAAAGCGCACGGCCGGGCGCAGCGTGACCACGGTCATGGCCATGCGGCCGGCGGCATTGCGTGCCATCACGCCCTCGGCGGCGTCGCGGTAGTTGTCCACGCAAAAGCCCCGACGCGCCGCGATCGACAAAAACCACAGCATGTGGCAGCTCGACAGGGCGGCGACGAAGGCCTCTTCGGGGTCTATGGCGGCGGCGTCGGACCAGGGCAGGGGCACCACGTGCGGCGACGAAGAGCCGGGCAATTCCACGCCGCCGTCGAAGCGCAGCAGGTGGCGGCGGCCGTAGCGGTTGTTCAGGAAGTCCTGCGGCGCTGCGTCGCGCACCCAGATGATCTCGGCGTGGTAGGAGGCCATGGAAGTTTGAATGAAAAGTGTTGATCGCGCCTGTCCATCAAGCGCATGCAGCTATTAATAGTGAAGCTACCAGGCCAGCGGCGCGGGTTCCTCGCCCCAGAAGATGAAGCGCCGCGCCTCCGCGTAGCGCGAGGTGCTCGGCAGATAGGGGTCCATGCCGCTGCCCTTGTGCAGCAGCACCAGGTAGCCGCCGGCGCTGCCCACGGCCAGGGTGTGGCCGTCCGGGGCCATGGCGATGCTGTGGATGGCGCCGCCGATATGGTGGCGCCACAGCGTGCGGCCGTCCTCTGCCAGGCCCAGCAGGTCGCCGTCGGCGTCGCCGCGCACCGTGAGGCCGTGGGCGCTTGCCGTGGCGGCGGCAGCCGGCAGTTCCATATCCATGACCGAGACCTGCCCTGCCCGCGGGGCGGGCGCGATGCGCAGCCCGTCGGCGCTGACCGCCCACCAGGCGCCCGCCTGCGCGGCATGCATGGGCGCCACATGCGCCAGCAGGCTGCCGTCGGCCTGCCAGAGCACCGGGCCCACGGCCCGGCCGCCGTGCGCAGCATGATGGGCCAGTGCGCCGGATGCGAAGGCAAAGCGGCGGTGAAAGCGCGCCGACAGGTCTGCGTCGCCCCAGGCATGCACTGCGCGCGCCAGCTGCAGCACGGCGCCGGCCTGGCCGCCGCGCGGATCGGCCAGGGGCAAGGCCGCGCCGCCGCTGTCCTGCTCGGCCTGCAGCGCCCAGCGCTCGCGCACCAGGGCGGCGTGGGCGCGGCCTGCGCGCTGCCAGTCGTGGGACAGGGCCATGATCTGCGCGCCGAAGACCTCGGCGTCGGGCAGGTCGGGCGCAAACGGGGGCGCGTGCGGCAAGGCTGGGGCGGGCAGGTCTGCCGGGGGCGCCGCCTGTAGTGCCTGCTGTTCGCGTGCGTGCTCGGCATACAGGCGCTGCTCCAGCGTGGTGAACAGCCGCAGCAGGCGCGCCATATGGTCCACGGCATCGCCCGGCAGGCTGTGGCGTGCGTCGCTCTGGCGCTGGGCATAGCTCAGGCGCAGGCCAGGCGGGTGGGCCGTGCCCTCGTGCGGCGCGTCGTCCTCAACCAGGTCGATCTGGTAACAGGCATGGGCGTCGTCCTCCTCGTCACCCGGTGCCTCGCAGCCGTTGCGCCAGCTGAGCTTGAGCGCACGGCCCCAGTGCCGCCCGCCCTGCTGGCCGGGCTGGCGCGCGCCTATCCACACATCGCCCTCCCACCAGCCGTTGCGCTCGGGGTCCCACCAGTCGTTGTAGCGGCCGGTAAAGACGGGCAGCAGGGTCAGCGCCTGCACGCGCTCGGGCGTGAGCGCGGCATGCAGGCGCGCGCGCAGCGGCCTGCCGGCGCGGCGCTGGCCCTCGGCCCGGCGCCAGTAACCGACGACGCCGTGCCAGGCTTGCGAGAAGGCCTGCAGCGCCTCGTGCGGCGCGTCGGCGGCCTGTATGGGCCGCCAGGGGCCGGGCTGGCCCGTGGCTGCGTAGCGGCGGTATTGGTGCACCAGGCCGTCGGTCACCGGCGGCGCCGTGGAATGGCGCAGCCGCGACCAGGCCTGGCGCAGCAGGCTGGGGTGGGTGGGGGCAGGACCATCGTGGGGCAGGGCCAGCCAGAAGTCCCATTGCTTCCAGACGGTGATGAACAGGCCGTCGAGGTAGGCGTCCTGGTCCTCGTCCACATGGCTGCGCGTGAACAGGAAGTCGGTCTGGTCGAACCAGCCCGCGGCCTTGTGGCGGCTGCTGTCGGGTAGCGCGGCCCTGAGCAGCTGGCGCAGCGCCGGGGCATTCAACGCATCACCGGGGCAGAGCGTGCCGTCTTCGGGCAGGTCGTGCGTGGCGGGCTCGGCGGGGGTATCCATGGGCGTATCGACGGGCGGTATGGCTGGCATGGTGTGGTGCTGTGAGCGGGCGTGCCGCGCATCGTAACGCCGCCTGGGGGCAGTGCGTCAGCGCATGCTCCAGGGCAGCGCGTACACGCGCGCGCGCCAGTCGTGCCAGTGCGGAATGGCGCCGCCATCGGGCGCGCCAGGCAGGGGCCGTGCGCCGGGCAGGGGCAGGCCGCTGTCTATGGTGATGCTGCGCCCGTCCCGCGGGTGCGGCAGGCGCAGGCTCCAGGCGTGCAGCCACAGCCGCTGCAGGCCCAGGCGTTCGGCCCACCAGCGGTTCAGCGGGCCCTTGCCATGCGTGGCGTCGCCAATGATGGGGTGGGCCATGTGCTTCAAGTGGCGCCGGATCTGGTGGCGCCGGCCGGTGGTGGGCTCGGCCAGCACCAGGCTGGCGCGGGTGGTGGCAAAGCGCGCGTCGCTGGGTTCGGGCAGGTCGAGGCGCGCCAGGCAACTCAGGCGCGTGTGCGCGGGCTGGGTCGGCGCATCGGGCGGCGCGTCGTCGGGGCGCAGCGGGTGGTCCACCTCGGCCTGCCAGGGCGCCCAGCCGCGCACCAGGGCCAGGTAGCGCTTCTCTACTTCATGGCGCGCAAAGGCCTCGGCCAGGGCGCGCGCCGCCGCCGGGTGCAGGCCCATGACGAGCACGCCGCAGGTGCCCTTGTCGAGCCGGTGCACAGGATAGACATGTTGGCCGATCTGGTCGCGCAGCGCCTGCACCACGAAGCGCGTCTCGCCGGCGTCGAGCCCCGTGCGGTGCACCAGCCAGCCGGCGGGCTTGTACAGCGCCACCATATGCTCGTCCTGCCATAGCAGGTGCAGCGGGGGGTGAGAGGCCGGGCTCAGGATCAGCGCCCCGGCGTGAGCTGGATCGTGCTCAGGCCCGTGTCCTGCGCCTCCTGGCGTGGCGCCAGCCAGTACACCCACAGGCCGCGCAGCCAGGCGCACAGATAGATGAATGACACGGCGAAGATGCCCCACTGTCCGGCCTGCCAGGAGGCGTAGAACCAGAAGGGCTGGCCCAGCAGCCCGAAGATGCAGGCCCAGCGGCGCAGGGCGAGGCGGCGCGCCTGCGAGGCCCAGGCGGCGGTGGCGCCCAGCAGGGCGATGGCGATCTGGTCGAGTCCCATGGTGTTAACTGGATGTTTGTACAGCCATGATAGCAGGCGAGTGCCTGGCCCGGCAGGCACAATGCGCCGCCATGATGATGACCTCGCGCTCCACGATTTTGCCGCTGCCCCTGCTGGCCGCACCCCGTATTGACGACCCCGCACCCCTGGTGCTCTACCACGGCCGCTGCGCCGACGGGTTCGGCGCGGCCCTGGCGGCCTGGCGCTTTTACGGCGGGCGGGTGGAATGCCTGGGCCTGTCGCACGGCCAGGCGGCCACGGTGCAGGATCTGCCGCCGCTCGACGGCCGCGCCGTCTATGTGCTGGATTTCGCCTTCGAGCCCGACCTGTTGGCTCAGATCGACGCGCGCGCCGCCAAGCTGGTGCTGCTCGATCACCACAAGAGCGCCGCCGAGCAGCTGGCGGGCTTTGCCTGCCGCTGTGGCGCGCTGCACTTCGACATGGGCAAGTCCGGCGCGCGCCTGGCCTGGGAGTTCTTCCACCCCGATGCGCCGCTGCCCGACCTGGTGCGCTTCGTGGAAGACCGCGACCTGTGGGCCTGGCAGTACCCCGAGACGGCGGGCTTTGTCGCGGCGCTGGACATGGAGCCCTTTGCCTTCACGCGCTGGCAGCAGATTACCGACTTTGCGCCGGCCGAGACTGCCGCCTTCGTCGCACGCGGCCAGGCCATGGACGAGAAGTTCCGCCACCTGGCGCAGGACGTGGCCGGCGGCGCGCAACCCCTGGTCTTCAACGGCCAGGCCGGACTGATGGTGAACGCGCCCGGGGCCTTCCACAGCCTGGTGGGCGAGCTGCTCTCGAAGCAAAGCGGCAGCTACGCGCTGATGTGGGCCGTGGGCAAGGACGGCCAGGTCAAGGTGGGCCTGCGCTCGCAGCGCGGCTACGACTGCTCGCCGCTGGCCATCAGCATGGGCGGCGGCGGCCATGCGCAGGCCTGCGGTTTCAGGCTGCCGCCGGCGCGGCTGGCGGAGCTGCTGGGCGGCAGCTTCAATTCATAAGAAAATCAGGCTCCGGCTCCCACCCATAAAGCGCTGGAAGCTATCAATTTGCAAGTGTTCAGCTGGCTTCCTCGAAGCGATTCACCCGCCGCAGCGTGGGAAAGATGCGCGCCCACAGCCCCACCACGGTAAGCGTGCATAGCCCGCCGAGCACGGCGGCCGGCACCACGCCCAGCCAGGCCGCGCTGGTGCCGGCGCGAAACTCGCCCAGCTCGTTGGACGAGCCTATGAACAGCATGTTCACCGCGTTCACGCGCCCGCGCATCTCGTCGGGCGTGGCGTATTGCACCAGCGCGCCGCGGATGTAGACGCTGACCATGTCGGCCGCGCCCGCCACCATCAGCGCTGCGAAGGACAGCGCGAACACCCTGGACAGCGAGAAAACCAGGTTGGCCAGGCCAAACACCGCCACCGCCAGGAGCATGCTGCGGCCCACGCGGCGGTCGAACGGCCGCATGCTCAGGTACAGGCCCGCGCCGACCTCGCCGATGGCCATGGCGCTGCGCAGCGCGCCCAGGCCCTGCGGGCCCACGCGCAGCACCTCCTCGGCGTAGATGGGCAGCAGCGCCACCACGCCGCCCAGCAGCACGGCAAACAGGTCCAGCGAGATGGTGCCCAGGATGATGGGGCGCGAGCGTATGAAGCCTATGCCCGCGCCAAAGCGCTGGCGCATCGAGCCCATGGCCGCGGGCCGCGGCGCCGCATGCACCAGCGCCACGCGCGCCAGCAGCAGCGCGCCCAGCGCGAAGCAGGCCATGCACAGCGCATAGGTCAGGCCCGTGCCACTGAAGGCGTAGAGCAGGCCGCCGATGAACGGCCCGCCGATGGTGGCCACGCGCATGATCATGCTGTTGGCCGCCACGGCTGCGGCCAGCTGCCCACGTGGCACGATCTGCGGCAGCAGGCTGGACAGCGCCGGCCCCGAGAACGCGCGCGAGCAGCCGAACAGCACCAGCACCGCGTAGATGCCGGCCACGCCCGCGCCGCCATGCCCGGCCAGCCACCACAGCAGGCCGCTGCACAGCGCGCCCAGGGCCCAGCTGGCGGCCAGGATGGGCTTGCGGCTCACGCGGTCTATCAGGTCGCCGGCCGGCAGCAGCAGTAGCAGCATGGGCACGAACTGCGCCAGGCCCACGTAGGCCAGGGCCATGGGCTGGCGCGTCAGGTCATACACCTGCCAGGCCACCACCACGGCCTGCACCTGGGTGGCAAACACGGCCACCAGGCGCGCCACGAGAAAGGACATGAAGCCCGCATGGTGGTAGACGTTGCCCGCGTCGGGCGCGGCCGAAGTGGCGGGGGATGAGGGTCGGGTCACGGGTGCTGGCGCGGATATTGGTGCCGGTAGTCCCAGGGCGCCAGCGGGCGTTTTTGCGACCACAGCTCCGTGCGGCTGGCGCGTGCCTGCTTCTGAAGCGCCACGAGCTTCGGGTACTGCCTGGCCTGCGGCGCATAGACCCAGGCCAGGCCGGCGCGCACCTGGGCCGCGGCCACGTCCTGGCCCTGGCAGCGCACCTGGGCCAGGGTGCGGCCATAGTGGTCATGCCCCAGGCGGGTGAGCCGGGCCTGCTGGCGAAAGCACAGGCGCGCCAGGTTCTGGCGCGCGCGCTGGCCGAAGGCCTGGCGGCTTTCGGGCGCGTCGATGGCGGCGATGCGCACGCGCTCGGGGCGCGAAGCGCCGCAGCGTGCGGTGAGGGTGTCGCCATCACTGATGGACATTACGAGGCAGAGCAGGGCGGCGGCAGATGCGGACACGGGCGGGAAGGGTAAAAGCGGCCGCACTATACCGCCCCTGGCGCGCCGGTCTTGTGCCTGGCGGGCGTTGCCCAAAAAATAGGCGATGCGCTGCAGGCCCGCACCCACGCGGCCTGCGCGGGCTTGTTCCGGTATTTGTCCACAGGCCCACCCACAGGCCGTGGGCATAACTGACTCGGATCGTGAACACGCTCTTATCGCCGACAATCGCGGGCTTTCCTTCCCCCTGTTACCCGTGATCAAAGGCCTGGCCGCGTCCATCGTGGCGTCCGTTCTGTTTGGCGCCATGTACTACCTGGCGCCGCTGCTTGCGCCGCTTGACGGCGAGCAGATCTTTGGCTGGCGTGTGTTGGCCACGCTGCCCTTCACCACCGTGCTGGTGCTCTGGCGCGGGCAGTGGCCGCGGGTGCGCATCCTGGCGCGGCGCGTGCAGCGCCAGCCCGCGCTGGCCCTGGGCCTGCTGGCCAGTGCGGCGTTGCTGGGCGTGCAGCTGTGGCTGTTTTTGTGGGCGCCGCTGCATGGGCGGGCGCTGCCGGTGTCGCTGGGCTACTTTCTGCTGCCGCTGGTGATGGTGCTGGCCGGGCGCCTGCTGTACCGCGAGCGCCTGTCGGGCCTGCAGTGGCTGGCCACGCTGCTGGCCGGCCTGGGCGTGGCGCATGAGGTGCTGCGCGCGGGCGGCATGTCGTGGGAGACCTGGCTGGTCGCACTGGGCTATACGGTGTACTTCGTCTTGCGCCGGCAGCTGGCCACTGACCATATCGGCGGACACTGGCTGGACATGTTGCTGCTCGTGCCCGCGGCGCTGTGGTTTGTGCTGCGCGTGCCCTCGTCCATGCCGCTGGTGCTGGAGCACGCGCACCTGTGGGCCATGGTGCCGGTGCTGGGCGTGGTCAGCGCCGTGGCGCTGGCGCTGTACATGGCGGCCAGCCGCCTGCTACCGCTGGGGCTGTTTGGTTTGCTGAGCTATGTGGAGCCGGTGCTGCTGGCCGTGGTGGCGCTGCTGCTGGGCGAGAGCATTGGGCCGGAGCAGTGGCCGACCTATGGGCCCATCTTTGCGGCCGTGGCGGTGCTGGTGCTCGATGGGGCGCTGGGCCTGCGTGCGCAGCCAAGAGCTTGAATCAAAACAGGCTCCAGCGCTTATCTGGAAAGCGCTATAAGCTTCTTTTTTGATAGCTTTTTGCGGGCGCCGCGACTGCTTCCCACAGCCCGGGCGCCAGACCATCGAGCGTGTACGGCCCTATCGCCGCACGCAGCAGGCGCAGCGTGGGGTGGCCCACGGCGGCGGTCATGCGGCGCACCTGGCGGTTGCGGCCCTCGCGGATGATGAGCTCCAGCCAGCAGTCGGGGATGGCCTGGCGCACGCGGATCGGCGGGTCGCGTGGCCAGAGGGCAGGGGGTGGGTCGAGCCGGCGCACGCGCGCGGGCTGGGTGGTGCCATCGTTCAGTAGCACGCCGCGGCGCAGGGCTTCGAGCGCCGCATCCTCAGGAACGCCCTCGACCTGCACCCAGTAGGTCTTCTCCATCTTGTGGCGCGGGTCGCTGATGCGGGCCTGCAAGGGGCCATCGTCGGTCAGCAGCAGCAGCCCCTCGCTGTCGGCATCCAGGCGCCCCGCGACGTAGACACCGGGCAGGTCGATAAAGTCCTTGAGGCCGCGCCAGCGGCCCTCGGGCGTGAACTGGCTCAGCACGCCATAGGGCTTGTTGAAGCGGATCAGCCGCGCCGTCATGCGGGCAGGAACAGGGCCGGATCGACCATGGTGCGATTGAGCATCACGCCCCAGTGCAGGTGCGGGCCGGTCACACGGCCGGTGGCGCCCACGCGGCAGAAGGCGTCGCCCGCGCGCAGGCTGTCGCCGGGGCGGCAGTCCACGCCGCTCAGGTGGCAGTACATGCTGAGCAGGCCGCCGCCATGGTCCAGCCACACCGTGCCGCCGTTGAAGAAATAGTCGCCCACGTCGATCACCCGGCCTGCCAGGGGCGCAACCACCGGCGTGCCCGTGGCGGCCGCGATGTCCATGCCGCTGTGCGGGTTGCGCGCCTGGCCGTTGAACACGCGGCGCAGGCCGAAGCTGCTGGAGCGCCGTCCGGGCACGGGCTGGATCATCTGCAGCCGCTCGGGTAGCGGCGTCGAGAAGGTGGCCATCACCAGCTGCTGGTGGGCGCGCTCGCGCTCGTGGCGCGCCAGGTCCTCGGGCGCCAGGTCCACGGTGCGCGGCGCCACGGTCAGGCGCTGCTCGCGGTACTTCTTGGCCGCCACGCGGTAGCCGATGCGGCGTGCGGGCGCGCCGGCCGTGGCCTGCACCGTCACATGGGCCTGGCCCACGGGGGCGGACAGTGGTATGCCGGCAATGGCAGTCCAGGCGCCGGCGTCGCCCAGCACCAGCACGGGAACGTCGCCCGCGTGCACCACGGGCCGCTCGTGCGCCGGGCCCAGCGCCAGCCGGGCCACGCCGCCGGGCACGGCCAGCGCCTGGGGCCAGTCGGCTTCTGCCGTGGCGGCCTGGGCCAGCAGGGCCGGGGTGGGCAACAGCGCCAGGCCCAGGGCCTGCAGCGCGGTACGGCGCCGTGCGCCGTGCGAAGGAATGGAGTAGGGGGGAAAGTCAGGCATGCGGGTCACGGCGCGCAGTGTAGTGGCGCGGAGAAAGGCTACTTGCCGTGCGCGGCCAGTCGCGCCAGGCAACGGGCCTGCCAGGCGTACTCGGGCGCGAACGATGCGCGGTCGGCGACGGCGCCATAGCCACCCTGGCCGTAGACAGCGGCATAGGCCGCGTAGTCGGCCGCCTGGCGCGCCTTGCCCGCGAGTGCATTGGCCACCGCATAGGTGGCCGACACGGCGGCGTGGCCGGAGCCGTCCAGCGAGCGCGAGCCCTGGTGCTGGTTGGCCAGCCGAGCGGCCTGCGCCGCCAGCGCCGCGAGCTCCGCCTGGCCGATGGCGCCGTCGAGATAGGCCCCCAGGCCGCGCAAGCACTGCAACACCTCGTCCTGCTCGATGAATTGCTCGACGCGACAGGCGCAGGCATGGCCAAACGCGAGGCGCAGGCGTTCGGGGGCGCAGGCAAGGCCCAGCTCTTGCGCGAGGGCATCCAGTGCGTCGTTCATGGTGTACTCCTGGCGGCTTGAGTTGCCTGACAAGGGCTGAGCCTACTTCACGCGCTCGCTCTCCACCACCATGTCCAGCACATAGGCGTAGCTTGACGCATCGGCCGGCGGGTTCTGGCGCTTGAAGCGGTTGATGCGCAGCACATTGCGCATGCCCGGCTCGTGGCTGTAGCCCTGCACCTCACCATAGAACGCCTGCCACTCGCCCACATGGCTCTTGACGCCGTTGTCGGCGTAGCGGATCTCGCGCACGCGCAGGCATTGGGCGTTCTTCACTACGCCGTGGCTGCAGGCCACGCGCTCGGGCGCCACCTCCAGGAAGATGCGCTCGCCCGGGCCGCCGTACTGCGTCTGCGGCGTGGGCTGGCCGGCCAGCTCCCATCGGCTGCCGTCGGCAAAGAACAGCTGCAGCTGCGGTGTACTGCCGGCGCGCAGCTGAAAACGTTTGACGGTGGGCAGCAGGGCGCCCACGCGGTCTTCGAGTTGCATCAACGCCCGGTCGGCACAGGCGCGCTTGGTGGACAGCATCTGGGTCAGCTGCATGTCATTGCCCTGCGTGCCGAAGCTGGCGCCCAGCTGATTGCAGAGGTTGCGCACGCTCAGGTGCTGGTCCTCGAAGTGCAGCTGCAGCGGGGCATGGCCGGCGATGCGAAAACGCTCGTCGGGCCGGCCCTGGGCGTCGTAGGCCGCCGCCAGGCTCCAGTCGTAGGAGGCCAGGTCGGGTGCTCGCTGCTGCTGCTGGAGGCTGGGAGGCATGGGGTCCTGAGTCTGCGATGGCGCGCTGGTGCAGGCGCCCACCAGGGTGGCCAGGGCCAGGGCGGCCAGGGTTTTGATCGGTTGCTTGCGATTCATGGCGGGATAGGAGGGATGAGCCCCCAAAAGGTTCTAGAACGAGGAACCGGGTTCGCGCAGGAAGGCCAGTTCTTCATCGCTGGACTGGCGCCCAAGTATGGCGTTGCGGTGCGGATAGCGGCCAAAGCGCTCGATGATGGCCTGGTGCTGCAGCGCAAACGGCAGGTTGTCCTGCAGCCCCGGCTCGCTGAACAGCCGCACCGATTGCGCCTGCACCAAGCGCGATTCGCTGTGCATATAGGGCATGTAGGCAAAGGCGCGCTGAGCGGGCGCAAGGGCCTGTGCCTGCCCGCTGGCGATCAGCTCCTGCGCCAGGATCAGCGCCATGCCGTCCTGCGCGAAGGCCCGCGGCCGGTCGCGGTAGATGTTGCGGGAGAACTGGTCTAGCACCAGGATCTCGGCAAGGCGCCCCTGGGCCGTGCTGCGCCAGCCGAACAGCTCGCCACGCGCGGCGGCAGCCAGGGTGGCGCCAAAGCGCCGGGCGATGGCCGCGTCGAGCAGCGCATCCTTGGCGAAATGCTGCTGGGGTGTGAGCTCGTCGAACCAGAACTGCAGGATCGCCGACTGGTTGGGTGGAGGTAGGTCGGACATTGCTTAGCTCCTCATGCTTGTTTCGGAGAGTGTTTTTCGCTTGGCGCTATCCAGCGTCTGCCCATCTTTTGTTTTCCACTCCATCCAGCCATTGGCAGAGCGACCCAGTATGGCAATCGCGGCCATGCTGGGGCTTGAAAACAGAAAATTCCGGGAAAGGATGTAGTGCTTGCCTTGGAGCTTTAGCACGCCATCGGTCACCAGTTGCTCTCTGAAGCGTTCTTGAGAAGTGCCTTGGATGGATGCAACGTTGCTGACGCGTGCCGTAGAGCCAGCGTGCACGACGAAACCTTCAGAGGTGTATTCGCCGATGCCGTTGGCATCTGGCCCCTTGCAGTAAAAGAGTTCGGCGGTCTGGGTTACGCCACCGACTGTATTTGCACTGTGGGTCAGTGATTCAAAGATCGGATGCCCCAGCGTGGCCAAGAGAGTGGCCGCCGTTTCGTGTATTTCAGTGCAATCGGCTTGCAGTGGCGCGGGCGTGTATGGCTGTGTGCCGTTGTTGCCGTTTTCCAGGGAATAGCGGCCCGCGCTGGTTGCTTCGCCGATGGCGAACCACTCCAGAAACAGCGCGTGCGTCTGCGTCAGGCTGTTTGTCAGCGATATCACCACCAGCGCACGGTTCCAGAAGTCCTTGCTTTGGTTGTGCTGTACCAGTCGACTTCCCACGCTGCCAGATTGGCCAATGTAGATGCGCGGCAGCCCCAGTTCGCTGGTATCGCCCACCAGGAAGTACACCCCCACCTGCTGGGCTTCCGGCATCTTGAGGAAGCCGGCGAGCTCGCTGCGCGGCACTTCGACCACGCGAACGATTCGTGTCGTGATTTCAGCGATACGAACGCCGCGCGGATCGCCAGACGGCAGGTATATCTGGATGGTTTGCGGACGGAGCATCACTTGCCCCAGCTGTCCTTGAGCCCCGTGATGCGGTTGAACACGGGCTTGGCCGGCGCATGATCTTTGCGGTCGGCGACAAAATAGCCGAAACGCTCGAACTGGAACCTGTCTTCGGGCTGTGCCTGGGCCAGCGAGGGCTCGACATAGGCCGTCACCACCTTGAGGCTGTCTGGGTTGAGCAGGGCCAGGAAGTCCTTGCCGCCCGCGTCGGGCTGGGCGTCGGTGAACAGGCGGTCGTACAGGCGCACCTCTGCGGTGAGGCCATCGGCCACGCCCACCCAGGTGATGGCGGCCTTGACCTTGACGCTGTCGGCGCCGGGCGTGCCGCTCTTGGTGTCGGGCACCACGGTGGCCAGCACCTTGGTGATGGTGCCGGCGGCGTCCTTCTCGCAGCCCGTGCACTCGATGACGTAGCCGCCCTTGAGGCGTACCTTGTTGCCTGGGAACAGCCGCTTGTAGCCCTTGGGCGGCACTTCCTCGAAGTCCTCGCGCTCGATCCAGACCTCGCGGCCCAGGGAGAAATGACGTTCCGGCGAGCCTTCCTGCGCGTGGGGCAGGGCGGGCAGGCTGCAGGGCTCCAGGTGGTCGGCACTGCCGAACACCTCGGCCCAGTTGGTCAGCTCCAGCTTGAGCGGGTCCAGCGCCACCATGGCACGCGGGGCCTTGGCTTCCAGATCCTCGCGCAGGCAGCCTTCGAGCGTGCCGTAGTCGATCCAGCTGTAGTCCTTGGTCACGCCTATGCGCTCGCAGAACGCCTGGATGGACGCGGGCGTGTAGCCGCGCCGGCGCATGCCCACTATTGTTGGCATGCGCGGGTCGTCCCAGCCGCTGACGATGCCGTTGTCCACCAGGTGCTTGAGCTTGCGCTTGCTGGTGACCACGTAGGTCAGGTTCAGGCGCGCAAACTCGTACTGGCGCGGGTGCGGCTTGGCAATCAGGCCGCCCTCGGCCAGGCGGTCGAGCAGCCAGTCGTAGAACGGGCGCTGATCCTCGAACTCCAGCGTGCAGATGCTGTGGGTGATGCACTCCAGCGCATCCTCGACCGGGTGCGCGAAGGTGTACATGGGGTAGATGCACCACTGGTTGCCGGTGTTGTGGTGCTCGGCATGCTTGATGCGGTAGATGGCCGGGTCGCGCAGGTTGATGTTGGGCGATGCCATGTCGATCCTGGCGCGCAGCACGGCGGCGCCGTCGGGCAGCTTGCCGTCACGCATCTCGCGAAAGCGCGCCAGGTTCTCGGCCGGCGTGCGGTTGCGGTAGGGGCTGTCCACGCCCGGCTTGCCAAAGTCGCCGCGGTTGGCGCGCATTTCCTCGGCCGTCTGCTCGTCCACGTAGGC
The DNA here is from genome assembly GCA_018241405.1 of Pseudomonadota bacterium. Taxonomy (GTDB): domain Bacteria; phylum Pseudomonadota; class Gammaproteobacteria; order Burkholderiales; family Burkholderiaceae_C; genus Alicycliphilus. The sequence goes on along the minus strand of JAFEDY010000022.1, from coordinate 38,447 downwards.
GTGGCCGGCCTCGATGAGGTACTCGGCCGCGCGGTACATGAAGTCGAAGTAGTTGCTGGCGTAGTACAGGTTCTCGTGGCCGTCGGGGTCGCGCCAGTCAAAGCCCAGCCAGTGCACGGCGTCGATGATGCCGTCCACGTATTCCTGCTCTTCCTTCTCGGGGTTGGTGTCGTCAAAGCGCAGGTGGCACACGCCGCCATAGTCGCGCGCCAGGCCGAAGTTCAGGCAGATGCTCTTGGCATGGCCCACGTGCAGGTAGCCGTTGGGCTCGGGCGGAAAGCGCGTGCGGATCCTGGCGGGGTCTATGGCGCCGGCGCCCTGGTGGGCGCAATCGCCGGGGCTGCCGGCCCAGCGGTTGGCCGCGTGCGTGCCCTGGGCCAGGTCGGCCTCGATGATCTGGCGCAGGAAGTTGCTGGGCTTTACGGATTCTGGGGTGTCGTGGTGGGCTGGGGTGCTCATGCCTTGATTCTAGGCCGCGCTGCCAGCGCGCCGCGCCGTGTCCGGCAACGTTCGGAAACAACAAATACAGTGATCCATGCCATCCATTTGCCGGGCTGGCGCGTTAAGACTTGGACAATACTGTCGTTTCACTCCGCTGGAGTGGTGTTCTGCAGCGGGCAGCCATGCCCCGTAGTCGAAGGAGAATTCTCATGACCCAACGTCGCTCTTGGTTTGCCGCCGCCGCCACAGCCGGCGTGGCGCTGGCCCTGATGGTGGGCGCCGGCACTGCGCAGGCGCGCAGTGATGTGTATTGGTCGGTCGGCGTGGGCGCGCCTGGTGTGGCCCTGGGCGTGGGCAATGCCGCGCCGGTGTACTACGCGCCGCCCCCGCCCGTGTATTACGCGCCGCCCCCTGTGGTGTATGCGCCGCCGCGCCCCGTGTATTACGCGCCGCCTCCGGTGGTGTACGCGCCGCAGCCCATTGGCTATGGCTACTACCAGCGTGGCTGGGGGCACCACCACCATCATCATCACGGCCATCGCGACTGGCGCTGACGCGTCTGGCGGTTGACTGAAGCAAGCGGCCTCGCGGGGCCGCTTTTGCTTTGCATAATGGACGGCTGCGGGTCCGCCGCTCATCCTTGCTTGCAACCGTATGACCAAAACCGTTTACGTCCTCAACGGCCCCAATCTCAACCTGCTGGGCACGCGCGAGCCGCAGGTCTATGGCTCGCAGAGCCTGGCCGACGTGGAGCAGCTCTGCGCCGCCGCCTGCGTGCGCCATGGCCTGGCGCTGGTGTTCCGCCAAAGCAACCACGAAGGGGCGCTGGTGGACTGGATCCACGAGGCCGGCCGCCTGCACGCTACGGGGCAGTTGGCGGGCGTGGTGCTCAACGCCGCCGCCTACACGCACACCAGCGTGGCGCTGCTCGATGCCGTCAAGGGCACGGGCGTGCCGCTCGTCGAGCTGCACATCAGCAACGTGCATGCGCGCGAGAGCTTTCGCCACCATTCCTACCTGGCTGCCGCCGCCCGCGCGGTGATGTGCGGCTTTGGCGTGCAGGGCTACGCGCTCGCCATCGACGGGCTGGCTCAGTGGTGACGGCGCCGGCACTGGCCACGCTGCCGCTGCCGCCGCAGGTGCTGGAGCTGCGTGCCCAAGCCCGGCGCGAGGCCACGCCCTTAGGCAATGGCGACTTGGTCTGGCATGTCTGGGGCGCGCCGCGTGATGACATGCCGCCGCTGGTGCTGCTGCATGGCGGCAGTGGCAGCTGGACGCATTGGGTGCGCAATATCGAAGACCTCGTGGCCGCGGGCCGCGAACTGTGGATTCCCGACCTGCCGGGCTTTGGCGACTCGGCCATGCCCCCGACGGGAGGGGACGCCGACGCCCTGGTTGAGCCCCTGGCAGCTGGGCTGCGCGCTCTGTTTGGCCCCCGCCCGTGTGACCTGGTGGGTTTTTCCTTCGGTGGCCTCACGGCCGGCCTGCTGCTCGCCGCCCACCCCGAGCTGGCGCGCCAGCTGGTGCTGGTGGGCGCACCCGCCATGGGCGTGGTGCCGCAGCGGCAGTTTGCGCTCAAGGCCTGGCGCCACCTGCCCGAGGCGGGGCAGATCGCGGCGCACCGCTACAACCTGGCAGCGCTCATGCTCCAGGACCAGGCGCTGATCGACGCGCAGGACGGCCTGGCGCTGGGCCTGCATGTGGCCAACGTGGTGCGCGACCGCATGCCGCGCCGGCGCCTGGCGCATACCGACGCACTGGCGCGGGCCCTGCCGCAGGTGGAGTGCCCCGTGCATGCCATCTATGGCCGTAGCGATGCGCTCTACAAGGAGTGGATTGGCGCGCTGGAGGGGGCCTACGCCGCCGCGGCGCCCGATTTTCGCGGCATGGCGCTGATGGCAGACGCCGGCCACTGGGTGCAGTTCGAGCGCCCCCAGGCCTTCGCGCAGGCCCTGCTGGCCGCACTGAGCGCAGGGGCGCGCGGGGCCTGAGCGTGACGGGCGCGCCGCATTCCCCCGGCCCGCGGGTGAACCCCGCCGAGGTGGAGCTGAGCGCCATGCGCGCCCAGGGCGCGGGCGGGCAGAACGTGAACAAGGTGTCGAGCGCCGTGCACCTGCGCTTCGACATTGCCGCATCGTCCCTGCCCGACGACGTGAAGCAGCGCCTTCTGGCCCTGCGCGACGGCCGCATCACCCAGCAGGGCGTGCTGGTCATCAAGGCCCAGCAATACCGCACGCATGAGGCGAACCGCCTGGACGCGCTGGCGCGCCTGCAGGCCCTGGTGGACAGCGTGGCCCGGCCGCCGCGTGTGCGCCGCGCCACCCGGCCCACGCTGGGATCGCAGCGGCGGCGCCTTGAATCCAAGAGCCAGCGTTCGAGCCTGAAGGCGCTGCGCGGACGCCCCGGCGCGGCGGAATGAAGCCCTTTTTGCCGATCCATGTCCATGCTTGAATTACCGCTTTCCTCCCTCCACCGCCCTGCAGCGGCCCACGCGCCCAACCCCTGGCTGCTGCTGCTGATGCATGGCGTCGGCAGCAATGAGCAGGATTTGTTCGGCCTCGCGCCCTATGTGCCCGCGCCGTTCCATGTGCTGAGCCTGCGCGCGCCCTATCGCATGGGGCCGCAAGCCCACGCCTGGTTCGACTTCACCGTGGCCGCGGACGGCACGCGCAGCATCGACGAGCCGCAGGAGGCCGCAAGCCGGGCGCTGGTGGCGCAGGCCGTGGACCAGGCCGCACGCCGGCTCGGCATTCCGGCCGCGCGCGTGGTGGTGGGCGGCTTCAGTCAGGGCGGCATCATGGCGCTGACGCTGCTGCTCACCCAGCCCGCGCTGCTGCAGGCCTGCATGGTCTGGCACAGCCGGCTGCTGCCGCAGGCCCTGGGCGATGCCGCGCCGGCCGCCGCCCTGGCGGGCCGCCGGCTCTGGGTCAGCCATGGCGTGCAGGACAACGTGATCCCGCTGGCCAGTGCCCAGGCCATCCGCGACCATGCGCAGGGCCTGCCGCTGGCGCTGAGCTACCGCGAATATCCGGGGGTGCACGAGATCCGCCCCGAGGAGTTGCGCGACTCTATGGCCTGGCTGCAGGATTTGACGAACGTGATGGGCAAATAGTGGCTGTAGCGCTTATCCATCAAGCGCATAGCGCTATTAATAAATGAGCTCATGCGACATGACCACCATGCCTTGGGCAGCGGCAGCGCGGTCTTGTCGCGCACCTGTTTGAGCGTGAAGCGGTGCGTACCTGCGGCAGGTACGTCAAACGATACCCTGCGTGGCCCGCTCAGGCTTACAGTGGCGGGTATGAACGCCCCAATCGCACCCTCCACCCTCAGCACCATGGCGGACCCAGACCCCCAGGAAACCGCCGAATGGCGCGACGCCTTTGCCGCACTGGTGGCAAGCCAAGGCCCCGAGCGCGCGCGCTTCATGCTCGATGAGCTGGCGCGCGCCGCCCATGCTGTCCAGCTGGGTTGGCGGCCCGAGCTCAACACCCCGGCGGTCAACACCATCGCCGCGCAGGCACAGCCCGCGTTTGGCGGCGACCTGGCCACCGAAGAGCGCCTGGCCAGCCTGATGCGCTGGAACGCCCTGGCCATGGTGGTGCGCGCCAACAAGGCCTATGGCGAACTCGGCGGCCATATCGCCAGCTACGCCAGCGCCGCCGACCTGTTCGAGGTCGGCTTCAACCACTTCTTCCACGCCCGCGAAGGCCTGGGCCAAGGCCAGCACCGCGGCGACCTGGTGTTTTTCCAGCCGCACAGCGCGCCAGGCGTGTATGCGCGCGCCTTCCTCGAAGGCTTTTTGAGCGAGCAGGACCTGCTGCACTTTCGCCAGGAGATCACCGCGCCGGGTGAAGGCGCGCGCGGCCTGTGCAGCTACCCGCACCCCTGGTCCATGCCGGACTTCTGGCAGTTCCCCACGGGCTCCATGGGCATTGGGCCGATCAGCAGCATCTACCACGCGCGTTTCATGCACTTCCTGACCGACCGCGGCCTGCTCGACTGCCAGGGCCGCAAGGTGTGGGGCGTGTTTGGCGACGGCGAGATGGACGAGCCCGAGAGCACCAGCGCCCTCACGCTGGCCGCGCGCGAGGGCCTCGATAACCTGGTCTGGGTGGTCAACTGCAACCTGCAGCGCCTCGACGGCCCGGTGCGCGGCAATGGACGTATCGTCGATGAGCTGGAGCGATTGTTTACCGGCAGTGGCTGGAACGTCATCAAGCTGTTATGGGGCAGCGACTGGGACGGCCTGTTTGCACGTGACCTCACCGGCGCTCTGGTGCGCACCCTGGGCGAGACCGTGGATGGCCAGATGCAGACCTTTGCCGCCAAGGACGGGCGCTTCAACCGCGACAACTTCTTCGGCCAAAACCCCGAGCTGGCCGCGCTGGCCCAGGGCATGACCGACGAGCAGATCGACCGCTTGAAGCGCGGCGGCCATGACCTGGTGAAGATCTACGCCGCCTACGCGCAAGCGGCCGCCCACCGGGGCCAACCCACCGTCATCCTGGCGCACACCAAGAAGGGCTACGGCATGGGCGCGGCGGGCCAGGGCAAGATGACCACGCACAGCCAGAAAAAGCTCGATGACCAGGAGCTGATCGAGTTTCGCAACCGCTTCAACCTGCCTTTGAGCGATGCGCAGGCGGTGAATCTGGAGTTCCTCAAGCCTGCCGCGGACAGCGCCGAGATGCAGTACCTGCACGCGCGCCGCCAAAGCCTGGGCGGCTACCTGCCGCGGCGTGCATCGGTCTGCGAACCGGTCGCCGTGCCGCCGCTGGCGCAGTACGCGCAGTTCGCCCTGACGGCGCAGGCCAAGGACATGAGCACCACCATGGCCTTCGTGCGCATGCTGGGCGGCCTGCTGAAGGACGCTGCGCTCGGCCCGCGCATCGTGCCCATCGTGGCCGACGAGGCGCGCACCTTCGGCATGGCCAACCTGTTCAAGCAGGTGGGCATCTACAGCAACGTGGGCCAGCGCTACGCGCCCGAGGACATTGGCTCCATCCTTTCCTACCGCGAGGCCAAGGACGGGCAAATTTTGGAAGAAGGCATCAGCGAGGCCGGGGCGCTGGCCAGCTGGACGGCCGCGGCCACGAGCTACAGCGTGCACGGCCTGGCCATGCTGCCGTTCTACATCTACTACTCCATGTTCGGCTTCCAGCGCGTGGGCGATGCCATCTGGGCCGCGGCCGACCAGCGCGCACGCGGCTTTTTGCTGGGCGCCACCAGCGGGCGCACCACGCTGGGCGGCGAGGGCTTGCAGCACCAGGACGGCACCAGCCACCTCATCGCAGCCACCATCCCCAACTGCAAGGCCTACGACCCGGCCTACGCGGGCGAGATGGCGGTCATCATCGACGCCGGCATGCGCGAAATGCTCACTGAGCGCAAAGACGTCTTTTACTACGTCACCCTCATGAACGAGAACTACGCCCAGGCCGACCTGCCCGAGGCAGCGCATGCGGGTGTGCTGCGCGGTTGCTATGTGTTCAATAGCTACCAGCGTACGATGGGCGGGCGCGAGAGCCATTTTTCTTCCGAAAATGACGTCACCCTGCTGGGCTCCGGCGCCATCCTCACGGAGGTCATCAAGGCCGCCGAGCAGCTGGCCGCAGCCGGCATCACCGCCCATGTGGTCAGCGTGACGAGCTGGAGCGAGCTGGCGCGCGATGGCCAGGCCTGCGAAGGCAGCGGCGCTGCGCCCTGGCTGGGCCAGGTGCTGGCGGCCACGCTTGGCCCCATCGTCGCCGCCACCGACTATGTGCGCGCCGTGCCCGAGACCGTGCGCGCCTACATCCCCGAGGGCCGGCGCTACCGCACGCTGGGCACCGACGGTTTTGGCCGCAGCGACACGCGCGCCGCGCTGCGCGGCTTCTTCCAGGTGGATGCGGCGCACATCGCACAGGAGGCGCGCCGGGCAATGGGCTGAATCTGCCAGGACGCCCAAGGGGCGGGCATGGCCCGCTCTCGTTGGCGCGCATCGGTAACAATGGTGCGGCACTTTTGCACGCCACTATGGTTGTTGCCGATGTCCTCTACCAACTTCGTTCGTGTCGGCCTCGTGGGCCTGGGCGCCATGGGCCTGGGCATGGCGCAGTCGCTGCGCCGCGCGGGCTACGCGCCCCATGTGTTCGACCTGCGGCGCGAGGTGGCGCAGGACTTCGCCAAGGATGGCGGCACCGCCTGCGAGACGTTGGCCGACCTGGGCGCGCGCTGCGACGTGGTGGTCTCGGTGGTCGTCAACGCCGCGCAGACGGAGAGCGTGCTGTTCGGCGAGGATGGCGTCGCCGCCCACATGCGCCCCGGCAGCCTGTTCGTGATGTGCTCCACGGTCGACCCCAACTGGTCGGTGGCGCTGGAGTCGCGCCTGGCCAAGCTCGGCATCCTGTACCTGGACGCGCCCATCTCCGGCGGCGCCGCCAAGGCTGCCAGCGGCCAGATGACGATGATGACCGCCGGCACGCCCGAGGCCTATGCGCGCGCGGGCGGCCTGCTCGACGCCATGGCCGCCAAGGTCTACCGCCTGGGCGACAAGGCGGGCGCGGGCAGCAAGGTCAAGGTCATCAACCAGCTGCTGGCCGGCGTGCACATCGCCGCCGCGGCCGAGGCCATGGCCCTGGGCCTGCGCGAGGGCGTGGACCCGGCGGCGCTGTACGAGGTCATCACGCACAGCGCGGGCAATAGCTGGATGTTCGAGAACCGCATGGCCCATGTGCTGGCCGGCGATTACACGCCGTTGTCGGCCGTGGACATCTTCGTCAAGGACCTGGGCCTGGTGCTGGACGTGGCGCGCGCCAGCAAATTCCCGCTGCCGCTGTCTTCGACCGCGCACCAGATGTTCATGCAGGCTTCCACGGCGGGCTTTGCGCGCGAGGACGACAGCGCGGTCATCAAGATCTTCCCGGGCATCGAGCTGCCCTGAAAGACTCGCATATTCATAGCTGCTAGCGCTTGCTGGGCGGGCGCTGGAGGCATATTTGGCTTGTAATTCAATACACAAGGAGCTCCCCATGAACATCCTCATCACCGGCGGTAGCGGCTTCCTCGGCGCGCGCCTGGCGCGCACCCTGCTGGCGCAAGGCAGCCTGGCGCTGGCCGGCGCGCCCGCGCAGCCCATCCAGCGCCTGGTGCTGGTAGACCGCGTGGCGCCGCCCGCCGACCTGGCGCTTGATGCGCGCGTGCAGCCGCTGCTGGGCGACCTGGGCGAGCAGCTCGCCGCGGGCGCGCTGCCGCTGGGCGAGGTGCAGGCCGTGTTCCACCTCGCGGCGGCCGTCAGCGGCGAGTGCGAGGCCGACTTCGACCTTGGCATGCGCAGCAACCTCGACGCCACGCGCCAGCTCCTCGAAGGCTGCCGCCATGCGGGGCACACCCCCGTGTTCGTGTTCTCCAGCTCGGTGGCGGTGTTCGGCGATTCGCCCGAGCAGCGCCTGCCCGCCGTGATCGAGGACAACTCGCTGCCCACGCCGCAGAACAGCTACGGCATACAGAAGTTCATCGGCGAGCAGCTGGTGGCCGACTTCACGCGCAAGGGCTTTGTGCAGGGCCGCAACGTGCGCCTGATGACGGTGAGCGTGCGCCCCGGCCGCCCGAACGCGGCCGCGTCCAGCTTTCTGTCGGGCATGCTGCGCGAGCCGCTGGCCGGCGAGCGCGCGCGCTGCCCCGTAGCGCCCGAGACGCCCGTGGCGCTTTCGTCGCCCGGCAACACGGTGCGCGGCATCCTGCGCGCCGCCACCGCCAGCGCCGGGCAATGGGGCGCACGCACCGCCGTGAACCTGCCCGCGATCACCACCACCGTGGGCGAGATGGCCCAGGCATTGGAGCGCGTGGCCGGCAAAGAGGCCACGGCACTGATCGACTGGGAGCCCGACGCGCAGATCGCCAAGATCATCACCAGCTGGCCCAGCCGCTTCAACCCGAAGCGTGCCCAGGCCCTGGGCCTGGCGGCCGACGAGAGCTTCGAGGCCATCTTGCGCGACTACGTGCGCGAGAACCCGCAGGCCGTCAAACTTGACGTGAAAGGCTGATGACATGAGCAAGCTGCTGCTGGGCTGCATCGCCGACGACTTCACGGGCGCCACCGACCTTGCCAACAACCTCGTGCGCGCGGGCATGCGCGTGGTGCAGGCCATCGGCGTGCCCGAAGGCCCGCTGGCGGCGGACGTGGATGCCGTCGTCATCGCCCTCAAATCGCGCACCAACCCGGTGGGCGAGGCCATCGAGCAATCGCTCGCCGCGCTGCGCTGGCTGCAAGGGCAGGGCGCGCGCCAGGTCTACTTCAAGTACTGCTCCACCTTCGACAGCACGGCGGCCGGCAACATCGGCCCCGTGACCGAGGCGCTGATGGATGCGATGGGGATAGACTTCACCATCGCCACCCCCGCCTTCCCCGACAACAAGCGCACCGTGTTCAAGGGCTACCTGTTCGTGGGCGACGTGCTGCTCAATGAGAGCGGCATGCAGAACCACCCGCTCACGCCCATGACCGACCCCAACCTGGTGCGCGTGATGCAGGCGCAGTGCCAGCGCAAGGTGGGCCTGATCGACCACGCCGTGGTTGCGCGCGGCGCGGATGCGGTGACGGAGCGCATCGCGCAGCTCAAGGCCGAGGGCGTTGCCATCGCCATCGTCGATGCCGTCTCCAACGACGACCTGCTGCGCATGGGCCCGGCGCTCGCGGCGCTGCCGCTGGTCACGGCGGGCTCGGGCGTGGCGATTGCGCTGCCGGCCAATTTCGGCCTCGCGCCGTCGCCCGCCGCGAGCGTGCTGCTGCCTAAGGGCGGCCTGCGCGCCGTGGTGTCGGGCAGCTGCTCGCTGGCGACCAACCGGCAGGTGCAGGACTTCATCGCGCGCGGCGGGCAGGCGCTGGCCATAGACCCACTGCGCATCGCCCAGGGCGCCGACGTGGCGGCCGAGGCGCTGGCCTGGGCCGCGCCGCTGCTCGCGCGCGGCCCGGTGCTGGTCTATTCCACGGCGGGCAGCGCCGCCGTGCAGTCCGTGCAGTCGCGCCTGGGCGTGGAGCAGGCCGGCGCCATGGTCGAGCGCACCATTGCGGCCATCGCGCGCGGCCTGGTCGAGCGCGGCGTGCGCCAGCTGGTGGTGGCGGGCGGCGAGACCTCGGGCGCCTGCGTGCAGGCGCTGGGCATCACGCAGATGCAGATCGGCCCGCAGATCGACCCGGGCGTGCCCTGGTGCCACGCGCAGGCGCTGGGCCAGGGCCTGCACATCACGCTCAAGTCCGGCAACTTCGGCGGCGACGATTTCTTCACGCGCGCCTTCGAGGTGCTCGCATGACCGAGGCGCAAGCGCGCGAGGAGATCTGCCGCGTCGGCGCAAGCCTGTTCGCGCGCGGCTACGTGCACGCCACGGCGGGCAACATCAGCGTGCGGCTCGATGACGGCTTCCTCATCACGCCCACCGACGCCTGCCTGGGCTTCCTCGACCCGGCGCGCCTGGCGCGCCTGGACGGCGAGGGCCGGCAGGTCAGCGGCGACCGCGCGAGCAAGACCATCGCCCTGCACCAGCGCATTTACGCCGCCGCGCGCGCCTTCGACGCGCAGACCGCCTGCGTCATCCACACGCACAGCACGCACTGCGTGGCGCTCACGCTGCTCCCCCAGGGCGCGGAACTGCTGCCGCCCATCACGCCGTACTTCGTGATGAAGGTCGGACATGTGCCGGTGATTCCCTACCACCGCCCCGGCGCGCCCGAGGCGGCCGAGGCCGTGGCCCAGGCCATTGCGCGCTACGGCGCCAAGGGCCAGCCGCTGCGCGCCGTGGTGCTCACGCGCCTGGGCCCCAACGTCTGGCACGACAGCCCCGCCGCCGCCATGGCGACGCTGGAGGAACTGGAGGAGACGGCCCGGCTCTGGCTGCTGTCTTCCCCCAAGCCCGCCGCGCTGGACGCGGCACAAATTGACGAGCTGCGCGCTACTTTTAATGCGCGTTGGTAAGGAATACAAACATGCCCCGCTTTGCCGCCAACCTGTCCATGCTCTACAACGAGCATGCCTTCCTGAACCGTTTCGCCGCCGCCGCCGCCGATGGCTTCCGTGGCGTCGAATACCTGTTCCCCTACGAGTACCCGGCGGCCGAGATCGCCAGGCGCCTGCACGACAACGGCCTGCAACAAGTGCTGTTCAACGCACCGCCCGGCGACTGGGACAAGGGCGAGCGCGGCCTGGCCTGCCTGCCCGGGCGCGAGGCCGAGTTCCAGGGCGGCTTTGCGCGCGCGCTGGACTACGCCGCCGCGCTCGACTGCCCGCGCATCCATGTCATGGCCGGCCTGGTGCCCGCGGGCCAGACGCGCGAGACGCTGCGCCCCACCTACATGGCCAACCTGCGCTGGGCGGCCGAGCAGGCGGCGCACGCGGGGCGCCAGGTGCTGATCGAGCCCATCAACACCCGCGACATCCCCGGCTTCTTCCTCAACCGCCAGGACGAGGCCCACGCCATCGTGCAGGCCGTGGGCGCGCCCAACCTGCAGGTGCAGTTCGACCTGTACCACTGCCAGATCGTCGAGGGCGACGTGGCAATGAAGATCCGCCAGTACCTACCCACGGGCCGCGTGGGCCATTTCCAGATCGCCGGCGTGCCCGAACGGCACGAGCCCGACATGGGTGAGCTGCACCACCCCTATCTGTTCGCCGTCATCGACGAGGTGGCCGCCGCGTGCGGCTGGCAGGGCTGGGTGGGCTGCGAGTACCGCCCGCGCCGCGGCGCGGTGCCCGGCGGCACCACGGCGGGCCTGGGCTGGGCGCGCGGATTGCTGTAATTAACGTAGCTTATAACGGTTACTGCATAAGCGTTAGGGGCCTATTTGGCTTGTATTGCTTGCGCGGGACGAAATAGCGCATCCAGCACCGGCAGCAGCGCAGGAAACTCCTCTCCAAAGCGCTCGCGGTGCACGAAGTAGGCCTCGCAGGCCACGGCGAAGAACTCCGCCGGGGCCGTGGCGCCATAGGCGTCGAGCCAGGGCCATTCGCCACCGAAGCGCTCGGCGATGATGACCTGCTCGCGGAAATGTGCGTAGGCCGGCTCCCAGGCGGCATGCCAGGCCGCATGGGCGGCGCGCACGCCGCTCGTGCCCATGAAGCCGGGCGGCAGGGGTGGGCAGCCGTCGGCGCCGCCGCTCTTCATGTCGATCTTGTGCACGAATTCGTGGATCACCACGCTGCTGGCGTGGCCGCCGCGGCCCGCGGCGGCCACGGCGGGCCAGGCCAGCATCACCGGGCCATGCTCCATGGCCTCGCCCAGCAGCACCTCGTTGTAGTGGTGCACCACGCCGGCCGCGTCCATGGTCTTGCGCCGCGCCAGGGCCTCGGCCGGGTGCACGACGATGCCCACGAAATCGTCGTACCAGGCCAGCGCCTGGCGCGGCCGGCCCCAGTGCAGCAGCGGCAAGCAGGCCTGGGCGGCTATTGCCACGGCCATGGCGTCGGTCACCACAAGGCCATGCGCGCCCGAGAATTCCTTGCGCTGCAGGAAGATTGCGCTGAGCGCGCGCAGCTTGGCCTGGTCGGCCAGCGGCAGCGCGGCGAGGAAGGGGTAGTGGTGCAGCGTTTGCAGCCACAGGCCGGCCGAAATCTCCGGCGTGGGGGCGATGGCGGCGCGCAGGCGCCGGGCGATGCGGGTCAGAAGGCGTAGCGGGGCAGGGGGCATGCCGCTACGTGGGGGCGAGGGCCAGGCGCTGCAAGCCTTGGTCCGTCAGGCGCAACACGCCGGCGCGTGGCGGTGTCGCCTGCAGATCCCAGTCGGTCAGCACATGGCGCGACAGGCCGGGCGCGAGCACATGGTCGGCCGGCAGGTGCGTGTGGCCGTGGATCAGCGCCTCGGCGCGCGCCGCACGCAGCCAGGCGATGGCGGCGGGGCCGTCCACGTCGGCGTAGGCGGCCGTGCCGGCCTGCTTGCGCGCCTCGCTCTCGCTGCGCGCGCTGCGGCCCTGGGCGCGGCGCTCGTGCAGCGGACGTGCCAGCAGCTGGGCCTGCCACTCGGGGTTGCGCGCCAGGGCACGAAAGCGCTGATATTCGACATCGTTCAGGCACAGCGCGTCGCCGTGCGACAGCAGCCAGCGCCGGCCCGCCATGCTGAGCACCGTGGGGTCGGCCAGCAGCGTAATGCCGGTGTGGCGCGTAAAGCCCGCGCCCACGAGGAAGTCGCGGTTGCCGTGCATGAAGTACAGCGGCCGCTGCCGCGCCGCCTGCGCGAGCAGTGCGCAGCATTGGGCCTCGAAGCTGCCGGCCTCGTCAATCGCGTCGTCGCCTACCCAGACCTCGAACAGGTCGCCAAGCAGGAATACCGCGTCGGCCGGCGTGTCGTCCAGGTACTGCCGCAGCGCCTGCAGCGTGGCGGGCTGGGCCGGCTCCAGGTGCAGGTCAGCCAGAAAATCGACCGTACGCCACGCCCGAGGGGCTTGCAGCTGCGCCATGTGCAGCGTGGTCTGCGGCGCGGCTTCAGGCATTGGGCAGATTACAGCGCCACGGCCTTGTCGATGACCACGGCGTCAAAGGGCACGTCGTCGTGGAAGCCCTTGCGCGTGGTGCGCACCTTCTTGATGGCCTCGACCACGTCCTCGCCCTTGACCACCTTGCCGAACACGGCGTAGCCCCAGCCTTGGGGCGTGGGCGAGGTGTGGTTCAGGAAGCCGTTGTCCACTGTGTTGATGAAGAACTGCGCTGTGGCGCTGTGCGGGTCGCCGGTGCGCGCCATGGCGATGGTGTACTTGTCGTTCTTCAGACCGTTGGCGGCCTCGTTTTCGACGGGGGTGTCGGTGCCCTTTTGCTTCATGTCGGCGGTGAAGCCTCCGCCCTGGATCATGAAACCCTTGATCACGCGGTGGAAGATGGTGCCGTCGTAGTGGCCCTTGTTCACGTAGGCCAGGAAATTCTCGGTGGACTTCGGGGCGTTCTTGGCGTCCAGCTCCAGCGTGATGACGCCGGGGGTGGCGGTTTCGGCGACGTTGATGGTGACGTGCAGTTCGACTTGCGGGTTGCTCATGGTGGTTTGTCCTTGGGGTGCTTACTTGACCAGGGTTGCAGATTCGATGATCACGGGCGCGGTGGGCACGTTCTGGTAGGGCCCACGGTTGCCCGTGGCCACGGCCTTGATCTTGTCAACCACCGCCTGGCCCTCAATGACCTTGCCGAACACGGTGTAGCCGTGGCCGTCGGGGCTGGGCGCGTTGAGCATGGCGTTGTCCTTCACGTTGATGAAGAACTGCGCCGTGGCCGAGTTGGGATCGCCCGAGCGCGCCATGGCGATGGTGTAGGTGTCGTTCTTCAGTCCGTTGCTGGCTTCGAGCGGGATCGGGGGCTTGGTGGGTTTTTGCACCATGTCGGCCGTGAAGCCGCCGCCCTGGATCATGAAACCGTCGATCACGCGGTGGAAGATGGTGCCGTTGTAATGCTTGTCCTGCACGTAGGCCAGGAAGTTCTCCACGGTCTTGGGCGCCTTGGCCGCATCGAGCTGCACCACGATGTCGCCCATGGAGGTGACAAATTTCACCTTGGGGGTCGCGGTGGCCTGAGCCAGCACGGGAGCCGTGGGCAGCAGCGTACCCAGCAGCGCGCCGGCCAGGGCCAGGGCCGAGGTTCTTCTGGAAATCATCCAATCACTCCTTCAAAAAAAATCTGCCAGCGCGCCCCCTTGCGGGTCCAGTACTGGCGCTTGACGGGGCCGGTGCGTGCGCCCTCGGCCACTTCGCCGAAGGTCACCACCATGGTGTCGCTGCCGTCGGTCCAGCGCAGCAGGCTCTTGTCCTTGAGCACCACGGCGCGCCCCTTGAGCGCATGCGCTTCGGCCTGCAGGGTGGTTGACCACTGGGCCAGGTCCAGGTTCCGGTAGCTTTGGAACTCGGGCGCATAAAAACCCAGCAGGCGCTGCATGTCGCCCTGGGACTTGGCGCTGCGCCAGGATTCGAGCACATCGGCAAACGACTGGCGTTCGGCCTGCAGGGCATGGGGCTGGACCCAGCGCAGATCCTTGGCAATCACCACGGGGGTGCTGCGCGGCTCCACGGTCTGCAGGATGCGTAGCAGGTCCGGGTTGGCCAGCACCAGGCAGCCGTCACTGGCCTGGGGCGCGCGCGAAAACTGGTTGCTGGGCGTGCCATGCAGCCAGATACCGCTGCCGGTCTTGCCCCGGCTCAGGTCCAGGGGGTTGGGGTAGTTGATGGGCAGGGCCCCGGCGCCGTAGAAGTCCTTGAGCGTGGCGGGGTCGAGCCGACTGGTGATGTAGTACACGCCCAGCGGCGTGCGCTGGTCGCCCTCGTACTGCTTCTCGGTGCCCAGCTTGCCGACCGAGGCGTAGTAGTCGGCCACCAGCACCAGGCCCTTGTCGGTGTTCTCGAACAGGTACAGGCGCGAGCGCGAGGCGTCCATGGCAAGGGCATGGCGCGTGCGCGCGGACAACTCCAGGAACTGCACCGGAATGCTGCCTTGCGGCGGGCGGTTCTTGAGCGCAGCCGTGCGCAGGCGCGATTCGGCGCGCAGCTCAAGCAGCGTATCGGCCGCCGCCGCTGGCAGCTCGGCCGTCTTGGCCGGGGCCGGCACGGTCGATAGCGTGGCGGCCGTGGCCAGCTTGATGCCTGGAATCGAGATCGTCATGGGCGCCGCCGCTGGCATGACAAGGGCCGTTGCGAGGGGCGGGGCGGTTGCTCCGACGTCGCCCACCCGATTCACAGGGCGCACCTTGGCGGCCAGCAGGTCGCCGAGTGCGAGTTGGGCGAGCTGGAAATTGGGATGGTCTTGCACCAAGCGTTCGGCATGGGGCAGAGCCTCGCGGGCTTTGCCTTCGGCCGTCAGGCGGTAGATTTCGAACAGGCGCCGTTCGGCCTCGCCATCGTGCAGGGGCGCCGCGGCGCGCACATGCTTGCGGTGCACCTTCTTGCTCGCCGGCTCTCGGGGTTTCTTGTCAGCGGGCTGGTGGGCCTTCTTGTCAGCATGAGCCTTCTTGTCAGCATGAGCCTTCTTGTCAGCATGAGCCTTCTTGTCAGCCTGCGACGCCGCATACACGGGCGCGGCCAGTACCCCTGCCACGACAAGCATGGCCAGGGTGTGACCGAGGGGGTGGGTGCTCAGGGGCATGCGGGGTGTACGTTGTGAAAACGGCGCGCGGCGCCACCGGCGCCGCATGCAGAAAAAAGCGGTGCGTGAGCGAGAGGCTTAGCCGCCCGAGGTTTCACGAACGATGGACCAGTGGCCACCTTGGTTCACCATTTCCAGTGTCTTGCGGCTCGAGACATTCAGGCCGCCCGAGCTGTACTGCTGGCGAAAACGCGCCTGGGCTTTGTCGCCGTCCACCTGCACGCGCAATTCACTGATGCCCACGTTGATCTTCGAGCGGCCGACGATGCGCTCGCGGCGCTCCTTCTCCCAGGCCGCACGGCTCGCCTGGTTCTGGGGCTTGAAACTCTTGGCATAGGCGCCCAGGTAGCCGTTCATGTCCTGGCCTTCCCATGCGGTCGCCCAGGCATGAACGGCCTTGGCCACATCTTTTTCGGCACCGCTGGTGGACGCGGCCTTGGGCGCCGCGGGAGCCGCCGCTGCAGTGTGCGCAGCTGCAGGGGGATGGGCGGGCACTGCGGCCGGCGCTGCGGCAACCGGCGCCGTCGCCGGTGCGGGCGCTGGTGTGGGCGCTGGTGTGGGCGCGGGAGCAAGGGCGGGTGCCGGCGCTGGTTTGGCTGCCGGTGTGGGCGATGCGGCAACCATGGCCGCGGGTGCGGCGGCAACCACCGGCGCCGGTGCAGCGGCGGGAGCCGGTGTGCGTGCTGCGTTGGCCGCCTTGGCCGGGCTGCCCTTGGCGTCGGTGGAGAACAGCTCGCGGATCAGGGCCAGCTTGGGGCGCAGCGAATTCGCCTGGCTGGCATCGAGCTGCAGGGCCTTGCTATAGGCCTGGCCCGCGAGCTTGGCGTAGATGTCGCCCAGATTCTCGTGGGCTGTGGAATAGCTGGGATTGGTGCGAATCGCCATTTCCAGCGCCGCGCGCGCCTTGTCCAACTGGTTCTGGTTGGCGTAGAGCACGGCCAGGTTGTTATAGGGTTCGGGCAGCTCGGGGTAGTCTTCCGTGAGCTTGGTGAAGGTGGCAATGGCCTCGGCATGCTTGCCCATGTCGGCCTGGGCCACGCCGCGCAGAAAGCGCAACTGGGGGTCACGCGTGTTGGCGGCGATGCGTTGATCGACCTTGACCAGGGCCTCCTGGGCCTTGCCGGCGCGCAGCAACTGCGTAATCTCGGCGTAGTCATCCGCCGCATGCGCCAGCGGCATCCCCAACAGCGCGGATAGGGTGGCGATGCGCAGTAGCTGGGCAAGGGGATGGCTGGTGTGCTTCATTGGCAAGGATGAGGTGGAAATACTGGGTTGGCGCTGGCGCTTATACTGCGATGATTGTAGCTGAGGGGTGTCAAGACGACGCCATGCTGCCAGCAGCCTTGCTACGGTGCGCGCCGGGGCCAGCAGCCGCCTTTTCATGCCGCACCTGACGCCGGATATTGGCCGGGTATCGCCCAGGCGGCCATCCGGCGTGCCAGTTGCAATTACCACTGTTTCGGACTGTTATTCCATGAGTTTGCGCATCTACAACACGCTGACGCGTGCATTGGAGGATTTTTCCCCGCTAGAGCCTGGCCACGTGCGCATGTATGTCTGCGGCATGACGGTGTACGACCTGTGCCACCTGGGCCACGCGCGCTCCATGATCGCCTTCGACGTGGTGCAGCGCTGGTTGCGCGCCACGGGCCTGGCCGTGACCTATGTGCGCAACATCACCGACATCGACGACAAGATCATCCGCCGCGCGGTGGCGAACGGCGAAAGCATCCGCAGCCTGACCGACCGCATGATCGCTGCGCTGCACCAGGACGCCGACGCCTTAGGCATAGAGCGCCCCACGCACGAGCCGCGCGCCACCGAGTATGTGCCGCAGATGCTGGGCATGATTGCCCGGTTGCAGGACAAGGGTCTGGCCTACCAGGCGGGCAGCGGCGACGTGAACTACGCCGTGCGCAAATTTGCCGGCTACGGCAGGCTGTCGGGCAAGTCGCTGGACGAATTGAACGCCGGCGAGCGCGTGGCCGTGCAGGATGGGAAGAACGATCCGCTGGATTTCGTGCTCTGGAAAAGCGCCAAGCCCGAGGAGCCGGCCGAGGTCAAATGGCAAAGCTCCTACGGCGAGGGCCGCCCGGGCTGGCATATCGAATGCTCGGCCATGGGCTGCGCTCTGCTGGGCGAGAGCTTTGACATCCACGGTGGCGGCGCCGACCTGGCCTTTCCGCACCACGAGAACGAGATCGCCCAGAGCGAGGGCGCCACGGGCAAGCCCTTCGCGAAGCTGTGGATGCACAACGGCTTCATCAACGTGGACAACGAGAAGATGTCCAAGAGCCTGGGCAACTTTTTCACCATCCGTGACGTGCTCAAGGAATACGACGCCGAAACCGTGCGCTTCTTCGTCGTGCGCAGCCATTACCGCAGCCCGTTGAACTACAGCGACGTGCACCTGGACGACGCCCGCGCCGCCTTGAAGCGCCTGTACACGGCGCTGTCGCTGGTGGCACCCGCGCAGGTGGCCATCGACTGGGCCGAGCCGCATGCCGCACGCTTCAAGGCAGCCATGGACGAGGACTTCGGCACGCCTGAGGCCGTGGCCGTGTTGTTCGATCTGGCGGGCGAAGTCAACCGCGGCAAGTCACCGCAGCTGGCCGGCCTGCTCAAGGTCCTGGGCGGCCAGCTGGGCTTGCTGCAGGATGACCCACAGTCCTTCCTGAAAGCGGGCGCGGCGCTCGATGAGGCAGCAATTGCCGCGCAGATCGCCGCACGCGCCGCCGCCAAGGGCGCCAAGGACTATGCCGAGGCCGACCGCATCCGCAATGCGCTGCTGGCCCAGGGCGTGGTGCTCAAGGACTCCGCCACGGGCACGACCTGGGAGGCTGCGCAGTAAATGCATCCAGAGCTAAAGATGCCGCTATCGCAGGTGGAATAAGCGGTGGCAGCCATAAAAAAAATAGCAGACGCAAGCCAGCCGGAATATTGGGGCGAGGCCTGCAAGCACCTGACAAAGAAGGACCGCGTGATGCGCCGCCTGATCCCCCAGGTGGGCGACGTTGCGTTCCAGAGGCGTGGCGACGCGTTCAGCACCCTGGCGCGCTCCATCGTGGGCCAGCAGGTGTCGGTGGCCTCGGCGCAGCGCGTGTGGGACAAGTTCGCGGCCCTGCCGCGCAGCATGACGCCGCGCGGCGTGCTCAAGCTCAAGGTGGACGACATGCGCTCGGCCGGGCTGCCGGCGCGCAAGGTGGACTACCTGGTGGACCTGGCGCTGCACTTCGACAACGGCCAGCTGCACGTCAAGCAGTGGGACGAAATGGACGATGCCGCCATCATTGCCGAGCTGGTGGCCATACGCGGCATCAGCCGCTGGACGGCCGACATGTTCCTGATCTTCCATCTGGCGCGGCCCAACGTGCTGCCGCTCGATGATGCGACGCTGATCCAGGGCATCAGTCAGCATTACTTTTCCGGCGACCCTGTGAGCCGCAGCGATGCGCGCGAGGTGTCCGATGCCTGGAAACCCTGGTGCAGCGTGGCGAGTTGGTATATTTGGCGCTCGCTCGCCCCCCTGCCGGTGGACTATTGAGAACGAACGAGAGCAGGGCGGCCGGTTTCGGGCCCCGCCCCGAGGAGAAAACAAGTTGGCAAAAAAAACCTTTCTGGATTTCGAGCAGCCCATAGCCGAGCTGGAATCCAAAATCGAAGAACTGCGCTATGTGCAGAACGAGAGTGCGGTGGACATCTCCGAGGAGATCGACCAGCTCAGCAAGAAGAGCCACCAGCTCACCAAGGACATCTACAGTGACCTGAGCCCCTGGCAGATCACGAAGATCGCGCGCCACCCCGAACGTCCCTACACCATGGACTATGTGCGCGAGATCTTCGCGGACTTCGTGGAACTGCACGGCGATCGCCATTTTGCGGACGACCAGTCCATCGTCGGGGGCCTGGCGCGCTTCAACGGCCACGCCTGCATGGTGCTGGGCCACCAGAAGGGCCGCGACACCAAGGAGCGTGCCGCGCGTAATTTCGGCATGAGCCGCCCCGAGGGCTACCGCAAGGCCCTGCGCCTCATGAAGACGGCCGAGAAATTCAAGCTGCCCGTGTTCACCTTCGTCGATACGCCCGGCGCCTTCCCCGGCATCGACGCCGAGGAGCGCGGCCAGTCCGAGGCCATTGGCCGCAACATCTACGAGATGGCGCAGCTCGAAGTGCCCATCATCACCACCGTGATCGGCGAGGGCGGCTCCGGCGGCGCCTTGGCTATCAGTGTGGCCGACCAGGTCATCATGCTGCAGTACTCGATCTACTCCGTGATCAGCCCCGAGGGCTGCGCCTCCATCCTCTGGAAGACCAGCGACAAGGCGCAGGATGCGGCCGATGCCATGGGCATCACGGCGCACCGCCTCAAGGCCCTGGGCCTGGTGGACAAGATCGTCAACGAGCCCGTGGGCGGTGCCCACCGCGACCACAAGCAGATGGCCGCCTTCCTCAGGCGCGCGCTGGGCGATGCCTACCGCCAGCTGTCCGACCTCAAGCCCAAGGAGCTGCTCGAGCGTCGCTACGAGCGCCTGCAGAGCTACGGCCGCTTCAACGACACCAAGGCCGAACGCTGAACCCAGGCACCTGCTTAGCTGACGACGGCCCCGTGGGGCCGTTGTGCTTTGTGTGCCACCATCGCCCGCACCATGACCCAGAGTTTTGACGCCGCCATGCAGGCCTTTGCGCCACGGTTGCCGCTGGCGGTGGGCTTGAGCGGCGGCGCGGATTCGACGGCGTTGCTGCTGGCCTGCGCCGAGCGCTGGCCCGGCCAGGTGCATGCCTTTCATGTGCACCATGGCCTGCAGGCCGCGGCCGATGGCTTCGAGCGGCATTGCGTCGCGCTGTGTGCGCGCCTGCAGGTGCCGCTGCGGGTGCGGCATGTGGATGCGCGCCACGCCAGCGGCCAAAGCCCCGAGGACGCGGCACGGCAGGCGCGCTACATGGCATTCGAGGCGCTTGCGCTTGATGGTCAAGCGCAGATAGCTATTGAAACAATAGTACTGGCGCAGCATGCCGACGACCAGGTTGAGACCCTGTTGCTGGCCTTGTCGCGCGGTGCCGGCGTGGCCGGCCTGGCCGCCATGCCCGCGCAATGGCAGCGCGGCGGCCTGCATTACAGCCGCCCGCTGCTGCGCGTGGCCGGCGCCGAGGTGCGCGCCTGGCTCCTGCAGCGCGGCCAGGGCTGGGTGGAAGATCCTACAAATACCGACGAGCGCTACACGCGCAACCGCATCCGCCGCCGGCTGCTGCCCGCGCTGCAGCAGGTTTTTCCGCATTTTCGCGACACCTTCGCGCGCAGCAGCAGGCATGCGGCGCAGGCCAGCGAACTGCTGCAGGAGCTGGCCCAGGCCGACCTGGCCGTCGTCGGCCAGCCGCCGCGCATCGCCGCGCTGCGGCTCTTGAGCCGTGCGCGCCAGGCGAATGTGCTGCGTCACTGGCTGCGCACGGGGCATGGCACGACGCCGGCAGCCGCGCAGCTCGATGCGCTGCTGGACCAGATCGCCGCCTGCACCACGCGCGGCCACCGCATCCATCTCAAGGTCGGCAATGGCCATGTGCTGCGCGAAGGCGATGCGCTCGGTTGCTACAATCAACCGGTTTTGGTCCCCATTTCTGCCCGGGACGGCGGCGCGCCAAAACAGACCTAGCACCAGCGCCACGCATGAGCGTCCCGGCATTCCTGATATTCCATGGCACTGATCGTTCATAAATACGGCGGCACCTCGATGGGCTCGACCGAGCGCATCCGCAACGTCGCCAAGCGCGTGGCCAAATGGGCACGGGCGGGCCACCAGATGGTGGTGGTGCCCAGCGCCATGAGTGGCGAAACCAACCGTCTGCTGGGCCTGGCCAAAGACCTCGCGCCCGCGCGTGCGACCGCGGCCTACCACCGCGAGCAGGACATGCTGGCCGCCACCGGCGAGCAGGCATCTTCGGCACTGCTGGCCATCGCTCTGCAGGCCGAGGGCATGGAGGCGGTGAGCTACGCCGGCTGGCAGGTGCCGATCCGAACCGACAGCAGCTACACCAAGGCCCGCATCGAATCCATAGACGACAAACGCGTGCGCGCCGACCTCGACGCCGGCAAGGTGGTCATCATCACGGGCTTCCAGGGCATCGACGACGAAGGCCACATCACCACGCTGGGCCGCGGCGGTTCCGACACCTCGGCCGTGGCCGTGGCCGCCGCCATGAAGGCCCACGAGTGCCTGATCTACACCGACGTGGACGGCGTCTACACCACCGACCCGCGCGTCGTGCCCCAGGCCAAGCGCCTGAAGACCGTGAGCTTCGAGGAAATGCTGGAAATGGCCAGCCTCGGCAGCAAGGTGCTGCAGATCCGTTCGGTGGAGTTTGCTGGCAAGTACAAGGTGCCTCTGCGCGTCCTGTCGAGCTTCACGCCCTGGGACATCGACATCAACGAAGAGGCCAAATCCGGCACCCTGATCACCTTTGAGGAAGACGAACAAATGGAACAAGCCGTCGTTTCCGGCATCGCTTTCAACCGCGACGAAACCAAGATCTCCGTACTCGGCGTGCCCGACAAACCCGGTATCGCTTACCAAATCCTGGGCCCAGTGGCCGACGCCAACATCGAAGTGGACGTGATCATCCAGAACATCAGCAAGGATGGCCGCACCGACTTCAGCTTCACAGTGAACCACAACGACCACGCGCGCGCGGTCGAACTGCTGAAGGAAAAGGTGCTACCGGCCCTTGGGGCTCAGGAGGTAGTGGGCGACACCGCCATCTGCAAGGTCAGCATCGTCGGTATCGGCATGCGCAGCCATGTGGGCGTGGCCAGCAAGATGTTCCGCGTGCTGAGCGAAGAAGGTATCAACATCCAGATGATCTCTACGTCGGAAATCAAGACCTCCGTCGTGATTGAAGACAAGTACCTGGAACTGGCCGTGCGCGCCCTGCACAAGGCCTTCGACCTGGACCAGCCCGTGGTCTGAGTTTTCGCTAATGGGGCCTTGAAATGAGGCTACAATAGTCGGATTGGAAACGTGACCGAGTGGCCGAAGGTGCTCCCCTGCTAAGGGAGTATGGGGTGTAGAGCCTCATCGAGGGTTCGAATCCCTCCGTTTCCGCCAGGACAATAAACCTAAGTAATGAACTTACTTAGGTTTTTTTCGTTATGCCAACCAAAATACCGTAGCTCACGGGTCTCGGTGGAGTGTTTCGCGGCCACCTCTGAAGTTCAACCGCTATGGCGTTGTTTTGCCGGGTGTTGTCTGTACCTGTTTTGCCTGGCTAGTGCCAGGTTCAGCGCAAACATGACTGAGGCAGCAGGTCGATAGACGGATCGCCGCGCCTTCTACCCCGCGGCTTGCAGCCCGTTGCTGAAATGCAGTTGCATGCTGCGCATCGCCTTTGCGGCGTCGCGCGCACGCAGCGCCGCCATGATGGCGCGGTGCTCCTGCAGCGATTCTTCTATGCGCCCCTGCTTGAGAAGCGAGTTGTGGCGGTTGAGCTTCATGACCTTGCGCAGGTCGGCCACCATCTGGTCGCGCCAGCGGTTGTCGGCCAGTGCCAGCAACAGCATGTGAAAGCGCTCGTTCACGGCAAAGTACTGGTCGCGCTCGTGTGTACTGCGCTCTAGCTCGTCGTGCAGTGCCTGCAGGCTTTGCAGTTGCGCGTCGCTGACATGCGCGGCCACCACGGCCGCGGCATCGCTCTCCAGCAGTGACAGCAGGTGGTAGACGTCGCGCAGGTCTTTGTCGCTCATTTCGGTGACGTAGGCGCCGCGGCGCACTTTCATGGTCACCAGCCCCTCGGCTGCCAGCACCTTGATGGCCTCACGCAGTGGCGTGCGGCTGATGCCGAATTCCTCCGCAATCTTCAGTTCGTCGATCCAGCTCCCAGGCTCCAGCTCGTGTTGGAAGATGCGCTGGCGCAATTGCTCGGCGACCTGTTCGTAGAGTGCGCGCGGGGTAAGGGTGACAGCAGACATGGGGCAAATGTAGCGCAAAAAAGTTAAGAATTAATAATTACATATCGGGTAAACTCGGATCAGTCTGCAAGTAACCGTCTGGTAACTGCCCAATTTTTTTGCCCTCTTCGCTAAAGCACTACCGCCATGAGCACCTCATCTGATCCCCAATTCCAGTCCGCCGACCTTGCCGCCTGGGCCAAGGCCGCAGCCAAGTCTGCCCCTGGCGGCAGTGTGGACGCGCTCAACTGGCTCACGCCCGACGGCATCACCGTCAAGCCCCTGTACACGGCGGACGATATGCAGGGTCTTCCCTATGCCAATACGTTGCCGGGCTTCGAACCCTACCTGCGTGGCCCGCAGGCCACCATGTACGCGGTGCGGCCCTGGACCATCCGCCAGTACGCGGGTTTTTCCACCGCTGAAGAGTCCAACGCCTTCTACCGCAAGGCCCTCGCCGCGGGCGGGCAGGGCGTGTCGGTGGCGTTTGATCTGGCCACGCACCGCGGCTACGACTCAGACCACCCGCGCGTGACGGGCGACGTGGGCAAGGCGGGGGTGGCGATTGACAGCGTGGAGGACATGAAGATCCTCTTCGACCAGATACCGCTGGACAAGGTCAGCGTCTCTATGACCATGAACGGCGCCGTGCTGCCGGTGCTTGCCGGCTACGTGGTGGCGGCGGAGGAGCAGGGCGTGTCGCAGGACAAGCTGTCCGGAACCATTCAGAACGACATTCTGAAAGAGTTTATGGTGCGTAACACCTATATCTATCCGCCGAAGCCGTCGATGCGCATCATCGGCGACATCATCGAGTACACGGCCAAGAACATGCCGAAGTTCAACTCGATTTCGATTTCGGGATACCACATGCAGGAAGCCGGGGCCAACCAGGCGCTGGAGCTGGCCTTCACGCTGGCCGACGGCAAGGAGTACGTCAAGACCGCCGTCGCCAAGGGCATGGACGTGGACGAGTTCGCCGGCCGCCTGTCGTTCTTCTGGGCGATTGGCATGAACTTCTACCTGGAGATCGCCAAGATGCGCGCCGCGCGCTTGCTGTGGTGCCGCATCATGAAGGCCACGGGCGCGAAGAACCCCAAGAGCCTGATGCTGCGCACGCACTGCCAGACCAGCGGCTGGAGCCTGACCGAGCAAGACCCGTACAACAACGTGGTGAGGACGACGATCGAGGCCATGGCCGCCGTGTTTGGCGGCACGCAAAGCCTGCACACCAACGCGCTCGATGAAGCCATCGCGCTGCCCACGGAGTTTTCCGCCCGCATCGCGCGCAATACGCAGCTCATCATCCAAGAAGAAACCCACATCACCAACGTGATCGACCCCTGGGCCGGCTCCTACATGATGGAGAAGCTGACCCAGGACATGGCGGACGCCGCCTGGAAGATCATCGAGGAGGTCGAGGCCATGGGCGGCATGACGGCAGCTGTGGATTCGGGCTGGGCCAAGCTCAAGATCGAGGCCGCCGCCGCCGAGAAGCAGGCGCGTATTGATTCGGGCAAAGAGGTCATCGTCGGCGTCAACAAATACAAGCTGGCCAAGGAAGACCCGGTGGACATCCTGGAGGTGGACAACGTCAAGGTGCGCGACAGCCAGATTGCGCGCCTCAACGCCATCAGGGCAAAACGCGACCAAAGCGCCGTGGATGCTGCGCTGGCAGCTCTCACTTCTGCAGCAGAGTCCGGCAACGGCAACGGCAACCTGCTCGACCTGGCGATCAAAGCGATCCGCCTGCGCGCCACGGTGGGCGAAGTCTCCGACGCCCTGGAAAAATCTTTTGGCCGCCACCGCGCGGATACGCAAATGGTCACTGGTGTCTATGCCGCCGCCTACGACAGCGCCGAGGGCTGGGAAAAGCTCAAGGGCGAGATCAACGACTTTGCCGTCAAGGAAGGCCGCCGCCCGCGCGTGATGATTGCAAAACTCGGCCAGGACGGCCACGACCGGGGCGCCAAGGTGGTGTCCACCGCCTTTGCCGATCTGGGCTACGACGTGGACATTGGCCCGCTGTTCCAGACCCCCGAGGAATGCGCGCGCCAGGCGATTGAGAACGACGTGCACGCGATTGGCGTCAGCACGCTGGCGGCAGGCCACAAAACGCTGGTACCGGCCATCATCAAGGCATTGAAGGAGCAGGGCGCCGACGACATCATCGTGTTTGTGGGCGGCGTGATTCCGGCGCAGGACTACGACTTTCTGTGGGACGCGGGCGTCAAGGGCATCTACGGCCCCGGCACGCCGATTCCGGCCAGCGCCAAGGATGTGCTGGAGCAGATCAAGAAGGCGATTGCCTGATGTCTCGATTTGAAATACAGTAATACCGTATTTCAATAGGAGCTCACCATGGCCGTCTCTGTTCGCATGGACCCTTTGCTCGAGCGTGAGCTGGAGCAGGCCGCGCGCCGCCTAGGCGTCACCAAGTCGCAATTCATCATTGCCGCGGTGGAGCGTGCACTCGGGCGCAAAGACCCGGCGCAGCTCTACCACCAGGTGATGGAAGAGGCGGCGCAGTACCGCGTGGGCGAGGGTGGGGCAGAGGACTCCGTGCCGCCCAGCACCTGCGACCGCCTGCGCAGCAAATTGCGCGCCCAGCATGAGGCCCATTCCCGCGACTGGCTGGCCTACCAGGAGGCGCGCAAAAAAGGCGTGGCCTGGGTGCCTGACGATGAAGGCAGCGCGCCGTGAACGTGGCCTTGCTCGATACCGGCCCGCTGGTGGCGCTGTTTGATGCGGATGACATGGCGCACCCGCATTACCGCGCACTGCTCCAGTCAGAGCCCGCGGGTTGGCGCCTGACCACCACCTGGCCTTGCGTGGTGGAGGCATCGCACTTCCTGCCCCCAGTGGCCCGCTGGCAGATGCTGCGCTGGGTGGAGCAGGGTGCGGTCAGCATCTTTCCCTTTGACCCCTGCCACCTGACCGACATGCTGGCCCTGATGCAGCAGTACACCGACAACCGCCGTACGCAAATGGACTTTGCCGACGCCACGCTGGTCTGGGCCGCGCAGGAAATGGGCACGCAGCAAATCTGGACCATCGACGTGCGCGACTTCTACCGCTACCGCCTGGCCGATGGCCGCAGCTTCGAGATTTTGTAAACCGGCATGACACCTTCCACCCTGCTCGACGCCATCATCAGCGGTGCGCCCCTGGTGCGCCGCCGCGCCATGGCCAAGGCCATCACGCTGCTCGAATCGACCCGGCCCGACCACCGCGCCCAGGCCGACGAGCTGCTCACCGCGCTGTTGCCGCACACCGGCAAAGCGCTGCGCTTAGGGATAAGCGGCGTGCCCGGCGTGGGCAAATCCACCTTTATCGAGGCGCTGGGCCTGTACCTGATCCGCCAGGGACTCAAGGTGGCGGTGCTGGCGATTGATCCGTCGTCCAGCGTCACGGGCGGCTCCATCCTGGGCGACAAGACGCGCATGGAGCAGCTGTGCCAGCAGGAGGCCGCCTACATCCGCCCCAGCCCCAGCGGCGGCACGCTGGGCGGTGTGGCCGAGAAAACGCGCGAGGCCATGCTGGTGTGCGAGGCCGCAGGCTACGACGTGGTCATCGTCGAGACCGTGGGTGTGGGCCAAAGTGAGACGGCGGTGCATGGCATGACCGACATGTTCTGCGTGCTGCAACTGCCCAACGCCGGCGACGACCTGCAGGCCATCAAAAAGGGCGTGATGGAGCTGGCCGATCTGGTGGTCATCAACAAGGCCGACATCGACCCCCGCGCCGCCACCCGCGCCCAGGCGCAGATCACGTCCAGCCTGCGCCTGTTGGGCTTTCATGGCAACCCCGAGCATGACCCGCATGACAGCGCGCAGTGGCGCCCCAGGGTCATTCAGGCCAGCGCGCTGCAGCAGCAGGGCATGGAAGGCTTCTGGGCCGCGGTGTGTGAGTACCGCCAGCAGCAGACCGCCAATGGCCGCCTGGCCGCGCGGCGAGAAATACAGGCCCTGGCCTGGATGTGGGAGCGCATCGACTTCGGCCTCAAGCAGGCGTTTCGGGGCCATCCACGGGTGCGCGCGCTGCTGCCGCAACTGCAAAGCGATGTGACGGCCGGTCGCATCGCCGCCAGTACAGCAGCAAGAAATCTGCTTGCAGCGCAATCTGAATAAGCGCTAACAGCTATTAAAATCATAGTTAATCAGATACCAACGAAGGGATAGATCTCATGCAAACCATCCTCGATCAACTGGAGCAAAAGCGCGAACTCGCCCGCCTGGGGGGCGGGCAAAAGCGCATCGACGCGCAGCACGCCAAGGGCAAGCTGACCGCACGCGAGCGCATCGAGGTGCTGCTGGACGCGGGCAGCTTCGAAGAGTGGGACATGTTCGTCGAGCACCGCTGCGCCGACTTCGGCATGGACGCCACCCACATCCCGGGCGACGGCGTGGTCACCGGCTACGGCACCATCAACGGCCGCCTGGTGTTCGTCTTCAGCCAGGACTTCACGGTGTTCGGCGGCGCGCTGTCGGAGGCCCATGCCGAGAAGATCTGCAAGGTGATGGACCAGGCCATGAAGGTGGGCGCGCCGGTCATCGGCCTCAACGACTCGGGCGGCGCGCGCATCCAGGAGGGCGTGGCCAGCCTGGGCGGCTATGCCGAGGTGTTCCAGCGCAACGTCATGGCCTCGGGCGTGATCCCGCAGATCAGCATGATCATGGGCCCCTGCGCCGGCGGCGCGGTGTATTCGCCCGCCATGACCGACTTCATCTTCATGGTCAAGGACACCAGCTACATGTTCGTGACCGGCCCCGAGGTGGTCAAGACCGTGACGCACGAGAGCGTGACCTCGGAGGAGTTGGGCGGCGCGCTGACGCACACCAGCAGGAGCGGCGTGGCCGACCTGGCGTTCGAGAACGACGTCGAGGCGCTCTTGATGCTGCGACGCTTCTTCAACTACATCCCGGCCAGCAACCGCGAGAAGGCACCGCACCGGCCCACGAAGGACGCAGCAGACCGCGCCGACATGAGCCTGAACACCCTGGTGCCGGGCAACCCCAACCAGCCCTACGACATCAAGGAAGCCATCATCAAGACGGTGGACGACGGCGAATTCTTCGAGCTGCAGCCCGACTACGCCGCCAACATCGTGATCGGCATGGCGCGCATGGACGGCCATGTGGTCGGCATCGTCGCCAACCAGCCGCTGGTGCTGGCCGGCTGCCTGGACATCAAGAGCAGCATCAAGGCGGCGCGCTTCGTGCGCTTCTGCGACGCCTTCAACATCCCGGTCATCACCTTTGTCGACGTGCCCGGCTTCATGCCCGGCACCAGCCAGGAATACGGCGGCATCATCAAGCACGGCGCCAAGCTGCTCTATGCCTATGCCGAATGCACCGTGCCCAAGATCACGGTGATCACGCGCAAGGCCTATGGCGGCGCCTATGACGTGATGAGCTCCAAGCACCTGCGTGGCGATGTCAACCTGGCCTGGCCCAACGCCGAGATCGCCGTGATGGGCGCCAAGGGCGCGGTGGAAATCATCTTCCGCGAGGAAAAGAAAGACCCCGAGAAGCTGGCTGCGCGCGAGGCCGAATACAAGGCCCGCTTTGCCAACCCCTTTGTCGCCGGGGCCCGCGGCTTCATCGACGACGTGATCCAGCCGCACGAGACGCGCAAGCGCATCTGCCGCAGCCTGGCCATGCTCAAGGACAAGAAGCTGGACAACCCGTGGCGCAAGCACGGGAACATTCCGCTGTGATGAGGTGGCAGCATGGCGTTAATTACTTACATCACGCATCAGCCGTTGCAATCCGTCGCCAGACACACGACTGTCGATTGCACCTACACGATCGTTCACGTTGATGGTCAAAAGCAACTTCAGCTAGACACATATGGCTCATCGTCGCGAGCGATTCCAGGGAAGAAAAGCCAAAGCATTCGCTTAACGCCAGAGGCACTTGCGTCGTTGAAGAAGATCATTCAGGAAAACGGGTTGTGAAAATGTTCACCAAAATTCTCATCGCCAATCGCGGCGAAATCGCCTGCCGCGTCATCGCCACCGCCCAAAAAATGGGCATCGCCACCGTCGCCGTGTATTCGGATGCCGACGCACAGGCGCGCTTCGTGCAGATGGCCGACGAGGCCGTGCGCCTGGGGCCGCCGCCCTCGCGCGAGTCTTACCTGCTGGGCGACAAAATCATCGAAGCGGCCAAGGCCACCGGGGCGCAGGCCATCCACCCGGGCTACGGCTTTCTGAGCGAGAACGAGGCCTTCGCGCGCAAGGTCGAGGAGCAGGGCCTGGTCTTCATCGGGCCCAAGCACCACAGCATCGCGGCCATGGGCGACAAGATCGCCTCCAAGAAGCTGGCCGACGAAGCCAAGGTCAACACCATTCCCGGCTACAACGACCCGATCGACACGCCCGAGCAGGCTGTCGAGATCGCCAAGGGCATCGGCTACCCGGTGATGATCAAGGCCAGCGCCGGCGGCGGCGGCAAGGGCCTGCGCGTGGCCTTCAACGACAAGGAGGCGCACGAGGGCTTCAGCTCCTGCCGCAACGAGGCGCGCAACAGCTTTGGCGACGACCGCGTGTTCATCGAAAAATTCGTCGAGCAACCGCGCCACATCGAGATCCAGGTGCTGGGCGACGCCCACGGCAACGTGGTGTACCTCAACGAGCGCGAATGCTCCATCCAGCGCCGCCACCAGAAGGTGATCGAAGAGGCGCCGTCGCCCTTCATCAGCGACGCCACGCGCAAGGCCATGGGCGAGCAGGCGGTGCAGCTGGCCAAGGCGGTGCAGTACCAGTCGGCCGGCACGGTGGAGTTCGTGGTCGGCAAGGACCAGGACTTCTACTTCCTGGAGATGAACACGCGCCTGCAGGTCGAGCACCCGGTGACCGAGCTGATCACCGGCCTCGATCTGGTCGAGCAGATGATCCGCGTGGCCGCGGGCGAGAAGCTGGGCTTTGCGCAAGCCGACGTGAAACGCGAAGGCTGGGCCATGGAGTGCCGCATCAACGCCGAAGACCCGTTCCGCAGCTTCCTGCCCTCCACCGGTCGCCTGGTGCGCTTTGCGCCGCCAGCGACGGATCTGCAGCAGGGCCAGGCCACGACGGCGCATGGCGTGCGTGTCGATACCGGCGTCGTCGACGGTGGCGAGATCCCGATGTTCTACGACTCCATGATCGCCAAGCTGATCGTGCACGGCAAGGACCGCGCGGACGCCATCGCCCGCATGCGCGAGGCGCTCAACGGTTTCGTCATCAAGGGCGTGCAGAGCAACATCCCGTTCCAGGCCGCGCTGCTGGCGCACCCGAAGTTCGTGGCCGGCGACTTCAACACCGGCTTCATTGCCGAGCACTACGCGCACGGCTTCTCCGCCGCCGACGTGCCGCACGCCGACCCAAGCTTCCTGGTGGCGCTGGCCGCGCGCCTGCACATGTTCTACCGCAACCGCGCCCAGGGCCTGCAGGGGCAGTTCTGGGAGGGCTTCAAGGCCCTGCCCAAGCGCGACTTCACCGTCTGTGTGCTCGGCAAGGAAGGGCACAACGAGTACGTCAACGTCAGCCTGAGCGAGGTGGTGCGCGGCGAACCCACGCGCGTGACCGTGCACGCCCAGGGTGGTGAGCGCGTCTACGAGCTCGCAGTGGACCGTTACCTGGGCGATACCCGCATCACGGGCCGCTGCAACGGCCAGCCCTTCACCGCGCAGATGGAACGCGGCAAGACGCGCAATGCGCTGGCAATCCGCGTGATCCACAACGGCACGCAGCTGGACGCCATCGTCATGCACCCCGGCACGGCCGCGCTGCACAAGCTCATGCCCTACAAGGCGCCGCCGGACATGAGCAAGTTCGTGCTCTCGCCCATGCCAGGCCTGCTGGTGCAGGTGGCGGTGGAGCCGGGCCAGAAGGTGCAGGCCGGCGAAAAGCTTGCCGTCATCGAAGCCATGAAGATGGAAAACGTCATCCTTGCCGCTCAGGATGGCGTGGTGAGCAAGATCGTGGCAGGCAAGGGTGACTCCCTGGCCGTGGACGAAATCATTCTGGAATTTGAATGAAACCAGGCGCCAGCGCTTGATGGCTAAGCGCTGGCAGCTATGAATACAGGAGTAATCGAATGAGCGAACGCCCCTTCAAGGTTCTCGGCATCCAGCAGGTCGCCATTGGCGGCACCGACAAGAGCCGCATGAAAAAGCTCTGGGTGGACATGCTGGGCCTCGCGCAGACCGGCACCTTCCAGAGCGAGCGCGAGAATGTGGACGAGGACATCCTCGCCATGGGGCAGGGCCCCTACAAGGTCGAAGTGGACATCATGCAGCCGCTCGATATCGACAAAAAGCCGGCCGTGCACACCACGCCGCTCAACCACATCGGCCTGTGGATCGACGACCTGCCCCGCGCCGTCGAATGGCTCACGGCGCAGGGCGTGCGCTTTGCGCCAGGCGGCATCCGCAAGGGCGCGGCCGGCTATGACATCACCTTCATGCACCCCAAGGCCAGCGACGAGTTCCCGATCGCCGGCGAAGGCGTGCTGATTGAGCTGGTGCAGGCGCCGCCCGAGGTCATCGCGGCGCTGGGTTGATTGACCGAACCCGCGCTACAGCGCAAGTCTGGCAGGCCCCTACACGCTCACCCGCCCGATGCCATCGCATCGGGTTTTTTATGCTCCACCGCACCATCTTCGATACCCCCATCGTCAACACCTTGCTGCGCGGCCTGTCGCTGGCGCTGCTGCGCCTGGGCGGC
Source organism: Pseudomonadota bacterium (assembly GCA_018241405.1). GTDB lineage: Bacteria > Pseudomonadota > Gammaproteobacteria > Burkholderiales > Burkholderiaceae_C > Alicycliphilus. Next base: position 6,277 of record JAFEDY010000022.1, on the reverse strand, counting down.
TGGAAGGTGGAGGGCCGCCTGCCGCCCGAGGCCGCCAAAAGCGTGCTGATCGCTGCCCCGCACACCAGCAACTGGGATCTGCCCTACACGCTGATGCTGGCCTTCGCTCTGCGCCTGCGCGTGTACTGGGTGGGCAAGCACAGCATCTTCCACTTTCCGTTTGGCGCGCTCATGCGCTGGCTGGGCGGCATCCCGGTCAATCGCAGCCAGGCCAACAACCTGGTCGCCAGCTCCGCCCAGGCCATGCGCGAGGCGAGTGGCCCCATGCAGCTGATCGTGCCGCCCGAGGGCACGCGCGGCAAGACGCGGCATTGGAAGACGGGCTTTTACTTCATCGCCCAGGAGGCGGGCGTGCCCATCGTGCTGGCCTTTGTCGATTACGAGCGCAAGGTGGGCGGCCTGGGGCCGCTGTTCATGCCCACCGGCGACGTGCAGGCCGACATGGAGCGCATCAAGGCCTTCTACGCGCCCATCAGGGGCAAGAACCCCGACCAGTTCCAGGCCTGAGCACCCGTCTTGTCAGCGCCTGAGCACAGGCGCAAGATACTTTCTGGCCCGCTCTGCGGTTGGGCCGGAGGGCAGGGCGATGCAACTCGATATCAACGGCCAGGTGCAGCCCCGGGCGCAGGCGCAGGCCCTGCGCGATGCCGTGGCGCAGCGCTCCGCGTCCGGCGAATGCTCCATCACGCTGGAGGACGCGGACGGCAGTTTTCTCCAGGCCTTTGCCCGGCCGGGCGAGCATTTCCGCCTGACCGCTCAGGCGCAGGGCACCTTCGGCGATGGCCTGAGCGTGTTGCGCGCCGACGAAGCGCTGGCGGCGCTGCTGGACTATCTGGACGGCGGCAGCATCTGGCGCGAGGCCATCGCCTGGCGCGGCGCAGCGCAACCGATGGCGGGCGAGGCACCGGGCCTGGCGCCTGGCGCGACGCAGGCGGCAGACGTCCCTGGCGGGCAGGACGTGACCGACTGGATCGCCGCCGCTGGCGAGGAACTGCGCGCCGCCAAAGAAGGCCGCGCGCTGGCGCAAGCCCCCGGTGCGATGAGCCCGCTCACGCTGGCCGCTACCCTGGCTTTGCTCGCCCTGTTCGGCTGGGGCGTGTGGCGGCTGTGGGTGGGGCTGCACGCCCGCGCCCAGGTGCTGCCCTGGCCCTGGGACGCCGGTGCGGGGCTCGCCATCGGCGTGGTGGCCCTGGCCGTGACGCTGGTGTGCGTGCTGGGGCTGCTGGGGCGCGGCTGGCAGCTGCGGCGGATGGCGCGGTGGCAAGCGGTCCCGGGGCAGATCGAGCAGGCCCAGGCCGCCACGGCGGCGGACGAGGGCATCGCCAACTTTCAGTACGACCTGCGCGCGCAATTGCGCTACCGCTTCGAATGGCAGGGCCGCAAGCGCCATGGCAGTCGTATCGCCCTTGGGCCGCAAGGTGGTGGGCTCGACACTACCAATACCCTGCTGCGCTACCCCGTGGGCCGCGTGGTGACGGTCTACGTCAACCCGCAAGACCCGCAGCAGACCGTGCTGGAACTCGATTCGCCCACCCGCGGGCTGGGCGATGCGCTGTGGCTGCTGTTGGGAGTCTGGGGCCTGGCCTGGATATTCGCAGCCCTGTGGCGCAGCGGTGGGCAGTGGCTGCAGGGGCACCCCGCGTGGCTGGCGCAGGCGCGCGAACCGCGGCTGGCGGCGCTGGCCGGCGCCATGGGCCTGCTCACACTGCTCATCGTGTTGGCTGGCTGGGTACGGCGCCAGCGCGCGGCGCGCTGGCCCGCGACCGCAGGCACCGTCAGCTTCAGCGGAGTGCGCAGCGACATCGAACATGTCGGCAACAGCCGCTCGACCGTGTACCAGGCGCGGGTGGAGTACCGCTACGAGGTGGGCGGCCAGCACTACACCGGGCGGCAACTGGGCCTGACCCCCGAAGGCCGCTACGACCAACGCACGGCGGAGGCCAGGGCGGCGCGCTATCCGCAGGGCAAGGCGGTGCAGGTGCGCTACAACCCCCAGGAGCCTGGACAGGCCTATGTCGAGACGGGTTCTCTGTGGATTTTGGGCGCGATGCTGCTCGCTGCGCTGGCCCTGTGCGGGTTTGCCGCCTACCAGGCTGGGCTGGTGTGAGCTCAGTCAGCGCTAATGTGGCGGCCTTAGTCTCTCCAGTACGCAAATTCCTGCGGATTTTTGGAGAGACGCCATGACCATCCACACCACATCCCTTGCCGCCCTGGCCGCCGTGCTGGCCACCAGCGGCGCGCTGGCCTACGCGGCCGCATCGGCCGAGGGCAACGACGCGCTGGCCGCGGCCGCTGCCCCGGTGTCATTGACCCAGGCCATTGCCGCGGCCGAGCAGCACGCCAATGGCAAAGCCACCCGCGCCGAATACGAACACAGCCGCAAGGGCGCGTACTACGAGGTTGAAGTCGTGCAAGGCCAGCAGGTCTGGGACGTGCGCGTCGATCCGCAAAAGGGCACGGTGCTCACGGTCGCACTGGACAAGGCGGACAAATCCGATCGCCACGACAAGGACGACTGAACCCCAGTGGCCACGCACCACTGCTGCGTGCCCGCCTTCACCGCCATGGCCCGCGCCTGCACCCGGCGCGGGCCATGGCGCGTTGTGGGGGGCAGTGTCAAGCCAGCGCAGCCTTGAAATCTGCCAGGACGCTATGCCTGCCCTAAGTCGGCACATCCACAGTGCAGCCATCGCAACCACCAACGATGGAGGCACGCCATGCAGGCCCTCACCACGCCCATCTTCAGCACCAGCCCGCGCGAGCCGGTGGACTGGCTCATCAAGGTGCCGCAGGTCACCCTGGCGTTCTGGATCATCAAGATCATGTCCACCACCGTGGGCGAGACCGGCGCCGACTTCCTGGCCGTCAACGCCGGCCTAGGGCAGGGCACAACGCGCACCCTCATGGCCAGCCTGCTGGCCGTGGCCCTGGTGCTGCAGCTGCGCACGCGCCGCTACACGCCCTGGATCTATTGGCTCACCGTGGTGCTGGTCAGCGTGGTGGGCACGCAGATCACCGACTTCTTCACCGACGGCCTGGGCGTCAGCCTGTACCTGAGCTCGGGCGTGTTCGCCGTGCTGCTCGCCGCCATCTTCGCCATCTGGTGGCAGGTGGAGCGCACCCTGTCCATCCACGACATCGTGACGCGCCGGCGCGAGCTGTTCTACTGGGCCGCCATCCTGTGCACCTTTGCCCTGGGCACTGCCACGGGCGACCTGGCCACCGAGGCGCTGCACCTGGGCTTCACCCGCGGCGCGCTGGCCTTCGGCACGCTGATCGCCATCACCTACGGCGTCTGGCGCCTGGGCGGCAATGCAGTCACTACGTTCTGGATCGCCTACATCCTGACCCGCCCGTTCGGCGCTGCCTTGGGCGACCTGCTGACGCAGGCCCGCAGCTATGGCGGCATGGGGCTGGGCGCCTTTTGGACCAGCGCGCTATTCCTGACCGTCATCAGCCTGCTGGTCGCCGTGGAGCAGGTGCGCACCGGCGAGCGTTCATGAATTCCAGAAGCACAAGGAGCATTGCCATGACCCAGAACCTTCTCTCCCGCCGCGCCATGCTGACGGCATTCACCATCGCCCTGGCGGCCCTTGCCACGGGCTGCGGCCAGCAGGCCGGTCCATCCGCCGTGGTACCGGCGGGCGCGGCAGCGCAGGCATCCGCGCTCGGTGATCTGTCGGCCTTTCGCGCCATTGCGGCCGATGTGGCCGCGCTGGTGGACAAGGGCGACCTGCCCGCGGCCACGGCACGCATCAAGGATCTGGAACTCGCCTGGGACTCGTCCGAGGCCGGCCTCAAGCCCCGCGCGGCCGACGACTGGCATCGCCTGGACAAGGCCATAGACCGCGCACTCAAGGCCCTGCGTGAGGCGGCGCCCAATCCTGCCACCTGCAAGCAGGCGCTGGCCGACCTGCTGCAGGCCATGGACCAGCTGAACCCGAAACACTGAGCGTTTACTGGAACCGGGTTGACCGGTGCCGGGGGACGACGGCACCATAGGCTTGCGAAGCATGCAGCGCAAAGGCCTGGAACAGAAAGGGGCAGGATGGAAATTGCACCGTTTGTTCAGCATTACGGCTTGTGGGCCGTGGGCGTGGGCACGTTTTTGGAGGGTGAGTCGGTGCTGCTGGCGGCGGCCGCTGCCGCAGCCCACGGCCTGTTGCACCTGCCCGCCGTGGTGGCCGTGGCCTGCGGGGCCAGTTTTTTGGGCGATCAGTTCTTTTTCCTGATTGGGCGGCACTACGGCGCGCAGCTGCTCGAGCGCTGGCCTCGTCTGCAGCCGCATGCGGCGCAGGCGCGTGCGTTGCTGCAGCGCCACCATGTCGGCTTGATTTTGGCGGTGCGCTTTCTCTACGGCCTGCGCATTGCCGGCCCAGTGGCCATTGGCATGAGCGGCGTGCCCTGGCTGCGCTTTGCCGCGCTCAACCTACTGGGCGCGCTGGCCTGGGCCTGCGCCATCGCCGGGCTGGGGTATGGCCTGGGGGCGGGCGCACGGCAGCTGTGGGCCCGCATGGACGCCGATGAATATGGCTTGATTTTGGTCGTGGTGGCGGCGGCTCTGTGGTGGTGCTGGCGCCATCTGCGCCACCTGCGTCGCCCGCGACGGTGAATCTCAGCCAGGGCTAAGTTTCGCCGCGCAGACTGCCCTGCATCGTTACTGCTCTGGAGAACACGATGCGCGAGTCCATCTCGTACCGCGAAGGCCCCGGCGCCACGCCATTCACACGGGTCCTGGCCAAGGTACCCGAGGTCACGCTGGGCTTCTGGCTCATCAAGATTGCCGCCACCACCCTGGGCGAGACCGGGGGGGATGCGCTGTCCATGTCCATGCACCTGGGGTATTTGCTCTCAACAGCCATCCTGGCGGCGATTTTCGTGGTGGTGGTCAGCCTGCAGATCCGTGCCACATCGTTTCACCCCTGGCTGTACTGGGCGACCATCGTCGCCACCACCACCGTGGGCACCACCATGGCCGACTATGCCGACCGTTCGCTGGGAATTGGCTACTCGGGCGGCTCCACGCTGCTGTTGATCCTGCTGCTGGGCTCGCTCTGGCTGTGGCGGCACAACCAGGGGTCGGTGGCCGTGGCCAGCGTGAATTCACCGCAGGTGGAGGTTTTTTACTGGGTCACCATTCTGTTTTCGCAAACCCTGGGCACGGCCCTGGGCGATTGGATGGCGGATTCCGCCGGCCTGGGCTACCGCGGTGCGGCCCTGGTGTTTGGTGGCCTGTTGGTGCTGGTGGCTGCCGCCTACCTGTGGATCGCGGTGTCGCGCACGGCCCTGTTCTGGCTGGCCTTTGTGCTCACCCGGCCGCTGGGTGCCGTGGTGGGAGATTTTCTGGACAAGCCGCTCAACCACGGTGGCCTGGCGCTGAGCCGCTTTGGCGCATCGGCTGCATTGCTGCTGTTCATGGCCGCCTGCATCGTGCTGCTGCGCCAGCGGGCCGCACAATCGGCCCATTGAACACACAAGGGGAGAACTGGCGATGCGCGTGCTGCTGGTGGAAGACGACACCATGCTCGGCGCCGCCCTGCAAGGCGCACTACAGGATGCGGCCTATGCCGCCGACTGGGTGCGCAGCGGCACGCAGGCGCTGGCGGCGTTGGCCGCCCAGCACTACGACCTGGTGCTGCTGGACTTGGGCCTGCCCGGCATGGACGGCATGCAGGTGCTGGCGCGCCTGCGCGATGCGGGCAACGCCGTGCCCCTGCTGATCCTCACGGCGCGCGACGCGCTGGACGAGCGCCTGCGCGGGCTCGACGGCGGGGCCGACGACTACCTGACCAAGCCCTTCGAGATGGTGGAGCTGCTGGCGCGCATGCGCGCCGTGCTGCGGCGCAAGGGCGGCAGCGGCATGCCCGTGCTGGGCAACGGTCGCCTGAGCCTGGACCCGGCCACGCACTTGGCCACGGTGGCGGGGGGCGCGCCTGTGCCGCTGACGCAGCGCGAATTTGCCCTGCTGCACGCGCTGCTGCTGCGCCCCGGGCTCATCCTGTCGCGCGGCGAGCTCGAAGACCGCATCTATGGCTGGGGCCAGGAGGTGGAGAGCAATGCGGTGGAATTCTTGATCCATGCGCTGCGGCGCAAGCTCGGCAGCGATGCCATACAGAACGTGCGAGGTGTGGGATGGAAGGTGGCGCAGCCCGTATGAGCTCGGTGCAACGCCGGCTGTCGCTGGGTCTGACCCTGGCCATTCTCGTCGTGGCGCTGCTGGGCGGGGTGCTGTCCTTCCTGGCCGCCTACGACGAGGCGCGCGAGCTGCAGGACGATG
>JAFEDY010000021.1:40006-41839 GCA_018241405.1 Pseudomonadota bacterium | reverse complement strand
CCCGCCTTGCCCACGGCACCCCGCACGCCGCGGGCCTCATGCGGGCCCTGCGTGGCGGTTGCGGGAGCGACGCCGGTCGTCTTGTCCATATCAGTTCTCCTGGTTGAGCACGCCGGCCCGGGCGCGGCCCGCACGCAGCGCGGCGCGCTCGTCGGTGTGCTTTTGTTCCTGGCGCTGCTGCTGCAGCGCCAGCTCGGCACGGCGCCGCTCCAGCACCTTGGCCAGGCTGGCCAGGCGCAGCTCGGCCTGCAGCAGCACCTGGCGCGCCTGCGCGACGCGCGTGTCCTGGCCGGCCAAGGTGTTGGCTTGCATGGCCATGGCCTGCTCCAGCCGGCCGGTGAATTGGTAGTAGTGGCGCATCACCTCGGGCTGCACCACGCTGTCGGCCCTCATGCCCCAGCGACCCTGCAGCTCGCCCGCGTAGCCGGTGAGCTGCGCCAGCTGCGCCTGCGCCGCCCTTTGCGCGGCCTGCACGTCCAGCAGCGCCTGGCGCGCGGCGTCGCGCTGGCGCTCTGCCAGCTCGGCGGCCACCTGGAAGGCTTTCAGCGCAGACATGCGGCACGCCTAGTACTTCGTTTCATCAAAAGGTGGACGCAATGAAATCGATGGCCTTTTTCGCCAGACAAGGCGCAAACCACGGCGATAGCCGTAGTTATCGCGAGGATTCGCAACGCAGCATGGCGAAAAAAGGCGCGATTTCATGTCAGTTTTTTTGGTGAAACGGAGTACCAGTCATCATGCGTTGAGCACCTGGTCCATGGCCACGAGGCAGTCGTCCATGGCGGCGGCCTCGAACATGTCCTGCTGCAAAAACGCCGTCATGCCCGGCTGCAGGCGTATGGCCTCGTCCAGCAATGGGTCGGAGCCGCTCATGTAGGCGCCGACCTGGATCAGGTCACGGCTCTTCTGGTAACGCGAGTAGATGGCGCGAAAGCCGCGCGCCAGGTCGAAATGCGTGCGCGGCACCACGTTGTGCATGACGCGCGAGGCCGACTGCTCTATGTCTATGGCCGGGTAGTGCCCGCTCTCGGCCAGCGCGCGCGAGAGCACGATATGGCCGTCGAGGATGGCGCGCGCAGCGTCGGCGATCGGGTCCTGCTGGTCGTCACCTTCGGACAGCACGGTATAGAAGGCCGTGATGGAGCCCCGGCCGTTCAACCCATTGCCACTGCGCTCCACCAGCGCCGGCAGCTTGGCGAAGCAGCTCGGCGGATAGCCCTTGGTGGCGGGCGGCTCACCAATCGCCAGCGCAATCTCGCGCTGCGCCATGGCGTAACGGGTGAGCGAATCCATGAGCAGCAGCACATGCCGCCCCTGATCGCGGAAATGCTCGGCCATCGCCGTGGCATAGGCCGCGCCCTGCATGCGCAGCAGCGGCGGCGCGTCGGCCGGCGCAGCCACCACCACGGCGCGGCCGCGGTCCTCCTCACCCAGGATGTCCTCGACGAACTCCTTGACCTCGCGCCCGCGCTCGCCGATCAGTCCGACCACGATGACGTCGGCTTGGGTGTAGCGCGCCATCATGCCCAGCAGCACGCTCTTGCCCACGCCCGATCCGGCAAACAGCCCCAGGCGCTGGCCGCGGCCCACCGTGAGCAGCGCATTGATGGCGCGCACGCCGGTATCGAGCGGCTCGCGCACCGGGTCGCGCTCCATGGCGTTGATGGGGCTGCGGTCCATGGGCAGGGCCACCACATCCTGCAGCGGCCCACCATGGTCGAGAGGCTGACCCTGCGAATCGACCACGCGCCCAAGCAGGCCGGAGCCCATGGGCAGGCGCAGCACGCCCGCGGCGGCCTCGGCCTCATGCGCCGCAGCACCCAGCCGCGGCGC
>JAFEDY010000021.1:39100-39928 GCA_018241405.1 Pseudomonadota bacterium | reverse complement strand
GGCTCCTGGCCCGGCGTCTGCACCTGGCACTGCGCGCCGACGGGCGCGCGCAGGCCCGCGGCCTCCAGCACCAGGCCGGTCAGGCCGGTCAGCGTGCCGCGGGTCTCCAGGGGCAGGTCCTGCGCGACACGCGCGCCCGCCCTTCCCAACAGGTCGCCCCAGGCGGCGGCGGGCTCAATCGGCATCGCCTTCCTCCCGCCAGCCGCCCGTCAGGCCCAGGGCCGCGATGGCGCGGCGCCAGCGCTTGTCCAGCGTGCCATCGACCACCATGCCGGCGGACTCCACGACGCAGTCGCCAGGCTCCACGGCGGCATCGGCCTGCCACGCTATGCGGCCGCTGGCATGCTCCTCGCGCAGCGGCTGCTCCAGCGCCGCCCAGTCCGCGGGGCTCAGGCGCACCGTGGCGGGGCGCCCCTCGCCGACCAGCATGGCCAGCGCCTCGCGCACCACGGGCAGCAGGGCCCGGGGCTTGGCAGCCAGTTCCTGGCGCACCACCTGGCGCGCGACGTCACAGGCCAGCTGCAGCAGCTCGCCGGCCATGGACTGCTGCATGCCGGCCAGGCTGTCCTCCATGGCCTGGGCGACCTGCGCCAGACGCGCGGCGGCGGCACGCCCCTCGCCACTCACGTAGTCGTCCATGCGCTGCTGCCACTCCAGGCGCGCCTGCTCGCGTCCCTCGGCCAGGCCGCGCGCATGGCCGTCATCATGGGCCTGCCGCACCAGGGCCTGGTGTTCTGCCTCGGCGATGCCGGGCGGCACATCGGGCTCCGGCGGTACCACGCACTCTGCCGGCGCCGCCAGGGTGGGCAAATCACCGGCGCCATGCAC
>JAFEDY010000021.1:38150-39007 GCA_018241405.1 Pseudomonadota bacterium | reverse complement strand
GCCAGTCGGCGCACGGTCTTGAGGATTTCCTTTTGCTGCGCCTCGACCTCGGAAAGGCGCATGGGGCCGCGCGACTCCAGGTCCTCACGCATGGCCTCGGCGGCACGCGAGGACATGTTGGAGAGGATCTTCTCGCGCAGATCGGGTTGGGCACCCTTCAAGGCCACCACCAGCGTCTCGGAGGCCACCTCGCGCAGCACGGCCTGTATGGCGCGGCCGTCGAGCTTGTTGAGGTCGTCGAAGACGAACATCTTGTCCATGATCTTCTGCGCCAGATCCACGTCGTGCTCGCGAATCGCATCGAGCACGGCCGCATCCACACCCGAGCCCAGCAGGTTGATGATCTCGGCCGCGGTCTGGACACCACCCAGGGAGCTCTTGCGCACCTTGTCGCCGCCTGCCAGGAGTTTGTACAGAACGTCGTTGAGGTCTTTGAGCGCCGTGGGCTGAATGCCCTCCAGCGTGGCGATGCGCAACATGATCTCGCCGCGCTGGCGCTCGGTGAGGTGCCTGAGGATGCCGGAGACATGCTCCGGGTCCAGATGCACCAGGATGGCGGCGACGATTTGCGGATGCTCGTTGCGCAGCAGCTCGGCCACCGCCAACGGGTCCATCCACTTCAGGCTTTCGATGCCCGTCACATCGCCGCCCTGGAGAATGCGGTCGATCAGCAGCGCGGCCTTGTCATCCCCCAAGGCGCGCTTGAGCACGGCGCGCACATAGTTGCTGGTGTCGGACACCAGCAGGCTCTGCGCCGCCGCGTCGTTGGTGAAGCGGCTGAGCACCTCGTCCACCTTTTCCCGGGACACGGCGCGCATGCGCGCGATGGTTTCGCCGAGTTTTTGCACCTCCTTGGG
>JAFEDY010000021.1:35070-38021 GCA_018241405.1 Pseudomonadota bacterium | reverse complement strand
TCCAGGCGCAGCTGCTCGGCCGTGGGCGCCAGTTCCTGCGCCTCCACCGGCGCTGGCAGCGCCGGGCGCTCCAGCTCTTCGGCTGCGATGGCGCTGAGCTGCCCGCCCTCCGGCAGCGGCTCCACCGGCGTGGACTGGCGGCGCGCCTTGACCAGCGGCCGCACCAGGCCCAGCAGCAGCAGCGCCGCGGCCAGGGAGATGCCCACGGGCCAGCCCAGGGTCTTGGCCAACTCCACCACCTCGGGCTGCTTCCACAGCGGCAGCTCGACGTTGGCAACTTCCTCGACCCGGAAGGGCGCGTTCATCAGGTTTACCGAGTCGCCGCGTTCCTTGTTGAAACCTATGGTCTCGCGCACCAGCGCCGTCATCTGCTCGACCTGCTCGGGGGGCAGCGCCTTGCTGGTCGCGGGCTTGCCGTCCTCGCTCACACTCTGGTAGTTGACGACCACGGCCGCGCTCACGCGCTTGATGGCGCCCGCGCCGCCGCGCGTCACGCGCGTGGTCTTGTCCACCTCGTAGTTGGTGATGGACTCGCGCTTGCCCTGAGCGCCGCCCTGCGCGCCTGACTGCTGGGCATTGGCGGCCGTGGGTGGCGGGTTGGCGCCGTTGATGGGGGCGGTAGAGCCCTGCGGCGGCTGATTGCTCACCGCACCAGGCACGCCGGTGGGGGGCTGCACGGGCTTGTCGCCCGCACTCTCCACAATCTGTTGACTGCGCACGGCGCTGGTGTCGGGCGCGAGGTTGGGGCGGTGCTGTTCGGATGTGGACTCGGTCTGGCTGAAGTCCACCTCAGCCGTCACCTGGGCCTTGACGTTGTTCTTGCCCACCACGGGCTCCAGCAGGTCCAGGATGCGGCGGGTGTACTGCTGCTCGATCTGCTGCACATAGGCCAGCTGCTGCGCGTCCACGCCGCCCCTGTCGGCCCCGTCGGGCGACTGCGACAGGAGTTTGCCCGAGTCGTCGAGCACGCTCACGGCCGAAGGTGCCAGCTCGGGCACGCTGGAAGCGACCAGGTGCACGATGCCGGCGATTTGCGCCCTGTCCAGGATGCGCCCCGGGTACAGGCTGAGCAGCACCGAGGCCGAGGGCTTTTGCTGCTCGCGAAAAAACCCATTCTGATTGGGCAGCGCCAGGTGCACGCGCGCGCTTTGCACCGAGGCCAGCGCCTGGATGGAGCGCGTGAGTTCGCCCTCCAGCCCGCGCTGGAAGTTGAGCCGCTCCTGGAACTGGGTCACGCCGAAGCGGTTGCTCTCCATGAGCTCGAAGCCCGTCACCGAGCCCTTGGGCAGGCCCTGCGTGGCCAGGCGCAGGCGCACATCGTGCACGCGCGCGGCCGGCACCATGATGGCGCCGCCGCCCTCGGTGTACTTGTAGGGCACGTTCATCGTGGCCAGCTGGGCCACGATGGCGCCGCCATCCTTGTCGTTCAGGCCCGAGAACAACACCCGGTACTCGGGCTGACGGTTGTAGAAGAAGGCCGCCGCCAGCGCAGCCAGCACCAGCAGGGCCGCCGCACCCAGGCGCAGGCGCGCACCGCGGTCGAGCGACGCCAGCCGCTGCTGCCAGCCGGCGCCGGCAGCGGGGGGTGGGTTAACGGGGACTTCGGCAACTGCAGACATCGGGCTTTCCACAAAAGGGCGGCGCCAGGCGGGACTCTGGCAGTGCAGCGATTATTGAAAGCCCCCGCCGCACCGTTCGCCGGATAAGGCGCGCCTTTGGCCATCATTTCGCCACTCTGGCACCTCCTCGGACGCCTACGATCGCTCCATCCTGCAACCCCCGTTACCACCCGCCATGGACCTGCGTATCGCCAGCACCCCGCATCCCCTGACCGGCACCCAGTTGGCACGCCGCGTGACCGCGCCGCAGGCGGGCACGCAGGAGGTGGGCTTCTCGTCGGCCTTCAAGAACGCCCTGCAGTCGGTCAGCGCCGCCCAGAACCAGGCCGGCGACCTGCAGCGCGAGGTGCAGCTGGAGAACCCCAAGGTCAGCATCGAGGAAACCATGGTCGCCATGCAAAAGGCGCAGGTCGGCTTCCAGGCCACGCTGCATGTGCGCAACCGCATGGTGCAGGCCTATACCGACATCATGAACATGCAGGTATGAGGCTGACCGACGCCCGACGCCCCACGACCCATCGAACGATACAAATGTCATAGCGGCTAGCGCTCTTCGCGCCAGGGCTTCATCCGCACATTCAAATAAAAAGAGCCGGCCACCTCGCGGTGCCGGCTCTCCAGCCTTGGATTGATCCAACACGGCGCCACCACGCCGCTGCAAGTGTGTCAATGCATGACCTGCGGCTGGCCCTCAAACAAATGCTCGAACTGCGCCATCCAGGGCTCGGCCAGGATGCGGATCTCGGCGTCGTTGCGCAATATGCGCTGCATGATGCGCGTCTTCTCCGAACGCTCTGCGGGTTCCAACACCTGCTGCTGCGACTGGTAGCGCAGCTGCTCGATGAGCACGGCACAGGCGCCCTCGCAGCGCACCACCTCGTCCCAGTCCTTGAGGCGGGCGGCCTCAAGCATCCTGGCACTGCTGCTTTCGATGGCCTTGTAGTAGTCAATCAGCATATCGGGCATCTCTCATGCCTCCATCAATGCGGGTTGCGCCATGTCGTTGGCAGCGACGTTGCTTTTCTTCATTTCTTTCCAACCCTGTGCAATGGGTGCAATCAGGCGCGCAACTTCCTGCAGCATGGCATCGTCGTTGCGCACATTCGCCTGGATCAGGCGACCCAGGCTGTAGTCGTACACGGCGCCCAGGTTCTCTGCCAGGATGCCGCCTGCGCTGCGGTCCAGCGCCGTCATCAGCCCCTCCTCCAGGATGCGCACTGCCCTGGCAATGCTGTTGCATTTGGTGGGCACATCGCGGCGCGCCAAGGCACCACGGGCGGTGGCGATGGCGCTGAGCACCCCCTCCAGCAGCAGGCTGACCAGTTGGTGCTG
>JAFEDY010000021.1:0-34986 GCA_018241405.1 Pseudomonadota bacterium | reverse complement strand
TTTTCAGCGCTAAGCCTTGTTCCATGTGGTCACCTGCTGGGCGATGTAGGCATTCAAGGCGTTGAGCTTGCTCATCTGGCCATCAAGAGCCGTGTAGCGTGCCTTGAGGCTGGTCTCCAGGCGGCTGGCCCGGTCTTCGACTAGCCGTACATCCTTGGAGTTCCGCTTGAGCGCACTCTGGAACACCTTGTCCTTGCTCGCAAAATAGCCGTCCGTGGCAAGCAGCTTGTCGGTCACGGCCTTGATCTTTCCCGCCGAACCATCGGCGACATTGCCTCCATCAGTCCCGCGCACCATGGCCCTGACCGCATCGGGGTTCTCCATGGCCTTGTCGAACTTCTTGGAGTCGATCATCAGGTCGCCGGTGGGGTTGACCTGTCCCAGCCCGCCTACCGAGACAACGCCGATGTCGGCCAGGTTGCGCAGCGCCGGCGTGCCGCTCGACGACAGCGACTGCAGCGCGCCGCGCAGCGTGTTCTGCAGCGAAACGGCTGCAGAATCGCCCTGCAATAGGCCCGCGGCCTTGTTGTCCTTGTCGTACTTGGTGATCTGGTTGAGGGCCTGGTTCAGCGCGTTGTACGTCTTCACGAAATCGTCCAGGTTCTTGCGTACCGGCGAGTTGTCCTTGCTGACCGTGACGTCCACCGCCGCCGTCGTGGTCTGCAATGCCGTGAACGTCACTCCGGCGACGTTGGTGAAAGCATTGGTCGATGAGGTGACGGCAACGCCGTTGACGGTGGCCTTGGCGTTCACACCGTAGTCGACCGTCGCGCCCGCCACCAGTCTCGACAGGCCCGTGTTGTCGATGTGGGTGCCATCGGCGTCGGTGACTCCGAGGCGGAAACCCGCTTCCTCGCCCGTACCTTTGCTGCGCAGCAGCAGGCGTTCGCCCGATGCATCGGAAAGAATGGTGGCGGTGACGCCGGCGTTTGCGCCGTTGATCTTGCCGGCAATGTCTGACAGCTTGTCGGTGGCGCTGACCGCAATGTCCACTGCCGCCGCGGTGCCGGGGGTGAAGGTGGCCGGGTCACTCCACTTGCCAAGCTCCAGGCGCAGCGAGCCAGCCCCCACCGGGCTGCCCGTGGGGAGCAGCGGCGCGGACATCGAGGTCTGCGCCTTGGCCAGGCCCTGTACCTCCACGCTGAACGAGGTGGCGGCGGCGCCTCCGGTCGCGGCAACCGTGATGGCCGTGGTGTTGGACGAGGCGGCCGTAACGCCGTTCCAGCCCGTGACGCTGGTGAGCTTTCCTGCGGCGTCCGAGAAGGCAGAGACCAGGGACTTGAGCTGCCCAAACGCCGAAATCTTGGCCTGCACGGTAGCAGCCTCGGTCTGCAGTGCTTGCTTGGGCATCAGCGCCGCATCCACGCTGGACTGGATGAGCTTGTTGACGTCCACGCCGCCGCCCAGGCCAACACCGATGGATGAAAAGCTCGCCATGTCCGCTCCTTGAAACTTCCGGGATTATCCGTACCCCGGCGTTGGCGAAGGCGTTGAAAAGACCCCGGGAATGCCGCCAGTCCGCGCAGTCGCCGCCCCCGATCCAGTGGCAAGGCGGCGGCGATGTTGCATCGCCGCCGCCCGCGTTCGCGCCAGGGCCGGGCCACCGTCCGGCCCCTGGATGCGCCTTAGCGCAGCAGGGACAGCACGCCCTGGGGCAGCTGGTTGGCCTGGGCCACCATGGCCGTGCCGGCCTGCTGCAGGATCTGCGAGCGCGACAGGTTGGCCGTTTCCTGGGCGAAGTCGGCGTCCTGGATGCGGCTGCGCGAGGCGGACATGTTCTCGGACGAGGTCTGCAGATTGTTTACCGTGGTCTCGAAGCGCGACTGCAGGGCACCGAAGCTGGCGCGCTGGCCGTTCACCGCGGCCAGGGCCGAGTCGATGATCTTCAGGGCCTTGGAGGCGCCATCCACGGTGGACACGTCGATGGTGTTGACCGCCTTGAGCGAAGACGCTGCCGTCGTGGACGCCAGTGCGGAGGTGCCGGTGATCGAATAGCCCTTGTCCGACGCGAACTCCAGCGTGCCTTGCGATACCGCCGTGCCACCTGCCGCGGCGGCCGTTTGCGCGGTACCGAAGGTCAACGTGGACGCCTCGGCATTGCGCGCGGCCAGCGTGACGTCAGGGCCGCCGGTCGCGGTGGTGTTCTTCAGGCCGATGTCGGAGCCGGCCTCGTTGGTCAGGATGATGCCGTCGGCGGCGTCGTTCAGCTTGGCAGTGACCCCCGTCTGCGACGACACATCGTTCAACGCCTTGACCGCCTCGGACAGGCCGGTCGCCGTGTTGGCAGCCACGTTGAAGGTCACGTTGGCCGCAGTGGCGTTGTCGCCCTTGACTTCCATGGAGACCATGCCGGCCGCGGAAAACTTGAGCTCGGACACGTTACGGGCCGACGCAGTCACGCCGGTGGCGTCGGACAGGGCATTGATCTTGGCAGCCGCCGTCGTGGCATTGTCACCGACCGCAATATTTGCCGTCTTGGTCTGCAGGCCGGCTATCACCACCGTGCCAGTCAAGGCGGTGGCCGTGGCGCCAGCGTTCACCAGCTTGCTGTTGTTGATCTGTGCGCCATAGGTGGTGGTGCGGAAATTGCCCGTGGTGGCGGTGATGGTCTGGTTGGCATTGGCGCCCACCTGGAAGGTGGCCGAGCCGAACGAGCCGTCCAGCAGCTTCTGGCCATTGAACTCGGTGGTCTGGGCGATACGGTCCATCTCGGACAGCAGCTGGCCCACTTCGGCCTGGATGGCCTTGCGATCGCCGGCCGAGTTGGTGGCATTGGCCGACTGCACGGACAGCTCGCGCACCCGCTGCAGGATGTCGCCGGAGCTCTTGAGCGCGCCTTCCGCCGTCTGCGACATCGAAATACCGTCGTTGGCATTGCGCACCGCCTGGTTCAGGCCGCGGATCTGGCTGGTGAAGCGCTCCGAAATCGCCAGGCCGGCGGCGTCGTCCTTGGCGCTGTTGATGCGCAGGCCCGAGGACAGGCGCTGGATGGAGGTGTTGAGCGAACCCTGGCTCACGCCCAGGTTGCGCTGGGCGGTGAGCGAGGCGACGTTGGTGTTGATGGTCGATGCCATGGCAAATCTCCTAAAGGAACTGACTGGATATGGCGTTGCCGCCAACTGGGCCCAGAACCGTCTGGCCTCAGGGTTCACAGCGCCCTGGCGGGTCCCCTGTTGAACGGCGGGACGTCACTTCTTGTTTCAAACGGCCCGTTGAATGTGTTTTCGGGCCATGCCCGGAAAACTTTAGGGCCCGGGAGACAAATCCGCGGATTGACGGGCTTTTGCGCCGTTTATCCAGCCAACGCCCGCACGGTGGCTGCCCACAATCTGCCCATCGTTCCCGCACCGTCGGCCGCAGGAGCACCACTTGAGCCGGCAGAAGTCATTCCATCCAGCCTCGCAGGAGTTCCGCCATGGCATCCACGATCAACACCAACGTCGCCTCGCTCACCGCCCAGCGCAACCTGGGCGTGAGCCAGGGTTCGCTCAACACCTCCATCCAGCGCCTGTCCTCGGGCCTGCGCATCAACAGCGCCAAGGACGACGCCGCCGGCCTGGCGATTTCGGAGCGCTTCACCAGCCAGATCCGCGGCCTGAACCAGGCGGCGCGCAATGCCAACGACGGCATCTCGCTGTCGCAGGTGGCGGAAAGCGCCCTTGGGGGAGCCGGCAACATCCTGCAGCGGGTGCGCGAGCTGTCGGTGCAGTCGGCCAATGCCACCAACTCGGCCGGCGACCGCAAGGCCATCCAGGCCGAAGTGGGCCAGCTGCTGTCGGAGCTGGACCGCTTGGCCGTGACCACCGAATTCAACGGCCAGAAGCTGCTGGACGGCTCGTTTGGCTCGGCCACCTTCCAGGTGGGCGCCAATGCCAACCAGACCATCACCGCCACCACGGGTAATTTCCGCACGGCCACCTATGGTGCCCAACTCAAGCAGTCGGCACCGGTTACGGTCGCCGCGGCGGCAACGCCGACCGCCCTCACAGGAACGTTCGACGTGGCCGGGCTGCAGTCCAAAACCGTCAACTTGACGGCTACGGACACCATGGCGACCGCCGCCGCCAAGATCAACGCCCTGTCAGAGGCCACGGGCGTCACCGCCAGCGCACGCAACCAGGTCGAGCTGAGCAACTTCGCGGCCGGCGGCTCCTATTCGCTTGCCGTCAAGGGTGACAACGCGACCGCCGCCAACCTGACCTTCAGTGTCGGCAGCACGGGTGCCACGGCAGCAGGCTTGGCCGAAGCCGTCAAGGCGTTCAACGATGTCTCGTCCCAGACGGGCATCACCGCCAAGCTCAATGCCAACGGAAACGGCGTGGTCCTGATCAACGAAACGGGCGCCGACATCCAGATCCAGAACAACTCCGTCGCGGGCAATACCCTCTCCGTGGGCGCCTACGACGCGGCCTCGTCTGCCAGCTTGGGCACCCCTACCTTCGTGGCCGGCGTGGCGGCCGCCCCCGCCGGGGGCTATGCGACGGCACGCGGCTACCTGGAGATGAATTCCGACAAGGGCTTCTCCGTCGGCAACCTCACGGGCACGCCCCCCGTTACTGCCACGCCATCCACGCTCAACCCCGTCAATGGCATTGACGTATCTACCGTGGACGGAGCCACCAAGGCGCTGAAGATCATTGACTCGGCCCTGGCCGCCGTGAATGGCCAGCGCGCCAGCTTTGGCGCCCTGCAGGCGCGCTTCGAGACCACCATCGCCAACCTGAACACCTCGTCGGAGAACATGTCGGCCTCGCGCAGCCGCATCCAGGACGCCGACTTCGCCCAGGAAACGGCCAACCTGTCGCGCACCCAGATCCTGCAGCAGGCCGGCACCGCCATGGTGGCGCAAGCCAACCAGATTCCGCAGGGCGTGCTGTCCCTGCTCAAGGGTTGATCCGCGAAATTGCTATAAATAGAGTAGCTTTTCGCACTTCAACCATGAGCGTCACGGGCCAATTTCACTCAAACCCAGTCGTCTCGACAGGGGGCGCAGCCAGGCGGGTTGCGTGCCGTTATCGCGGCGCCATCCCCGGCACGCCCTGAGCCCGGAGCAGGCACAGCCCCACCCCATACCCCCCACCATGTTCGTCATCATCGGCTATCTCATCACCTTCGGCTGCGTCTTCGGCGTGTTCATCGCCCACGGTGGCAACATCAAGGTGGTGCTGGAGGCACTGCCCTTCGAAATGATCACCATCGGCGGCGCCGCCGCGGGTGCCTTCGTGGTGAACAACCAGCCCAAGGTGCTCAAGGCCACCATGGGCATGCTGCCGCAGGTGCTCAAGGGCAACAAGTACACCAAGGCGCGCTACATGGAGCTGCTGGCCATGCTCTATGACATCCTGCAGAAGGCGCGCAAGGAGGGCCTGATGGCGATTGAAGCGGACGTGGAGGAGCCCGAGAAGTCCGAGATCTTCAAGAAATACCCTGCCGTGGGCTCGGACCACCATGTGCTGGAGTTCACCACCGACTACCTGCGCATGATGGTCTCGGGCAACCTGAACGCGCACGAGATCGAGTCGCTGATGGACAGCGAGATCGAGACCCACCACCAGGAGGCCCATGCCCCGGTGGCGGCGCTGGCGCGGCTGGCCGGTGCGCTGCCGGCCTTCGGTATCGTGGCCGCCGTGCTGGGCGTGGTGAACACCATGGGCTCGGTGGGCCAGGCGCCGGCGGTGCTGGGCGGCATGATCGCCTCGGCGCTGGTGGGTACCTTCCTGGGCATTCTGCTGGCCTATGGCCTGGTGGAGCCGCTGGCCGGCCTGCTGGAGCAGAAGGCCGAGGACGCGGGCAAGGAGTTTTCCTGCATCAAGTCCACGCTGCTGGCCAGCATGCAGGGCTACAACCCGTCCACGGCCATAGAGTTTGGGCGCAAGGTGCTGTTCTCGGGCGACCGGCCGAGCTTTTCCGAGCTGGAGAGCCACGTCAAGGGCAAGAAGTAAGCCATGGCCGAGAAGAAGCTCCAGCCCATCATCATCAAGCGCATCAAGAAGGGCGGCCACGCGGCCCATGGCGGCGCCTGGAAGATTGCCTACGCCGACTTCGTGACGGCCATGATGGCCTTCTTCCTGCTGATGTGGCTGCTGGGCTCGACGGCCAAGGGCGAGCTGCAGGGCATTGCGTCGTACTTCGCCTCGCCGCTGAAGGTGGCCATGCAGGGCGGCGACGGTTCGGGCAACAGCTCCAGCGTGATTCCCGGCGGCGGCAACGACCTGTCGAAGGTGCATGGCCAGGTGCGCCGCTCCGACGCCGAGAGCAACACCCATATGCGCACCATCGACACGGTGCGCGCCGAGCGTGCCCGCCAGGACGCGCAGCGCATCAAGGCGCTGCAGGCCAAGATCGACGCCCTGATCACCGAGAACCCGCGCCTGAACGAGTACCGCTCGCAGATCCGCATCGACGTGACGCCCGACGGGCTGCAGATACAGATCGTGGACGACCAGAACCGCCCCATGTTCGACAGCGGCAGCGCACTCGTCAAACCCTATATGCGCGACATCCTGCGCGAAATTGGGGCCGCCTTGGGGGGCGTGGAAAACCGCGTCAGCCTGGCCGGCCACACCGACGCCACACCCTACGGCAATGGCGAACGCGGCTATGGCAACTGGGAACTGTCGGCCGACCGCGCGAACGCCTCGCGCCGCGAGCTGGTGGCCGCCGGCATGCCCGACGCCAAGCTCGGCCGCGTGGTGGGCCTGGCGGCCAGCGACCTGCTGGAGCCGGACAACCCGCGCGCGCCGGTGAACCGGCGCATCACCATCACCGTGCTGACGCACGAGGCCGAGGAACGGCTTATGGGCAAGAAAAGTGCCCCCTCCTCCTTGCCCGCAACCACGGCAGAAAAACCAGACAATTCAATTCGAATACCTAGAAATAAGTAACAATGTCCACTCTCCGCTGACAATTGTTTAACTTTAATCCGCTGCACCTGCATCGAAAGAGTCCTTCGTGTCCTCCGCCCTTCGCTTCCTGATCGTTGACGACTTTTCCACGATGCGGCGCATTGTCCGCAACCTGCTCAAGGAAAGCGGCTACACCGAGACCGACGAGGCAGAGGACGGCCTGGCGGCCATGAACAAGCTGCGCACCGCCAAGTTCGATTTCGTGATCACGGACATCAACATGCCGAACATGAACGGCTTTCAGTTGCTGACGGAGATCAAGAAGGACGATGCACTCAAGCATCTACCGGTGCTCATGGTCACGGCCGAGGCGCGCAAGGAGGACATCGTGGCCGCAGCGCAGGGCGGCGCGGCCGGTTATATCGTCAAGCCCTTCACCAAAGCCACGCTGGAGGAAAAGGTGGCGCTCATCCTGAAAAAAAACGGCCTCTGAGAAGGTGCGTGCAGCTGACCAGGATGCCGCAACGCATGGCGTAGCCGCCCCCCCAAGGCCCCCATCATGTGAGGTCGCAAGCCGCCTCCATGCCGCCTCCATGAATAGCGCCACCCCGGCCCCGTTATTCGGCCTTTAGCTTTCTTGCCGGCTCCCGACAATGGCCTGACCCCTACGTCATGCCGCCATGAGTTCGAGCCAAGACAAAAATCTACCCGCAACCGAGCGCAAGCTGCAGAAGGCGCGCAGCGACGGCCAGGCCGCGCGCTCGCGGGACCTGTCGCACCTGGCCATCCTGGGCTCGGGAGCGCTGGCGCTGCTGGTGCTGGCACCCTGGTTCGTGGAATACCTGCAGCGCGCGCTGCGCCAGCAGCTGGTGTTCAACGCCGCCAGCGTGCAGGCGCCGGGCGCCATGCTGGCGCGGCTGCAGACCATGGCCGGCGTGGGCCTGCTGGCCAGCGCCGTGTTTGCGCTGCTCACGGGTGGCGCGGCGCTGCTTTCCGCCGTTGGTGCGGGCGGCTGGGTGTGGAGCTTCAAGCCGATGGCGCCGCAGTTCAACCGCCTCAACCCGCTGTCGGGTTTTGCCAACCTGTTTTCCAAGCAGCAGATGGCCAACGTGGCCAAGATGGTGCTGATGACGGCCATCCTCACGGCGGTGGCCTGGAGCTTCATGGGCCGCAGCATCGAGCAGATGGCGGTGCTGGTGCTGCAGCCCTCGCCGCTGTCGCTGCGCCATGCGGGCGAGTGGGTCGTCTCAGGCGTGAGCCTGCTGCTGCTGGTGGTGTTCCTGTTCGCCGTGGTGGACGTGCCGCTGCAGGCCTTCTTCTTCAAGTCGCGGCTGAAGATGAGCCACGAGGAGGTCAAGCAGGAGCACAAGGAGTCGGACGGCAACCCGCAGCTCAAGGGCAAGCAGCGCCAGAGGGCGCGCGAGATCGCCGACCGCTCCAGCATCGCCGCCGTGCCGAAGGCCGACTTCGTGCTCATGAACCCCACGCACTACGCCGTGGCCCTGAAGTACGATGAGGCCGCCATGGGCGCGCCGCAGGTGGTCTCCAAGGGCACGGACCTGCTGGCCTTCAGGATCCGCGAGCTGGCGCAGCAGCACGGCGTGCCGGTGCTGCAGTCGCCCATGCTGGCGCGCGCGCTGTATGCCCATGCCGAGCTGGAGCAGCCCATCCCCGCGCAGCTCTACACGGCCGTGGCCCAGGTGCTGGCCTATGTGTACCGCCTGAAGGCCGCGCTGCGCGGCGAGGGCCGCATGCCCGAGGCCCAGCCCGTGCCCGACGCGCATATTCCGCCCGAACTCGACCCGCACCACAAGCCGGCCAACCAGCCGCATGCTTCGGCAGCTGACGCATGAGCACACCCTCCCCCCTCCATTCCATGCGCCAATGGGCCGGCACGCACGGCCAGGCGCTGCAAGGCCTGGCGGCGCCGCTGCTGGTGGTCGCCATCCTGGCGCTGATGGTGCTGCCCATTCCCGCCTGGCTGCTCGACACCTTCTTCACGCTGAACATCGCCGTGGCGCTGATGGTGATGATGGTGTCGGCCTACATGCTGCGGCCGCTGGACTTTGCCGCCTTCCCCTCGGTGCTGCTGCTGACCACGCTGATGCGCCTGTCGCTCAACGTGGCATCGACCCGCGTGGTGCTGCTGGAGGGCCACACCGGGCCGGGCGCGGCGGGCGCGGTGATCGAGGCCTTCGGCCACTTCCTGATCGGCGGCAACTTCGCCGTGGGCCTGATCGTGTTCGCCATCCTGGTGGTCATCAACTTCGTGGTCGTGACCAAGGGCGCGGAGCGCATCGCCGAGGTGTCGGCCCGCTTCACGCTGGACGCCATGCCCGGCAAGCAGATGGCCGTGGACGCCGACCTGAACGCCGGCCTGATCGACGAGAAGGAGGCCAAGCGCCGCCGCGCCGAGGTGCAGGAGGAGGCCAACTTCTTCGGCTCCATGGACGGCGCGAGCAAGTTCGTGCGCGGCGACGCCGTGGCCGGCATCCTGATCCTGGTCATCAACATCGTGGGCGGCTTCGCCATCGGCATGCTGTCGCACGGCCTGTCGGCGGGCGATGCGGCCAACAGCTACATCCTGCTGGCGGTGGGCGATGCGCTGGTGGCACAGATTCCGGGCCTGCTCATCTCCGTCGCCGCGGCCATGGTGGTGTCGCGCGTGGGCAAGGAAAAGGACATGGGCCAGCAGATCGTGCAGCAGCTGTTCATGTCGCCGCGCGTGCTGGGCGTGACCGCGGGCGTGCTGATTTTGCTGGGCCTGATACCGGGCATGCCGCATGCGGTGTTCCTGGTCATGGGCAGCGGCCTGGCCTGGGGCGCCTGGCTGCTGCTGCAGCGCCAGAAGCAGGCGGCCGTGGCGCCCGAGGCGCCGCCCGCCCCCGTGGGCGACGGCGAGGCCAGTTGGGACGACCTGCAGCCCGTGGACCTGCTGGGCCTGGAGCTGGGCTACCGCCTGATCGCGCTGGTGGACAAGAACCGCCAGGGCGATCTGCTCACGCGCATCAAGGGCGTGCGCCGCAAGTTTGCGCAGGAGGTGGGCTTTCTGCCGCCGGCCGTGCATGTGCGCGACAACCTGGAATTGAAGCCCAGCGCCTACCGCGTGCTGCTGCGCGGCGTGGTCGTGGGCGAGGGCGAGGCCCACCCCGGCATGTTCCTGGCCATCAATCCCGGCGGCATCAGCACGCCGCTGATCGGCACGCCCACGACCGACCCGGCCTTCGGCCTGCCCGCGCACTGGATAGACGCGGCGCAAAAGGAAGCGGCGCAAATGGCGGGCTTTACCGTGGTTGATTCGGAAACCGTGATGGCCACCCATTTGTCACACTTGATGCAAGTGCACGCCGCCAAGCTCCTGTCCCGCACCGAGACGCAACAGCTCGTGGAGCATGTGAGCCGGCTGGCGCCCAAACTGATCGAGGAAGTCGTACCCAAGATGGTCTCCATCACCACATTCCAGAAGGTGCTGCAGCTCTTGCTGGAGGAGAGCGTGCACATCCGCGACATACGCACCATCATCGAGACGCTGGCCGAGCATGCCGGCGCGACGCAAGACCCGGTGGAGCTGGCGCGGCGCGTGCGCATCGCGCTGTCGCCGGCCATCGTCCAGCAGATCTACGGCCCCACACGCGAGCTCAGCGTGATCGCCATCGAGCCCGGCCTGGAGCGCCTCCTGGTGCAGGCCCTGGCCAACGCCAACGGCCCGGCGCTGGACCCCGGCGTGGCCGACCTGCTCACGCGCAAGGCGGCCGAGGTGGCGCTCAAGCAGGAAGAGCTGGGCATGCCCGCCTGCCTGCTGGTGCCCGACGCCATACGCGGCGCCATCGCCCGCCTGGTACGCCGCGTGGCGCCGCGCCTGCAGGTGCTGGCGCACAGCGAGATTCCCGAGACCCACACCATCCGCATCGGCCCCATCCTGCAAGGCGCATCGTCATGAACATCAAACGCTTTACCGCCCCCACCGCCCGCGAGGCCCTGGCCAAGGCGCGCATGGCCTTCGGCGATGGCACGCTGATCCTGTCCAACCGCCCCACGGCCGAGGGCGTGGAGGTCATGGCCACGGCCGAGGAGACTCTCTCCTCCTCGCTGCAGGGCGGCGCCGAGCCCGCGCCCAGCCGCCTGCAGGAGCGCGCCGACGAGCTGGCCGCCAGGCAGCCCCTGCGTGCCCCCAAGGAGGCGCCCAGCGCCGCGCCCGAGGCCGCCGAAGCGCGCGGCACCGTGGCCAAGGACACCGAGCAGCTGGCCATGAGCACGCTGTCGTTCCAGGACTATGTGCGCGAACGCATGCTGCGCCGCCGCCACGACGCCCTGCACGGCACGAGCACCGCCGCAGCCCTGCCCGCCATGGGCGAACGCCCCCCCCTGGAGCGCCCCGCGGCCGCGGAGCCGCCCGTGCAAGCGCCCATCACCCCCCCCGTGGCACGCCACAACCCGCTGCGCACCATGCATGCGGCCCTGGGTGCCGAGCAGCTCACGCCGCGCCGCAGCGAGCCCCCGGCGGCGCCCACGCTGGCCGCGGGCCTGGGACAGCAGAACCTGATGAAGGAACTGCAGTCCATGAAGGACCTGATCGAGGACCGCTTTAACACCCTGACCTGGCTCGGCCAGGCGCGCCAGAACCCGATCCAGTCCAACCTCATGCTCAAGCTGATTCGCGCGGGCTACTCGCCGGCGCTCTCGCGCGCCATGCTGGAGCACCTGCCCGAGCAGCTGGGCGCGCAGGAGGCCGTGCACTGGCTCATGAACGTGCTGGAGCGCAATCTGCACACCGACGCCCAGGCCCTGCCGCTGTACGAGGAGGGCGGCATCTACGCCATGGTGGGCGCCACCGGCGTGGGCAAGACCACCACTACGGCCAAGCTGGCAGCGCTGTGTGCGCGCGTGCACGGTCCGGCCAGCGTGGGCCTGATCACGCTCGACACCTACCGCATGGGCGCACATGAGCAGCTGCGCAGCTACGGGCGCATGCTGGGCGTGGTGGCACACCTGGCGCATGACCGCGCCGCGCTGCAGGACCTGCTGGGCCTGTTGGCGGGCAAGAAGATGGTGCTCATCGACACCACGGGCGTGGCCCCGCGCGACCCGCGCCGGCGTGAATTGCTCGACGTGCTGGATCTGCCCGGCGTGCAGCGCCTGCTGGTGCTCAACGCCAGCAGCCAGGGCGACACGCTGGACGATGTGCTCACAGGCTTCAAGACCGGCGGCACGCAGCAAACCATTTTGTCCAAGGTGGACGAGGCCGTGAAGCTTGGCCCGGCGCTTGATACGCTGATCCGCCACCAGCTGCTGCTGCGCGGCGTGACCAACGGCCAGCGCGTGCCCGAGGACTGGGAGGCGGCCGACGCGCGCCGCCTGGTGCGCGAATCGATGCGCAGCCACGCCAAGTCGGCCTTCGACCCCAAGGTCGGCGACCTCAACTTCTTCTTCTCGCCCGCCGCCGAGGCGCTTGCCGAACAAGGACTGGTCGATGTTGCTTGACACCGCCGTGCACCAGGCCATGGGCCTGCACAACCTGACCCCGCAGCGCGACCTGCGCCTGCTGGCCGTGCTGAGCCAGCCGGACAACGGCCCCTGGCTGGAGATGCTGTGGCAGCTGTGCGCCCACCTGCAGCGCCTGGGCTACCCCGTGGTGGTGCTGGACGGCACGGCACACGAGGAGCCGCACGCGCCGGGACTGGCGCACCTGCTGGGCCCCGCGGCCTGGCCGGGCGCCGAGGCGCTGGACATGGCGGCCTGCGGTGCATCGCTGGCGGTGCTGCCGGCGGCGCGCGGACTGGCCTGGCTGGCCGGCCAGGCGCAGCGCGAGGGCCATGCCGCGCTGCGGCGCCTGCAGCCGCTGTTTCGAGCCTACGCGCTGGTGGTGCTGCATGCGCCGCCCGAGCGGCTGGCGCCGCTGCTGCACGGCAGCGCCAGCATGCCGCTCATCATGACCGGCCCCGGCGCCCAGGGCATGGTGCGCAGCTACCGCCAGCTCAAGCATATGGCGCTGCATGCAGGCGTGCGCTGCACCGTGGCCGCCATCGTGCCGCCCGGCGCCGCCCCGCAGCAGCAGCAAACCGCACAGACCCTGGACACCCTGCAGCGCAGCGCTCAGAAGCACCTGGGCCTGCCCATACACACAACCACGGTGGCCGCCGCACGCGCCCAGGACATCCAGCGCCTGGCCCTGCAGTTGCTGGAAAATGCCAACACCCTGGATGCCGCCCCTGCCCTGCTGCCCGTGCCCTGCGGCAGCGCCATCGCCCCCCTGGACCGGAGCCACTGACACCTATGTACACCGCGAAAGGCCAGCTCGACCGGGACGCGCTGTTTCACCAGCACCTGCCGCTGGTGCGGCGCATAGCGCACCACATGATCGCCAAGCTGCCGCCGAACGTAGAGCTCGACGACCTGGTCCAGGTCGGCATGATCGGCCTGAACGATGCGCTCTCGCGCTACGAGGCGGCCCAGGGCGTGCAGTTCGAGACCTTCGCCAGCCAGCGCATACGCGGGGCCATGCTCGACGAGCTGCGCGACGGCGACTGGATGAGCCGCGGCGCGCGCAAAAGCCAAAAGGAGATCGAGCAGGCCCTGCGCCGCGTGGAGCAGCGCCTGGGCCGCAGCCCCCTGGAGTCCGAGATCGCCGCCGAGCTGGGCATGGATCTGGCCGACTACCAGACCCTGCTGGGCAAGGTGCGCGGCACGCAGCTGGTGTACCTGGAGGACATGGGCGGCAGCGACGAGGGCGAGGAGGGCTTCCTGGACCGCCACACCGCCGATGAGGGCGCCGACCCCATGGCCATGCTGCGCGACCAGCGCCTGCGCAGCGCACTGGTGGCGGCCATCAAGGTCCTGCCCGAGCGCGAGCAGCACATCATGGGCATGTACTACGAGCACGACATGAACCTCAAGGAAATCGCCGCCGTGCTGGGCGTGACCGAGTCGCGCGTGTGCCAGCTGCACAGCCAGGCGATTGCGCGGCTGCGGACCAAGATGCGGGGGCATTGAGGTTCTTCAGGCGTTGAACAACACCCCCTCCTCGCACCGCGCAGCCCCTCCCGCCACCAGCTCCCGCACCAACTCGTCCGCCCACTGCCCCGCCGCGCGATCGCCAAAGTAGCGCTCATGCAGCCGCGCGTAGTAGGGCGTGGCGGCCAGCCAGGCCTGCACATGGGCCATGGGCATCTGCTGCCATTCGAGCAGCTTGTACTTGAGCAGCACCTTGGCCGCGTGGCGCGCGTGCTTGACCGGGTCGGCCTCGAAGCCGGCCAGGCGCCTGCGCGCGCGCGCCAGGGCCTCGGACACATCGGCGAACACGCCGCCATGGCCGGGGATGACGGTGCGCGGGGCCAGGCGTTCGATGAGGCCCAGCGTCGCGGCGACGTCGGCAAAGGCCTCTTCGCCGTCGAGCTCGGGGAAGACCACACCGAAGCCGTTTTCCCACAGCGCATCGCCCGAGATCAGCACGCCGGACGCAGGCTCGAACAGCAGCACGGCGTGGCTGTCATGCCCCGGCGCGGCGTGCACCTGCCAGGCGCGGTCGCCCAGCCGCACCTCGCTGCCGGGCATGAGGCGCGCGTCGGCGCGAAAGCGCGGGCAGTCCTGGCCCGTGGGGGTGTAGCTCAGCGCCACCGGGTCCCAGTGCTGCACATGCTCCCACTGGCCCGGCGGGATCTGGGTGCGCAGCTGCGACCAGCGCGCCTGCAGCGCGGCGTTGCCGCCGCAGTGGTCGCTGTGCAGATGGGTGTTGAGCAGCAGGTCGAGCGCGCGCCCCTGCAGTGCCGATTCGACCAGCGCCACGGTCTGTTGCGCGTTGCTGCAGTAGCCGCTGTCCACCAGCGCCGTCGCGTCCCGCCCCAGAAAGAGCATGTTGTTGGCCGAGAGCCAGCCACGTTCAAGCACAGTGATTTCGGGCGGTAGGGCAATGGTGGCGTGCGGCATCAGCTATCAAATTTGGGATTCAAGAAGGGGTGATCAATGTCCGCTGCGCAGCTCGCGCCGCAGGATCTTGCCCACATTGGTCTTGGGCAGCTCGTCGCGGAACTCTATGTATTTTGGCCGCTTGTAGCCGGTGAGCTGCGCGTGGCAGTAGCGCGCCACGTCGTCCTCGGTCAGCGCGGGGTCGCTGCGCACCACGAAGACCTTGATGGCCTCGCCCTGGTGTTCGTCGGGCACGCCCACGGCCGCGCATTCGAGCACGCCGGGGCACAGGGCCACCACCTGCTCCAGCTCGTTGGGGTAGACGTTGAAGCCGCTCACCAGAATCATGTCCTTCTTGCGGTCCACGATGCGCGTGTAGCCCTGCGCGTCCATGATGCCGATATCGCCCGTGCGCATGAAGCCGTCCGGGGTGAAGGTCCTGGCGTTCTCCTCGGGCTGGTTCCAGTAGCCGGGCATGACGTTGGGGCCGCGTATGCAGATCTCGCCCGTCTGGCCCGGCGGCAGGCTCTGGCCCTCGTCGTCCTTGATGGCGATGTCGATGCCGGGCAGCGGCAGGCCGATGCTGCCGCTGAAGCGGCTGGCGGTGACCGGGTTGTTGGTGCCTATGGCGCAGGTCTCGCTCATGGCCCAGCCCTCGATCATGGTGGTGCCGGTGAGCTTGTGCCACTGCTGCGCCGTGGCCTCGCTGGCGGCCATGCCGCCGGCCTGCGACACGCACAGCTGCGAAAAATCGAGCTGGCGAAACTGCGCGTTCTGCAAGAGCGCGTTGAACAGCGTGTTCACCGCCGGCAGCAGGTGAAAGGGGCGTTTCTTGAGTACCGCGACAAACTTCGGAATGTCGCGCGGGTTGGGGATCAGCGTCAGGTGCGAGCCCTGGCGCACGGCCAGCAGGCACAGGGTGAGCGCGAAGATGTGGTACAGCGGCAGGGCGGCGATGCTGTTGATGCGGCAGGGGTCGCCGATGCGCGCCAGCGCCGGGGAAAACCAGCTCTCGGCCTGCAGCGTGGCGGCGATGATGTTGCGCTGGGTGAGCACCGCGCCCTTGGACAGGCCCGTGGTGCCGCCCGTGTACTGCAGAAAGGCCGGCGTCTCGGGCGTGAGCTGCGGCGGGTTCAGGCGCCGGCGCGCGCCCAGCGCCAGCGCGCGCTTGAAGGGCAGCACCTGGCGCCCGCCCGACAGCGGCAGCGCGTAGGCCGGCACCAACTTGGCCAGGTGCCGCACGGCAAACGTGATCCAGCGCCCGTACCAGGGACCGAGCAGGTCGCCCATGGAGGCGATGACCACATGCTGCACGTCCGTGTCCTCGATCACCTCGGCCAGCGTGTGCGCAAAGTTCTCCAGAATCACGATGCAGGAGGCGCCCGAGTCCTTGAGCTGGTGCGCCAGTTCGCGCGCCGTGTACAGCGGGTTCACGTTCACGCAGGTGTAGCCCGCGCGCAGCACGGCCGCCATGGTCACGGCGAACTGCGGCACATTCGGTAGCATGATGGCCACGCGCGCGCTGGGCGCGAGGCCCTGGCCCTGCAGCCAGGCGCCCAGCTGGGCCGACAGGCGGTCAAGCGCGCCGTAGCGCATCCAGCGGTCCATGCACACGGAAAACGGCTTGTCGGCATGGCGGCGGAAGGACTCCTCCAGCATGTGCGCCACGGACGGGTAGGCGTCGGCATCCACATCATGGGGCACGCCCGGGGGATAGTTCTTGAGCCAGATTCTGTCCATGAAGGAACCCTTGTGAAGATCGTCCAGATTGTGAAAGCCGCCCCGCGCCGGCCCTACCGGGCTTGTCCTAGGCCCGGTCACGCAGGAGACAGGGCGTGACCAATGCGCGCTGGCAGCGCTGGCTGGTAGCCCTGCATGGGCTGTGGCTGGCAGCCTGGGTGCTGGGCTTCTGGTCGCACTCGGCGGGACTGGCGCTGGCGGGACTGGTAGCGGTGCCGCTGCTGTCGCGCCTGGCCATGCTGCCGCAGTTCGTGCTCATGGCCTGGGTCTGCCGCCATGACGGTTCGCCCCGGCTTTCGCCCTTGCGGCTGCTGCGCGCCTGGTGGGCCGAGTCGCGCTGGGCGGCCCTGGTGTTCGGCTGGTGGCAGCCGTTTCGCGAACGCGCCGTGCCCGACTGGCTGCCGCCGCGCCCGGCCGATGGCGCAGCGCCGCGCGGCGTGGTGCTGGTGCACGGTTTTCTATGCAACCGCGCGTTCTGGACGCCGTGGTTCGCGCCGCTGCGCGCGCGCGGCCATGCCTTTGTGGCCGTGACGCTGGAGCCGGCCTTCGGTTCCATCGACGACTACGCCGGCGCCATCGACGCCGCCGTGCGCCGCGTCACCGAGGCCACGGGCCGCGCGCCGCTCGTCGTGGGCCACAGCATGGGGGGCGTGGCCATACGCGCCTGGCTGCGCGCGACGCCCGGGGCCGATGGCCGCGTGCAGCGCGTCGTCACCATTGGTTCACCGCATGACGGCACCTGGCCCGCGCGGCATGCGCGCAGCGTTGCCGGGCAGCAGATGCGCCTGCACGGCCCCTGGGTGCGCGCGTTGCGTGCACAGGAGCCCGCAGGCCGTGTGGCGTTGCTCCGGTGCTGGTACTCCAATGCCGACAACGCGGTCTACCCGCCGGCCGTGGCAACTTTGGATGGCGCAGACAACCGCTTTCTGGATGGCCTGGCGCATGTGGAGATGGCGTTCGATGCGCGTGTGGTGCGCGATTGCCTGGAGTTATTGCGCGGGTGAGGCCTTTGGCTTCACCCAAAGGAAGCAAGCAAAGAAAAGGCGCTCCACACCTCAAAAGGCCGCTTCAAGCCCCGCGCTCATCCGCCGCAAACTCGGGCAGCCCGCGCAAGCGCGCATACAGCGGCTCGAAGTCCTGCGCCGTGAGCCGAAACAGCTGCTCGAAGCTGTCGATGACGAAGTAGGTCTGCTGGTAGCTGTCGATCTTGTAGCGCGTGCGCATGGTGCGCTCCAGCGAGAGCGGCAGGCGCTGGGGATCGGCACTTTGCACGCTGTAGGGCAGCTCGCCGTGCGAACTGAGGATGCCGGCGCCATAGGCGCGCAGGCCTGCAGATTCACGGATCAGGCCGAACTCGATGGTGTACCAGTACAGGCGCGCCAGCATCTCGCAGGAGCCCAGGCGCGCGGCCTTCAGGCCGCCCTCGCCGTAGCGCTGCATGTAGTCGGCCAGCATGGGGTTGAACAAGAGCGGCACATGGCCGAACAGGTCGTGGAACACGTCGGGCTCGACGATGTACTCGAACTCCTCGGGCCGGCGTATCCAGTCCGTCACGGGAAACTTGCGCGCGGCCAGCAGGCTGAAGAACGGCACCTCGGGGATCAGCCCCGGCACGGCAACCAGCTGCCAGCGCGTGGCCTGGTACAGGCGTTCGTTGATGTCCTCGAAGCGCGGTATGCGCTCCTTGGCGCCCAGCTGGGGCAACGCATTGATGAAGGCCTCGCTTGCCAGGCCGGGCAGCTGCTCGCTTTGCCGCAGGTACAGGCGGTGGTAGGTGTCGTGGTCCTGCGCGGTGTAGGCGCCCCAGTCTTGCGCGCAGGTGTAGTCATCCTGGGCGCGGGAGTAGTCGCCGCGCGGCGGGCGTTCGCTGGCGCCATAGACGGCGGGTTGCACGGCCATGTCAGGCTCCCTTGGCGCCGGTGTCGATGACGCCGCGGTTGACCTGGTCGCGCTCCAGCGACTCGAACAGCGCCTTGAAGTTGCCCTCGCCGAAGCCGTCGCGGAAGTCGCCCTTGCGCTCGATGAATTCGAAGAACACCGGGCCCAGCATGGGCGTGGAGAAGATCTGCAGCAGCAGGCGTGGCGTGCCGTCGGCCGTGCTGCCGTCGAGCAGGATGCCGCGCGCCTGCAGCTCCGCCACCGGCTCGCCGTGGCCGGGCAGGCGCTTTTCCAGCATCTCGTAGTAGACGTCGTTGGGCGCGGTGGCCAACGGCACGCCGGCCAGGCCGAGCCGGTCCACCACGGCGGGCAGGTGGTCGCAGATCAGCGCGATGTGCTGTATGCCCTCGCCGTTGAACTGCATCAAAAATTCCTCGATCTGGCCGCCGCCCTGCTTGGCTTCCTCGTTGAGCGGGATGCGGATCTTGCCGTCGGGCGCCGTCATGGCCTTGGAGGTCAGGCCCGTGTACTCGCCCTTGATATCGAAGTAGCGCAGCTCGCGGAAGTTGAACAGCTTTTCATAGAAGCCGCCCCAGAACTCCATGCGCCCGCGGTAGACGTTGTGCGTCAGGTGGTCGATCTCGTTGAGGCCATGGCCTACCGGCCGCGCCTCCACGCCGGGCAGCCACTCGAAGTCGATGTCGTAGATCGACTTGCCATCCTCGAAACGGTCGATCAGGTACAGCGGCGCGCCGCCGATGCCCTTGATGGCCGGCAGGCGCAGCTCCATCGGGCCGGTGGGAATGTCGATGGGCTGGGCGCCGAGCTCCAGCGCGCGCTGGTAGGCCCGGTGCGCGTCCTTGACGCGGAAGGCCAGGCCGCAGGCGCTGGGGCCGTGCTCGGCGGCAAAGTAGGCTGCCTGGCTCTTGGGCTCGCGGTTCAGGATGAAGTTGATACGGTCCTGGCGGTACAGCAGCACGTCCTTGCTGCGGTGCTTGGCCACCAGCGTGAAGCCGAGCTGCTCGAACACCTTCTCCAGCACGCCGGGCGTGGGCGATGCAAATTCGACGAACTCAAAGCCCATCAGGCCCATGGGGTTCTCCCAGGCGTTGGTGTCGCGGGCGGCTTGGGCGGACAGGGCGGCGGTCATGCGGGAGTCTCCTGAGGTTTTGCTTGGATGGAAAACACTCCAATGTAGGGGCAAGACGCCTCATGATTCTGGCGAATATCTTCCGGTTTGATCCTCGAAACGCAGGAATGTTGCGCGGCATCAAGGCGGCCTGACGCGATCAGGTGTTGGCGCCGACGCCACGGGGTGTCACTGCGGCATGCCGCTGATCCAGGCCTTGCGTATCAGCTGGCCGCAGCGCAGCGAGGCAAAACCGTTGCCTGCGGAGTCGGGGTCGCCCGGGTCGCGCGCGCCGCTGTTGTCCATGCGGGCGACGATGCCGTACCAGTTCTTGCCCGCGTCTATCCACGGGTAGAAACCAAAGGCGCCGGCGCTGCTGAACGCGCCGTCGCCGTTGACGGGGTCGTCCTCGACCCAGTGGCCTATGGAGTAGTGGTAGCTCTCGTTGGCCGGCACCGGCGTGTTGACCGCCTCACCGCTGGGGCAGGTGCTCGGGTTGGTGCACACGGCATGCGTGCCCAGTGCCGCCTGCATCCGCAGCTGGCCCGACAGGATCTTGCGCAGGAACAGCGCATAGGCATCCGCACTGGTGTACACGCCCCCGGCCAGCTGCGGCTGGCTGTAGCCCAGGGCGATGTCGCCGCCCAGCTGCGCGCGCAGTGCCGCCGCCAGGCCGGCATTGTCCAGCGGGCCCAGGCCGTTCAGGCTGGCGTGCTTTTCCATATGGCCGCCGCCGTAGGAAAAGCGGCCGTCGGTGGCGTCGGAATGCAGGCCGTTTTGCTGGTAGGCCTCGCAGCCGTCCACCGTCTGGCCCGGCAGGCAGCGCGAGAAATGCGTGTAGCCGCTGCGGAACGTCAGGAACTTCACGTCCTCGTCGCTGAGCTGGCCCTGGCGTTGCTGCACCACGTAGGCGCCATAGAGCCACTTGGAGGCCGAGGCAATGCCCATCACCGTGGCGCCCGTATACGCCGGCGCTCCCCCGCCGGACGGCACCGATCCCGAGGCGAGGCTGCCGGTCTTGTCGCCGACCTGCCAATGAAAGGGCTGAATCGGTGCGCAGGCATTGGCGGCGCTTTGCGCCGTGGTCGCGGCGGCGCTGCTGCGCTGCGCCAGGGTCACGGGGCCGGGCGCGCCCGGGCTGCCGGGGCTGCCGGGACTGCTGCCGCCATCGCCGCTGCTACTCCCACCACCACAGGCGGCCAGGCTCAGCATCAGCGCCGCGGCCGACAATCCCCGCAATGAGTGCATGACAGTCAAGTCGCTCATGGTTCACCTCTTGTGTTGCTTCGTGAAGCTGGCACAGCGCCGTGCGGCACCTGCACGCCGATTGGGCACACGGTAGGTAAAGGCGGCATTGCCATTGCGCTGCATGTTGTGACAATGCGTGAACGCTCCCCCCTAAAATCCCGCCATGAGCGAACACTCCATCGCCCTGGACAAGCTGGACCGCGCCATCCTGCGCCGCCTGCAGGACAACGGCCGCGAGACCTACGACCTGATCGGCGAGCAGGTCGGCCTGTCGCCCAGCGCCGTGCTGCGCCGCGCCAGACGCCTGGAAGAGCTGGGCGTGATCGACCGCTATGTGGCCCTGGTGCGGCCCGAGCGCGTGGGCCTGGGGCTGACCGCCTACCTGAACGTGCGCCTGGAAAAGCACACCGAGAGCCACAAGCGCAACCCCATGGACCTGTTTCGCGCCAGCGTGCAGACTTGGCCCGAGGTGGTGGAATGCGCCGCGCTGACCGGCGAGATGGACTACCTGCTGCGCGTGGTGGTGGCCGACATGGCGCACTACAGCCGCTTCATCATGGACACGCTGCTCAAGCACCCCAGCGTGCAGGACTGCAAGACCAGCTTCGTGCTCGACCGGGTCAAGGCCACGACGGCGCTTCCAGTCTGATATGTACGCTCCCATGGTGATAGCTGCTTGCGCTCACCCAGCAAGCGTTTCCAAGCGATTTGCCTTGAGTCGCCAAATCCCCCACAATTTTGTTGCATTGCAACAAACACCGGGCAAAATCCTAGGGAAAACCCTAGAATCGTCCGGACCATGTTTCCAACCAACGACTGGATCCGCGCCTGCCTGGGCCCAGGGCGCCACCCGTACCGAGGCTCCGCCATGAACACTGTGATACCCATTCGCGCGCTGGGCCCGCAGCACCGCGAGCGCGTCGCCACGCACCTGTTGAGCCTGACCGAGCGCGACCGCTACCTGCGCTTCGGCTACTCTGCCAGTGACGAGCAGGTGCGACGCTATGCGGAGCTGCTCGATTTCGAACGCGACGAGGTGTTCGGCATCTTCAACCGCCGGCTCGACCTCATCGCCATGGCCCATGTGGCCTTTGCCGAATCCGAGGACTACCAGGGCTGCGCCGAATTCGGCGTGTCGGTGCTCGCCAGCGCGCGTGGCCGGGGCTATGGCGCACGGCTGTTCGAGCGCGCCGTGATGCTGGCGCGCAACCGCGGCGTACGCCTGATGTTCATTCACGCGCTGACCGAGAACACGGCCATGCTCAAGATCGCGCGCAACGCCGGTGCCCGCATCCACCACGACGGCTCCGAGTCCCAGGCCCACCTGCAGCTGCCGCCCGCGGGCCTGGACACGCGCATGTCCGAGCTCGTGGCCGAGCAGTTTGCCGAGGTGGACTACCAGCTGAAAAAGCAGGCGCGCCAGTTCTGGCGCCTGCTGGCGGACCTGCAGGAAATCCGCCAGGGCGTGCGCGACGGGCGCCACCAGGCGGCCGAGTAGCCGTTTGGCAGCGGCCGCGGAAAGCCGGCGATCCGCTATCCTCGGGGACTGCCTCACCACCGCAAGTCCTGCGCTCCCAGACCGTGTCCGACCCCCATCCAGCGCGTGCGCCCGAAAGGGAAGACAAGCGCACGCTCCTGCGCCGCCTCATCGAGTTTCTCAACCCGGGACCTGACTCGACCGCCGAGCTCATCGCCACGCTGGCCGAGGCCGAGGACAACGAGGTCATCAACACCGACGCGCGCGTCATGCTCGAACGCGTGCTGCGCATGGCCGGGATGACCATCAGCGACGTGCTGGTGCCCGCGCCGCGCATGGACATGCTGGACATCGACGCGCCGCTGGATGCGCTCATGGCCCAGGTGCTGCGCACCGCGCATTCGCGCTTTCCCGTGTACCAGGGCGAGCGCGGCAACATCATCGGCATCCTGCTGGCCAAGGACCTGCTCAAGCTCTGGCGCTCGCCCGAGCTCAACGTGCGCACCCTGGTGCGCCCGGCGCTGTTCGTGCCCGAGAGCAAGGGCCTGCACGCACTGGAGCGCGAGTTCCGCAGCACGCGCAACCACATGGCCATCGTCATCGACGAGTTCGGCCGCATCGCCGGCCTGGTGACCTTCGAGGACGTGATCGAGCAGATCGTCGGCGAGATCGAGGACGAGTTCGACATCCACGAAGACCAGGGCGACATCTTCGGCCTGGCCGACCACAGCTACCGCGTGAGCGGCGACACGCCCGTGGAGCGCGTGGCCGAGGCCTTCGAGGTGCAGCTGCACGCCAGCGACCCGGATGAGGTTTTCGACACCATAGGCGGCCTGATCGCACACGAGCTGGGCCGCGCACCGCGCAAGGGGGAGACCATGACCCTGGCAGGCCTCAGGTTCGTGGTGCTGCACACCAAGGGCGGCCTGGTGCGCTGGTTCAAGGTCACGCCGTCCCCGGCGGACGCGCCTGCCGCCGAAGCCCTGCGTTGATGGCGGCCCCCTACGCGCATGAGGGCGCGGCGCCGCGCCGCGGGCCGCTGGCTTGGATGCCTTGGCTGTGGGCCCTGGTGGCCGGCCTGGCGCAGGCCGCGGCGCTGGCCTGGCCGGTGCCGGGCGGCCTGCACGGCCAGCCCCTGTGGTGGCTGCAGATCCTGTCGCTGGCGCTGCTGGGGCGGCTGCTGCTGGCCGCGGGCCGGGCGCGCCGCGCGGCCCTGCTGTCCTGGCTGTTTGCCACCGCCTGGCTGGCGGGCACCTTCTGGTGGCTGTTCATCTCCATGCATGTCTATGGCGGCCTGGCGGCGCCGCTGGCCGTGCTGGCCGTGCTCGGCCTGGCGGCCTTCCTGGGCAGCTACTACGCAGCAGCATCCGCATGTTTTTGGGCTTTAAGGCCTGCCAATAAAGCGCTAGCAGCTATTGTTTTTGCTGTCCTTTGGCTGCTCGCCGAGTTGGCGCGCGGGCAGTGGTGGACGGGCTTTCCCTGGGGCGCGGGCGGCTACGCCCATGCCGACGGGCCGCTGGCCGTGCTGGCGCGCTGGATCGGCGTGTATGGCATGGGCCTGGTGGCGGCGCTGCTGGCCATGGGCCTGGCGCAATGGCGCCGCGCCGACCTGCGCCGGCCGCGCTGGTGGATCGCACTGGCGGCGCTGGTCCTGGCCTGGGCCGGGCTGACGGCGCAGCGCCTTTGCGCCATCGAGGGCTGCGCGGCGCCGGCGCCGCAGCATGATCCGCTGTCCCTGGCGCTGCTGCAGGGCAATATCCCGCAGGACGAGAAGTTCCAGCCCGGCAGCGGCGTGCCCATGGCGCTGCAGTGGTACCACGACCAGCTGCGCGCGGCCGACGCCGCCCTGGTCGTGGCGCCCGAGACCGCCATACCGCTGCTGCCCCAGCAGCTGGCGCCGGGTTACCTGGACGCCATCTCCGAACGCTATACCCAGCCCCAGGGCGCCCAGGCGCTGCTGGTGGGCATACCGCTCGGTAGCCTGGAGCAGGGCTATACCAACTCGGTACTGGGCTTTGCGCCGGGGCTTGCGCGCCCCTACCGCTACGACAAGCACCACCTGGTGCCGTTTGGCGAATTCGTGCCGCCGTTCTTCCGCTGGTTTACCGACCTGATGAACATCCCGCTGGGCGACTTCGACCGCGGGCCGCTCACCCAGGCGTCGCTCACCTGGGCCGGCGAGCGCATCGCGCCCAATATCTGCTACGAGGATTTGTTCGGCGAGGAGCTGGGCGCGCGTTTCGCCGACCCGCTCAGCGCGCCCACCATCATGGCCAACCTGAGCAACATCGGCTGGTTTGGCGACACCGTGGCCATAGACCAGCACCTGGCCATCAGCCGCCTGCGCGCGCTGGAGTTCGAACGCCCCATGCTGCGCGCCACCAATACCGGCGCCACGGCCGTCATAGACCACCGCGGCCAGGTGACCTACCGCCTACCCTCCTACCAGCGCGGCGTGCTGCGCGCCCAGGTGCAGGGGCGCGGCGGCGCCATCACGCCCTATGCCTGGTGGGTGTCGCGCTGGGCATTGGCGCCGCTGTGGGCACTGGGCCTGGGCGTGACCGCCGCCGCCTGGCTGTCGCGCCGCAGGCGGCAAAGGGTGTGCCCTTGATCCGGGTTCTGCAGCCGCAGGCGCAGGACGCTGGATAATGGGCCTTTTCGCGGCAATGCCGGGCCGATTTACAACAAGCAATACTGACAATGGCTGAATCCTTTTCCTACGAACAACTGATTGCTTCCGGCGAAGGCCGGTTGTTCACCCCTGAAAGCGGGCGCCTGCCCCTGCCTCCCATGCTGATGTTCGATCGCATCACGCACATCGATGCCGACGGCGGCGCGCATGGCCTGGGCAAGATCGTGGCCGAGCTGGACGTCAGGCCCGACCTGTGGTTCTTTGCCTGCCATTTCCAGGGCGACCCGGTCATGCCCGGCTGCCTGGGGCTCGACGCCATGTGGCAGTTGATCGGCTTTTACCTGACCTGGCTGCGCCTGCCGGGCCGCGGCCGCGCCCTGGGCGCGGGCGAGGTCAAGTTCACCGGCGAGGTGGGGCCGGATGTGAAGCTTGTTACCTACGAAATCGACATCAAGCGCGTCATCAAGCGCAAACTCAACATGGCCATAGGCGATGCGCGCCTCTTGGCCGACGGCAAGGAAATCTACGTGGCCAACGACCTGCGCGTAGGGTTGTTCCTGCGCGAGGGCAACTGACGAGGAGAGCCGCAGCATGAGCAAGAAACGGGTGGTGATCACGGGCGCGGGCATTGTCTCGTGCATTGGCAACGATCTGCAGACCGTGGAGGCCGCGCTGCGCCAGGGCAAAAGCGGCATCAAGGCGGTGGCGAAGTTCACCGAGCTGGGCCTGCGCAGCCAGGTCGCGGGCGTGCCCGAGGTCGACATCGAGGCGCGCATCGATCGCAAACAATTGCGCTTCATGGGCGACGCAGCGGCCTACGCGCAGATCGCGCTGGAAGACGCCATCGCGCAGGCAGGCCTGACGCCGAGCCAAGTCAGCCACCCGCGCACGGGCCTCATCATGGGCTCGGGCGGGGGCTCGCCGGCCAACCAGATCGAGGCCGCCGACACCCTGCGCGAGAAGGGCATACGCCGCGTCGGCCCCTACCAGGTCACGCGCTGCATGAGCAGCACGGTGTCTGCCTGCCTGGCCACCAACTTCAAGGTCAAGGGCATCAACTACTCCATCACCTCGGCCTGCTCCACGTCCGCGCACTGCATCGGTGCGGCGGCGCAGCAGATCGCGTGGGGCCTGCAAGACGTGATGTTCGCA
Source organism: Pseudomonadota bacterium (assembly GCA_018241405.1). Taxonomy (GTDB): domain Bacteria; phylum Pseudomonadota; class Gammaproteobacteria; order Burkholderiales; family Burkholderiaceae_C; genus Alicycliphilus. The sequence goes on along the minus strand of JAFEDY010000021.1, from coordinate 8,983 downwards.
GGCGGCGGGGAGGAATTGAGTTGGGGCATGTCGCTGCTGTTCGACGGCATGGGCGCCATGTCGGCCAAGTACAACGCCACGCCCGAGAAGGCCTCGCGCGCCTATGACGCCAACCGCGACGGCTTCGTCATCGCCGGCGGCGGCGGCGCCGTGGTGCTGGAGAGCCTGGAGCATGCCCAGGCCCGCGGCGCCACCATCCTGGCCGAGGTGGTCGGCTTTGGCGCCACGAGTGACGGCGAGGACATGGTCGCGCCCTCGGGCGACGGCGCCATTGCCTGCATGCGCCAGGCCATGGAGGGCCTTCATGGGCCCATCGACTACATCAACACCCACGGCACCTCCACCCCCGTGGGCGACATGCAGGAAGTGCGCGCCATGCGTACCCTGTTTGGCGACAAGGTGCCGCCGTTTTCCAGCACCAAGTCGCTCACCGGCCACTCGCTGGGCGCCACCGGCGTGCAGGAGGCGATCTACTGCCTGATCATGTTGAACAAGGGCTTCATCGCCGGATCGGTCAATGTCGAAACGCCCGACCCGGCCCTGGGCGACATGCCCCTGGTGACGGCCACGCGCGACGCAGAGCTGACACAAGTGCTATCCAACAGCTTCGGCTTTGGCGGCACCAACGCCAGCCTGGTGCTGCGCCGCTGGCAGAGCGCCTGACCCCTGCCTACCAGGGGAAATACGGGGGTATTGCGGCCCCAGCCGGCATAGAATCCGCGGCAGCGCTTTGGCGCTCCAGGGACAGGGCGCCATGATCTGGCGCCCTGTCCTGTTCCCAACACTGTGCACGACACAATCGTGCGCAAGGAGACCGTGGATGACACCGCACACAGCCTTACGGCTGCATGTGCCCGAGCCTACTGGGCGGCCGGGCTGCAGCACCGATTTTTCGTACCTCAGCATCTCCCCCGCTGGCGCCGTACGCAGACCCCCCACCGACACGGCGCCCGCCGACACCGCAGACCTCGCCACCAGCCTGGTGCGCGTGCTCGATGACGACGGCAAGGCCGTGGGCCCCTGGGCGCCCGCCATGCACCCCGAGCGCATGCGCCGCGGCCTGCGGGCGATGATGAAGACGCGTGTCTTCGACGCGCGCATGCTGATTGCGCAGCGGCAGAAGAAGCTATCCTTCTACATGCAGTGCCTGGGCGAGGAGGCGATTGCCGTGGCGCACTCCATGGCGCTGCAGGACGGCGACATGTGCTTTCCCACCTACCGTCAGCAGGGGCTTTTGCTCGCGCGCGACGACATCTCCATGGTCGAGATGATCTGCCAGCTCATGAGCAACCAGCGCGACCCGATCAAGGGCCGCCAGCTGCCGGTGATGTACTCGTACAAGCGCGCCGGTTTCTTCTCGATCTCGGGCAACCTGGCGACCCAGGTGCCGCAGGCCGTGGGCTGGGCCATGGCATCGGCCATCAAGGGTGATACCAAGATTGCTTCGGCCTGGATCGGCGACGGCTCCACGGCCGAGAGCGACTTCCACACCTCGCTCACCTTCGCCCATGTGTACCGCGCGCCGGTGATCATCAACGTGGTCAACAACCAGTGGGCCATCTCCACCTTTCAGTCCATTGCCGGCGGCGAGGGCACGACCTTCGCCCAGCGCGGCGTGGGCGTGGGCATTGCCTCGCTGCGCGTCGATGGCAATGACTTCCTGGCCGTGTACGCCGCCTCGCAATGGGCGGCCGAGCGCGCGCGCAACAACTGCGGCCCCACGCTGATCGAGTGGGAGACCTACCGCGCCGGACCCCATTCCACCTCCGACGACCCGAGCAAGTACCGCCCCGCCGACGACTGGCAGCGCTTCCCGCTGGGCGACCCGATAGAGCGCCTGAAAAAACACCTGATCGCCATCGGCGAATGGAGCGAGGCCCAGCACGAGGCCACGCAAAAGGAGCTGGAGGCCGAGGTCATCGCCGCGCAGAAGGAAGCGGAGACCCACGGCAGCCTGCTCGATGGCCGCGTGCCCAGTGCCGCGACCATGTTCGACGATGTGTACAAGGACCTGCCGGAGCACCTGCGCCGGCAGCGCCAGCAGATGGGGGTGTAAGCCATGGCAGAACAGAACCAAGACCAGGGCGGCGTCCCCATGACCATGATCCAGGCGCTGCGCTCGGGCCTGGACGTGATGATGGGCCGCGACGACAACGTCATCGTCTACGGCGAGGACGTGGGCTACTTCGGCGGCGTGTTCCGCGTCACCGAGGGCCTGCAGGCCAAGTACGGCAAGACGCGCTGCTTCGACGCGCCGATTTCCGAATCGGGCATCGTCGGCACCGCCATCGGCATGGCGGCCTACGGCCTGCGGCCGGTGGTGGAGATCCAGTTTGCCGACTACTTCTACCCGGCGACCGACCAGATCGTGTCCGAGGCGGCGCGCATGCGCCACCGCTCGGCCGGCGACTTCACCGCGCCCATGGTGATCCGCATGCCCTGCGGCGGCGGCATCTACGGCGGGCAGACGCACAGCCAGAGCCCCGAGGCCTTCTTCACCCATGTCTGCGGCCTGCGCACGGTGATGCCCAGCAACCCGTACGACGCCAAGGGCCTGTTGATCGCCTCCATGGAATGCGACGACCCGGTGATCTTCCTGGAGCCCAAGCGCCTGTACAACGGCCCGTTCGACGGCCACCACGACAAGCCCGTCGTGCCCTGGTCCAAGCACGACATGGGCCGCGTGCCCGAGGGTTATTTCAACGTGCCGCTGGACAAAGCCGCGGTGTTCCGCCCCGGCAAGGCCGTCACCGTGCTGACCTACGGCACCATGGTCTGGGTCAGCGAGGCGGCCGTGCGCGAGACCGGCATCGATGCCGAGATCATCGACCTGCGCAGCCTCTGGCCGCTGGACCTGGACACCATCGTGGAGTCGGTCAAGAAGACAGGCCGCTGCGTCGTGGTGCACGAGGCCACGCGCACCAGCGGCTTTGGCGCCGAGCTCGCCGCGCTGGTGCAGGAGCATTGCTTCTACCAGCTCGAAGCCCCCATCGAGCGCGTGACGGGTTGGGACACCCCCTACCCGCACGCCCAGGAATGGGCTTACTTTCCCGGCCCGGCGCGCGTCGCCGAGGCCCTGAAGCGCGCAGTGGAGGCATGACATGGGTATTTACGTAATCCGCGTGCCCGACATTGGCGAGGGCATTGCCGAAGTGGAACTGGTGAGCTGGCATGTGCAGGTCGGCGACAGCATCTCCGAAGACCAGCACCTGGCCGACGTGATGACCGACAAGGCCACCGTCGAGGTGCCATCGCCCATGCACGGCAAGGTGCTGTCGCTGGGCGGCACCGTGGGCCAGGTCATGGCCGTAGGCGCCGAGCTGGTGCGGCTGGAGGTCGAGGGCGAAGGGAACTTGAAGGCAAATGCGGCTCCAGCGCCCGCCAGTCAAGCGCAAGCAGCTACTGTTTCAGTAGCGACGGCGGCGCCCGTGGTGGCTGCGGCACCTGCTGCGCCGACGGCCGCCCCCAAGGCAGCCCCCGCCCCCGTGCGCAGCAGCGCCCCGGCGCCGCGTGTGGCCGCCGCGCTGCGCAAGGAGGGCGAGCGCCCGCTGGCCTCGCCCGCCGTGCGCCGGCGTGCGCTGGACATGGGTATCGACCTGCGCCGCGTGCACGGCAGCGGCCCGGCCGGGCGCATCGAGCACCATGACCTGGACGCCTTTGCCGCCGGCGGTGGCCAGCTGCAGGGCGTGGGCGGCTCGCAGTATGTGGAGCGCCACGGCGAGGAGCAGATCCCCGTCATCGGCCTGCGCCGCAAGATCGCGCAGAAGATGCAGGAGGCCAAGCGCCGCATCCCGCACTTCAGCTATGTCGAAGAGGTGGACGTGACCGAGCTGGAGCAGCTGCGCCAGCAGCTCAACAAGATCCACGGTGCCACGCGCGGCAAGCTCACGCTGTTGCCCCTCCTGGCGCGCGCCATGGTGCTCGCTTTGCGCGATTATCCGCAGATCAACGCCCGCTTTGACGACGACGCGGGCGTGGTCACGCGCTACGAGGGCGTGCATCTGGGCATTGCCGCGCAGACCGACGCCGGCCTGATGGTGCCCGTGCTGCGCCATGCCGAAAGCCTGGACCTGTGGCAATGCGCCGCCGGCATCGCGCGCCTGGCCGATGGCGCCAAGACGGGCAAGCTGGGGCGCGACGAGCTCTCGGGCTCCAGCATCACGCTGACCAGCCTGGGCGCCCTGGGCGGCATCGTTTCTACGCCCGTCATCAACCACCCCGAGGTGGCCATCGTCGGCGTCAACCGCATGGTCGAGCGCCCGATGCTGCGCAGCGGCCAGGTGGTGGCGCGCCAGCTGATGAACCTGTCCTCGTCGTTCGACCACCGCGTGGTCGATGGCATGGACGCGGCGCAATTCATCCAGGCCATACGCGCCCTGCTGGAAACCCCGGCGCTGCTGTTTGTCGAGTGAGGCGGGAGAACTGAACATGAAAGAACTGACAACCAAGCTGCTCATCATCGGCGGCGGCCCGGGCGGTTACGTGGCCGGCATACGCGCCGGCCAGCTGGGCATTCCCACCATGCTGGTCGAGGGCGCGAGCCTGGGCGGCACCTGCCTGAACATCGGCTGCATCCCGTCCAAGGCGCTGATCCACGCGGCCGAGGAGTTCGACCGCGCACGCCACCACGCGGCGGGCTCGCAGCTGGGCATACGCGTGTCCGACCCGCAGATCGACATTGCCCAGACCGTGCGCTGGAAGGACGGCATCGTCACGCGCCTGACGGGCGGCGTCGGCGCGCTGCTGCGCAAGGCCGGCGTGCAGGTGCACAAGGGCTGGGCCGAGATCGAGGACGGCAAGACCGTCATCGTCAAGCCGCCCGAGGGCGAGCCGCTGCGCGTGCGCTGCGAGCACCTGCTGCTGGCCACCGGCTCCACGCCCGTGGAGCTGCCCAGCATGCCGTTTGGCGGCGCCATCTGGTCGTCGACCGACGCGCTCTCGCCCGACGTGATCCCCAAACGCCTGGTGGTGGTCGGCGCCGGCTACATCGGCCTGGAACTGGGCATGGCCTACCGCAAGCTGGGCGTGGAGGTGACCGTGGTCGAGGCCGTGCAGCGCGTGCTGCCGACCTACGACGAGGAGCTGACCCAGCCCGTGCTCGACGCTCTACAAAAAAGCGGCATCGAACTGCACCTGGGCTGCAGCGTGCAGGGCTGGGACGCCGAGCACGGCGTGCATGTGCGCAACGACGCGCGCGCCGAGGAGTTCGCTCTGCCGGCCGACCGCGTGCTCGTCGCCGTGGGCCGCAGGCCGCGCACGGCGGGCTTCGGGCTGGAATCGCTGCAGCTGGACATGGCCGGGCGCCATGTGGCCATCGACGCACATTGCCGCACCTCCATGCGCAACGTCTGGGCGATTGGCGACCTGACGGGCGAGCCCATGCTGGCGCATCGCGCCATGGCGCAGGGCGAGTGCGTGGCCGAGCAGATCGCGGGCAAGAGCCGCCGCTTCGAGCCCATGGCGATTCCCGCCGTGTGCTTCACAGACCCCGAGGTGGTGGTGACGGGCAAGACGCCCGGAGAGGCCCGCGCCGCCGGCATTGACTGCATCGACGCCGCCTTCCCGTTTGCCGCCAACGGCCGCGCCATGACGCTGGAGGCCACCGGCGGCTTCGTGCGCGTGGTGGCGCGCAAGGACAACCACCTCATCCTTGGCTGGCAGGCCGTGGGCCGGGGCGTGTCCGAGCTGGCCGCGGCCTTCGGCCAGTCCATAGAGATGGGCGCCAGGCTGGAAGACGTGGGCCACACCATCCACGCCCACCCCACGCTGGGCGAGGCGGTGCAGGAAGCGGCGCTGCGCGCGCTGGGGCAGGCGCTGCATATCTGACGGGAGCGCCGGCGGCACCTTGCCGGCATCTGTGGTGCCGCGCGGGCCAGGCCTCAGCCTGGCAGTTCGGCCACCGCGGCGCGCAGCGCGTCGGCGTTCAGGATCTCCGAGAACACCACCGGCGCGCGCCCCGGCGCGTGCAGCACATAGACCGGCACGCCGCTGCGCCCCAGCCGGGCCAGCGCGGCGGTGATGGCGGGGTCGCGGCGCGTCCAGTCGGCACGCAGCAGGGTCACGCTCTTGGCGGCAAGCTCGCCCAGCACCTCGGGCCGCGCCAGGGTCGTGCTCTTGTTGTACTGGCAGGTCACGCACCAGGCGGCCGTGTAGTCCACGAACACCGGCCGGCCCTGGGCCAGCAGCTCATCGGCCAGGCCCGGGCGCCAGGCCTGCCAGGACGCGGCGCCCCCGGCCGTGGCCACGGCACTCGGGGCGACCTCGATTTCCACGATCTTCGGGCCCCAGGCCCAGATGCCCCAGGCGCAGGCAGCTATTGAAAACGAAGCAAGCACGGCCCGGCTGGCGCCGCGCAGCGTCAGCGCCCACACGGCCATGGCCAGCAGCACCAAGAGCGCCAGCAGCGCCGCCGCGCCGTGGATGCCGCTTTGCTGGCCCAGCACCCACACCAGCCACACCACGGTGGCCAGCATGGGAAAGGCCAGGAAGCGGCGCAGCGTCTCCATCCACGCGCCGGGGCGCGGCAGGGCGCGCGCAAAGGCGGGCAGCCAGCTGGCCAGCAGATAGGGCAGGGCCAGGCCCACGCCCAGCGCCGCGAAGATGGACAGCGCCTGCGCGGCCGGCAGCGTGGCCGTGAGGCCCAGCGACGCGCCCATGAACGGCGCCGTGCACGGCGAGGCCACGGCCACGGCGAGCACGCCGGTCAAAAACGAGTCCAGCACCGGGTGGCGCGCCTGCAGGCCGGCCAGCGACTGCGGCAGCATGGAGCGGAACTCGAACAGCCCGCCCAGGTTGAGCGCGATCAGCGTGAACAGCGCGGCCAGCAGGGCCACCACGGCCGGCGACTGCAGCTGAAAGCCCCAGCCCACGGCCTCGCCCGCGGCGCGCAGCGCCAGCATGAGCGCGCCCAGCAGCAGGAACGACAGCAGCACGCCGGCCGTGTAGGCCAGACCGCTGATGCGGTGCGCGCGACCATCCTGCGCATGGCGCGCAAAGCCCACCACCTTGATGGCCAGCACCGGGAACACGCAGGGCATGAGATTGAGAATGAGCCCGCCCAGCAGCGCGCCGGCCAGCGCCAGCAGCCAGGTGGCCAGCGGGGCCGGCGTGGCGGGCATGGGTTGCGCGTTGGCGGCGTTGGCCTTCAAGGCGGCCTCCAGCGCCGGCGACATGCCGACCGGCGCTGCCACCGCCGGCCAGCCGCCAGCCACGGGCAGCTCCACGCGCCAGCCCTGGCCGCCATGGGCCAGCACCATGGGCAGGGGCTCGGGGCCCTCGCTGCGCTCGCGCGACAGCGGCACACGCGCGGTCCAGACGGCGCCTTCCCATTGCTGGGTGGGCGTGGCGGCGGTCTCGATGACGCCCGTGGTCTCGGGGAAGACCCCCAGCGCCTTGCCCTGCAGCGCGGCGGGCAGGCCGGCCACGCGCAGCAGCAGGGCGCCACCTTCCACGCGCGCGCCGCTGCCGTCCTGCGTGGGCAGGGGCACTGGATGGGCCTTGGCGGCCGCGTCAAAGGCGGCGGCGTTGAGCGCCGTCGTGCCCGCAAGGGGCAGCTGCAGCGTGAAATCGCCCTCCTCGGGAATGCATTCCTGGCGGCACACCAACCACGACGCCTTGAGCCGCAACGTGACCTCCCGGGCCAGCGGGCCGGGGTTGAAGGCCGGCGACACGGTGACGGGCACAGGCAGCAGCACCTGGCCCTCGTAGCCGTAGTTGGCCAGGTGGCCTATGGGGATCTTGCGCGGCACGGGCCAGGCGATCTCGCCCGCGTCCAGGCCCGCGGGCAGCTGCCATGCGAGCTGCGTGGGCAGGCCCGAATCGCCGGGGTTCCTCCAGTAGGTGTGCCACTCGGGGGTGTGCGTGAACAGCAGGCCCAGCTGCAGCGGCTTGCCCGGGCCCACGCCCTCGGGCGCCTGGGCCACCAGTTCGGCACGCACATGCTCGGTCTGGACGCTGGCCGCCGAGGCCGATGTCTTGAGCTGAATCTGACCGCTGGCGCCCATGGAAAGGGCGCTAGCAGCTATAAAAAAAAGAGTGGGCAGAAGCTGCCGCGCGAGACGGTGAAACATGGCGCAGGGTGGGAGCCGCGGCGCGGCCTATTGGTTCCTCGGGTTGAGGACGAACATGATCCAGGGCAATGGTAGCGGGCTCATGCCCGTTATCATCGCCGGTCTTCGTCCCCCTGCCCTTGACAGGTCTTGCAGCACGGCATGCCGCTTCTTCACCGCCTTCGCCAGCTGGCGCCCGCATTGCTGGGCCGCCTGGTGCTGGCCTGGTTCGCGCTGTCGCTGGGCGCGGCCATTGCCTCGCCGCTGGTGAGCCCGCGGGCGATGGAGCTGGTGTGCTCCAGCGCGGGCGTGATGAAGGTGGTCGTCAAGTCCGATGATGGCGTGCAGGAGCTGGGAGCCAGCCATCTGGACTGCCCCATGTGCATGCCGCTCGCCGCGCCGCCGCCGGTGGCCTCGCGCGGCGCGCCGCCGCCCTCGCCCCTGTCCCATGCGCTGCGGCCCGTCATCGCCGCGCGCATCGCGGCCGCCACGGCGGCGCCGCTGCCCGCGCGCGGGCCACCCAGCCTCTAAGACTTCCCCGATCGTGACGCGGTGCGCGCCCCTGCCGGGCGCACGCCCGTCTGTCCTGTCGTGAAGTCGCGGCGCCCGCATGGACGCCGCAGAGGTTTATTCCATGAAGAAGTCCATGGCGCCGCTCTTGCTGGGCGGCGCATTGCCCTGGTTTGCCATCGCCGCGCTCGCGCAGGAGGCGCCGGCCGCCGCTGCGCCCGAGCGCGCCAGATCGCTCGGCATCGTCACCGTGAGCGGCGGCCAGCCGAGCTCGCTGCCCACGCAGATTCCCACCACCATCGAGGGCGTGACGCGCGAGGAGATCGACACGCGCATCAGCGCCACCGACAGCGAGGACGCGCTCAAGTACCTGCCCAGCCTCTTGGTGCGCAAGCGCTACCTCGGCGACTACAACCCCGCCATCC
>JAFEDY010000020.1:23196-81777 GCA_018241405.1 Pseudomonadota bacterium | reverse complement strand
CAAAGAGGTGCTGGAGCATGAGCGTGTAGACGCTGGTAGCGCCACCGTGTGGGCCCAGCCTCTTGACCGACGCGATGCAGGCACCCTTGGCCTCTGGCTGGTCTTTGAGGGCTCCCCACTGCATGTCGAACCATTGGCTCAGCATCTGGGCTTCTGCCGGGCTCTCCGATGTTTGAATCAGGCTCAGCGGGTTGCCGGGCGTAATGCCAAGGCCTTCTGTGCTGAAGGCGAACGAGCCCAACACGGCTTGCTGTGCAGTACCTTGGTCATCCCGCAAAACCATGGTGCCCTGGGGAATGGCACCAGATGCATGTCGAACCTGTGCCTTGGCATCAAGCCACGCAGCGAACTTACGGGCGAGCCACGGGGCTTGAAGCTTGTTGCGGGCGGCTCGGTCTGCCTTGGTGCCCAGCAGTTCCAGCTGTTCGTGAACACTGACCGTGCCGTCTTTGGTTCGATGCGCAGGAACAACCAAACGTGCATTGGCTAGACGGGGCACGTCGGCCAAGACTTCAGCAAACGCGAACAACGAGAAGGACGGCGACACCACGTCCAATTGGTGGTTGGGCTTCAACCACGGGCGAACCAAATCCACGACACGATCTGTGCCCGCATTGCTGACGAACTTCATGTACCGAGCCCCTCCCTGTAACTTTCTGTTTTTCTCATCATTATGTGCGCCTGTTTACTCGTTCCTGGCCGCGTGGCAGAAACTGGGGGAACCGGCAAGCCACATGGATTCCAGGTCGAATGACAACTGCCTGTAATACCGTAAGTTCAACAGGTAGACGGTGTCCGCTGTTGTCGCGTAGATGAGCAGAAATGAGGGCGACACGTATTGCCGGGGCTGGAGGGTTACCGCCCGCAGCTTTAAGGCTTCTTGAGCCGTCAGCGTCTCAACCGCACCGGCTTTCTCGTCCAGCAACGGGCGGCCAATCCGCGGGAAGCGACCCAAGTAAGGGACGACCTTCGTCAACAGTTCGTCGAGCAAGGCATCGAAGTCTTGGGGATGTCCTTCCTTAGTCAGGAATTGACGTGCCTCATTGAGGCTGGCCTCAAAAGAGGCGCTGGCCTTGACTGGGTGGAGTTCCGCTTTGGCGCTCACTGAGTCAGGCCCCCGATTTGTCAGTGCGGCGGCGTTTGAGGGCAGCCAGGGTGGCTTTTGCGTCTTTCACGTTGCCCGCCAGCACGTCATCCAGCCCTTTGCTCGCGTCGTTGAGCAGCAGCAGGTGAATGCGCTCTCGCTCCAGCTGGTGGTAGTAGTCCAGCCGCTGTGCGTCGATCAAGGCAACGTAGCTCTCACCATTCTTGGTGATGACCTTCTCAGCCCCTGCCTTGGCTTGGTCAGCCAATTCGGACAGGTTCGCCCTGGCTTGGGAGAACGGAACCACATCACTGACAGAGATCGCCATGAAGCCTCCAACGGGCGGGTAATTTGTACAAAGTCTTGCACATCATACCCGCCGCCGATAGGACCTTTCAGCCTTCAAGCACCGTGGCGATCATGGCTAGATCGTGCAGCGCCACAGCAGGAGGATCGTCCAAAGTGTTCTCCCTTACCAAGGTCAACTTCGCAGCCCCGTGGTACAGAAATACGGCCGGCACGGGGGTGCCTTCGCGCGCGCCCCGCCAAAGCTGCTTCCAGTGGCACAACAGTTGCGCATAGTGCTCGACTGTCAGCGGGCTGCTGCCCGCCCATTGATACAGCGTGTGCCACGAAATCGAAACCGCCATGTCTGCCGCGAGTGCGTTCAAGGCGGCGGAAATTTCGTTGATGTTGCTTGTGGGGTTCATGCAAGGCTCCTTCATCAGTGTTGTTGAACCGATAAATTGCCTTGCACCGCTCAGTTCACCGGGTTCTTGATCCAGTTGGCAATCAGATCGACCGCTTCACGCTCGGCGCCGATGAAGCCGTGCCAATGCTGGCCGTTGCAGACATTGCCGCTGGGGTTGGCCCCGCCGTTGAACATGATTTCCTTCTTGATAGGGGCGTTCTTCAACCCGCGCAGGATGGCAGGGACTTCCGATGGTTGGCAGAGGTGGCAGGCATCCTTGGTGTGGTGCAACACCAGCACGGGCACTTTGATAGCGGCTAGGTCTTGCCAGGGCACCGCCTCGGGCTTCTTGAAGCTGACCACACTGGAGGTCAGCACCACGCCTGCCATTTCACCTTGCAGCTTGATGGCAGCCGCCGCCGCAGAGACCGTGCCCCGGCTGGTGCCGACGATCCACACAGGCACATCGGCCTTTTGCTTTACGAATGCCAGCACCTTATGAAGGTCATTCAAGTGGGTGTCGCTGATGCGGTCGGCATAGTCCAAGTCCTGCGAGTCGTTGGGCCGCCCAAAGATAGCTACGTTGAAGCCGTTGGCAACAAAGAATGCCTCCGAGCGAACCAGAAAGTTATTGCTCGTGGCCTTGCCGTCTTCCACTTGGCCGAAGCCTCCGCCACCGCCCGGAAGCAGAAACACCGTGGCCTTGGCATCCGGCGCAGCCTCCCAAAACAGCGTTGTGGTGATGCCCTCGCGCGTGGGCACCTTGAACAAGGTGCCTTCTGCGCATGCGATGGCACTCAAGGTCGTGAGTACGATGGCCAGTGCAATCTTTCGGAACATGTCTGCCGCTCCCGCTTTGTGCTTCATTCCAATTCAGCCAGCATCTTGGCCTCAGTGCGTGACTTCAACAGGTAGATGCATTCGTCGCGTCGGCGCTTGTCGCTGAACCGGAGCGAGTAAGAACCGAACTCTCCGGCGATGTGCAGCTTATTGCCATCCTCGCGGGTCAGTTGGGCAATCTCTGCGAGCGGCACCGTCCTGAGTGCTGGAAAGAAGGTTGGGAAGGTGATGGCTCCAGCTTGCTGATCCACCACCACGCCCAGCAGGCAAGCGGCCTGAGCAGCCAACAGACGCTTGATGAGCAGCCAGACGGCGTAAACCGCCAGTGCCGCGACTGGGATGAATGCCGCGTGCCCTCGAGAGGCCCAAGCGGCGAATGCGTAGAGGCCCCACAACGCAAACACGATGCCGAGTGTCGAGATGGCCAAGATGGGTGTGTGGGCCTCAAGGTCTTCAATGCGCTTGACCTGCGCGCCCGACAGAAACTGCTTTTTCAAGGCGCGGTACTGGAAATACGACAACAGGGCCGTCGCCGCCAATGCCGGGGCCAGCAGCGCCACCAAGTCTGCGTTTTCGCGGGTTTCTTTTTCTGATCGTTTGGACACTTGAATTTCCTCCAAATAACACTTTGAGTTGGGTAAATCGACGAGTCTACGCAAAACCAAACCCAAAGGCTGTGGAACTTTGAGTTTGGTTGGCAAAGACTCAAGGGATGCGCAATCAAGTCCATGGGTGTGGTGCGCAGCAACTGTTCGCCGCCAACATGAGGCGCATCCGACTGGAGAGGAAACTGACTCAGGAGAAGGTGGCGGAGCTTGCTGACCTTCATCCCAACTACGTCAGTTCCGTCGAACGCTCCGAACGCAACATCTCGATCTGCAACATTGAGCGGATCGCTCGTGCGCTGGGTGTGACCATGAGCGAGTTGGTGGCTGAGCCGGTCGCCTGACCGGCTCGCATGCGCTACACCAGCGCAGCGACTTCCTCGATCAAGCCTTCGGGAACGCCTGCCACCGTCACCGGGCACTGCATGGCCTTTAGCCGCCTGCGTAGCTTGTCGTGCTGCGAAAACCGCGCCATCAAGGCGGCTTTCATGACCTGCCGATATTCGCTGCTGGTCGGTTGACTTCGCCACACCTGCGCCAAAGGCCACGGCCAATCGCGGGGGTGCGCGGTTTTCCAATACCGGTTGTCCAGCACAAACGGATGTGCACTTGCCGGGAGCAGCCAGCCAAACGCATCGTCCGGGGCGGCTACTGCGACGTGGCTGGGGGTCGCGCGATGACGGTTGACCGGGGCGAACTCGATGCAGCCATCCAGGTCTGGTCTGTATCGCAGTTGCAGCCAGCCAGCGCCAAGCACATGGAGCCGCACGGCGGCGGCATCACTATCAACTCCCACTTCGGCCTGTAGCAGCCATGGCGGGGCTGCGCTGGTGCCGGTGCGAGGGCCAAGCCACGCCTGTGCTGAAATGCTTTGGGTATTCAGTGTCCAGTCACGGGGCAAGTCCTTGGCATCATCGGCTGGTAGTACCGTGAACCGAAAGCCCAGGTCGCGCGCTTGGCCGTCGAACATCGCGGTCACCGTACCTTGTTGGCAGTGTGAGTAGCGCAGCGGCGACGAGCACATGACCGTATCCCGCTCGAACACCAGCGTAATGGCCCCGGCCAGCAAGCCAGGACCAGCCGCTGGCCACGGCTCGGTCATTTCGATTCGCTGGAGCCGCTGGATGTACAGCTCATCGAGCCACATCAGCCCACTCCTGTTCGATGGCGCTCGGCTCAGCCGCCTCGGCATGGATGACCTTGCTTGGTGCTGGCGTTTCGGCTTGCGCGTCGGTTGCTTGCTCTGGCGCGGTGACCGCAGCAGCCTTTGATGGCTTGCTCGTCTTCGGCTTCTTGTTGTTCGGCTGAGTCTTTTTCGCCGGGGGCGCTGCTGCTTGGTCAGCTTCGGTTTCCGTGCCGATGTTGGCATCAGCATTCTTTTTCGCGGCTTTCGGTGCCGGTTCGTTCAGATGTACCGGGATGAATGTGTCGAGCTTGATGCGGTTCCAGTCGCTACGCACTTGCTGCTTGAGCCACCAGCCGGGGTCCAGTGCGTGCTCGTCGCCCTCGGTAGTTCGCTCGAACACAACGAGGTGCGAGTTACCCGTTGAAGGCATCTTGCGTGTCTCCATGATTGCCAGCGGCGGCAGTGCTTCGACGGTTTTCACCTTCTGCTTCTTGCCGTACTTGATGCCGAAGTGATCGAGCAGCTTGAACAGGTTTTCGTCAGTGGTGGTGTGCGGACCATCTTTCGGGTAGCCGCATTCCTTGATGGCGACGCGTAGCACGGCATCCAGCGACTTGCCAGTGACCATGGCAACGCAGGCGAGGCCGCAGTCGGTGAGGTTGGCTTGAGTGACGAGTTTGATCGGCATGTGAATTTCCTTGGCAGGGCTCCGCCTTGCCAGTCGGCACTGACGTGAGCGGAAGCGGTTGTGGTGTGCAGCTACGCTGCGGCGGCTTGCGATGCAACGCGGTGGCGCAGCACGGTTGATCGCTTTTTCAAGCTAACCGCCTTGCGATGAACGGATCAAGCGGCTGCTGACTTCGGCAGAGCGCAGTCCAGGGCGTGGCCGATCTGCGGGGAGCGTCAGGGCCGCGGCGTTCCGTCTGACGGAACGGCCAAATAACTTTCGCCACAACCCCGCGCGGGGCTTCCGTTTCGGAAGTTTCAGAGCTAGAATGTGAGGCTCTGCTTGGCACTCAGCCAGACAGGACGTGCCGCTTTAGCTCAGTTGGTAGAGCAGTTCATTCGTAATGAAAAGGTCGACAGTTCGATTCCGTCAAGCGGCACCACCTTGATTCAGCAGATCCCAACGCAAAAGCCGCATCCTGCGGCTTTTTTTGCGCCTGTTCTTCAGGCTGTATAAACGGCTTGGAGGATCATCAATGGATTACGCAAAACTGCCACGAGCATTCGAGGGTGAACTTCAGGTCACGCCAGACGAGTTCACGCTGGAGGCTACGCGTCTGATCGTTCATGCCGAAAAGGTGTCGTTCGAGTTTTCTGGCGCTGATGGCAACAACGGCGCGTTTCAGGTATCTGGCACAGCTCAGAAGACTGGCAATGGAACGTTCCTGGCCCAGGGCGTGATGCCGAACTACAAAACATCTATTGCATGTCCGGTAGGGACCATTGAGTTTCTTGTTGTCGACATCGAGGATGATGATGCCGGCGGGTCTGAACACCGGTGCCATGTCGAAGGCGTCTGGAGTGAGCCCACGGAGCAGTGGGTTTTTTCAGGGGCGTTGACCCCCTTCATTTTGCGGAAGTAGTGTTGCGCTTCTTCGGGGCACCTTGAAATTCTTTGCCATTCATGAAGCGTCTCACCTTAGCTGGCTTGGTGATGGCCGCTGTGGTCTCCAGCGCAACTTCGGCCGTTGGCAGCAATTCTTCAGCGATAGCCCCTATCAGATAGGCGTATTGCCCCATTGCCAAGGCCTTTCCAGTCTCTACCGCATCACGAATCGTGTCTGCCTCCAATGTGGTTTCAGATGGCTTCGTAGCCGCAGGGCTTGTGCCTCGCACCTCCGCGTGCCGCAGATGAGAAGGCGACAGAATGGCTTCCGTGAGGTTCTTGCGGCCAAAGGATTCTTTGGGGTATCTGGCGGAGAGCGCCAGTTGCGTCTCTAGGCAGCAGAGCGCGGCTTTCAGCCAGAACAGCTTTTCGCTTTTGGTGCCCGCGCGGTGACGCACCGGGTTGACGAGCATGCCTGCTTTGGAAAGAGCAAGCTGGCGTTCCTTCAGCGAAGTGGCGGCGCTTTCAACTTGGCTTTGGATGTCAAAGCGAACGTCGAAGATGAGCAGACACCAGTTGCGTCTACCTTGCGGGGCGGATGCGGTCAGATCGCGAAGGTCCGTGTGGAGCTTGCTGAACTTCTCCGCTCGCGGATGCGCACCCGTGACGATGATGGGCTCGTAGGTCGGCAGCCCCGGTGCGTGGGCGGCGCCGGGTTGCAACTCCGCTTGGGCGGATTGCAGCAGTGACGTCGCGACCTTCATTTGTGCCGGCACATTGCCGTCTAGGCAGACAAGCAGCGCCAACTCGGTTTGAAAATCGAAACCATATCGCGCAGCAGGCCTGGCAACCTTGACTATCTTGGTCATTACCGAGCCATCTTCCGCGCGAACATTCTGACTTTCGTAGTGGGTCATGGAGTCCTTGCGCAAACGCACCCCAATGTCTGGCTCCATGCCCACATTGACACGACCTTCAGGCAGCTCAATCCAGCTGTCCGGATTGGGCAGCAGGGCATGCTCTGGACTCTCCCAAAGCGGCTCAAGCAGCGCATAGAACCAAGAGCGCACACTGTCTGCGCGGGGTAGCTGCGGAAGATCCAGAAAGTCAGGATTGAACCAATGTCCAACACCGTAGAGCCTGGCGGAGTCCAGTTCACGCACAACGATGTCAGCTTCTCTCCCTGCCAGGGAAGGAAGCATCTGGCCCAAGGTTGCTGGTTGCATATGGGGCCATTCAACCGCATGGCCGAGGGGGCGGCCATCCAAGGTGAAATACCGGGCGTCGGCATCCAGCATGGTCTGCCAGTCCTCAACCGAAAGTACCGCTTTGAGCGCAGCCAAGCTCTGGTAAGAACGCTTCTCCAGCCATGCGGGCCGTGCGGCCCACAAGGCATGGTCGTACCGGTAGGCCGGGCTCAGCCGCAGAAATCGCCATGCCCACTGGTCGCCTGACAAGGTCTTTGCCGGGTCGTCCTCTGTCAGCGCGAATGGATAGTTGCCCGGCGCAAACGGCAAGGATGTGATGCCTGCGGCTGAATTGCTCATTCTTTCTTGGCTTTCAGGCGCTGATTCATGGCAGCAACCACCGAGCCCAAGTGCTTCTGCGTCAGATGGGAGTAGCGTTTGGCCATTGCCATGGTCTTGTGACCCAAGACTTCTGCAATCTCGCGGGTGCTGGCGCCAGACATGGCCAGCAAGCTGCCTGCCGTATGGCGCAGATCATGGAAGCGGAAGTCATCCAAACCAGCGCGCTTGCGGCACGTTTCCCATGCCTTACGAATTTCGACGGGCTTGTTGTCCACGGTGTCGCTCGGGAACAGCAGTTGACCAGCAGGCACGCGCCCCGCATTGTTTTTGATGGCCTTGTCGCGCAGCACCATGACTGCGTTGAATGCGTCCTCTGCGAGTGGCGCGGTGCGGGCATCACCGTTCTTGGTCTTCTCCATGACCAGTAAGCCCATGTCCGCACCGTCCTCGATCAAGACGTTGCGCCACCGCAGCGTCATGATCTCGCTCTGGCGCATGCCGGTGGACAGCGCCAGCAACACAATCGTGTGCAGGAATCGGTTCTCGCTTTCTTTTGCCGCCGTCAGCACCCGCTGAATTTCTTCATCAGACAAGAAACTGCGGCGCTCGTTGTCGACCTTGGGCTTTTTGACGCCCACCATGGGGGACTTTTCCAGCCATCCCCATTCGGTAACAGCGGTGTTGAGCGCATGGGAGAGTGCCGCCATGTAGCGCACGACAGTGGCGGGTGCGCGGACACGATCTTTCACAACGGTCGTCGTGACGGCCTTGCCCGCTGCGTCCTTGGTTTGAACCTTGACGCTGGTCTTGCCGATGGACTCGGTTGAGAGGGCGCCACGGGTCTGTGCGATCAGGTTGGTGCTCAGCTCGGCCAGGTTGTAGCGGCCCAGCTTGGCCTCCCACCAGTCCAGATGGACGGTTTGGTCGCGGATGAACTTTTCCGCCTTGAGCGGCAGGATTTCCTTGCGGTATCGATCGATCAGGTCGGCGACGGTATGCCGTTCGGCAACCACACGGGGAAGATAGCGACCCGCCTTCAGTTCGGTCTGCACCATGGCAGCCCAGTCTTTGGCCATGGTCTTGTTGGGGAAGGTCTTGGTCTGCGGCGGAAAGCCTTTGATGCGTACCTGAACGTGATACGACTTGGTACCCGATGCCGAAACGCGTTCTCGAATCACAGCCATGTCTTCCTCCTTTGTTGCGCGTGAACGCTGGAGGCGATGGCGCGACTTATCGCGTTATTTTCCTGGATTGGGTGAAATGTGCCAAAAGTGTGCCACGAACGAGTCTGCGTTATGCTATGTCGTTGTGGCGTATAGCTTTTTAGTGGTAGAGCATCATGCATTACGAATGAGCTGCTCTACCGACTGAGCTACACCGGCTTAGCCTTGCATTATATACCGTTGTGGTAGCTGGTCACGCGCTCGACCTCGTTTTTCGAGCCCAGGATGACGCTCACGCGCTCGTGCAGCTGGGTCGGCTGGATGTCCAGGATGCGCTGCCGGCCGTTGGTGGCGGCGCCGCCGGCCTGCTCGATGAGCCAGCCCATGGGGTTGGCCTCGTACATCAGGCGCAGCTTGCCGGGCTTGTTCGGTTCGCGCTTGTCCCAGGGATACATGAAGATGCCGCCGCGGCTCAGGATGCGGTGCACGTCGGCCACCATGCTGGCGATCCAGCGCATGTTGAAGTCTTTGCCGCGCGGGCCTTCCTTGCCGGCCAGGCATTCGTCGATGTAGCGGTGCACGGGTGCGTCCCAGTGGCGCATATTGCTCATGTTGATGGCGAATTCCTTGGTGTCCTCAGGGATGCGCACGTTCTCGCGGATCAGCACGAAGGAGCCCTGCTCGCGGTCCAGCGTGAACATGGCCACGCCGTCGCCCACGGTGAGCACCAGCGTGGTCTGCGGGCCGTAGACGCAGTAACCGGCTGCCACCTGGCGATTGCCGGGCTGGAGGAAGTCGTTGTCATGCACGCCGGGGTGGCCCTCGGGCTTTTTCAGCACGCTGAAAATGGTGCCAATGCTCACGTTCACGTCGATGTTCGAAGAGCCGTCCAGCGGATCGAACATCAGCAGGTATTCGCCCTGCGGGTAACGGTTGGGCACGACGTAGATGCCCTCCATCTCCTCGCTGGCCATGGCCGCCAGGTGGCCGCCCCATTCATTGGCCTCGATCAGGGTCTCATTGGCGATGATGTCGAGCTTCTTCTGTACCTCGCCCTGCACGTTCTCGGTGCCGGCGGTGCCCATTACGTCGCCGAGCTCGCCTTTGTTGACGGCTTGGGAGATGCGCTTGCAGGCGCGCGCCACGACTTCGAGCAGCAGGCGCAGTTCAGAGGGGATGTGCCCGTGCACGCGCTGCTGTTCGACAAGGTAGCGGGTAAGGCTGATGCGTTCTGGCATGGGTAGGTTCTTTTCCTTGAATTAATCGGCGAGTGCACGCGTGACGACTTCACGCACGTCGTTGGACAGGTCGGCCTTGGCGGCGACGCGGGCGATGGCCTCGCGTGCGGCCGTGCGGTAGGGCTCGGCCAGCTTCTTCCAGCGGTCGAGCGCGCGCGCCAGGCGGGCGGCGACCTGCGGATTCAGCGCGTCGAGCTCCAGCACGCGGTCGGCCCAGAACACGTAGCCCGCCGCGTCCTGGCGGTGGAAGGCGCCGGGGTTGGCGCTGCAGTAGCTGAAGATGAGGCTGCGCGCGCGGTTGGGGTTCTTGATCTGGAAGTCGGCGTGCTTCATCAAGGCCTTCACGGCGGGCAGCACGTTGCCGCCGCGGTCGCTGCTGCCGGCCTGCAGCGCAAACCATTTGTCGATCACCAGCGCATCGTCCTTGAAGATCTGGTGGAAGCGCGCCAGGGCCGGCTGGGCCAGTTCGTGGCCGCTGGTGACCAGGGCCGTCAGCGCGTTGAAGCGGTCGGTCATGTTGCCCGCATCCTTGAAGCGCTGGTAGGTCTTGCCGGGCCAGACCGCGTCGCCGCTCTGGCGCGCGGCCAGGCACAGCATGGACAGCGCCAGGCCGGCCAGCGCGCGCCGGCCGGCGGATACGGCATCGGGGCGATAGGCGCCGCAGGTGTGGTGCTCCTCCCAGGCCCAGGCCCAGTCGGCCTGCAGTGCCATGGCCAGCTGCTGGCGCAGCGCCTCGCGCACGGCATGCACGCGCTGCGGATCGACGGCCTCGTGCTGCTCGGCGATGTAGCTCTCGGACGGCAGCGTCAGCACCAGTTCCTTGAACGCGGCGTCGAGCTGCGGGTGGCGCAGCACGTCGCGCATGGCTTGCACCAGTGCGGCGGGCAGGAGGTTTTGATAAATTTGGCCGCCAGCGCTGACCAGTAAAGCGCTATCAGCTATTGCATTAATAGCGATGCGCAGCATCAGGCGCTGGCCGGCCTCCCAGCGGTTGAAGGCGTCCGTGTCATGCGTCAGCAGGGTCAGCAGCTCGGCGTCGCTGAATTCGCAATCCAGGACCACCGGGGCGCTGAAACCGCGCAGCAGCGAGGGTACGGGCTGGCTGTCCACGTTGATGAAGCAGAGCGTAAGGCTCTCCTCGGTCAGCACCACGGTGCGCTCGGCGCTGCCTGCCGCGGTTTCACCTTCGAGCTGCAGGGGCAGGGCCCGGCCATCGGCGTCCAGCAGGCCCAGGGCCACGGGGATGACGAAGGGCAGCTTGTCCGGCTGGCCCGGCGTGGCGGCGCAGCTTTGCGACAGCGTGAGGGTGTAGCGGCGCGCATCTGCGTCGTATTGGCCCACGGCGCGCACATGGGGCGAGCCGGCCTGGCTGTACCAGCGCTTGAATTGCTCCAGGTGCTGGGCCAGAGGGCTTGCCGGGTTGGCATCGGCGATCGCGGCCACGAAGTTGTCGCAGGTCACGGCATGGCCGTCATGGCGCGCGAAGTACAGCTGCATGCCGCGCGCAAAGCCTTCGCGGCCCACCAGGTTGCGCTGCATGCGCACCACCTCGGCACCCTTTTCGTAGATGGTGACGGTGTAGAAGTTGTTGATCTCGACGTAGCTGTCGGGCCGCACCGGGTGCGCCATGGGGCCGGCGTCCTCGGGGAACTGAGCGGTGCGCAGCACGCGCACGTCCTCGATGCGGCGGGTGGCGCGCGCCGACGGCGAGCCCGCCATGTCCTGGCTGAATTCCTGGTCACGGAACACCGTCAGGCCCTCTTTGAGCGAGAGCTGGAACCAGTCGCGGCAGGTGACCCGGTTGCCCGTCCAGTTGTGGAAGTATTCGTGGCCGACCACGCCCTCGATGTTGGCAAAGTCCACATCGGTGGCCGTGGCCTCGCTGGCCAGCACGTACTTCGTGTTGAAGATATTGAGGCCCTTGTTCTCCATGGCGCCCATGTTGAAGTCGCTGGTGGCGACGATCATGAAGCGCTCCAGGTCGAGCGACAGGCCGAAGCGCGCCTCGTCCCAGGCGATGGCTGCCATCAGCGAGTGCATGGCGTGCTCGGTCTTGCCCAGGTCGCCCGGCCGCACCCAGACCTGCAGCAGGTGGGGCTTTCCGGCGCGGCTGACGATCTGCTGCTCGCGCGCCACCAGCTTGCCCGCCACCAGGGCGAACAGGTAGCAGGGCTTCCTGTGCGGATCGACCCATTTGGCAAAGTGGCGCCCGCCGTCGAGCTCGCCGCTGTCCACCAGGTTTCCGTTACTCAGCAGCACGGGGTACAGCGCCTTGTCGGCACGCAGCGTGACTTGGTAGCTGGCCATCACGTCGGGACGGTCCAGGAAGTAGGTGATGCGCCTGAAGCCCTGCGCCTCGCATTGCGTGAAGAAGGTGTCGCCACTCACGTACAGGCCGGACAGCTGGGTGTTCTTGGCTGGCGCGCAGGTGGTGAAGATCTCCAGCTCGAAGGGGTCATGGCCCTCGGGCAGGTTCTCCAGCACCAGCTTGTCGCCCTCGATCTTGAACGAGCTGCCGGCGCCGTTGACCATGACGCGCGCCAGATTCAGCTCCTCGCCATCCAGGCGCAGGCTCTGGGGCGCTACATCGGGGTTGCGGCGCAGGCGCATCTTGTTCAAGACGCGGGTCTTGGCGGGGTCCAGGTCGAATGTCAGCTCGACGCTGTCGATCCAATACGCGGGTGGTGCGTAGTCGAGGCGCTGAATGGCCGTGGCTTGTCCTTCTTTCATCGTGCTTGTCCCTTGTCTTGTTACAGGCCTTGCTTGAGCGAGGCCTCGATGAACGCGTCGAGGTCGCCGTCGAGCACCTTCTGCGTCGCCGAGATTTCGACGTTGGTGCGCAGATCCTTGATGCGGCTGTTGTCCAGGACGTAGCTGCGGATTTGGTGGCCCCAGCCCACGTCGGTTTTGGTGTCCTCGAGCTTTTGCTGCTCCTCCATGCGCTTTTGCATCTCGTGTTCGTAGAGCTTGGAGCGCAGGCGCTGCCAGGCCACGTCGCGGTTGCTGTGCTGGCTGCGGCCATCCTGGCATTGCACGACGATGCCCGTGGGCATGTGCGTCAGGCGCACGGCCGAGTCGGTCTTGTTGATGTGCTGGCCGCCCGCGCCGCTGGCGCGGTAGGTGTCGGTGCGCACGTCGGAGGGGTTGATGTTGATCTCGATGGAGTCGTCCACCTCGGGGTAGACGAACAGGCTTGCAAACGAGGTGTGGCGCCCGCCCGAGCTGTCGAACGGCGACTTGCGCACCAGGCGGTGCACGCCGGTCTCGGTGCGCAGCAGGCCGTAGGCGTACTCGCCCTCGATGTGGATGGTGGCGCTCTTGATGCCGGCCACGTCGCCCGGCGTCTCTTCATCGACCGTGGCCTTGAAGCCCTTGCGCTCGGAGTATTTCAGGTACTGGCGCAGCAGCATGCTGGCCCAGTCGCAGGCCTCGGTGCCGCCGGCGCCGGCCTGGATGTCGACATAGCAGTTGAGCGGGTCGGCCTCCTTGCCGAACATGCGGCGGAATTCCAGCTCCTCGATCAGCGGCAGCAGCTTGGCTGTCTCGCCCTCGATGGTGAGTAGGCCTGCCTCGTCGCCTTCCTCGCGGCTCATCTCGTAGAGCTCGGCGTTGTCGGCCAGCTCGGCGGTCAGCTTCTGCAGCGTGAGCACCACGGAGTCGAGCGACTTCTTTTCCTTGCCCAGCTCCTGGGCCTTCTTCGGGTCGTTCCAGACCGCAGGGTCTTCGAGCGAGGCGTTTACCGTGCGCAGGCGTTCGTACTTGGCATCGTAGTCAAAGATACCTCCGAAGCTCTTGCGTGCGGTTCGCCAGGTCTTCGAGGGTGCTGCCGATCTGGTTGATGTGTTCTGCTTCCATGGTGCGGGTGTCCTGTGCGTGTCTTGCGGAATAACCCGCGATTTTCTCATGGCGCGCGCCTCGGGGCGCAGTGGCGCGAAGTAGTCAGGCGGCGGTCGTGAATTCCTCTATCAGTGCCGCCACGGCCTGGGGCTGGTCGTGGTGCAGCATGTGGCCCGCGTCTGCCACCGCCGCCGTGCGGTGGCTGCGCACATGGGCCAGGCGCTGGTGGAAGTCCTGCAGGCTGTAGCGTCCCTTCCACCAGCGGGCCAGGCTGTCGTCGCTGGCGTGCACCGCCAGCACGGGGGCGGTGATGGCCTCGTACAGGGCCAGGGTCTCGTCCACGCGGTAGAGCAGGGGGTTGACGATCTTGTGCGCCGCGTCGCCCAGGATATGCCAGCGCCCCTGCGCGTCCTGCTCGGCCCAGTGGCGCGCCAGCCAGGCGGCCTTGTCGCTCGCCAGGCGCGGGTGGGTTTTCATGAGGCGCAGGGCCACGCCATCGGCGCTGTCGTAGGGCTTCAGATCTATTTCACCGCTCTCGTATTGGCGGATCTCGTCCATCCACTGCGCCAGGCGGCCGGGCGCCTGCGCGGGCTGGGTGGCGGGCATGCCGAAGCCCTCCAGGTTCACCAGGCGGTGGATGCGCGCCGGCCGTGCGCCCGCATACATCATGGCCACGTTGCCGCCCATGCTGTGGCCCACCAGATCCACGGGCCGCTCACCCGCGTAGTGGTCGAGCAGCTGATCCAGGTCGGCCAGGTAGTCCACGAACGGGTAGCTGTCGCAGGGCGTCGCCGGCCGTGAATGGCCGAAGCCGCGCCAGTCGGGCGCGATGATCTGGCGTCCCGCGGCAAAGGCCTCGGTGAACGCATCGACCACGAACTGGTACGAGGCGCCCACGTCCATCCAGCCGTGCAGCAGCACCAGCGGAGCGTGGTCTGGATGGGCATCGCCCCACAGGCGTACGTGGTAGTTGAGCGTGCGAATGGGCACGGTTTCGGCGCGGACGGTGCGTAGGGCCTGGTACATGGTGTGGATTATTTCCCCCGGCAAGGGCGTTCTCGTCTGTCCACTCAACATCCACTCGCGGCCTACGGTCTCGCAGATCGCGGCGGGAATGTGGCGATCCCGTACAAGCGGCTCATTGCGCGGGCTGGTCCGGAACGGGATAATTCTCTGCATTCGTCGGCCTGCAAGAGGTCAGTCATGGCCTTAGTCGCGTTTGCGAAGGGCATCAATGTAGGCGGGCAAGTGCTTCAAGCGACGGCGGGTTGATCCAGCATTCAATCCAAACCGCCCTTGGCAGTCGGCCTGGCTCGTTGCCAGGCATCGCATGATGCGCAGGAGACCTGGCAATGTCCCGCAAACATGTATCGGATACCTGGGAGCGTGGCAGCCCCTACGAGCAGTACGTCGGCCGCTGGAGCCGCAGGGTTGCGCCTATGTTCCTCGCGTGGCTCAACATTCCAACCGGCCGCAGATGGCTCGACGTGGGGTGCGGTACGGGCGCGCTGAGTGCGGCGATCGCGGATCACAGCTTGCCCTCCGCGGTTGTCGGCGTCGAACCCTCTGAAGGATTTCTCGGGACCGCAAAGGTCAACCTGGCGGGACGGGCGATGCTGCACCAAGGCAGCGCAGCGGCCATACCGCTTGGCGACGCGTCGGTCGACGTGGTCGTCTCGGGACTGGTGTTGAACTTCATTCCCGACCAGCAGTCGGCGCTCACCGAGATGATGCGGGTTGCGGCCAGGGGCGGCACGATTGCCGCTTATGTCTGGGACTACGCCGAAAAGATGGAGCTGATGCGCCATTTCTGGAACGCAGCCGTCGAGCTCGATCCGGATGCCGCAAAGCTGGACGAGGGCGCTCGCTTCCCGCTATGCCACCCGCAGGCGCTGCAGAACCTGTTCATCGGTTCGGGGCTGCTGAACGTCGCAGTGGAGCCCATCGACATACCGACGCCGTTTGCGAACTTCGACGACTACTGGCAACCCTTCCTCGGTGGCCAAGGCCCGGCGCCCGCGTACACGATGTCGCTCGATGAACCCGCAAGAGCGCGTCTGAGGGACCGGCTGCGGGAGCGCATCCCGAGGGCGGCCGACGGAGCCATCACGTTGACGGCTCGGGCCTGGGCCGTTCGCGGTGGCATTGCGGGGTAGGTGATGCACAACCCCGCGTTGCACCTAGCCTGCTGCAGGCTGCTCCAAACGAGCCGAGATCCACAAGGTGCGGACTGACCGGATCACAACCGGTCATCGGTGTCGCCGGTCGGGCGCCCGCGCAAACCATGATAGGCAGCGACCCCGCGCGCGTCCTAAAGTGCCTACGCCCATAACGACGAGGAGACAGCATGCAGCGCGGCATTCTTACTGCGGCCCTGGCCGCAGGCCTGTGGGGCGCAGCCCAGGGGGCGGCGGCCGGCACGGTGACGGTGATCACCTCCTTCCCCAAGGAGCTGACAACGGCCTACCAGAAGGCCTTCGAGGCCGCCAACCCCGGCATCAAGATCGAGATCCTGAACAAGAACACCACGGCCTCGGTGGCCTATATCCGCGAGCTGCCCGAGGGCCAGCGCCCCGAGGTGATGTGGGCCAGCGCGCCAGACGCCTTCGAGGTGCTGGCCAGCTACAAGCTGCTGCAGCCGGCGCCCGAGGTGGTCAACAAGGCGGCGCCGGAAAAGATCGGCAGCTACCCGCTCAACGACCCCAAGGGCATGTACTACGGCCAGGCGCTGGCGGGCTACGGCATCGAGTGGAACACGCGCTACCTGAAGGCGCACAAGCTGCCCGCGCCCAAGGAGTGGAGCGACCTGGTGCGTCCCGAGTACTTCGGCCATATCGCCATCTCGTCGCCGTCGCGCTCGGGCACGACCCAGCTCACCGTGGAAACCATCCTGCAGGGCGAGGGCTGGGATAAGGGCTGGTCGCAGCTGCTGCAGATCATGGGCAACGCCGCCGCCGTCACCGACCGCAGCTTCGCCGTGCCCGACGGCGTGAACAATGGCCAGTACGGCATAGGCATAGTCATCGACTTCCTGGCGCTGGCGGGCAAGTACTCGGGCTATCCGGTGGACTTCGTCTACCCCAGCATGACGGCCGTGGTGCCGGCCAACATCGCGCTGATCGCCGGCGCCAAGAACACCGACGAGGCCAAGAAATTCATGGCCTACACCATGTCGGCGGCGGGCCAGCAACTGCTGTTCGACCCCAAGATCGGACGCCTGCCCATGCTGCCCTACAGCATGCTCAAGCCCCCGGCCGGCTACCCCGTGCCGCAGGACATCGCCAAGCGCGCCAAGGTGCCGTTCAATACCGAGCTGTCGGGCCAGCGCTATCCGGTGGTGATCAGCCTGTTCGATCAGATGGTGACGTTCCGCCTGAAGGAGCTGCAGGCCGCCACCAAGTCCATCCACGAGGCCGCCGCGGCCCTCAAGGCCAAGCCGAACGTGCGCGGCAGCGAGCTGCTGGCGCAGGCGCGCAGCCTGGCCTACACCTCGCTGGTGGGGGCAGAGAACGTCAAGAACCCCGAGTTTCTGGAGCTGTTTCGCAAGAGCCGGCGCGACGTGGAGGTGTCCAAGCAGCTCACCGGCATGGAGCAGCTGTGGTCCGAGAAGGCGCGCGCCAACTACGAGCGCGCCAAGCAGCTGGCCGACGAGGCGCGCGGCCTCGCCAAGTAAAACCTGACCGCCCGCCCTGCAGCCGGCGGGCGCCACCGGAGCTTGCATGAGCGCAACCACCCTCCAGTCCGGCACCCGTCGGGCCTTTGCCCTGGCCGGCCCAGGGCCCTGGATCGCCTTTGGCCTGATCCTGGCCTTTCTGCTGTGCTTTCTGGTGCTGCCCGTGGGCACGGTGATCTACACCGCCTTCGTCACCGAGACCGGCGGCCTGACGCTGGGCCACTTTGGCAATTTCTTCGGGCAGATCGTCTTTCGCGAATCCTTCTTCAACAGCCTGCAGGTGGCGCTCGCCAGCACCTTTTTTGCCAGCGTCATCGCCGTGCCGCTGGCCTACCTCACGGTGCGCTTCGAGTTCCGCGGCGCGCTCTTGATCCAGACCCTGGGCGTGCTGCCGCTGATCATGCCGCCCTTCGTCGGGGCCGTGGCGCTGCAGCTGATCTTTGGGCGCAGCGGCTCGGTGAACCTGCTGCTGGGTGACTGGTTCGACATCAGCATCCCCATCATGGACGGCCTGGTGGGCGTGACCTTTGTCGAGAGCATCCATTACTTCCCCTTCATCCTGCTGAACCTGGTGGCGGCCATGCGCAACATCGACGGCGCCATGGAGGAGTCGGCGCTGAACCTGGGCGCGCGCGGCTGGCGGCTGTTCCGGCGCGTGATCTTTCCGCTGGCCATGCCGGGCTATCTGGCGGGCGCGGCGCTGGTGTTCGTCAAGGTGTTCGACGACCTGGGCACGCCCCTGGTCATGGGCGTGACCAATATGCTCGCGCCCCAGGCCTATCTGCGCATCACCTCGGTGGGGGTGGACGACCCGCTGGGCTATGTCATCAGCGTGATCATGATCGGCTTCTCCATCCTGGCGCTGTGGCTGGCCGCACGAGTCATGAAGGGGCGCGACTACGCCACGCTGCAAAAGGGCGGCGGCGCGCTGCAAAAGCGCCGCCTGGGCGTGTGGGAATCGCTGCTGGCCTATGGCTGGATACTGCTGGTGCTGGCCGTGGTGCTGGCGCCGCACGCCGGCATTCTGCTGATGTCGCTGGCCAAGGTGTGGAGCTTCTCCGTGCTGCCCGATGCCTACACGCTGGCCCACTACGCCACCGTGTTCGAGGACGCCGGCCACATGATGGGCAACACACTGCTGTACTGCCTGCTGGCCGCGGGGCTGGACGTGGTGATAGGCACAGCCATTGCCTACCTGATCCTGCGCACGCAGCTGCCCGCGCGCCAGTGGCTGGACTGGCTGGCATCGGCCGCGCTGGCCATCCCCGGCCTGGTGCTGGCCATCGGCTACCTGCGGCTGTTCAAGGGCGTCACGCTGCCCGGCAGCGACAGGCTGCTGGTGCAGACCTGGGTGCTGATCATGCTGGCCTACGCCGTGCGGCGCCTGCCGTATGCGCTGCGCTCGTGCATGGCGGCGCTGCAGCAGGTGCATGTGTCGCTGGAAGAGGCGGCGCAAAGCCTGGGCGCATCGCGCCAGTCCACGCTGCGGCGCGTGGTGGTGCCGCTGATGGCGGGCGGCATCCTAGCCGGCTTTGTCACCAGCTTCATCACCGCGGCCGTGGAGCTGTCGGCCACGCTGGTGCTGGTGTCGAGCGAAAGCCAGGCGCCCATGAGCCTGGGCATCTACCTGTACATGCAAAGCATTGCCGGGCGCGGGCCGGGCGCGGCCCTGGGGGTGCTGGCCGTGCTGGTCGTGGGCCTGGGTACGTATTTCTCGCACCGTTTCGTGGAGCGTTCGCGCGTCACTACCTCCAGTTCCAACAGAGCATGAGCATGAACCAGGCCTCCCTCGAATGCCGCCACATCAACCTAAGTTATGGCGCCACGCCCGTGCTGCGCGGCATCAACCTGAAGATCGAGCCGGGCGAATTCTTCGCGCTGCTCGGTCCCTCGGGCTCGGGCAAGTCCACGCTGCTGCGGCTGATTGCGGGCTTCAACCAGCACCAGAGCGGCGAGCTGCTGGTCGATGGCCAGGACATCTCCGGCGTGCCGCCGCACCGGCGCAACATCGGCATGGTGTTCCAGAACTACGCCCTGTGGCCGCACATGACGGTGTGGGACAACGTGGCCTTCGGCCTGGTGGAGCGGCGCGAAAGCCGCGACGCGATCCGCCGCAAGGTGGGCGCGGTGCTGGAGCTGGTGGGGCTGCAAGACTACGCCAGGCGCCGGCCCGGCCAGCTGTCGGGCGGGCAGCAGCAGCGCGTGGCGCTGGCGCGCACCATCGTGATCGAACCGCGGCTGCTGCTGCTCGACGAGCCCCTGTCCAACCTGGACAAGCAACTGCGCGTGCAGATGCGCGACGAGCTGAAAAACCTGCAGCGCAAGCTGGGCCTGACCACCATCTTCGTCACCCACGACCAGGAAGAGGCCATGACCACGGCCGACCGCATGGCGGTGCTCGATGCCGGCGTGCTGCAGCAGGTGGGCACGGCAGCAGGGCTGTACGACTATCCGCAAAACCGCTTCGTGGCCGGCTTCGTCGGTACGGCCAATCTGCTGGAGGGCAGGGTGGCAGAGCTTGATGGCGCAAGCCTGCGCTTCGATGTGCAGGGCCTGGGCCAGTTGACGCTGCCCGCACCGGCCGAGCCGCCGGCCGTGGGCGCGGCGGCGCTAGCGTTTCGCCCGCACCAAGTCAGCATTGCGGCGCCGGGCGAGCCGGCCGATGCCGCGCGCGTGTGGCTCGATGGCCAAGTGCAGAGTGCCGAGTTTCTGGGCGAGTTCTCGCGCTACCGCGTGCGCGTGGGGGACCTGGCCCTGATCAGCGACCAGCCGCATAGGGCGGGCAGCGCCCTGTTTGCGCCCGGCGCGCGGGTGAGACTGGGGCTTGATCCGAGGCAGCTGCGCTATCTGCCGCTTTGAGGTCTCGCCCGCCGCCTGCACGCCCACGGGTGAATCCGTACACTGCGGCGCTTGTCTGATTGAACAGCGAGCGCATGAACACCATCCCCCTTGGCCAAAGCGACCTGCGCGTCACCCCCATCTGCCTGGGCACCATGACCTTTGGCGAGCAGGTCGGCGAGCCAGACGCCCACGCCATCCTGGACCGCGCCGTGGAGCGCGGCGTGAACTTCATCGACACGGCCGAGATGTACGCCGTGCCCGCGCGCGAGGCCACCTTTGGCGCCACCGAATCCATCATCGGCCGCTGGCTGGCCAGCCGCCCCGGCATGCGCGGGCGCATCGTGCTGGCCAGCAAGGTGGCCGGGCCGTCGCGCGGCATGCCATGGATACGCGCGGGGCAGGGCATGACGGCGGCGGACATCGTGGCCTCGTGCGAGGCCAGCCTGCGCCGCCTGCAGACTGAAGTCATAGACCTCTACCAGATCCACTGGCCCGAGCGCCACGCGCCCATGTTCGGCCAGCTGTACTACGACCCGGCCAAGGAGACCTCGCAGACGCCCATCCACGAACAGCTGCAGGCCCTGGCCGGCCTGGTGCGCGCGGGCAAGGTGCGCCACATCGGCCTCTCGAACGAGACGCCCTGGGGCGTGCACGAGTTCGTGCGCCTGGCTGAAGCCCACGGCCTGCCGCGCGTGGCGAGCGTGCAGAACCCGTATTGCCTCATCAACCGCAGCTGGGACAACGCAATGGACGAGAGCTGCCAGCGCCTGGGCGTGTCGCTGCTGGCCTATTCGCCGCTGGGCTTCGGCCTGCTGACGGGCAAGTACGACCAGCATGCGCCGCACGAGCCCGGTGCGCCCAGGGATGCGCGCATCGCCCGCTACGAGTCGGTGCAAAAGCAGCGCTGGGGCCGCCCCGAGGCCCTGGCCGCCGCGCGCCGCTACAACCAGCTGGCGCGCGAGCATGGCCTGACGCCCGTGCAACTGGCGCTGGCCTTCTGCTACCGCAGCTGGCGCGTGGCCAGCACCATCATCGGCGTGACCAGCCTGGCGCAGCTGGACGAGAACCTGGATGCCTGGGATACGCAGCTACCTGCCGAGCTGCTGGCCGCCATTGACGCGCTGCGTTGGCAATATCGCGACCCGGGGCAGTGACGAAAATTTTGGTAGAAAATGCCTGTAGCGCCCTACCATCAAGCGCAGGCAGCTATTGTTTTTGAGTAACCATGGCCAAGAAAGACAAGACCGCTCACGTCAGCGAAACCCCTGCCACGCAGCTGCTGCGCGCGCAGGGCGTGGCGTTCACCGAGCACCCCTATGACTACGTGGAGCATGGCGGCTCGGCCGAGTCGGCGCGCCAGCTCGGGCTCGACGAGCACATGGTGGTCAAGACCCTGGTGATGCAGGACCAGGACGCCAGGCCGCTGATCGTGCTGATGCACGGCGATTGCAAGGTGTCCACCAAGAACCTGGCGCGCCAGATCGGCGCCAAGAGCGTCGAGCCCTGCAGGCCCGAGGTGGCCAACCGCCACAGCGGCTATCTGGTGGGCGGCACCTCGCCGTTCGGCACCAAGAAGCCGATGCCGGTGTTCATCGAGGAAAGCATCCTGCAGCTGCCACGCATCGCCATCAACGGCGGGCGGCGCGGCTATCTGGTGCAGCTCGACCCGCAGGTGTGCGTGCGGCTGCTGGCTGCGCGGCCGGTGCAGTGCGCGCTGGCAGAATAGCCATCCCTCTTCAAGCACCCACAAACCCCGTGAGCCCAGTCCTCCTGTCCCTTGCCGCCACCGTGGCCGCCTACCTGCTCGGTTCCCTGTCGTTCGCCGTCATCGTCAGCCGCGTCATGGGCCTGTCCGACCCGCGCACCTATGGCAGCAAGAACCCCGGCGCCACGAATGTGCTGCGCTCGGGCTCCAAGGTGGCGGCGGCCGTGACGCTGCTGTTCGACGCCCTCAAGGGCTGGCTGCCCGTGGTGCTGGTGCGCTGGTTCGGCGCGCCCTACGGGCTGGAGGAGGGCACGCAGGCGCTGGTGGGCCTGGCGGCCTTCCTGGGCCACCTGTGGCCGGTGTTCTTTCGCTTTCAGGGCGGCAAGGGCGTGGCCACGGCGCTGGGCGTGCTGCTGGGTGTGAGCGGCTGGCTGGGCCTGGCCACGCTGCTGACCTGGGTCATCATTGCCTTCTTCTTTCGCTATTCGTCGCTGGCCTCGCTGGTGGCGGCGGCGTTTGCGCCGTTCTTCTATTTGCTGGGCGGCGGAGTGGCCTGGTACAGCGATGCGCGCATCGGCGTGTCTATGGCCGTCATGGCCGTGCTGCTGGCCTGGCGCCACAAGGCGAATATTGAGCGGCTGATCCAGGGTAAGGAGTCGCGCCTGGGTTCGAAGAAGAAAGCCTGAGAAACCCCGCTGGCGCGGCACGCTCAAGAGATGGTGTTGGTGCGTTGCGCTGCGTACAGGCCCAGGCGCACCATCACGCGGTGCGGCAGCTGCACCGTGACGGCCGAGCGGGCCAGCGCCGACTGTATGCGCGGCTGGCCGCGCACCAGGTGGTAGAGCGTGGGCGAGGTCTGTGGCTCGCCCTTGGCATCGAGGACGCTGGCCACGAGCGGAAAATTGGCACGTTCGCTGCGGCGCAGCACGATGGCCGTTTCGGCATTGTCCAGGCGCACAAAGGTGCCCGGCGGGCACAGGCCTACGGTGCGCACCAGGGTCAGGCCGACCTCGTCGCGCAGCTCGCTGTCCTGGCCCACGATGGCGCGCACCGAGTCGGTGGCGCTGCGGCCGGCGCGCGATTTGCGCGGGCTGATCATGGCGGCGTAGCGGTCAATGGTGCTGAGGATGCGGGTGAGCTGGTCGGGAGCAGACAGGCTTGCCAGCTGCGCGGTATCGGGCTGGGGCTGGTGGTGCTGGGCCACCACGTCCAGCCACAGGTCGTCGGTGATGTGCAGGCGGTCCAACAGGTCCACGCTGGCCTGCGGGTGGCGCGCCACGGCCTGTTGCTGCGCGGGGCTGAGGGGCTCGCGCTGCTGGGCCAGCAGGTCCTGCAGGGCGGTCATGCCGATGTTCATGGTGAAGGCGGCGCGCACCAGGCTGTTGCGACCAGGTTGGGTCAGCCTGAATTCGGGTGCCAGGATGTGGCACAGCGTGGCGCATACCAGCGCGTGCGAGGCGCTGTAGCCCACCGTGGAGGTGGCTGCCAGCTGGAACATCAGGTACAGCGCGGCGTCGATGTCGTGCGCCACCAGGTCCTGCAGCCAGCGGTCGCACTGGCGCAGCTGCTGCGAGAAGTTCTGCACGCTGTGCGGCCGCGTCAGCAGCACGGACAATGCCGACTCCAGGTCCGACCACTGGCCGAGCAGGTCTTCGTACTCGCTGTCCGCAGATTCCGGGGGGGGGGCCTGGGTTTGTGGGGACATGGGGTGTACGTGGGGATCGGGGAGGGTGGCCCGTGTCAGCGGCGCTTGTGCAGCACCATCTCGTCGCCGCTGCGGCTCATCTGGAACTCGCGCAGAAAGCTGTTGCCCAGCAGCACGTAGGGCATGGGCTGGGGCGTGACGATGGCGTCCACGCCGCGCAGCTCCACGTCGCCCACGCGCACCGAGTCGAGCCGCATGCGCCAGCCCTGGGTCACGCCGTTGGCGGTGTTCATCATCACGGGCTGACCCTCCTCGAATTGGAGGCCCATGCGCTGCGCGTCGGGACGGCCTATGGCCACGGTGGATGCGCCCGTGTCCACCATGTATTGCATCACGCGGCCATTGATGAGCCCGCTGTTGATGAAGTGTCCACGCGCATCGGCCCGGAGCACCACGCGCTGGGCCGCGCCGCCGCTGCCGCCCACGCTCACCGGCGCCTCGCCCAGGCGCAGGGTGCGGCGGCCGCTGGAGCTGTCCACCACGGCCTCGTCGCGGCCCACGGACACCACCTGCACACCCATGTGGGACTCACCCGGCGCCACGCCGCGCGGCGCACTGCCCCCCACCACCAGCAGCGCCTTGCCGCCCAGAATGCCAGCCAGCGCCACGTTCTGGGCCTGGGCCGGCATGGCGGCCGCCAGCGCCAGCGGGGCTATCAGGTAGGGCCTGCGCAGCATGGGGCCAAGGCTCAGTCGCGGAAGTTGTCGAAGCTCAGCGGCGTGTCCTCGATTTCCTTGCGGATCAGCGCCATGGCGGCCTGCAGGTCGTCGCGCTTGGCGCCGGTGACGCGCACCTTCTCTTCCTGGATGGCGGCCTGCACCTTGAGCTTGCTTTCCTTCATCAGCTTCTGGATCTTCTTGGCCAGCTCGGACTCGATGCCGTTCTTCACCTTGACGACCTGCTTGAGCTTGTCGCCGCCGATCTTCTGGGGTTTTTGCACGTCCAGGAAGCGCACGTCCACGCTGCGCTTGGTGAGCTTGTTGCGCAGGATGTCCTCGACCTGCTGCAGCTGGAAATCGGCGTCGCCAAACAGCGTGATCTCCTTGTCCTTGAGCTCGATGGCGGCGGAGCTGCCCTTGAAGTCGAAGCGCGTGCCGATTTCCTTGGCGGTGTTCTCCACGGCGTTTTTCACCTCGACAAAATTGGCTTCACAAACGGTATCAAAAGACGGCATGGCATCACTCTGGTCAAACCTGGGACAAACCCGCATCCGGTTGGGGCGGGTGCGACAATCCGAGCGATGTTAGTCGAGAAAAACGTTCCCCTGCAGCGTTGCAACACCTTCGGCATTGCGGCGCGTGCGCATACCCTGGTGCGCGTGCACACCCCGCAGGACGTGCACGACCTGCTGGCCGACCACCGCCTGGCTCGCCAGCCGCTGTTTGTGCTGGGCGGGGGCAGCAACATCGTGCTGACCGGCGACGTCAAGCCCGTGGTGCTGAAGATGGAGATCAAGGGCCGGCGCCTGCTGGAGGAGACCGAGCGGCACTGGATCGTCGAGGCCGGCGCCGGCGAGACCTGGCATGAGCTGGTGGACTGGACGCTGGCCCAGGGCTGGCCCGGGCTGGAGAACCTGGCGCTGATCCCCGGCACCGTGGGTGCGGCGCCAGTGCAAAACATTGGCGCCTATGGCGTGGAGCTGCAGGACCGCTTTCACTCACTGCTCGCCATCGACCTGGCCACCAGCCAGCCCTTCACGCTGGACGCCGCGCAATGCGCCTTCGGCTACCGCGACTCGGTGTTCAAGCACGCGGCGCCGCTGGCCGAGCAGGAGGGCACGGGCCTGCCCGGCCACTGGGGCCGCGGCATGGGGCTGGCGGGCCGGGCCGTGATCACCCATGTGCGCCTGCTGCTGCGCAAGGACTGGCGCCCCGAGCTGGGCTACCTGGATCTGGAGCGCAGGCGCCAGGAGGAGGGCGTGGACCGGCCCACGGCGCGCCAGGTGTTTGACTGGGTGTGCGCGATACGCCGCGCCAAGCTGCCCGACCCGGCCGTGATCGGCAACGCCGGCAGCTTCTTCAAGAACCCCACGGTGAGCCCCGAGCAGTGCCAGGACATCATCGCGCGCGACCCGAAAATAGTGCACTACCCCATGGCCGACGGCAGCATCAAGCTGGCCGCCGGCTGGCTGATAGACGCCTGCGGCTGGAAGGGCAAGACCGTGGGCCGCGCCGGCGTGTACGACAAGCAGGCGCTGGTGTTGGTCAACCGCGGAACGCCCGAGGACAGCGTGACCGGCGGCGAGGTCATGACCCTGGCGCGCGCCATACAGACCAGCGTCTATGAGCGCTTCGGTATCCGGCTGGAGCCGGAGCCGGTCGTGGTATGACTGCTAATTTGATAGCTGCTGACGCTTGATGGATAAGCGTTTGAGGATGAGGCACAAAAAAACCGCCCGAAGGCGGTTTTTTTGTGATGCAGCGCGTCAATGGGCGGCGCTGCGATGCATCCAGGCGCTGTAGTCCTTGTCGGTGGCCAGCACCCACAGGGCCAGGACCAGGGCGATGATGCCCGAGGCAACGGCCGAACGCATGGCGTCCATCTGGCCGCTAAAGCTCAGCACCCAGGGCGAGATGATCATCCAAAGGCCCAGTACCGCCTGACTCCATTCCTCCCAGGCGCGTGGCACGAACACGGCCCCCAGCGATGCGGCGATCAGCAAAAGTCCGACAACCACGCCGCTGGCCGTGGGTGCCATCTCGTGCTGAAACCCCAGTACCCAGGGTGACAGAACCATCCACGCACCTAACAGTGCGTTGAGAGGATCCTGCCAATGTTTCATAGTCCTCATGGCTGTAACCTCCTGCCGCAAATCAAACCGTATTGTGGCAATTTGTTAGAGCGCGTCGGGGTGCGTTGGTTCCGTGCTGCGCAGTTGTAGCGATAAAAACCACCTATAATCTTCGCCCTGCCATTTGGCCTTTATGGGTTCCCTCGCCCCCATCCATCAAAAAGGATTGCCATGACATCCGTTCAGGCACAGCCGCCGCGCGTGCCGTTCTACCTCTCCGTGCTGGTGGCGTTTCACATCGCCATCGTCATCGCCAGCAACTACCTGGTGCAGCTGCCCATCAACCTGCTGGGCTTTCACAGCACCTGGGGGGCGTTCAGTTTTCCGTTCATCTTCCTGGCCACCGACCTCACCGTGCGGCTGATCGGCAAGGCCCAGGCGCGCCGTGTCATTGCCCGCGCCATGCTGCCGGCGCTGGTGGCGTCCTATGGGGTGGGCGTGCTGTTCCATGAGGCTGGTTTCAACGGCTGGGGGGCGCTGGCCCAGTTCAACACCTTTGTGTTCCGCATCGCCTTTGCCAGCTTTGCCGCCTATGTGCTGGGGCAGTTGCTGGACATCCAGGTGTTTGACCGCATCCGCCAGCAACGCCGTGCCTGGTGGCTGGCGCCCGCAGCGGCCTCGGTGTTCGGCCAGGCGCTGGACACGGCGGCGTTCTTCTCCATCGCCTTCTGGCATAGCTCCAACCCCTTCATGGCGGCGCACTGGGTCGAGATCGCCTGGGTGGACTACGCCATCAAGCTCGCCGTGAGCCTGCTGCTGTTCGTGCCGGCCTACGGCGTGGTGCTGGCGGCCATCGTGCGCAGCCTGCGCCAGGACCCGCTGCCGCTGGCCACCGCGCGATGAGCGCATTGCCACAGCGCCGCGCCCTGGTGCTGCTGTCGGGCGGGCAGGATTCCGCCACCTGCCTGGCCTGGGCTCTCTCGCGTTATGCCGAGGTGGAGACCATAGGCTTTGACTACGGCCAGCGCCACCGCGCCGAACTGGTCTGCCGCCTGCGCCTGCGGGACGGCATGCAGGCCATGGCCTGGCCGGGCCGGCTGGGGCCGGATCACCTGCTGACCGTGGAAGTGCTGGCCCAGCTGGGCGGCAGCGCCATGCAGGACGAGGTGGCGATTGCCATGCAGCAGGACGGCCTGCCCAACACCTTTGTGCCGGGGCGCAACCTGCTGTTCTTCACGCTGGCCGCCGCGCTGGCCTACCGGCGCGGCCTGCAGGTGCTGGTGGGTGGCATGAGCGAGACCGACTACTCCGGCTACCCCGACTGCCGCGACAACACGCTCAAGGCCCTGCAGGTGGCGCTGAGCCTGGGCGTGGAGCGCCCGCTGACGCTGGAAACCCCGCTGATGTGGCGGGACAAGGCCGCCACCTGGGCGCTGGCCGAGGCGCTGGGCGGCGCCGCGCTGGTCGAGCTGGTCCGGCGCGAATCGCACACCTGCTACCTGGGCGAGCGCGGCCGGCTGCACGACTGGGGCTACGGCTGCGGCCACTGCCCGGCCTGCGAGCTGCGCGCCCAGGGTTGGACGCGCTGGGTGGGGCGGTAGTTCGCCCTTTGGCGCCGTGCCGGCGGCCAGGGGGGCGGAATGCGATGGGGCGCATTCGTTTGTCCAATAATTCAATAAATGTTGTACTATTGAATCATGAATGAAGCCCAAGCCATAGCCGCCCTGAGTGCCCTGGCCCATGCCCAGCGCCTGCGTGTGTTCCGCGCCCTGGTCGTCGCCGGCCCCGCAGGGCTGACCCCCAGCGCGTTGGCCGACGCGCTCGCCGTGGCCCGCAACGCCTTGTCCTTCCACTTGAAGGAGCTGGCCCACGCCGGCCTTGTCACGGTCGAGCCACAGGGGCGCAACCTGATTTATCGCGCCGACTTCGCCCGCATGAACGGGCTGCTTGGCTACATGACTGAGCACTGCTGCCAGGGCAGCGCGTGCGAGGTCAGCAACTCTCCCGGTGCCTGCACCTCTTGCTGAAAGGAAATCACCATGAAGCGCTTTCACGTTCACCTGCACGTCGATGATCTGAGCCGCAGCATCGACTTCTATTCCCAGCTGTTCGCCGCCCGGCCCACGCGCACTGAAAACGACTATGCCAAGTGGATGCTGGAAGACCCGCCGGTGAACTTCGCCATCTCCACGCGCGGCAGCAGGCCGGGCATCGACCACCTGGGCATACAGACCGACGACGCCGCGGAACTGGCCGCGCTGAAGGCCCGCGCGCAGGCGGCCGACATGGCACTGCGCGACGAGGGCAGCACGACCTGCTGCTACGCGCGCAGCGAGAAGCACTGGATCACCGACCCGCAGGGCGTGGCCTGGGAGCACTTCCACACCTTGGGCGACATCCCGGTGTTCAGCGAAGCGGCGCAGCCCGCCACCGGCGCGGCATGCTGCGCTCCGGGCGCGGTTCCGGTCGCAGTGAAGCCGGCCTCGCGCTGCTGCTGATGCGAGGTGCGCATGACGAGCACAAGCACCTACAACGCCTTGTTCCTCTGCACGGGCAACTCGGCCCGTTCCATCCTTGCCGAGGGCATCCTCCGCGCGCTGGGCAAGGGCCGTATCGGCGCCTATTCGGCGGGCAGCCATCCCAGGGGCGAGGTGCATCCGCTGGCCCTTGCCACGCTCGAGCGCCTGCAGCTGCCGGTGACCGGCTACCGCAGCAAAAGCTGGGACGAGTTCGTGGCGCCGGGGGCGCCGGCGTTCGACTTCATCTTCACCGTCTGCGACAATGCCGCCGGCGAAGTCTGCCCGGTGTGGCCGGGGCAACCGGTGTCGGCGCACTGGGGCGTGCCGGACCCGGCCGCCATCGAAGGCACCGAGGAGCAGCAGCGCAAGGCGTTCATGGACGCAGCGCTGACGCTCAGGCGCCGCATCGAGCTGTTCCTGTCGCTGCCGCTGCAGCGGCTCGATGCCCTGTCGCTGCAGCAGGCGCTGCGCGGCATCGGAACGCAGTGAGGGCGCCACGATGAACGCGACCAGCGAGGCTTTGCCATCGGCGCCGGGGCCCGGGCCCATGGGCGTCTTTGAACGCTACCTGACGGTGTGGGTGCTGCTGTGCATCGCCGTCGGCATCGCGCTGGGCCAATCGGTGCCCGGCGTGTTCCAGTCCATCGGCCGCATGGAGGTGGCGCAGGTCAACCTGCCGGTGGGGCTGCTGATCTGGATCATGGTGATCCCCATGCTGCTCAAGGTGGACTTCGGCGCGCTCGGCCAGGTGCGCCGGCACTGGCGCGGTATTGGTGTGACGCTGTTCGTCAACTGGGCGGTCAAGCCGTTCTCGATGGCGCTGCTGGCCTGGCTGTTCGTGCGCCAGGTCTTCGCCAGCTGGCTGCCGGCCGAGCAGCTCGACGGCTACGTGGCTGGCCTGATCCTGCTGGCGGCAGCGCCCTGCACGGCGATGGTGTTCGTCTGGAGCCGACTGACCGGCGGCGACCCGATGTTCACGCTGTCGCAGGTGGCGCTGAACGACACCATCATGGTGTTCGCCTTTGCCCCCATTGTCGGGTTGCTGCTGGGCCTGTCGGCGATCACGGTGCCCTGGGCCACGCTGCTGATCTCGGTGCTGCTGTACATCGTCATTCCGGTCCTCCTCGCGCAGCTGTGGCGCCGCGCAATGCTGCGGCGCGGCCAGGCGGCGTTCGATGCTGCGCTGGAGCGCATCGGCCCGCTGTCCATCGCGGCATTGCTGCTGACGCTGGTGCTGCTGTTCGCCTTCCAGGGACAGGCCATCCTGCAGCAGCCGCAGGTGATTGCGATGCTGGCCGTTCCGATCCTGATCCAGGTGATCTTCAATGCCGGCCTGGCCTACTGGCTCAACCGCCAGGTCGGAGAGCGGCACAACATCGCCGGCCCGTCGGCGCTGATCGGGGCGAGCAACTTCTTCGAACTGGCCGTGGCCGCCGCCATCAGCCTGTTCGGTTTTCACTCCGGCGCCGCGCTGGCGACCGTGGTCGGCGTGCTGATCGAGGTGCCGGTGATGCTGCTGGTCGTGCGCGTGGTCAACCGGTCGCGCGGCTGGTATGGGCGCACGCGGCCCGCGGCGTGAGATGGGGCAAGCGTCGGCATGCAACAAAAAAACGCCCGGCCTGGCGGCTGGGCGGTTCGTTTTTGATAGCTGTCGGCGCTTGTCCATCAAGCGCTGCAGCCATATTCTGTACTTATTTCTTGGTTTCGCCTTCCAGTTGCGCCAGCGCCGCATTGCCGCCCAGCGACAGCAGACCGGCGCGCGCGTACACGCCGAGCTTGTCGCGCGTGTCCGAAATATCCAGGTTGCGCATGGTCAGCTGGCCGATACGGTCCAGCGGGCTGAACGGCGCGTCTTCCACCTTCTCCATCGACAGGCGCTCGGGGGCGTAGGTCAGGTTGGGCGATTCGGTGTTCAGCAGCGAATAGTCGTTGCCCCGGCGCAGCTCCAGCGTCACGGTGCCGGTGACGGCGCGCGCCACCCAGCGCTGGGCGGTCTCGCGCAGCATGATGGCCTGGGGGTCGAACCAGCGGCCCTGGTACAAGAGGCGCCCGAGTTTGAGACCGTTCAGGCGGTACTGCTCGATCGTGTCCTCGTTGTGGATGCCGGTGACCAGGCGCTCGTAGGCGATGTGCAGGAGCGCCATGCCGGGGGCCTCGTAGATGCCGCGGCTCTTGGCCTCGATGATGCGGTTCTCGATCTGGTCGCTCATGCCCAGGCCATGGCGGCCGCCGATGCGGTTGGCCTCCAGGAACAGCTCCACGGGGTCGTCGATCTCTTTGCCGTTCAGCGCCACGGGGCGGCCT
Organism: Pseudomonadota bacterium; assembly: GCA_018241405.1. GTDB lineage: Bacteria > Pseudomonadota > Gammaproteobacteria > Burkholderiales > Burkholderiaceae_C > Alicycliphilus. Next base: position 50,634 of record JAFEDY010000020.1, on the reverse strand, counting down.
TCGTCGAAGGTCACGGACACTTCCTCGGCCTTGACATCGACCTCAGGCTTCCAGAACGCCACGCCCATGATGGGGTTGACGATGCGGATGCCGCTGTTCAAAAACTCCAGGTCCTTGGCCTCGTGCGTCGCGCCCAGCATGTTGCTGTCGGTGCTGTAGGCCTTCTCGGCGCTCATCTTGTAGCCAAAGCCTTCGCGGGTCATGAAGGCCGACATCTCGGCGCGCCCGCCCAGCTCGTCGATGAAGGCCTGATCCAGCCAGGGCTTGTAGATCTTGAGCGACGGGTTGGTCAGCAGGCCGTAGCGGTAGAAGCGCTCGATGTCGTTGCCCTTGAAGGTCGAACCGTCGCCCCAGATGTGCACGTCGTCCTCCTTCATGGCTGCCACCAGCATGGTGCCGGTGACGGCGCGGCCCAGCGGCGTGGTGTTGAAGTAGGCGATGCCGCCGGTGCTGATGTGAAAGGCGCCAGCCTGGATGGCGGCAATGCCCTCGTGGGCCAGTTGCGTGCGGCAGTCGATCAGGCGCGCGCGCTCGGCGCCGTACTCCATGGCCTTGCGCGGGATGGCATCGTAGTCGGCCTCGTCGGGCTGGCCCAGGTTGGCGGTGTAGGCGTAGGGGAGAGCCCCCTTGTTCTTCATCCAGCGCAACGCGGCGCTGGTGTCGAGGCCGCCGGAGAAGGCGATGCCGACCTTCTGGCCGACGGGGAGGTTTTGCAGGATGGTTGCCATGGCGGTATCAATCAAAGAAGGAACGGATCAGCCGAAGTGGCAGATGTAGTGGTAGGCCTCGGTCACGCGGATGTCGAAGCTGGAGTGGGCCGGGATGCTGAACCTGTCGCCTGGGCCGGATGGGAGCCAGGCGTCGCTGCCTGCCAGGCGATATTCGCAGGAGCCGGCCACGCATTCCATGATCTCCGGCGCGCCGGTGTTGAAGGTGAGCGTGGCGGGCAGTACCACGCCGACCGACTTCTTCGTGCCGTCGGGGTAGGTGAGGCCGTGGCTTACGCATTTGCCGTCAAAGTAGACGTTGGCCTGGGTGGCGACGCTGACGCCGGCGATCTTCTCGGTGGTCATGGTGGGTGCGGGTGATAGAGGACAAACCGGCGATTCTAGGCAAGCCGGCGCCGGCGCGGGCCGTGGCATGCAAAAAGGAGCTCCGCAGAGCTCCTTTGCGGGGCCGCGCTACGCGTGTCAGTAGCGGTAGCCCGGTGCGCGGTAAGGGTAGCCGTAGGGCGTGCGGTACTCGATCGCAGCGGGAGGCGGCTCCACCACATAGGCGGGGGGGCCGGGCGGGGTGCCAACCACCACGCCGGGCTGCACGTAGCCGCCATCGTCGCCATAGCCGGAGTTGTAGCCGCCAGACTGGTAGCCCGATGGATAGCCGGGCACGCCAGGCACGGTGGGCTGCACGGACAGCGGGATCCATTGCCCCGGATCGCTCTGCGTGCGCGTGGTGTAGCGCCGGCCCGCGTACTCATACGTGACGTCATAGCCGACCAAACGGTTGTCGTAATAGGTCTCGGTGCCGCAGCGTTGCACGTTCTGATAACCGGGCCGGCCGCTCTCGACCTGGTTGCCCAGTACCGCGCCGCCGATCACGCCCAGCGCCGTGGCGGCCGCGCGCCCGCTGCCGCCGCCTATGGCATTGCCGGCCGCGCCGCCGGCAATGGCGCCGAGCACGGCGCCCGCGCCCGTGGTGGGGCGCGCGCCGCTGTAGATGGTTTCGTTGCCGCACACCTGGCGCGGCACCGCCACCTGCTGCGTGACAGGGGTGGCCGAGAGCACACGGCCCATCTCCTGGGCCTGGGCGGCGACGGCCATCGTGGCCAGGGTGGCGAGGACGATGATCTTGTTCATGGACGAAATACTCCTTTGGATGGGCCTACAACGCGCCAGGGCGGAAAAAGTTGCGCCGCGATGCTGCGCTGCGCCGGCCGTGGCGCGTAAATCTGCGTAAAGATCTGTGGCGCGCTACCGGTTGGATACGTCCCGTGCCAGGTCGTTCCAGGCGTCAGGCTTGAAACCCACCGTGACCTGGCCCGTGGCCATGCCGCCCCACTCGACTACCGGGCGCTTGATGACCGAGGGCTGCTCGCGCATCAGCGCGGCGGCGCTGGCCGCGTCCTGCACGCGGGCCTGCACGGCGGCGTCCAGCCGGCGCCAGCTCGTGCCCTGGCGGTTGAGCAGCTTCTCCCAGCCCACGGCGGCCATCCAGGCCGGCAGGCGTTCGGCGGGCACGCCCTGCTTCTTGAAGTCGTGGAACTGATAGGCCAGGCCCTGTTCCTGCAACCAGGCGCGCGCCTTCTTGACGGTGTCGCAGTTGGAAATTCCGTAGACGATGATCGTGGGGGTACTCATGGGGCCCAATCATCGCCCATGCGCGGCTCGGCGACAATTCGGGCCGCTATGCACAATCTTCCCCAGACACTGGAAGGCTGGCTCGGCCATTGCGAGCAGCTGCACCCCAAGAACATCGACATGGGCCTCGCCCGCGTGGGCGAGGTGGCGCGCCGCCTGGCGCTGCGTTTCGACTGCCCGGTGATCACCGTGGCCGGCACCAACGGCAAGGGTTCGACCTGCGCCATGCTGGAGGCCGTGGCCATGGAGGCCGGCTACCGCACGGGCGTCTACACCTCGCCGCACCTGGTGCACTTCGAGGAGCGCTGCCGCATCCATGGCGAGATCGTCGATGCTGCGTCTTTGATAGTGCACTTCGAAGCCGTGGAGCGCGCCAGAACCCTGGACGGTGATGAGGTCTCGCTGACCTACTTTGAGTTCACCACCCTGGCCATCCTGCGGCGTATGAGCCAGGCGCGGCTGGACCTGGCGATCCTGGAGGTGGGCCTGGGCGGGCGGCTCGACGCCACCAACATCATCGACGCGGACTGCGCCGTCATCACCAGCGTGGACATCGACCATGTCGAGTTCCTGGGCCCCGAGCGCGAGGCGATAGGCCGCGAGAAGGCCGGCATCATGCGCACCGGCCGCCCCGTGGTGGTCAGCGACCCCATGCCGCCGCAGAGCGTGATCGACCATGCGCGCGAGATCGGCGCCGACCTGTGGCGTTTCGGCCAAGACTTCAACTATGCCGGCGACAAGCAGCAATGGGCCTGGGCCGGGCGCAGCCGCCGCTATGCGGGCCTGGCCTACCCGGCGCTGCGCGGCGCCAATCAGCTGGTCAACGCATCGGGCGCGCTGGCGGCTCTGGAGGCGCTGCGCGACCGCCTGCCGATCACGGCGCAGGCCGTGCGTGCGGGGCTGGCGCGGGTGGATCTGCCCGGGCGCTTCCAGATCGTGCCGGGCCAGCCGGCGCTGGTGCTGGACGTGGCGCACAACCCGCACGCGGTGGCGGCGCTCACGGCCAACCTGGACGCCATGGGCTACTTTCCGACCACGCACGCGGTGTTTGGCGCCATGGCAGACAAGGACCTGGCGCCCATGCTGGCCAAGATTGGGCCGCTCATCGACCGCTGGTATTTCACCGACCTGCCCACGCCGCGCGCCGAAAGGGCAGCCAGCCTGCAGCAAAAATGGAATGCCCTGCAGATCGTGGCGGGCGGGCGACGCCAGGTGGCCACCAGCCTGCACGCCAGCCCCGAGGAGGCCCTGCGCGCCGCCGTGGCTGCCGCAGACCCCGCTGATAGAATCGTAGTCTTTGGCTCGTTCTATACGGTGGGCGGCGTGCTCAAAGACGGAGTGCCTCGCCTGCAGGCCAAGCATCTGGGCGCATAAAGAGTCCACAGCAGTCCATGGCATTTTTCAAGTTTCGTTGGCCCGGCAGCTCCGAGCCGCAGGGTGACAACAGCAAACCCGCACGGCGATCGCGTGGCACTGCCCAGGCCGAGAGCATCGAGGACATGCGCCGGCGCGCGCGCCATCGCCTGATAGGGGCCGCCGTACTGGTGCTGGCCGGCGTGGTGGGTTTCCCCATGCTGTTCGATACGCAGCCGCGGCCGGTGGCGGTGAACATGGCCATCGACATCCCCGACCGCAACAAGGTCGCCCCGCTGGTGGTGCCGCAAAAGGGCGGGGATTCGACCTTGTCCACGCCTGCTGCCGTCAACGAGCCGTCAGCGGCCGGCCTGGATGCGGGAGAGGAGGTCGTGAGCTCCCGCCCGCGCAGCGAGCCGGCGCCGCAGCCGCACGCCCAGGCCGAAACCAAGCCCGAGGCCAAAACAGAGCCACGTCCCGAACCAAAATCCGCGCCAAAGCCCGAACACAAGGCCGAGGCCAAGCCCGAACCCAAGACGGCCGCGCGCCAGGAAGACGCCGCGCGCGCGCGCGCGCTGCTGGAGGGGCGTGCCCAGCCGCCGGCCCAGGCCGCGGCCGCCGACCAGGGGCGCTTCATCGTGCAGGTGGGTGCGTTTGCCGACGTGGACAAGGCGCGCGAGGTGCGCGAGAGGCTCGAGCGCTCCGGACTCAAAACCTATACCCAGGTGGTGGACACCAAGGACGGCAAGCGCACGCGGGTGCGCGTGGGGCCGTTTGAAAGCCGCGCCGAGGCCGACAAGGCGGCAGGGCGTGTCAAGGGCGCGGGCCTGTCGGCATCGGTGCTGACGCTGTAACGCGGCGCATGGCGGCGCTGGACTGGATCTTTTTGACGGTGCTGGTGGCATCGCTGCTGATGGGCGCGTGGCGCGGCCTGGTGTTCGAGCTGCTGTCGGTGGCCGGCTGGGTGGTGGCGTTCTTTGCGGCGCAGTGGTTTGCGGACGACATGGGTGCGCTGCTGCCCATGGGGCAGGCCGATGCCAGCCTGCGCCATGTGGCCGGCTTTGCGCTGGTGTTCGTGGGCGCGGTATTCGCCTGCGGCCTGCTGGCCTGGCTGGTCAAGAAGCTGGTGGAGGCCGTGGGGCTGCGGCCTGCGGACCGGGCGCTAGGGGCGCTGTTCGGCGTACTGCGCGGCCTGGTGCTGCTGCTGGCCGTGACCCTGGTGACGGGCTGGATGCAGCTGCAGGAGGCACCTTGGTGGAAAGAGTCCCAGGCCGCCCCCATATTGCAGGGGGCGCTCAAGAGGTTGAAGCCCGTGCTGCCCGACGAACTGGGGCGCCATCTGCCCGCGTGACGGGGCGGGCCGCCATTGGCGGGCGCAAAGAATTTTTTTCGACGGGAAGCCTCCCGTCATCGGAAATGGAACGCGAACTATGTGTGGAATCGTCGGCGTGGTCAGCACGGCCCCTGTCAATCAGCTGATCTATGACGCCTTGCTGCTATTGCAGCACCGGGGGCAGGACGCTTCGGGCATCGTCACCCAGCAGGGGCGCAAGTTCTTCATGCACAAGGCCAAGGGCATGGTCAAGGACGTGTTCCGCACGCGCAACATGCGTGCGCTGCCGGGGGCGGTGGGCCTGGGTCAGGTGCGCTACCCCACGGCCGGCAATGCCTCCAGTGAGGAAGAGGCCCAGCCCTTCTACGTGAACGCGCCGTTCGGCATCGTCATGGTGCACAACGGCAACCTGACCAACGCCAAGCAGCTGCGCCGCGAGCTGGCCGAGACCGACCACCGCCACACCAACACCGAGAGCGACTCCGAAGTGCTGCTCAACGTGTTGGCGCACGAGCTGGCGCGCGCCAGCAGCGGCGCGTCCCTGAAGGACGAGGATGTGTTTGCCGCCGTGCGCGCCGTGCACAAGCGTATCAAGGGCTCCTACGCCGTGATCGCGCTGATCGCCGGCTACGGCCTGCTGGCCTTCCGCGACCCCTTCGGCATCCGCCCGCTGTGCATGGGCAAGGGCGCGGACGGCACCATCGTGCTCGCCAGCGAGTCCGTGGCGCTGGAGGGCACGCTGCACAAGCTGGAGCGCGACGTGGCGCCGGGCGAGGCCGTGTTCGTGCACCTCGATGGTCGCTTGCAGACGCAGCAATGCGCCGACAACCCGCACCTGAACCCCTGCGTGTTCGAGTACGTGTACCTGGCGCGGCCCGATTCGGTGATGGACGGCATCTCGGTTTACCAGGCGCGCCTGAACATGGGCGAGACGCTGGCCAAGCGCGTGGTCTCCACTGTGCCGCCGAGCGAGATCGACACCATCATCCCGATCCCCGAATCGAGCCGCCCCAGCGCCATGCAGCTGGCGCAGCTGCTGGGCATTCCGTACCGCGAGGGCTTCGTCAAGAACCGCTACGTGGGCCGCACCTTCATCATGCCGGGCCAGGGTACGCGCAAGAAATCGGTGCGCCAGAAGCTCAACGCCATCGCCAGCGAGTTCAAGGGCCGGCGCGTGCTACTGGTGGACGACTCCATCGTGCGCGGCACCACCTCGAAAGAGATCGTGCAGATGGCGCGCGACGCCGGTGCCGTAAAAGTCTATCTGGCCTCGGCCGCACCGCCGGTGCGCCACCCCAACGTCTATGGCATCGACATGCCCACGCGCGCCGAGCTGGTGGCGCACAACCGCACGGTGGAGGAAATCCGCCAGGTAATCGGCGCCGACGCGCTGATCTACCAGGACGTGGAGGCCATGAAGCAGGCCGTGGGAAAGATCAACCCCAAGGTGGAGGGCTTCGAAGCCTCGTGCTTCGATGGCTTCTACATCACCGGCGACATCTCCGACGAGGACGTGACGGCGCTCAACGAAGGGCGCGAGCGCGGCGGTGAGGACGAGGACGACGAAGACGCCTCGCGCCTGTCCCTGCCCAATGCGCAGGCGCTGTGAGACAGCTTGGCTCCTCAAAAAGATGAGCGCCTAACGCTCTTCATTGCTGGGTTTCATTGGTAAATTCTTCTGAAACTATTGCAGATAAAGCGCAAGCAGCTCTTATTTTTACGACAAGGATCGTCATCGTGACCGATACAACCCTGCCCCCGGGCCTGCATCCGGACACCCTCGCCGTGCGCGAGGCCGTGGAGCGCAGCCAGTGGGGCGAGCACAGCGAAGCCCTGTACCTGACCAGCAGCTTCGTGCAGAGCGACAGCGAGAGCTCGGCGCGCCGCTTTGCCATGGAGGAGCCGGGCTACACCTACACGCGCACGGCCAACCCGACGGTCGAGAGCCTGGAGCGCCGCCTGGCCGCCATGGAGGGCGCGGAGAGCGCCATCGCCACCAGCACCGGCATGTCCGCCATCCTGCTGCTGGCGCTGACCATGCTCAAAAGCGGCGACCACATCGTGGCCTCGCAGTCCATGTTCGGCTCCACCATCAAGCTGCTGGGCAGCGAGATGGCGCGCTTTGGCGTCGAAACGACCTTCGTCAGCCAGACCGACATTGCCGCCTGGCAGGCCGCCATCCGCCCCAACACGCGCGTCCTGTTTGCCGAGACGCCGACCAACCCGCTGACTGACCTGTGCGACATCGCCGCCCTGGCCGACCTGGCGCACGCGCATGGCGCGCTGCTGGCGGTGGACAACAGCTTTGCCTCGCCCGTGCTGCAGCGCCCGGTGCAGCTGGGCGCCGACCTGGTCGTGTATTCGGGCACCAAGCTGCTCGACGGCCAGGGTCGCGTCATGGCCGGTGCCGTCTGCGGCAGCCCCGCCATCGTGGAAAAAACCATGGCCCCCTTCATGCGCTGCGCGGGCCTGAGCCTCTCGCCCTTCAACGCCTGGGTGGTCTTGAAGGGGCTCGAAACCCTGTCCCTGCGCGTTAAGGCCGAAAGCGCCGCGGCGCTGGATCTGGCGGCCTGGCTGGAGGGCCACCCCAAGGTGGCGCGCGTCTATTACCCCGGCCTCCCAAGCCACCGGCAGCACGAGCTTGCCATGCGCCAGCAGGGCGGCATGGGCGGCACGGTGCTGTCGTTCGACGTGCTGGGGCAGGGCGCAGAGCAGCTGCGCGCCAATGCCTTCCACGTGATCGACAGCACGCGCGTGTGCTCGATCACCGCCAATCTGGGCGACGTCAAGACCACCATCACGCACCCGGCCAGCACCTCGCACGGGCGCCTCACCGAGGACCAGCGCCAGGCCGCCGGCATAGGCCAGGGTCTGGTGCGCGTCTCCGTCGGCCTGGAACATCTCGATGACCTGAAGGCCGACCTCCTGCGCGGCCTCGATAGCCTGCAATGACCCACAAAGTACGTACCCGTTTCGCCCCATCGCCCACGGGCTTCATCCACCTGGGCAACATCCGCTCGGCCCTCTACCCCTGGGCCTTTGCACGCGCCAGCGGCGGCGACTTCATCCTGCGCATTGAGGACACGGATCTGGAGCGCTCCACCCAGGCCTCGGTCGATGTCATCCTGGAGGGCATGGCCTGGCTGCGCCTCGACCATGACGAAGGCCCGTACTACCAGATGCAGCGCATGGATCGCTACCGCGAGGTGCTGGCGCAATTGCAGGCCAGTGGCCATGTCTACCCCTGCTACATGAGCGTCGCCGAGCTCGATGCGCTGCGCGAGCGCCAGATGGCCGCCAAGGAAAAACCGCGCTACGACGGCACCTGGCGCCCCGAGCCCGGCAAGCAGTTGCCGCCCGTGCCCGAAGGCGTGCAGCCCGTGCTGCGCTTCAAGACGCCCCAGGGCGGCGTGGTTGCCTGGGACGACAAGTGCAAGGGCCGCATTGAGTTCCAGAACGGCGAGCTGGACGACCTGGTGATCGCGCGCCCCGACGGCACGCCCACCTACAACTTCTGCGTCTGCGTGGACGACATGGACATGAGAATCACCCACGTGATCCGCGGCGACGACCATGTCAACAACACGCCGCGCCAGATCCACATCTTTGAAGCCCTGGGCACGAATGTGCCGGTGTTCGCCCACCTGCCCACGGTGCTCAACGAGCAGGGCGAAAAAATGAGCAAGCGCCACGGCGCCAAGCCCGTCACCTGGTACCGCGACGCCGGCTACCTGCCAGACGCCATGGTCAACTACCTGGCGCGCCTGGGCTGGAGCCATGGCGACGACGAGATCTTCTCGCGCGCACAGTTCCTCGAATGGTTCAACCTCGATCATCTGGGCCGCAGTGCCGGCCAGTTCGACGAGGCCAAGCTGCGCTGGGTCAATGCCCAGCACATGAAGGCCATGGCCGACGCGGCGCTGGCGGAAGCGGTCAAACCCTTCGCCCTGCAGGCGGGCGTGGCCGAAGGCCAGCTCGATGCGCGCCTGCCGCGCATCTGCGCGCTGTTCAAGGACCGCTGCGAGACCTTGGCCGATCTGGCGCGCTGGATTGCCGTGTTCTACGCTGACACCATAGAGCGCAATGCCGACGACTACGCCAAGCATGTGACCGCCGCCGCCGAGCCGCTGCTGGGCGCCTTTGCCGCGGCGATGGAAACGGTGGAGTGGAACAAGGAGGCGATTGCCGCCGCCATCAAGGAGCTGCTGAAGGAGCAGGGCGCCAAGATGCCGCAGCTGGCCATGCCCGTGCGCGTGCTCACGGTGGGTACGGCCCACACGCCCTCGGTCGATGCGGTGCTCGAACTGCTGGGACGCGAAAAAATCCTCGCACGTTTGAAAAGCCGTTAAAAACCTGTCTATAATTCAAGGCTCAGGTGATGACGGCGGTTAAGAAAATAAACGCCGAAATCCAAGGGGGTATAGCTCAGCTGGGAGAGCGCTTGCATGGCATGCAAGAGGTCAGCGGTTCGATCCCGCTTACCTCCACCAAGATTATCGTCAGAGATTCTAGGTTTTGACCCTATCGTCTAGAGGCCTAGGACATCACCCTTTCACGGTGAGTACCGGGGTTCGAATCCCCGTAGGGTCGCCAAGTTTGGCTGCGCTTGGGCTCGCAAGAGTCGCAAAGCAGCTACCAACGCGGAGTGGTAGTTCAGTTGGTTAGAATACCGGCCTGTCACGCCGGGGGTCGCGGGTTCGAGTCCCGTCCACTCCGCCATCTTGGGGGTATAGCTCAGCTGGGAGAGCGCTTGCATGGCATGCAAGAGGTCAGCGGTTCGATCCCGCTTACCTCCACCAAGATTATCGTCAGAGATTCTAGGTTTTGACCCTATCGTCTAGAGGCCTAGGACATCACCCTTTCACGGTGAGTACCGGGGTTCGAATCCCCGTAGGGTCGCCAAGTTTGCAGCACTTGGCTCGCAAGAGCGCAAAAGCTGTCTGCCAGGAGTGGTAGTTCAGTTGGTTAGAATACCGGCCTGTCACGCCGGGGGTCGCGGGTTCGAGTCCCGTCCACTCCGCCAAGCCATTGAAAGCGGGCTGCATCTAGCGATGCGGTCCGTTTTTTTTTGAATCGCGGCAAAAGAAAAGCGCCTGCCACGCACGCGTGGCAGGCGCTCTGCGCTATCAAAGCAGTATCACTTCGGTGCCATGCGGATCGCACCGTCCAGACGGATCACCTCGCCGTTGAGCATGTCGTTCTCAAGGATATGGCGCACCAGCTTGGCGTAGTCCTCGGGGCGGCCCAGGCGGCTGGGGAAGGGCACACCGGCGGCCAGGGCGTCCTGTACCTCCTTGGGCATGCCGAAAAGCATGGGCGTGCCGAAGATGCCGGGGGCAATGGTCATGTTGCGGATACCGCTCTTGGCCAGGTCGCGCGCAATCGGCAGTGTCATGCCGACCACGCCACCTTTGGAGGCGGAGTAGGCCGCCTGCCCGATCTGCCCGTCGTAGGCCGCCACGCTGGCCGTGGAGATCAGCACGCCGCGCTCGCCCGTGGCCTCGGGCTCGTTCTTGCTCATGGCCTCGGCGGCCAGGCGGATCATGTTGAAGCTGCCCACCAGGTTCACGGTGATGGTCTTGCTGAACGAGGCCAGCGCGTGCGCGCCGTTCTTGCCCACGGTCTTTTCAGCGGGAGCAATGCCGGCGCAGTTCACCAGGCCCATCAGCTTGCCCATGGAAACTGCCTTGGCCACCACAGCCTGGCCGTCAGCCTCGCTGCTCACATCACAGCGCACGAAGGCGCCGCCAATGTCGCGCGCCAGGGCCTCGCCCTTGTCGGCCTGCATGTCGGCAATCACCACCAGTCCGCCGGCGGCCGCCAGCATACGCGCCGTGCCCTCACCCAGGCCGGACGCGCCGCCGGTCACGATGAATACCTTGCCCTTGATGTCCATGGTCTGTCTCCAGAGTAACGTTGACGTAAACGTCAATTATCCACGATAGGCACCGTAGGTGGAGAAATGGCCCAGCCCCAACAACACAAAGCCCGGCAGGGCCGGGCTTGTCGCAAGAGCGTGTGGCGGATCAGCGGAAGCCCACTCGGTCCAGCATCTGCTGCACCTTGACCGTGTTGGCACCCACGGCGCCAATGGGAATGGTCTCGCTCTTGAACGGCTTGCCGTCGGTCATGGTCTTCAAGGCAGGATTGCCCGGGTCCACGCCCTTGGCCGCGGGCCATTCGTTGTTGCCGTTGGCGAAATAGTTCTGTGCCTCGGGGCTGGCGAGGTATTCCAGGAACTTGAGCGCATTCGCCTGGTGCTTGGTGTGGCGGGCGATGGCGCCGCCGGCGATGTTCAGGTGCGTGCCCCAGGATTGCTGGTTGGGGAACACGACCGAGACCTTCTCCACCACGGCCTTGTCCTCAGGTTTTTCGGAGCGCATGAGGCGCGCCAGGTAATAGCTATTGGTGACCGCAATGTCGCACTCGCCCGCGGCCACGGCCTTGATCTGGTCCGTGTCGCCGCCCTTGGGCGGGCGCGCCAGGTTGCCGACCATGCCCTTGAGCCAGGCCTCGGTCTTTTGTTCGCCCATATGCTCCAGCACGGCGCCAAACAGGCTCAGGTTGTAGGGGTGCGAACCCGAGCGTATGCACAGCTTGCCCTTGTTCTTGGGGTCGCCCAGTTCCTCGTAGTTGTCCACGTCTTCTTTGTTTACCTTGGCCTTGTTGTAGACGACGATGCGGGCGCGGGTGGACAGGCCGAACCAGGCAATGCCGCCGTCGGAACCGGGCGTGGCGCGCAGATTGGCGGGAATGGCTTCCTCCAGTGGCTTGGAATGCACGGGCAGGAAGAGGCCATCGGCTTCACCGCGATACAGTCGGGCGGCATCCACCAGCAGAATCACATCGGCGGGAGAGGCCGCACCTTCCGCCTTCAGGCGCGCCATGATGCCGGCATCGTCCGAGTCTACGCGGTTGACCTTGATGCCCGTGGCCTTGGTGAAGCCGCTGTACAGTGCCTCATCCGTGGGATAGTGGCGCGCCGAATACAGGTTGACTACCTGATCCTGGGCGCTGGCAGCACCCGCTGCAGCCAAAATACCAATGGCCAGCAGGGATTTCATGGACTTGTACATATAGATCGGGTCTTTCTCAGGGATGGGGTGCGTCGATCATAAGGCAAACAAGAATCGTTCTCAAATGATCCGGCGCGCTCAAAGGGCAATCCTGATCCGTGCGCGCACAAAAAAAAAGCCCAGTCAGAGACTGGGCTTGAAGGGATCCATGAAACGCGAGGCTTCGAAAGGATCCAAGGAGACAACTGGTGGGTCTTGCCATCTATGACGGCAGGACCAGTGTACAAATTATAGGTGAAAACCCTGGGCTGCACCTTCTTTCGAAAAGTGCAGCCAGGCTATCAGCGCTTGCGTGCAGCCACTTCGACCGTCTTGGCGGCGTTGGCAGCGGTGTTGGCGACGGCGTTGAAGTTGGCTTCGGCGACATCGCTGGCCTGCTTCACGGCCTTTTGCACGGATTCAAAGGCGTTGTTGGCGGCGGAGACGGCGCTCTTGAACACGGCCACGGTGGTTTCGGAACCGGCGGGGGCGTTCTTGGCGGCAGTGTCCACCAGGGTGCTGAAGCTGCGCTGGGCTTCGGCGGCCTGGGATTCGAAGGCCTTGCCGAACTCGGCGCCGGTGCCCGAGGCGATCTCGTACACGTGGCGGCTGTAGGCGGCAGCCTTCTCGGCCATGGGCTGGAACAGGCCAGCTTGCAGGGCCAGCAGTTCTTGTGCGTCCTTGACGGACAGAACGGCTTGGGCGTGGGTGGCGGCTTCGGTCAGGGCAGCGCGGGAAGCGGCAACGTTCAGTTGAACGAACTTCTCGACGCCTTCGAAGGCCTTGTTGGTCAGGCCGAACAGGGTCTCAACGTTAGCCTTGTGGGAAGCCAGGAATTGCTCGGGGGTCAGCGTCATGTCATTTACTCCAAATGAAAGCCCTTGATGGGCGGGTTAAAAGGACTGCTCTGACTGACCCTTGAGTCATGTTGCAGTGCAGCATGGGTCGAATTCTAAGGATCTCGGCGAGATATGCAAGTGTTTTTGTTGCACTGCAGCAATATTAGGGTTATCACCCCAATATTCGGTTTGCTGCGGGTCGCCGCATCTCTGCGCTGCGCTGCCTGGTTCCGTGCCGCTGGCACAATCATCGCCCTATGAATGCGCCCCATGTCTCTCCACATGCAGCCATTGCGCCCGAGCGTGCGCGGCCGCAGCCCCGCGATGCCTACCGCGCCTTTCGCAGCATAGGCACGCGCTGGATGGACAACGACATCTACGGCCATGTGAACAATGTCGTGTACTACAGCTGGTTCGACACGGCCGTGAATGCCTACCTGATCGAGCAGGGCGCGCTGGACATCCACCAGGGCGACACCATCGGCCTGGTGATAGAGACGCAGTGCAACTACTTTGCGCCGCTGGCCTTTCCCCAGACCATCGACGCGGGCATACGCGTGGCCCGGCTGGGGGGTAGCAGTGTGCGTTACGAGGTCGGCCTGTTCGCGCAGGGCGAGGCGCTGAGCGCGGCCTGCGGGCATTTCGTGCATGTCTACGTGGGGCGCGAGGACCGCCGGCCAAGGCCCCTGCCGCAGCGGCTGCGCCAGGCTTTGCAGCCGCTGTGCCTGGCGGCGTAAAGGCGCGGTGCCATGGTCATCACCAGCCTGCTCGACACTGACCTGTACAAGTTCACCATGATGCAGGTGGTGCTGCACCAGTTTCCGGGCGCCCAGGTCGAGTACTGCTTCAAGTGCCGCAACCCGGGCGTGCAGCTGGCACCCCATGTGGATGAAATCCGCGCCGAGATCCGCGCCCTGTGCACCCTGCAGTTCCAGGGGGCCGAGCTGGCCTACCTGCGCTCGCTGCGCTTCATCAAGAGCGATTTCGTCGATTTCCTGGGCCTGTTCCGACTCAATGAGAAATACATCCGCGTGAGCGCGCTGCCCACGGGCGAGATCGACATCACGATCACCGGCCCGTGGCTGCACACCATCCTGTTCGAGATCCCGGTGCTGGCCATCGTCAACGAGGTGTATTTCCGCAACCTGCAGCAAGTGCCCGACGTCCCCGAGGGCCGCAGGCGCCTGGATGCCAAGATCGCGCTGCTGCAGGGCGACGGGCTGGAGAGCCTGAAGATCGCCGACTACGGCACGCGCCGGCGCTTCTCCCGCGCCTGGCACGAGGAGTTGCTGCGCGTGCTGTGCGCGCGCCTGGGCACGGAGGACCGCCACAGCGGCCGGGCCGGGCAGTTCGCGGGCACCAGCAATGTGCTCTATGCCATGCAGCTGGGCGTGACCCCACTGGGCACCATGGCGCATGAATACCTGCAGGCCTGCCAGTCGTTAGGGCCGCGGCTGCGCGACACCCAGGTGTTCGGCTTCGAGATGTGGGCCAAGGAATACCGCGGCGACTTAGGCATCGCGCTGTCCGACGTGTACGGCATGAACGCCTTCCTGCGCGACTTCGACCTGTACTTCTGCAAGCTCTTCGACGGTGCGCGCCATGACAGCGGCGACCCCTTTGCCTGGGGCGAGCGCCTGCTGCAGCATTACCGCGACAAGCGCGTCGACCCGCTGACCAAGACGCTGATCTTCAGCGACGCGCTCACCGTGCCGCGCATCGTCGAGCTGTATGAGCGCTTCCACGGCCGCTGCCAGCTGGCCTTCGGCATCGGTACCAACCTGACCAACGACCTGGGCTGCGAACCGCTGCAGATCGTCCTCAAGATGACGCGCTGCAACGGCCAACCCGTGGCCAAGCTGTCAGACGCGCCGGGCAAGAACATGTGCAATGACGAGAAATACCTAGCCTACCTGCGCCAGGTGTTCGACATCCCCAGTCCGCCATGAGGGTGGTGCAGCCCGCAAGATCGACAACGAGAGGAGACTGACTCATGAAGGCATTGCGTAGGCTGGCGCTCGCGCTGGCATGCGGGGCACCGGCCCTGGCCATGGCGGCGGACATGGATGGCAGCAGGCTGTCGGCGCTCTGGGGCCTGCCCTTTGCGGGCATGCTGCTGTCGATCGCGCTGCTGCCGCTGCTGGCGCCGCTGTTCTGGCACCACCATTTCGGCAAGGTGGCGGCGGCCTGGGCGCTGGCCTTCCTCGTGCCGTTCGCCGTCGTGTACGGGCCTGGCGCTGCGGTGGCGGGCTTCACGCATGCGCTGGTGGCCGAATACATTCCGTTCGTGATCCTGCTCACGGCGCTGTTCACCGTGGCGGGCGGCATCTACATACGCGGCAACCTGCATGGCAGCCCGGCGCTCAATGCCGGCCTCCTGGCCGTGGGCGCGGTGCTGGCGAGCTTCATGGGCACGACGGGCGCGTCCATGCTGCTCATCCGCCCCTTGATCCGCGCCAACGACAACCGCAAGCATGTGGCGCATGTCGTGGTGTTCTTCATCTTCATCGTCTCCAACGCGGGCGGCTCGCTCACGCCGCTGGGGGACCCGCCGCTGTTCCTGGGCTTTTTGAAGGGCGTGGACTTCTTCTGGACCGTGCGGCATATTTTTCCCGAGACGCTGTTCCTTGTGGCCGTGCTGCTGGCGCTGTTCTATGTGCTCGACAGCTGGTACTTTCGCCGGGCGAGGGAGCTGTCCCGCCGCGATCCTACGCCCGACTCGCCACCCGCGGCGCTGGGCTTTGACGGCAAGATCAACTTCCTGCTGCTGCTGGCCGTCGTCGCCCTGGTGCTGATGAGCGGTATCTGGCAGTCGCCCGTGCAGTGGATGATTGCCGGCACCCCTGTGGGCCTGCCCGGCCTGGTGCGCGACCTGGGGCTGATAGCGGTCACGCTGGCCTCGCTGGCCCTCACGCCGCGCCAGGTGCATGCGGACAACCAGTTCGGCTGGGGCCCCATGCAGGAGGTGGCCAAGCTGTTTGCGGGCATTTTCCTGACCATCATCCCCGTCATCGCCATGCTCAAGGCGGGGGTGAATGGGCCGTTCGGCTCCATAGTCTCCGCCGTCACGCGGCCCGATGGATCGCCCGATCCGGCCATGTACTTCTGGGCCAGCGGGCTGCTCAGCTCCTTCCTGGACAACGCGCCCACCTACCTGGTGTTCTTCAACACCGCGGGCGGCGACCCGGCCACGCTGATGACCACGCATGCGGCCACGCTGGCGGCAATCTCGGCCGGCTCGGTGTTCATGGGCGCCAATAGCTATATCGGCAACGCGCCCAACCTCATGGTCAAGGCCATTGCCGAGGACCGCGGCGTGCAGATGCCCAGCTTCTTCGGCTACATGCTGTGGTCCTGCGGCATCCTGGTGCCGCTGTTTGTCGTCATGACACTCATCTTCTTCTGAAAGGGCACACACCATGTCCAAGCCCCATATCCTGGTCGCGCGCGACATCTTCCCCGAGGTCATCGAGCAGCTGGCGCCGCACTTCGAGGTGCATGCCAACCAGGACGATACGCTGTGGTCGCAGGCCGAGCTCATCGAGCGCCTGCAGGGCAAGGATGGTGCGCTGCTCACCGGTACCCAGCCCATCAACGCCGAACTACTGGCCGCCTGCCCGCGGCTGCGCATCGCCGCCAACATGACCGTGGGCTACAACAACTTCGACGTGGCCGCCATGACCGCCGCGGGCGTGCAGGGCACGAATACCCCTGATGTACTGACCGAGACCACGGCCGACTTCGGCTTTGCCCTGCTCATGGCCACGGCGCGGCGCATGGCCGAGGCCGAGCATTACCTGCGTGCCGGCCTGTGGAAGAGCTGGCGCTACGACATGTTCGCCGGCAGCGAGGTGCATGGCAGCACGCTGGGCATCCTGGGCATGGGCCGCATAGGCCAGGGCATTGCCCGGCGCGGCGCGCATGGCTTTGGCATGAACGTGATCTACCACAACCGCTCCCGCCTTTCTCCCGCGCTGGAGGCCGAATGCCAGGCGCGCTATGTTTCCAAGGACGAGCTGCTGGCCCAGGCCGACCACCTGGTGCTGGTGCTGCCGTATACGCGCGAGTCGCACCACGCCATTGGCGCGGCGGAGCTGGCGCGCATGAAGCCCACGGCCACGCTGGTCAATATCGCGCGCGGCGGCATCGTCGATGATGCGGCGCTGGCCGCGGCCTTGAAGGACGGGCGCATCGCCGCCGCCGGGCTGGACGTGTTCGAGGGCGAACCCGGCGTGCACCCTGGGCTGCTCGCAGTGCCCAACGTGGTGCTCACGCCCCATATCGCCAGTGCCACCGTGCCCACGCGCCTGGCCATGGCGCGCCTTGCGGCGGACAACCTGATCGCTTTCTTCGACGGGCGCGGCGCGCTCACGCCGGTCAACCAGCCGGTGCACAGAAGCTAAGCCGGCGCCTGCAGGCGTTTCTGCTTTAAGGCAAAATCAGGCGGTAGCGCTTATGAAATAAGCGCTAAAAGCTATTAAATTTATAGTTCTATCGCCTTGACTCCCGACCTTCTGATCCTGCTGGCCGCCGTTTTATTGATTGCCTTTGCCCTCGCCCTGGGCCTGTTCTGGGGCGCGGCGCGCGCGCGCCGCGCGGCTGAGACCCGACATGAGCAGGCCCTGGCCACCGTGCGCAGCCAGGCCCAGATGGAGGTGCAGGCGGCGTTCGGCGCCCAGATCGCTACGGCGCAGGAGCGCGCGCGCGGCCTCGAGGGCGAGCGCGCCGGCCTGCTGGCCGAGCTGCAGCAGCTCAAGGCCCAGGCCAACGCCTGGCGCGAGGCGCTCGACGACACGCGTGACGAACGCGCCCAGCTCGCCGAGCGCGCGGCGCGCGTGCCCGTGCTGGAGGCCCAGCTGCTGGAGCAGGGGGCAGCGGCCCAGGCCACGCGCCAGCAGGCGGCCGAGTTGCAGAGCCACATAGCCGCCCAGGCGGCGCAGCACGAGGCCGAGCGCCAGGCCGCGCACGAAAAGCTGGCGCTGCTGACCGAGGCGCGCGAGGCGCTCACGCTCCAGTTCAAGAGCCTGGCCAATGACATCCTTGAAGAAAAGGGCCGGCGCTTTGCCGAGCAGAACCAGCAAAGCCTGGGCCAGCTGCTGGACCCGCTGCGCACGCGGCTGGCCGAGTTCCAGGGCAAGGTCGAGCAGTTCTACGATGCGGAAGGGCGGCAGCGCTCGGCCCTGGCGCAGCAGGTGCACCAGCTCATGGGCCTGAACCAGACGCTGAGCGAGGACGCCAAGAACCTCACCCAGGCGCTCAAGGGTTCGACCAAGGCGCAAGGCAACTGGGGCGAGCTGATTCTGGAGCGCGTGCTCGAATCGGCCGGGCTGCGCAAGGGCTTTGAATACGACGTGCAGGAGAACCACCAGCGCGAGGACGGCTCGCGCGCCCAGCCCGACGTGGTCATCCACCTGCCCGAGGACCGGCACCTGGTGGTGGACGCCAAGGTCTCGCTGCTGGCCTACGAGGAATGGGCGACCAGCGACGACGAGCAGTTGCGCGCCGCCGCGCAGCGCCGCCACCTGGACTCGGTGCGCCAGCACATCAAGGGCCTGGCCGAGCGCAACTACCAGCAGCTCTACGGCCTCAAGTCGCTGGACTTCGTGCTCATGTTCGTGCCGATCGAGCCGGCCTTCATGCTCGCCGTCACGGCCGACGGCCAGCTCTACAACGATGCCTGGGGCCGCAACGTGCTGCTGGTCAGCCCCTCCACGCTGCTGTTCGTGCTGCGCACCGTGGCCCACCTGTGGCGCCAGGAGGCGCAGACGCGCAACGCGCAGGAGATCGCCCGGCGCGGCGCTGACCTGTACGACCATCTCAGCGCCTTCGTTGAAGAGCTGGAGAAGGTCGGCAAGAACCTCTCGCTGGCGTCCGACGCCTACCACCGCGCCTTCAACAAGCTCAGCAAGAGCCGCGGCAACGTGATCCGCCGCGCCGAGATGCTCAAGGAGCTCGGCATCAAGCCCACCAAGGCCCTGCCGTCCGCCCTGGTGGACGCGGCGCGCGACGAGGAATTCGAGGAAAAACCGGCTGCAGCGCTTGCGCAACCTACGCCTGAAGCTAGCAAAAACATAGCTCAAGAAGACAATGCCAAGGGCGCTGCATGAATGGGGCGCTGGCGCGCCTGATCCTTGGCCAGATTTGCATCCACGCCTGCATGACGGGCATGCGCATGGCCGCGCCGCTGCTGGCGCTGCGCCAGGGCTACAGCGCCGCGGCCGTGGGTGTGCTGCTGGCGCTGTTCGCGCTCACCCAGGTGTTTTTGGCGCTGCCCGCGGGGCGCTATGCGGACCGCCATGGCCTCAAACGCCCGGTGCACCGCGCCGTGGTGGTGGCTGTGCTGGGCGCGGGTGGGGCATTTGCCTGGCCGGTGTTTCCCATGCTGTGCGTGGCGGCGCTGCTCACGGGCGGGGCCACGGGGGCGGCCACGATCGCGCTGCAGCGCCATGTAGGCCGCGCCGCGCATGACGCCACGCAGCTCAAACAGGTCTTCAGCTGGCTGGCGATAGGGCCGGCGGTGTCGAACTTTCTGGGGCCGTTTTGCGCCGGCCTGCTCATCGACCATGCGGGGGCGCAGGCCGGCGACACCGGGGGCTTTCGCGCGGCGTTCGCGCTCCTGGCCCTGCTGCCGCTGGCCACCTGGTTCTGGGTGCGCGCCACGCACGAGCTGCCCAGCGTCATCGCCGCCGCCGGCGGGCCGCCCCAGCGCGCCTGGGATCTGCTGGCCGATGCCGGCTTTCGCCGCCTGCTCATCGTCAACTGGCTGCTCTCGTCCTGCTGGGACGTGCACACCTTCGTCGTGCCGCTGCTGGGCTATGAGCGCGGGCTGTCGGCTTCGGTCATAGGCTCCATCCTGGGGGCGTTTGCCATCGCCGCGGCGCTGATCCGCGTGCTCATGCCGCTGGTGGCCGAGCGCCTGCGCGAGGCCACCGTGGTGACCTGGGCCATGCTGGCGACGGCGCTGCTGTTCGCCATCTACCCGCTGCTGCCCACGGCCCTGGCGCTGGGCAGCTGCTCGGTGCTGCTGGGCTTCGCGCTCGGCTCGGTGCAGCCCATGGTGATGAGCCTGCTGCACCAGATCACGCCGGCGCACCGCCATGGCGAGGCGCTGGGCCTGCGCCTCATGGCCATCAACGGCTCCAGCGTGGCGATGCCGCTGCTGTTCGGCTCGGCCAGCGCGCTGATCGGCGTGGGCGGCCTGTTCTGGGTGGTGGGCGCCACGGTGGGGCTGGGCTCACGCGTGGCCCGGCGGCTGGGCGATGGCAGGAAGCACCCGGCATAGTAGCGCCTGGCAAGCAAGCACGGGGTGCCAGACTCGTCTTTGGGGGCAATGGGTATGTCTTGCGCTGGCCCGTGACTACACTGGCCCGGCATTTGAGACGCGATAGCGCGTTCTTTTGCGGCAGGGAGCGTACAGCCAGGTGTCAAACGCACCGGCAAAGCGGATCAGTCGCGCGGCATGGCGGCCGCGCGCATTGTTGTCACGTTGGCCAACAAGGAGTCCATTCCCATGTCAGAAGCAGGCCTTACCATCCACGCAAAACTACCCCCCAACGCGGTCGATCCCCAGGTCGCGCGAACCGAGGAGGATCGCTGGACGCCCGGCAAGATCGCATTCTGGATCGTGATTTCGCTGATCGGTGCCGGCGCCTGGGGCATGCTGGCGCTCGCGCGTGGCGAGACCATCAATGGCGTCTGGTTCGTACTGGCCGCCGTCTGCACCTACCTGGTTGGCTACCGGTTTTATTCGAAGTTCATCGAGCGCAAGGTCGCCCAGCCCGACGACAGCCGTGCCACGCCGGCCGAATACAACGAGAACGGCCGCGACTTCATGCCCACGCACCGCCATGTGCTGTTTGGCCACCATTTCGCGGCCATTGCCGGCGCCGGCCCGCTGGTCGGCCCGGTGCTGGCGGCGCAGATGGGCTTCCTGCCGGGCACCATCTGGATCGTCGTCGGCGCGGTGTTCGCTGGCTGCGTGCAGGACTACCTGGTGATGTTCTTCTCCATGCGCCGCGGCGGGCGCTCGCTGGGGCAGATGGCGCGCGAGGAGCTGGGCGTGATCGGCGGTACCGCCGCGCTCATCGCCACGCTGGCGATCATGGTGATCATCGTCGCCATCCTGGCGCTGGTGGTGGTCAACGCGCTTGGCGAATCAGCCTGGGGCGTGTATTCGGTGGCGCTGACCATCCCGATTGCCCTCTTCATGGGCGTGTACCTGCGCTACCTGCGGCCGGGCAAGGTGATGGAGGTGTCGGTCATCGGCGTCGCGCTGCTGATGTTCGCCATCATTTCCGGGCGCTGGGTGGCCGAATCCGCCTGGGGCGCCGAGCTGTTCACGCTGGACCGTACCTTTGTCGCCTGGGCCATCATCATCTACGGCTTTGCCGCCGCCGTGCTGCCGGTGTGGCTGCTGCTGGCGCCGCGCGACTATCTTTCGACCTTCATGAAGATCGGCGTGATCGTGCTGCTGGCGATCGGCATCATGGTCGTGCAGCCCCAGATCACGGCACCGGCGATTTCCCGGTTCGCGCGCACGGGCGACGGGCCGGTGGTACCGGGCACGCTGTTCCCGTTCCTGTTCGTGATCATCGCCTGCGGTGCGCTGTCGGGCTTTCACGCGCTGATCTCGTCGGGCACCACGCCCAAGCTGATCGAGAAGGAAAAGCAGACGCGCTTCATCGGCTATGGCGGCATGGCGATGGAGTCGTTCGTGGCCATCATGGCCATGGTGGCGGCGGTGTCCATCGACCGCGGCATTTACTTTGCCGTCAACTCGGCGGCCACCATGACGGGCGGGACGGCCGAGGCCGCCGCCGCCTTCGTCAACAACCTGGGACTGGTGGGCGCCGGCTCGCTGACACCCGAGATGCTGCAACAGCTCGCCAGCAACGTGGGCGAGAGCAGTGTCGTCTCGCGCACGGGTGGCGCGCCGACGCTGGCGCTGGGCATTGCGCACATCATGCACCAGTGGTTCGGTGGCGAGGCGATGATGGGCTTCTGGTACCACTTCGCCATCATGTTCGAGGCCTTGTTCATCCTGACCGCAGTGGACGCCGGCACACGCGTGGCGCGCTTCATGCTACAGGACACCATCGGCAACTTCATCCCCAAGTTCAAGGACACCTCGTGGACGCCGGGCGCCTGGATCTGCACGGGCATCATGGTGGCGGCCTGGGGCTACATCCTGGTGCTGGGCGTGACCGATCCGCGCGGGGGCATCAACACCTTCTTCCCGCTGTTCGGCATTGCCAACCAGCTGCTGGCGGCGATCGCGTTGTCAGTGGTGATGGCCATCGTCGCCAAGCGCGGCAACTTCCGCTACCTGTGGGTTGTCGCCGCACCCATGGCCTTCATTTCGGTGATCACCATCACGGCCTCGTGGCAGAAGATTTTCTCCAGCAACCCGGCAATCAGCTACTTCGCCCAGAACCAGGCCTTCAAGCAGGCACTGGCCGAGGGCAAGACCAGCTTCGGCGCCGCCAAATCGGTGGAGGCGATCAACGCCGTGATCCACAACACGGCTGTGCAGGGCGCGCTGTCGGTGGTGTTCGTGCTGCTCGCGATCACCGTCATCGCGACCTCGGTGCTGGCCGCCTATCGCGCCTGGCGCAACCCGGGCGTCTCGGTGAACACCGAAGACCCGCGCATCGAGTCGCGCATCTACGCGCCCTCGGGCCTGGTGCCCAGCGCTGCGGAGAAGGCCTTGGTGCAGCAGTGGCTGGCCGTGCCCGCGGCACAGCAGCCGGCGCGCGCTGCGGGGCACTAAGCATGGAAGGCAGCTACCTGCTCACCGGGGTGAACCGCGGCTTTCGCGCCCTGCGCTGGTACGCGCAGGGCGTGCTCGGCGCCGACGCCTACCAGAAGTACCTGCAGCACATGGCACGCGTGCACCCCGATCAGGTGCCGATGGACGAGCGCGCGTTCTGGCGCGATCTCTACGCCTGGCAGGCGCGCAACCCGCAGGGGCGCTGCTGCTGACTCAAAGTTCGTAGAACGCGCGGATGATGCCCCAGGCCTCGGCCGGGTCGTCCGTGTGGTGGAACAGCTTCAGATCCTCGGGAGAGACCGTGCCCTGTTCCACCAGTGCATCGAAGTTGACGAGCTGCTTCCAGAAGGCAGTGCCGAACAGAACGATGGGCGCGGGCTTGGCCTTGCCGGTCTGCACCAGGGTCAGCACCTCGAACAGCTCGTCGAGCGTGCCGAAGCCGCCGGGGAACACCACCAGGGCCTTGGCGCGCATCATGAAGTGCATCTTGCGCAGCGCGAAGTAGTGGAACTTGAACGACAGCTCGGGCGTGATGTAGCGGTTGCCGTTTTGCTCGTGCGGCAGCGTGATGTTCAGGCCTATGGTGGGCGCACCGGCCTCGTAGGCGCCGCGGTTCGCCGCCTCCATGATGCCGGGGCCGCCGCCGGTGCAGATGTACAGGCGCTCGGCGGGTGGACGGCCCTGGCTGTAGTCGGCCACGTGGCGCGCAAACTGGCGTGCCAGATCGTAGTAGCGGGCGTTTTTCACGGCGCGCTCGGCGCGCTTGATGCGCTCGGCGTCGCCGCTGGCCCTGGCATCGGCGAGCTGCTGGGCCGCGTCCTCGGGCGCCACGAAGCGTGCGCTGCCATACACCACCACCGTGTGCTCAATGCCCTGCGCGGCCTGCTCCAGGTCGGGCTTGAGCAGCTCCAGCTGAAAGCGTATGCCGCGTGTCTCGCGGCGCAGCATGAATTCGGGGTCGGCAAAGGCCAGGCGGTAGGAGTCTGGGTGCAGCGGGTTGCCCGCCACGGCGTAGTTGTGCAGTTCGGCCCAGGCGTTGGCCAGGCGGCTGTCTTGGAGGTCGGTATTGGCTTGCATGATGTGTGCGAAGAAGAGGGGCCGGCCATGTGTGCCGCCAGGGCGTAGTCTGCGGCGCGCGCGGATGCTGTGAATTTTATTCGGATTGGGCTGTATCGCTTATATATAAAGCGATTAAAGCTATTTAATTGATAGTTTCTTGGACGTTTTTTGCAGCCTGCCTGCATCATCGTGGGGCGATGTGCTGCCAGGCCTGTACCGCGGCCAGAACGGCGTGCATCTGCACCGTGTGCGCAAAGCGGAAGGCCTCGCCGCCCACGGTCTCATCGGGGAACTCGGTGACCAGCGTCACCGGTGCGTCGTGCGCGGTCTGCACCTGCATGCAGGCGATGCCATGCAGCAGCTCGAAGGGCAGCGGGCCGGAGTGGCGCTCGTAGAGCGCGCGTTGGCGCGCGTTGAATTCGGCCAGGCCCGGCACCTGCTGCAGCTGCGCGCACACGGCCTCCAGCAGCGCGCGCGCCGGCTGCTCCCAGCCCGCGTGGTGGCGCAGGATGAGGAAGAAGCCCTTGGGCAACATCCACTGCTCGAAGCCGCGCGGTACATAGCCCGACAGCGGCCGCGTCCACTCATGGGCCGGGTAGCCGTGCAGGTTCACATGCAGCTGCGCGCCCGACAGGGCCAGCGCGGCCTGGCGCGCCTCGCGCTCCAGCAGCGGCGCGGTTTCGCGGTACTCCACGTCGTCGCCCAGCGCCGTGTAGCGCGCCGCGTGGTGCATGTGGCCGGGGTGCTGGGCGCACAGCTCGCCGTGCAGGGCGTAGCCGTCCGGGTTCTCCAGCGCGATGAGGGCGAAATGCGCGCCGTCCTGCTGGCGCAGCGCCTGCGCCGCGCGCAGCGCGCCGACCACTCCCGATGTCTCGTTGGCATGCTGGCCGCCGCTGATGAACACCGGGCGCTGCGTGCCGGCGTGGTACAGCCCGCACACCGTGCGGCCCTGGCGAGTGGGTGCGTCGAAATGCTCGCCCGGCCAGGACTGCAGGATCTCGGCGATGCGCTCGGGCGCGGGGGGGCGGTCCAGCACCTCCAGCGCCTGGTCGGCCGCGGCGCGCTGGCCGGCCTGGGCCAGCAGCGCGTCCTGGGCTGCCATGTCGAAAGGCTGCAGGCTGACATGCACGCGCGCTGCCGCAGCACCCAGGCGCACGTCGGGCACGATCTGGCCGGGCTGCAGCCGGCGGTCGCCCAGGGGGCGGCCGCTGTGCTGCTGGAAGAATTCCAGCAGAGAAAAGTACAGGTCCTCGTGCAGCGCCTCGGCGGTGCTGAGGGTCTCGCCGGCCCAGGCGATGGGCTGCTCGTAGCCGGGCAGGTCGATGCGCAGCTGCAGGCGCTCGAAATACGGCTCGCCCTGCGGCCAGGGGTGGTTGCGCACGGCCTGCACGGCGTGGTGGAAGGCGCGCTCGTAGTCCGTGCACACGGCGACGTCGAGCAGGTCGGCGGCACCTGGCTGGCTGCCCACGCGCAGCCAGCCCGAAGGCGAGAGCACCGTGGCGCCCGAGATGTCGGTGTGCACATGGTTGGGCGCCCAGACGCGTTGCTTCAGGTGCTCGCCGCCGTGCAGCTGAAGTTCCACCTCGTAGAAGGGCAGGGCGTCGCTGCGCGGCTCCAGCCACAGCGTGTCTTCGCCCAGCAGCGCCGCCAGGGGGTAGGCCTCAAGCCGAAAGCGCTGCGGCGAGCCGACCGTGGGCACGGGGTAGCGCACATGGGCCGACACCAGCCGCTCGCCGTCCACATGGTCGATGAAGTGCTGCACCAACGGCTTGTAGGCGCTGTGAAAGCGCGCGTGCACGCCGGCGGCCGCCAGCTGCTGCTCGGCCGCCATGCGCTCGGCCCGGCCCTCGAACAGCCAGCCCTCGACATGGCGGCCCTGCCAGCGGGGCTGCGAGAAGCGCTGCACCCAGGCGTACAGGGTGCGCTCAAGCGGCAGGTCAAGCAAGGTGGTGCCGGTGCGGGCTGTGGCGTTTGTCATGGGCTTGCGTGGTTAGAAATCGCGTGCATTCTCATCGGTTGTGCGGCTCAGGACGGGTGGCACCTGCTCGCCTGCTCGACGGGCGCGAAACAGCGCCGCGCGCATCAGGAACACGCTGGTGACGGGCACGGTGACGGCCACGAACAGGGCGATGAGCAGCAGGTGCAGCGCCAGGCCGTCGCCGGTCGCCGAAAAATACACCAGCGAGGCATGCAGGATGCACCAGCAGCCCAGGGTGGCGATGATGGCGGGCGCATGCACGCGCTCGAAATAGGTCTTCAGGCGCAGCAGCCCGAGCGAGCCCAGGAAGGCGATGAGCGCGCCGGCAAGCACCAGCGCCGAGACGGTGACGTCGAGCCACAGGGGCAGGGCCGCGGCGCTCACTCGATCACCTCGCCGCGCAGCAGGAACTTGGCCATGGCCGTGGAGCCGGCAAAGCCCAGCAGCGCGATGAGCAGGGCGGCCTCGAAGTAGTTGCCGCTGCCGTAGTAGATGCCCAGCACCAGCATGAGCAGCATGCCGTTCAGGTACATGCAGTCCAGCGCCAGCACCCGGTCCTGCGCGGCCGGGCCCATGAGCAGGCGCGCCAAGCACAGCGCCATGGCGGCCGCCAGCAGCAGCAAGGCAATGGGCAGGGCCCAGGAAAGCAGGGAGCCAGTCATTCGAAGATCTCCATCAGGGGACGCTCGTAGCGCGTCTTGACGTGCTGGACTATCGCCTGGGCATCCTCCACCTCCAGCACATGCAGCATCAACAGGGATCGGTCGAGCGACAGCTCGGCCCAGACCGTGCCGGGCGTAATGCATACGATCATGGCCAGCACGGCCAGGCCGTTGGGGTCGCGCAGCTCCAGCGGAATCTTCACGAAGTCGGGCGCGTGGCGGCGCTGACCAGGCAGCAGCAGAAAGCGCAGCACGGCGATGTTGGACAGCGTCGTGTCCACCATGACCATGAAGCACAGCCGCAGCACGCTGCCCAGGTGGCGCACGCGCACCTTCTGCGGGCGTAGCCCGCGAAACAGCAGTGGCAGAGCCAGGCCCAGCACCAGGGCCAACAAGACATGGCCGGGGCTCAGTGATTGGTTGAGCAGCAGCCATGTCACGCACAGGCCCAGTGACAGCAGCGGTGCGGGCAGCATTCGTTTCATCATGGTGCGGCCTTCTCGGCGGAGGCGGCGGGGCCCAGCCGGGGCGCGGCGCTCATGACCGCGCGCAGATAGCCGCCGGGCGCGTGCAGGGCATTGGCCGTGGCCGTGGCAAAGCGCATCACACCCTCGGCCTGCACGGTCAGGGCCACGCAGGCGCCCAGCAGCAGGGCCACAGGCAGGCCTTCGAGCACGCGCAGGCGTGGCGCTGAGCGCCCAGGGCTGGCCCAGAAATGGCGCAGCCCCAGGCGCGTGAGCGCCAGGAGCGCGAGCAGGCCCGTGCCCACCATCAGCACCAGCAGGGTCCAGCCCGCCGCGCCCGGCCGCAGGCCGGCCGAGGAGCCCAGGCCCAGTGGATTGAGCAGTGCCGTGAGCATGGCGAACTTGCCGATGAAGCCCGACAGCGGCGGCAGCCCGGTGACGACCAGGGTGGCCATCAGATAGGCGAGGCCCAGGAAGGCGGCCGCAGCGGGGATGACGCGGCCCACCAGCACCTGCTCTTCGTCGTCCAGGTTCAGGCCCGCCGTGGGCACCAGCTCGTGCGACAGAAA
>JAFEDY010000020.1:0-23057 GCA_018241405.1 Pseudomonadota bacterium | reverse complement strand
GCCAGGTGCGTCAGGCGCTGCGAGCCCAGCATGCCTATGGCGCCAAAGGCCATGGTGATCATGCCGCCAGCCGCCAGCCAGGCACCGCCGAACAGGGCCGAAGCGCCCGCCTCGGCGCTGAACAGCAGCGTCCACAGGCGCAGCAGCGTGTAGACCCCTACCTTGGTCATGAGGGCGAACAGCGCGCCCACGGGCGCCGTGGCCGCGCTGTACGCCGGCACCAGCCAGAAGTTCAGCGGCCACATGGCGGCCTTGATCAGGAAGGCCGTCGCCAGAATGGCCGCTGCCGCGTGCAGCAGCCCCCTGTCGACGACCGACACCTGGGGGATGGCCTGTGCCAGGTCCGCCATGTTCAGCGTGCCCGTGATGCCGTAGAGCATGGCGGCGCCTATGAGGAACAGCGACGAGGCCGCCAGGTTGATGGCGATGTAGTGCAGACCGGCCTGCACGCGCGCGCGGCCCGAGCCATGCAGCAGCAGGCCGTAGGAGGCGGCCAGCATGATCTCGAAGAACACGAACAGGTTGAACAGGTCGCCCGTGAGGAAGGCGCCGGAGAGCCCCATGAGCTGAAACTGGAACAACACGTGGTAGTGCACGCCGGCCCGCTGCCAGCGCGCGCCGGCGAACAGCACCGAACACAGGGCGACGATGCCGGTCAGCAGCAGCATCAGCGCCGACAGGCGGTCCAGCACCAGCACGATGCCGAAGGGCGCCGGCCAGTTGCCGGGCAGGTAAACGCCCATGCCGGCCGTCGCGCCGGCGCGGTGCGCCCATTGCAGCAGCGCGATGCTGATGAGCAGGCCCGCCAGCGTGGACAGCAGGCTCAGGCCGAATTTCAGGCGCTGCTGTTCCTCGCGCAGCAGCAACAGAGCGGCTGCAGTGCACATGGGCAGCGCGATGGGGGCCAGCATCAGGTGCGGCATGGCGGCGTTGGTGAGCTGCGCCAGATGGCTCACGGCATCTCCTGTTGGTCATGCGCGTGGGAGCCGTCCACATGGTCGGTGCCGGAGATGCCCCGTGCGGCCAGCAGCACGACGAGGAACAGCGCCGTCATGGCAAAGCCGATCACGATGGCCGTGAGCACCAGGGCCTGGGGCAGGGGGTCGGCGTAGTGCTGCAGGTCCGGCTGTACGCCGGGCACGAGCACGGGCTCCTTGCCCACCGCCAGGCCCAGGCGCCCCATGCTGAAGATGAACAGGTTGACCGCGTACGACAGCAGCGACAGTCCCATGATGACCTGGAAGGTGCGCGGGCGCAGCAGCAGCCATACGCCCGAGCCGGTGAGCACGCCTATGGCGATGGCCAGTACGATTTCCATTCAGCGATGCTCCTGCGCGTCGTCGTCATAGGACACCACGGCCGCCATGGCCAGCTGCTGCTCCTCCACGAGGCGCGCGTGGTGGCGGTGGCTGCGTACCGACTGGTGCGCGATGGCCGTGAGGATGAGCAGGGTGGCGCCGACGACCAGCGAGAACACGCCGATGTCGAAGAACATGGCGCTGGCGATGTGGATCTCGCCGATCAAGGGCAGCTTGATATGGGCCGTATGGCTGGTGAGGAAGGGGTAGCCCAGGGCCTGCGCGCCCAGGCCCGTCGCCAACGCCAGCAGCAGGCCCGCGGCGATCCAGCGTCGCGGCACCAGTGGCAGGTGGGCCTCGACCCAGGTGGTGCCAGAGATCATGTACTGCAGCACCAGGCCGACCGCGAACGCCAGGCCGGCAACGAAGCCGCCGCCGGGCTGGTTGTGGCCGCGTAGGAACAGGGAGAAGGCCACCAGCGCCGTGAACGGCAGCAGCAGGCGCACCAGCACGGCGGGCACCATCAGGTAGCCGATGGCGGTGTCGCTGGCGTGGCGCGGGTTGAGCAGGTCGGTCTGCAGGTCGGCGGGCACAAAGCGCTGCTGCTCCGGCAGGTCCATGGCCTCGCCCGCGGGGCGAAAGCGCCGCAGCAGCGCATACACGGTGAGGGCCACGACGCCCAGCACCACGATCTCGCCAAAGGTGTCGAAGCCGCGGAAGTCCACCAGCATGACGTTGACCACGTTGCTGCCGCCGCCCTCGCTGAGAGCGCGTTCCAGGAAGAAGGTGGAGGTGCTCTGCGCGAACGGGCGGCTCATCATGGCCAGGGCCAGCCAGCCCATGCCGGCGCCGGCGGCAATGGCCAGCCCCAGGTCGCGCAGACGGCGCGCGCGCGTCCGCGTGGCGCTGGCCGGGAGCGCGGGCAGGTGCTCGTCGCGCTGGGGCAGCCAGCGCAGGCCCAGCAGGAAGAGGATGGTGGTGACCGCCTCCACCGCCAGTTGCGTGAGCGCGAGGTCGGGCGCCGAGAACCATAAAAAGGTGATGGCGGTGCACAGCCCCGCGCCGCCCATGAGCGTGAGCGCCGCCAGCCGGTGGTACTTGGCCTGCCAGGCCGCGCCCACGGCGCACACCATGCCCAGGGCCCAGAGCAGCAGAAAGGCGGGCGACAGCGGCAGCTGGCCGCGGCCGCCCAGATGCAGGCCGCGCGTCCACAGCGGCAGGGCGGCGCCCATGAGCGTCACCAGCACCAGCCACAGCATCTGCCACTGCAGGCGCCGGGTGGACAGCAGGCGCCTGCCATTGCGCCCCATGAGCGTGAGCCGGGCGAGCACGGACTCGAAGATGCGGCGCCCGCTGATGCGGTGCATCAGCGGCGGCGCGTCGATGTGCTTGAGATGGCGCTGGGTGCGTAGCGCCTGGTACAGGGCGGTGCCGCCAATCAGGGCGACGAGGCTCATCAGCAAAGGCATGTTCAGGCCATGCCACACGGCCAGGCTGAACGCCGGCAATGCGCCGCCGACCACGGGCAGGGCCGCGGCATCGAGAAAACGCCCTATGGACCAGGCCGGCACCACGCCCACCACCAGGCAGGCGCAGACCAGCAGCTCGACGGGCACGCGCATCCAATGCGGCGGCTCATGGGGTTGGTGTGGCAGATCCGTGGCCGGCGGGCCCCAGAACACATCGACGATGAAGCGCAGTGAGTAGGCCACGCTGAACATGCCGGCCACCGTGGCGGCCACGGGGAAAAGCGTGGCCACCGCGGGTGTGGCGTCCATGAACACGGTTTCTGCGAAGAACATCTCCTTGGACAAAAAGCCGTTGAGGAGCGGCACGCCGGCCATGGCCGCGCTGGCCACGGTGGCCAGCGTGGCGGTGATGGGCATCCTGCGGCGCAGGCCCGACAGCCGCGTGATGTCGCGCGTGCCGCTTTCGTGGTCGATGATGCCGGCGGCCATGAACAGCGAGGCCTTGAAGGTCGCGTGGTTCATGATGTGGAAAACGGCGGCCACGGCGGCCAGCGGGCTGTTCAGGCCCAGGAGCAGCGTGATCAGGCCCAGGTGCGAAATGGTGGAGTAGGCCAGCAGCCCCTTCAAATCATCCTGGAACATGGCGGCATAGCCGCCCACCAGCAGTGTTGCCAGGCCCGTGCCGCCCACGAGCCAGAACCAGGCCTCGGTCTCGCCCAGCACCGGCCACAGGCGCGCGAGCAGAAACACCCCGGCCTTGACCATGGTGGCCGAGTGCAGGTAGCTGGATACCGGCGTGGGCGCGGCCATGGCGTTGGGCAGCCAGAACTGGAAAGGGAACTGCGCGCTCTTGGTGAAGGCGCCCAGCAGCACCAGTACCAGGGCCCACAGGTACAGCGGGTGCGCGCGCACCAGCTCGCCCGCGGCCAGCACATGGTCGAGGTCGTAGCTGCCCACGATATGGCCCAGGATCAGCACGCCTGCCAGCAGGCACAGTCCGCCCGTGCCCGTCACCGTCAGCGCCATGCGCGCGCCGCGGCGCGCGTCCTCGCGGTGGTGCCAATAGCCGATCAGCAGGAAGGAGAACAGGCTGGTCAGCTCCCAGAAGAACACCAGCTGGATGAGGTTGCCCGACAGCACCACGCCGGCCATGGCGCCCATGAAGGCCAGGAAGAACGAGAAAAAGCGTGGCACGGGGTCGGCCGGCGACATGTAGTAGCGCGCATACAGCACCACCAGTGCGCCGATGCCGAACACCAGCATGCAGAACATCCAGGCAAAGCCATCCATGCGGATGACGAAGTTCAGCCCCAGCGAGGGGAGCCAGGTGATCTCCTGGCGCAGCACGCCGCCGTCTGCGACCTCGGGAAAGCACAGCGCCACCTGCACCGTGCATGCCAGCGCCACCAGGCCCGCCAGCGTGGACTCGGCGTTGCGCGCGTTGGCGCGCAGCAGGGCCGCCAGCAGGCTGGCAATGAAGGGCAGGGCGATGAGCAGAATCAGGGGCATCTGCGCCTGATTCTAGGGGGAAGCGGCTTCCGGCGTGCTATGAAAACCAGAGTGCATGCCGGCCATTGGATCGGCCTCTGGTGCGGGGTCAATGGCTTGCCGGCGGGGTAGGGGCCGCGCCTGGCGGAGCATAGCCGGCACCATCCACGGTCAGCCCGTTGGCCGACAGCCGGGCCGCCGCCGCCGGGCCTATGCCCTTGACGCGCGTGAAGAGGTCGCGCCAGTCCAGGAAGCGCCCCTTGGCGCGCTCGGCCAGGATGCGCGCGGACAGCGCCGGGCCAATGCCCTTGACGCCGTCGAGGTCCGCCTCGCGCGCCAGGTTGACGTCCACCGCGGCCAGGGCCGCGCCGGCGTGCAGCAGGGCGCACACGCAGAGGGCGCGCCATAGAGGGGGGTGGGCCAGGCGCATGGATCCTCCTCGCTACAACTCTTCGACGCGGCGCGCCGGGTAGCTGTCCCAGGTCTGGCAGCCGGGGCATTGCCAGAAATGCTGGCGTGCCTCGAAGCCGCAGGCCGCGCAGCGGTAGCGCGTGAGCGGCTTGGCGGCCTGCTCCAGCGCGCGCTGGATCTGCGGGTGGAATTGTTCGTGGCCCAGGGTTTCGCCGGCTAGCCATTTGGTGGCCGCCACCAGGGAGGGCTCCTTTTCCAGATGGCGCACATACCAGTCGCGCCCCGCCTCGGGCGTGCCCTTCGTCGCCGCCTGCAGCGCGACGATGGCGTCGAGCAGGTCCAGCGAGGGCATGCCCTGGTAATGCTGCTGTAGCAGGGCCGCGGCCTGGGGCGCGTTCCCGCTGGCGAGGGCGGTCTCCACCAGCAACGGTGCGGCCAGCGCCAGGGCCGCGGGCGCAGTGTCGGCCAGGCCCTGCAGCGTGGTCAGCGCCGCATCTGCGTGGCCCATGCGCCGTTGCAGGCGCGCCAGCTCGATGCGCGCGCGCGCGGCCTGCGGTGCGGTCGCCACGGCCCGCTCCAGCAGCGCCTGGGCGGCGGGCAAATCGCCACCGGCCGCCAGGGCCAGCGCCTGCTCGCACAGGTAATGCGCCTGTCGCGTGCTGAAGTCGCCCTGGCTGGAGGCCTGCATGCGCTGGGCGATGTCGGACGCCTGGGCCCAGTCGCGCGAGCGTTCGTAGATGGCCAGCAAGGCCATGCGCGCCTGGGTCTCGAAGGGCGTGCCCTCCAGGCGGCGCAACGCGTCTTCGGCGCGGTCGAGCAGGCCGGCCTTGAGGAAGTCCAGCGCCAGGGCGTGCTGGGCGCGTTCGCGGTCGGCGCGCGAGAGGTCGCCGCGCGAGAGCAGGTGTTCATGCACGCGCACGGCGCGGTTGTATTCGCCGCGGCGGCGAAACAGGTTGCCCAGGGCGAAGTGCAGCTCCGTCGTGTCGGGGTCATTCTGCACGGCCTCGATGAAGGCATCGATGGCCTGGTCCTGCTGCTCGTTGAGCAGGTAGTTCAGGCCCTTGAAGTAGGCTTTCGGGGCACGCCGGTTTTCCTCTCGCATCTGGCGCAGGTCCAGGCGCGAGGCCAGCCAGCCCAGGCCAAAGGCCAGCGGCAGGCCCAGCAACAGCCAGCTGAGATCAAATTCCATCGATGGGCGTCCGGGGCATGGTGGGTTCGGACGGGGCCTGTGCGGCGGCTGGTTCGGCGGCGGGTGGCTGGGGTGCGGCCTCTTGTGCGCGTCTTGCGGCCTTGCGGTGGCGCCACCAGCGCGGCACCATGCCCAGCACACCCACGGCCACGCCCAGCGTGAAGGCAATGAGCACGATCAGCACGGCCGGCGCCGTCCACTGGGTGCCGAAGAAGAAGTGCACCGTGGCGTCCTGCTGGTTGTTCAGCGCGAAGGCAAACAGAGTGAAAAAAATGGCTGCCTTGAGCAGCCACAGGAGGTATTTCATGCGTCTCCCCGGTGATGGGTCAGATTCTACGGGTAGCGCAAAGGCCTGGGCGCGTGGTGCCTGGCATGCGAAAAAAATGGCCATGACGGCCATTGGGTGTGCGCTGACAGCTATTGTTTAAATAGCTCAGGAGTCTTGTGGTTGCCGATCCACGGCCTCGCGCAGGGCCTTGCCGGGCTTGAAGTGCGGCACGCGCTTTTCTGGAATCTGCACGGCCTCGCCGCTGCGCGGGTTGCGGCCCAGGCGCGGCGGGCGATGGCTGACCGAGAAGCTGCCAAAGCCACGGATCTCGATGCGGTGGCCGCGCACCAGGGCGTCGCCCACGGCATCCAGGATGGTCTTGACGGCGAGGTCGGCATCGCGCTGCGTGAGCTGGCCGAAGCGTGCGGCCAGTTCTTCGACGAGGTCGGATCGGGTCATGGAGGACTCTGGCTGTAGCGCTCAGGCGCCAGGCCCAGGGGGCCGGCGCCTGATGGCGGCTTACTTGTCGGAGTTGTCCAGCTTGGCGCGCAGCAGGGCGCCCAGGCTGGTCGTGCCGGCATTTTCCTTGGCCGACTGGGCCGACAGGTGGGCCATGGCCTCCTGCTGGTCGGCCTGGTCCTTGGCCTTGATCGACAGCTGGATGTTGCGGGTCTTGCGATCCACGTTCACCACCACGGCCGTGATTTCGTCGCCTTCCTTGAGCACGTTGCGGGCATCTTCCACGCGGTCGCGGGAGATTTCCGAGGCGCGCAGGTAGCCCACGATGTCCTCGCCCAGGTCGATCTCGGCGCCACGGGCGTCCACGGTCTTGACCTTGCCGGTCACGATCTGGCCCTTGTCGTTCACCGTCACGAAGGTCGTGAACGGGTCGCCGTCGAGCTGCTTGATGCCCAGGGAGATGCGCTCGCGGTCCACGTCCACGGCCAGCACGATGGCTTCGACTTCCTGCCCCTTCTTGTAGTTGCGCACGGCGGCCTCGCCGGTTTCGTTCCAGGACAGGTCGGACAGGTGCACCAGGCCGTCGATGCCGGCGGCCAGGCCGACGAACACGCCGAAGTCGGTGATGGACTTGATCGGGCCCTTGACGCGGTCGCCGCGCTTGGTGTTCTGGGCAAATTCCTGCCAGGGGTTGGCGCGGCACTGCTTCATGCCCAGGGAGATGCGGCGCTTGTCCTCGTCGATCTCCAGCACCATGACCTCGACCTCGTCACCCAGCGACACCAGCTTGTTCGGGGCCACGTTCTTGTTGGTCCAGTCCATTTCGGAGACGTGCACCAGGCCTTCGATGCCGGGCTCGAGCTCGACGAACGCGCCGTAGTCGGCAATGTTCGTGACCTTGCCGAACAGGCGGGTGGCCGAGGGGTAGCGGCGCGAGACGCCCATCCAGGGGTCGTCGCCCATTTGCTTCAAGCCCAGGCTGACGCGGTTCTTCTCGGTGTCGAACTTGAGGATCTTGGCCGTGATTTCCTGGCCAGCCGTCACCACTTCGCTCGGGTGACGGACACGGCGCCAGGCCATGTCGGTGATGTGCAGCAGGCCGTCGATGCCGCCCAGGTCCACGAAGGCACCGTATTCGGTGATGTTCTTGACCACGCCGTTGACGATGGCGCCTTCCTTCAGCGTCTCCATCAGCTTGGCGCGCTCTTCGCCCATCGAGGCTTCGACGACGGCGCGGCGGCTCAGCACCACGTTGTTGCGCTTGCGGTCGAGCTTGATGACCTTGAATTCCAGGGTCTTGTTCTCGTAGGGGGTCAGGTCCTTGACCGGGCGCGTGTCGATCAGCGAGCCGGGCAGGAAGGCGCGGATGCCGTTGACCAGCACGGTGAGGCCGCCCTTGACCTTGCCGGACGTGGTGCCGGTGACGAATTCGCCCGATTCCAGCGCCTTTTCCAGCGACAGCCAGGAGGCCAGGCGCTTGGCGGTGTCGCGGCTCAGGATGGTGTCGCCGTAGCCGTTTTCGATGGAGCCGATGGCCACGGACACGAAGTCGCCCACCTGGACTTCGATTTCGCCCTGGTCGTTCTTGAATTCGTCGATCGGCACGTAGGCTTCGGACTTGAGGCCGGCGTTCACGACGACGAAGTTGTGCTCAACGCGCACGACTTCGGCGGTGATGACCTCGCCGGGGCGCATTTCCGTGCGTTGCAGCGATTCTTCAAACAGGGCGGCAAAAGATTCAGACATGTATTTCCTTGCCCGCAGACAGGTTTCCGGCAGCACCATTGCCACCGTTTCTAGGACTGCCTGCGGAGGGGGTGCGGTTTTTTACCGCGGTCAAGTTGCATAAACCGCCAGGGCCGGTGCGCTGTCGGGGCGCGAAGGGAGCCTTGGCGGGCCAAAAAAACCGCCACTTCCGTTAGAAAGGGCGGCGCGCCTGCCACCAGCCAAGCACCTGCGCCACGGCTTGTTCCGCCGTAAGCGCCGAGCTCTCCAGAAGCAAGGCGTCCTGCGCAGGCTTGAGCGGTGCGACGGTGCGGGACTGATCCCGCGCGTCGCGCGCCTCTAGGTCTGCGCGAAGGTCAAAGATATTAGCCGAAATTCCCTTGGAAATCAATTGCTTGTAGCGCCGTTCGGCGCGGCATTCGGCGCTGGCCGTGAGAAACACCTTGAGCGGCGCCGTGGGAAAGATCACCGAGCCCATGTCGCGCCCGTCGGCCACCAGGCCCGGCAGGCGGCGAAAGCCGTGCTGCAGCGCGATCAGGGCCTTGCGCACGGCGGGCAGGGCGGACACGCGCGAGGCGTTCATGCCGGCCTCCTCGGTGCGGATGGCGTCGCTCACGTCGTCCGATCCCAGCCAGATGCGGCTGCCTTCGAAGCGCACGGGCAGCCGGCGCGCCAGGGCGGCGATATGCGCCTCGGACGCGGGCTCGATGGCGACGCCGGCGCGCTGTGCCGCCAGCGCCGTGATGCGGTAGAGCGCGCCCGAGTCCAGGAAGTGATAGCCGAGCTGCTCGGCCACGGCGGCTGCCACCGTGCCCTTGCCCGAGGCCGTGGGGCCGTCGATGCAGATCACGGGAACCTGGGCCTGGTCGGCATGGGCGACGGAAAACAGCGCCTCGAAATAATCCGGGAAGGTCTTGGCCACGCATTTCGGGTCTTCGATGCGCACCGGCAGGCCCGCCGGGTTGAAGGCCGCGAACGAGAAGCACATCGCCACGCGGTGATCGTCGTAGGTGTGGATGCTGGCGGCTCGCCAGTCGGCGCGGCGGGCGGGCGGGGTGACGCGCAGGTAGTCCGCGCCCTCCTCGACGCTGGCGCCTAGCTTGCGCAGCTCGATGGCCATGGCGGCGAGGCGGTCGGTTTCCTTGACGCGCCAGCTGGCGATGTTGGTGAGCGTCGTCGTGCCTTCTGCGTACAGTGCCATGACTGCCAGCGTCATGGCCGCGTCGGGGATGTGGTTGCAGTCCAGGTCTATGGCCTTGAGCGGCCAACTGCCGCGCGCGATGTGCAGCCAGTTGGGGCCGCCTTCGATGCGCGCGCCCATGGCGCGGGCGGCCTCGACGAAGCGGATATCGCCCTGTATGGAGTCCAGGCCCACGCCCAGGATTTTGATGCCATTTTCGCCTTTAACGCTTGCTGCGATTGCGCCAAGAGCTATAAAATAGCTAGCGGAAGAGGCGTCCGCCTCGACATGAATGCTGCCGGGCGACCGGTAGCGGCTGCCGGCGGGGATGGTGAAGCGCTGCCAGTTGTCATGCCGCACGGCGATGCCAAAGCGCGCGAGCAGCTCCAGGGTAATGTGGATGTAGGGCCTGGAGATCAACTCGCCGACGACCTCGATCACCACGTCCTGCTCGGCGACCAGCGGCAGCGCCATCAGCAGCGCGGTGAGGAACTGGCTGGACACATCGCCGCGCACGCGGATCGGCTCCTGCAGCCGCAGCGGCGGCAGACCGTCGCCATGCCGGATGGACAGGGGCGGATAGCCCTCGTTGCCCAGGTAGGCAATCTGGCAGCCGAGCTGGCGCAGCGCATCGACCAGGTCGCCGATGGGGCGTTCGTGCATGCGCGGCACGCCCGACAGCTCGTACTCGCCGCCCAGCAGCGCCAGCGCGGCCGTGAGCGGGCGCATGGCCGTGCCGGCGTTGCCCATGAACAGTTGGGCGGGCGAGCGCGGCGTGGCCCCGCCCAGGCCCGTGATGCGCACGGTGGCGCCGGCCTCATCGACCGTGCAGCCGAGCTGGCGCAGGGCGTCCAGCATCACGCGCGTGTCGTCCGAGGCCAGCAGGTCATGCACCGCTGTCGTGCCCTGGCTCAGGGCGGCGAGCAGCAGCACGCGGTTGGAAATGCTCTTGGAGCCCGGCAGCTGCACGCTGCCAGCAGCGCCGGCAAGGGGCGGCAGGTCGAGAAAGGCGGTGGCGAACATCAGGCGTCCTTGGGGCCGCGCTGCGCACCCATGCGCCAGTGGGCGCGGGTGTGGCTGGCCAGGGTGATCAGGTCTTCCAGGCGCTGGTCGCTGCTCGCAAGCATGGCTTCTTCCAGCCCTTGCAGCGCCTGCTTGAACAGCTGCGACTGCGCCAGCACCTCGTCGCGGTTGGCACGCAGTATGTCGCGCCACATCTTGGGGTCGCTGGCGGCGATGCGGGTGAAGTCGCGAAAGCCCGGGCCGGCCAGCGCCAGCAGCGCGTCGGCCTGGGGCTGGGCGTTGATGCTGGCCAGCATGGCAAAGGCCAGCAGGTGGGGCAGGTGGCTGACGGCGGCAAAGGCGGCGTCGTGCGACTCGGGTGACATGCTGGAGACGCGCGCGCCGAGCGCAGTCCACAGCGCCTCGGCGCGGCGCAGCTGGGCGGTGAGCGTGCGCTCGGTGGGCGTGAGGATGACCTGGCGGCCGCGGTACAGGTCTGCCTCGGCATGCTCGACGCCAGAGACCTCGCGCCCCGTGATCGGGTGCGCGGGCACAAAGGAGCCGAACTGCCCTTGCAGCGCGCTGCGCGCTGCCTGCACCACGTCGGCCTTGGTGGAGCCCACGTCCATCACCAGCACCTGCGGTGTGATCAGGTGCCGGATGGCCTTGAGCGTGGCTTCGGTGGCCGCCACCGGCACGGCCAGCAGCACGATGTCGGCGCCGGCCGCGGCCAGCAGAGCCGAGGGCGCCTCCACGTCAATCACGCCGAGCTGGCGCGCGCGCTCCGTCGTCGAGGGCGACTTGCTGTAGCCCACCACGCGCTGCACCAGGCCGGCCTTCTTCAGGGCCAGCGCGAACGAGCCGCCCATGAGGCCGCAGCCGATCAGGCCGAGTTGCTCAAACATGATCAGGCTGCCACCGGGTAGGTGCCGAGCAGCTTGTAGAAGGCGCACAGCTGCTGCAGCTCGGCCAGCGCGGCGGCGACATGGGGCTGTGCCGGGTGGCCCTCGATGTCGATGTAGAAGTAGTACTCCCACTGGCCGGTGCGCGCGGGGCGCGACTCGAAGCGCGTCATGGACACGCCGTGCTTCTTCAGCGGCATCAGCAGGTCATGCACGGCGCCGGGGCGGTTGGGCACGGAGATGATCAGGCTGGTGCAGTCCTTGGCCGACGGCGCGGGCGTGGCCAGCGTGTGCGGCAGGCAGATGACGGCAAAGCGCGTGCGGTTGTAGGCCTCGTCCTGGATGGCGTGGGCCACGACATGCAGGCCGTACTGCTGGGCCGCGCGCTCGCTGGCAATGCCGGCCCAGGCGGGGTTGGTGGCGGCCAGGCGTGCGCCCTCGGCGTTGCTGGAGACCGGGCGGCGCTCGGCATGCGGCAGGTGCTTGGACAGCCAGGCCTGGCATTGCGCCAGTGCCTGGGGGTGGGCCAGCACGGCCTCTATGCCCTCGGCGGAATTGGTCTGGCGCAGCAGGTTGTGGCGCACCAGCAGGCTGACCTCGCCCACCACATGGCAGGGGGTGTGCAAAAACATGTCCAGCGAGCGCGTGACCACGCCCTCGTTGGAGTTCTCCACCCCCACCACGCCGTACTGGGCGCTGCCCGCGGCCGTGGCGTGGAAGACCTCGTCGAAGTTGGCGCAGTACATCAGGTCGGCCGCGCCGCCGAAGTACTCGATGGCCGCCTGCTCGCAGAACGTGCCCTCGGGGCCCAGCACCGCGACGCGTTGGGGTGATTCCAGTGCCAGGCAGGCCGACATGATCTCGCGCCAGATGGCGGCCACATGCGCGTTCTTGAGCGGGCCGGGGTTGGCGGCCTGGATCTTCTCTATGACCTGGGCCACGCGGTCGGGGCGGAAGAAGGGTGTGCCCTCGCGTTTTTTCAGCTCGCCCACCTGCTCGGCCACGCGTGCGCGCTGGTTGACAAGCTCAAGCAGCTGGTGGTCCAGCGAGTCGATCTGCACACGCAGATCGGCCAGCGCGGGGCTGGCCTGGGGGGTGGTGCTCATGGGTTTGTCTGCCATTATTTTGATAGCTGCTCGCGCTGCCCCCGGTTGGTTTTCACCAATAAATTACTATGAAAACATTGACTGGAAAGCGCTGGATACTCATCTTTTGTGAGTGGTTACGCCGCGCTGCGCTCGAAGTCGCGCATGTAGTCCACCAGCGCCTGCACGCCCGCCAGCGGCATGGCGTTGTAGATGCTGGCGCGCATGCCGCCCACGGA
This sequence comes from Pseudomonadota bacterium, assembly GCA_018241405.1. Classification (GTDB taxonomy): domain Bacteria; phylum Pseudomonadota; class Gammaproteobacteria; order Burkholderiales; family Burkholderiaceae_C; genus Alicycliphilus. The sequence continues at coordinate 10,342 of JAFEDY010000020.1, read as the reverse complement.
CTTGTGGCCCTTGAGCTGCAGCAGCCCGCGCTCCTTGGCGCCGGCCAGGAACGCGTCGTTGCGCGACTCGTCCGCCAGGAAGAACGGGATGTTCATGCGCGAGCGGCAGTTGGCCGCCACCTTGTTGACGTAGAACGGCGATGCGTCGATGAAGTCGTACAGCAGCCGCGCCTTGGCGATGTTGCGTGCCTCCATGGCGGCCACGCCGGCAAGTTCTTCTGTACCGGCACCCTCGCGCTGGCGCAGCAGCCACTGGAAGGTCAGGCCCGCCATGTAGATGCCCCAGGTCGGCGGCGTGTTGTACATGGACTGGTTGTCGGCCACGATTTTGTAATCGAAGGCGCTGGGGCAGGCGGGCAGGGCGTGGCCCAGCAGGTCTTCGCGCACGATGACGATGGTCAGGCCCGCGGGGCCGATGTTCTTCTGCGCGCCGCCAAAGGCCAGGCCCACGCCGCTCCAGTCGAACGGGCGCGAGGCCACATGCGAGGAAAAGTCCACCACCAGGGGCGCATCGCTGCCCAGGGCCTTGAGGTCGGGCAGCGCGTGGAATTCGATGCCGTGGATGGTCTCGTTGCTGCAGATGTGCACGTAGCTCGCGCCGCGCGAGAGCTGCCAGCTCGCGGGGTCGGGCAGGGTGGTGAAGTTGCTGGCCTCGCCGGTGGCGGCTGTGTGGACCTCGGCGGCGTACTTCTGCGCCTCCTTGCGCGACTTCTGGCTCCACGAACCGGTGACGACGAAGTCCACCGCGGCGGCGCGTGAGAGGTTCAGCGGCACGATGGCGTTCTCGGCAATGCCGCCGCCCTGCATGAACAGGATCTTGAAGTGCGCCGGCACCGCCAGCAGCGCGCGCAGGTCGCTTTCTGCCTGCTCATAGATGGCGATGAATTCCTTGCCGCGGTGGCTCATCTCCATGACGCCCATGCCGCTGCCGTGCCAGTCGAGCATCTCGGCCGCTGCCTGCTGCAGCACTTCTTCAGGGATGGCGGCCGGGCCGGCCGAGAAGTTGTAAGGGCGATTCATGGATTTCACTAAAAATGACTGCCAGCGCTTAATTTTCAAGCGCTGAATGCTATCGTTTTTGCGGTATCAGGCTTCGGCAGGTGGTGTATCCGTGTCGACGCCGTTGCCGTCGTTGGCATCGTTTTCCACGATGCGCTGCAGGCCGCTGAGCTTGGCGCCCTCGTCCAGGGCGATCAGCGTCACGCCCTGCGTGGCGCGGCCGAGCTCGCGGATCTCGGACACCCGCGTGCGCACCAGCACGCCGGTGTCGGTGATCAGCATGATCTCGTCGTCGGCATGCACCAGCGTGGCGGCCACGACGCGGCCGTTGCGCTCGCTCTGCTGGATGGCGATCATGCCCTTGGTGCCGCGGCCGTGGCGCGTGTACTCGACGATGCTGGTGCGCTTGCCGTAGCCGTTCTCGGTGGCGGTGAGCACGCTTTGCTGCTCGTCCTCGGCGACCAGCATGGCGATCACGCTCTGGCCGTCCTCCAGCTGCATGCCCTTGACGCCGCGGGCGTTGCGGCCCATGGGGCGCACGTCGTTCTCGTCAAAGCGCACGGCCTTGCCGCCGTCGGAAAACAGCATCACGTCGTGTGCGCCATCGGTCAGTGCGGCGCCGATGAGGAAGTCGCCCTCGTCCAGGCCCACGGCGATGATGCCGGCCTTGCGCGGGTTGGAGAACTCATCGAGCGCCGTCTTCTTCACCGTGCCCATGCTGGTGGCCATGAAGACATAGCGGTCGGCGGGGAAGCTGCGCATCTCGCCCGTGAGCGGCAGCACCACGTTGATCTTCTCGCCCTCGGCCAAGGGGAACATGTTGACGATGGGCCGCCCGCGCGAGTTGCGCGAACCCGCGGGCACCTCCCAGACCTTGAGCCAGTACAGCCGGCCGCGGTTGGAGAAGCACAGGATGTAGTCGTGCGTGTTGGCGATGAAGAGCTGGTCTATCCAGTCGTCTTCCTTGGTCGCCGTGGCCTGCTTGCCGCGCCCGCCGCGCTTTTGCGAGCGGTATTCGCTCAAAGGCTGGCTCTTGATGTAGCCCGTGTGCGACAGCGTCACCACCATGTCGGTGGGGGTGATCAGGTCTTCGGTGGAGAGGTCTTGCGCGCTGTGCTCGATGGTGCTGCGGCGCGCGCCCAGCTTGGACTGGCCGAACTCTTGGCGCACGGCGGTGAGTTCTTCGCCGATGATGGTCGAGACGCGGGCCGGCTTGGCCAGGATGTCGAGCAGGTCTTCGATGACCGCCATCACATCCTTGTACTCGGCCACGATCTTGTCCTGCTCCAGACCCGTCAGGCGCTGCAGGCGCATCTGCAGAATCTCTTGGGCCTGGGTGTCCGACAGGCGGTACAGGCCACCGTCCTGCATGCCGAATTCACGCTCCAGGCCCTCGGGGCGGTAGTCGTCGGCATTGATCATGCCGCCGTCTTCGCGCGTGCGCGTCAGCATCTCGCGCACCAGCTGGCTGTCCCAGCTGCGGCTCATCAGCTCGGCCTTGGCGACTGGCGGCGTGGGCGCGTTGCGGATGATGCGGATGAATTCGTCGATGTTCGCCAGCGCCACGGCAAGGCCTTCAAGCACATGGCCGCGCTCGCGTGCCTTGCGCAGCTCGAACACCGTGCGCCGCGTCACGACCTCGCGGCGGTGGCCGATGAAGACCTCGATCAAGTCCTTCAGGTTGCACAGCTTGGGCTGGCCATCGACCAGCGCCACCATGTTCATGCCGAAGGTGTCCTGCAGCTGCGTCTGCTTGTACAGGTTGTTCAGCACCACCTCGGGCACTTCGCCGCGCTTCAATTCAATCACCAGGCGCATGCCGGACTTGTCCGACTCGTCCTGGATATGGCTGATGCCTTCGAGCTTCTTCTCGTGCACCAGCTCGGCCATGCGCTCCTGCAGCGTCTTTTTGTTGACCTGGTAGGGCAGCTCATCAACGATGATGGCCTGGCGCTGGCCCTTGTCGATGTCCTCGAAATGCACCTTGGCGCGCATCACGACGCGGCCACGGCCGGTGCGGTAGCCGTCCTTGACGCCGGTGATGCCGTAGATGATGCCGGCCGTGGGGAAGTCGGGCGCGGGGATGATCTCCATCAGCTCGTCGATGGAGGCCTCGGGGTGGCGCAGCAAATGCAAACAAGCGTCCACCACTTCATTCAAGTTGTGCGGTGGGATGTTGGTGGCCATGCCCACGGCAATGCCGGCGCTGCCGTTGACCAGCAGATTGGGCAGGCGGCTGGGCAGAACCAGCGGCTCCTTCTCGCTGCCGTCGTAGTTGGGGCCGAAGTCCACCGTCTCCTTGTCGATGTCGGCCAGCATTTCGTGGGCGATTTTCGACAGACGGATTTCGGTGTAGCGCATGGCGGCGGCGTTGTCGCCATCGACCGAGCCAAAGTTGCCCTGGCCGTCCACCAGCATGTGGCGCAGAGAAAAATCCTGCGCCATACGCACAATGGTGTCGTACACCGCGATGTCGCCGTGCGGGTGGTACTTACCGATCACGTCACCGACGATACGCGCCGACTTCTTGTACGGGCGGTTCCAGTCGTTGTTCAGCTCGTGCATGGCATAGAGCACGCGCCGGTGCACGGGCTTCAAGCCGTCGCGCGCGTCCGGCAGGGCGCGGCCTACGATCACACTCATGGCGTAATCCAGGTAGCTGCGCCGCATCTCTTCTTCTAGACTGATGGGCAGGGTTTCTTTGGCGAACTGGGTCATGAGGACGGTCGAATAGGCGACGGGAAACGATCATTTTAGGCGCAACGGCTTGTCGCGGCTGAGCAACACATCCTGGGGATTGCGCTTTTGTCCTACTGTTTGCGCTACTCCAAAGACGACTTTGCGTTGTTACGTATGGCACAATGAATTCAACGTTTTTGGTGATGGTCACTGACGACGTCCCCGATTCGCAGCTTGGCTGCGGCTTTTTCCCCAAGAGGAGAACCATGAAGAAACTGAACAAATTGGCGATGTTGTTGGCCTCTGCCGTTATTGCTACCTCGGCTGGTGCCCAAGTGAAGGCTGCCGATGGCGGCAAGGTCATCGACAATTGGCAAAACGGCACCGGCGAGCTGGTCTGGAAGAACGGCACGAACGAACTGTGCTGGCGCGACGCCAACTGGACCCCCGCCACCGCCGCCGAAGGCTGTGATGGCGCGTTGGTGAAGGCTGCTCCTGCACCTGCCCCGGCTCCCGCTCCCGCTGCTGCCGCTCCTGCAGCACCCAAGCCCGCTCCTGCGGTGGCCAGCAAGGTCACCTACGCCGCAGACGCGTTCTTCGACTTTGACAAGTCGGTGCTGAAGCCCGAAGGCAAGGCCAAGCTTGATGACCTGGTTTCCAAGGTCAAGGGTATCAACCTGGAAGTGATCATTGCCGTCGGCCACACCGACTCCATTGGCTCTGATGCCTACAACCAGAAGCTGTCGGTGCGCCGCGCCGAAGCCGTGAAGGCCTACCTGGTGTCCAAGGGCATCGAGAAGAACCGCGTGTACACCGAAGGCAAGGGCAAGAAGCAACCCATCGCCTCCAACGCTACCCGCGAAGGCCGCGCCAAGAACCGCCGCGTGGAAATCGAAGTGGTCGGCACCCGCGCCAACTGATCTTCCATCGGTTCATGAAAAGGCCCCGGCGACGGGGCCTTTTTTATGGTCGGTGCCATCTCCAATGGGACAATGAGCGCATGAACGAGTCCGTTAACGCCGATCCGGCAGAATTGGCCAAATTTTCAGAACTGGCGCATCGCTGGTGGGATCCTGATAGCGAGTTTCGTCCCCTGCACCAGATCAATCCAATACGTCTTGACTGGATCAATCAGTTGTCCCCGCTTGAGGGGCAGAACGTCCTAGATGTAGGCTGTGGCGGCGGGATTTTGTCGGACTCCATGGCGCGTAAGGGTGCCGAGGTGACAGGTATTGACCTGGCGAGCAAGGCGTTGCGCGTGGCGCGCCTGCATGCCCTGGAGGCGCAAACACCACGCGTTCAGTATCGTGAAATCAGCGCCGAAGAATTGGCACAGCAGTCACCGGCGGCCTTCGATACTGTGACCTGCATGGAAATGCTGGAGCATGTACCCGATCCACAGTCGGTGGTCATGGCCTGTGCTCGCCTCGTCAAGCCTGGCGGCTGGGTGTTCTTTTCGACCATCAACCGCAGTGCCGCGGCCTTTGCTCTGGCGATCGTCGGGGCCGAGTATCTGTTGAAAATCCTTCCGCAGGGCACGCACGAATATGCCAAGTTCATTCGCCCTAGTGAATTGGCTGCGGCGTGCCGCCATGCCAACCTGGAACTACTGCATATGCGCGGCATGCAATACAACCCGCTCACAGGTCGTTATTGGCTGAGCGGGGACACCAGTGTGAACTACCTTTTTGCCACGCGTCGTCTTGCCTTATGAATAAAAATTCGTTCCACACGGTGCGTGCGGTTCTGTTTGATCTGGACGGGACTCTGATCGATAGCGCTCCAGACCTAGGTGCAGCAGCCGACAGGCTTCGTACCGAGCGCGGCTTGGAGCCTCTGCCACTTCAGGCCTACCGTCCGTTGGCTGGAGCAGGTGCCCGGGGGATGCTGTCGGTGGCCTTCGGCATCGCGCCAGACCATCCGGACTTCCCTGGTTTGAGAGAAGAATTTTTTGCCAACTACGAAAATTGCATCCATGATCGAACCAAAGTGTTTGATGGCGTACCTGAACTCGTGGAGGCATTGACGCAACGATCGCTGAAATGGGGCGTCGTGACCAACAAGGTGACACGTTTCACATCGCTCATTGCACAGCGCGTCGCTCTGTTTGAAAGCGCCTACACCATCGTCAGCGGCGACAGCACGCCATACACGAAGCCCCACCCTGCGCCGTTGCTGGAGGCAGTATCGCAATTGGGCTGTGCTGCCAGTGAATGCATCTATGTCGGCGACGACGTGCGCGACATAGAGGCAGGGCGTGCCGCCGGCATGGGCACTGTGGCCGCACTCTATGGCTACCTGGGTACCAGTGCACAGCCGTCGCAGTGGGGCGCCGATGCGATGATAGAAACACCCTTGGATCTCTTGAACTTGCTGAGATTGGACTAAAATGAACAACAAGGGGCTGTCCCGGTTTCGACGTGGGTTCGGAATTGGTGCGGTGCATGTCGAGCTTGAATGATGCTCGTAAATCTCCATTCAACAAAGTAACTGCAAACGACGAACGTTTCGCACTCGCCGCTTAAATCCGGTGAGCCTTGCAACAGCACGCTGGTGGGCTGGGCAAGGGGGTAGCAATACCTCCCGGCTGCAAGGGAATTTGCATCAGCTGGCCTTCTGCTGGGTACCTTGGCATAGGGCGAGATCCAAGGGTGCTGGCTGCCTACATAGCGTGCGTCTGCGCGATGGGGGCGGTGAGATCAAAAGCAGAACGCTAAACATGTAGACCTGCTCAACGAAGGCTTGCGGACGCGGGTTCAATTCCCGCCAGCTCCACCATAATGTGAAATCCCAACCCTTATCCGGTTGGGATTTTTTTTGCCCGTTCCCCCTGTGTTGGCGCGGTTTCGCGCCTCGGCCTCTTGAGCACGCCCCTCCGGAAGTCGCCGTTCCAGGCGCGCTTTCCGTCGTTTTTCTCTCTCTGTTCTCTGCTGCCCTCTTGAGCATTCAAGGCCCGCAGTCGTGTGTTGGCGCGGGTTTGCGGGCCATCGGTTTGCTTCTTCGCTTGCTCTGGCGGGCGCGACCGAGACAGCGAAAGGCACAAAAAAAACCGCCTTGCGGCGGCGTGTCGCTGCGGCACGGATGTCAGCGCGAGCCTGCCACCAGCGCCTCGCGTTGCGCCAGCCAGGACGTCGGCAACTTGCCGCGCAGCAACTGGCTGACGCCCACCTCGAGGCGTCCCAGGGCGATGGCTTCGATCAGGTCGGGGGCCAGCTGCGCCAGTCGGCTCATCTTGCTCGCTTGGCCAAGGTCGATGCCTTCGGCCGCCGCGATCTCGGTCATCGAACTGAACCGTCCTTCGTCCAGCAGGCGCTGCCAGTGGTGCGCGAGGCCGAGCGCCCGCATCAAGGGAGTGTCCTGCGCCATCTCGCGCACCTGCAGCTCACGGCGGGCCTCGTCCAGGAACTCCTGCGGCGCGTCCAGCGGCGTGATGACCTGCTTCTTCAGGCCCCGGCGCACCAGCGTCCAGGGCAGGAAGGTCTCCAACTGCAGGACTTTGCAGATGGGCTCGACCCCGTAGGTGCCGCGGTGCTCGTCGACAAAGCGCTTCATCTCTTCAAATTGCGGTCGAGCTCCGCCTGGGCGAAAAAAGCGCTGGCCAGCTTCAGGATCTCGTTGGCGCGGCGCAATTCCTTGACCTCTCGCTCTAGCGCCTTGATGCGCTCACGCTCATCAGTGCTCACGCCTGGGCGCTGGCCGCTGTCGATCTCGGCACGCTTGACCCATTCAAGCAGCGTGTAGGTCGAGCAGCCGATCTTTGGCGTGCCAGGCGCTGGGTATAGAGCACCCGCTGACCAAACCTCGCACGCCCCAAACCAATGGCATGGTCGAGCGCTTCAATGGCCGCATAGCGGACGTTCTGAAGACCCACCGGTTCAGCAGCAGCGAGGATCTGGAGCAGACGCTGCTGCGCTATGTGGCCTTGTACAACCACCAACTGCCGCAGTCAGCGCTCAAGAGCAAGACGCCTGTGCAGACCATGAAGGAGTGGTACAAATCTCATCCGCATCTCTTCCATAAGAGGCCATATGATTGTCCGGGATGCGACAAATAGGATTCGCTACTTGAGCCAAAAGAAAAGGCCGCACGTTCTTGGAACTGTGCGGCCTTGTCTGTGGTGCCCGGGGCCGGAATCGAACCGGCACGCCTTGCGGCGGGGGATTTTGAGTCCCCTGCGTCTACCAATTTCACCACCCGGGCGACGCAAAAACTATAGAAGTAAATTATGGCACAGTAGCGCCGTATGAAGACCTATCCCACCATTGAAGACGCCATCGGGCGCACGCCGCTGGTCGCATTGCAGCGCATTGGGGCGCAGGACAACGCCGCGCGGGGCAATGTCATCCTGGGCAAGCTGGAGGGCAATAATCCCGCGGGTTCGGTCAAGGACAGGCCGGCGTTATCGATGATCCGGCGCGCCGAGGAACGTGGCGAGATCAGGCCCGGCGACACGCTGATCGAGGCCACTTCGGGCAACACCGGCATTGCCCTGGCCATGGCTGCGGCGATCCGCGGCTATCGCATGGTGCTCATCATGCCCGAGGATCTGTCGGTGGAGCGTGCCCAGACCATGAAGGCCTTTGGTGCCGAGCTTGTCCTCACGCCCAAGAGCGGGGGCATGGAATACGCCCGTGACCTGGCCGACCAGATGGTGGCCCAGGGCAAGGGCGTGGTGCTGGACCAGTTTGCCAACCCGGATAACCCGCGCATCCACTACGAGACCACGGGCCCCGAGCTGTGGGAGCAGACCGAGGGCCGCATCACCCACTTCGTGAGTGCCATGGGCACCACGGGCACGATCACTGGTGTGGCGCGTTTCCTGCGTGAAAAGAACCCGGCCGTCCGCATCGTCGGCGCTCAGCCGCGCGAGGGCTCGCGCATTCCGGGCATACGCAAGTGGCCTGAAGAATATCTGCCCAAGATCTACGAGCCCCATCTGGTGGACGAGCTGGTCTACGTGGGCCAGGACGATGCAGAAGACATGGCGCGCCGCCTGGCGCGCGAGGAAGGTATCTTCGGCGGGATCTCCGCCGCGGGCGCCTGCTGGGTGGCGCAGCAGATCACCGCGCAGGAGCAGAACGCAACAATAGTTTTCGTGGTGTGCGACAGGGGTGACCGCTACCTGTCTACCGGCGTCTTCCCGGCCTGAACTGCAAGGCCTTCGTCATGCGCTACGAAACCCGTTTTTGCAGTCACTGCGCGACCGCGCTCTCGCCCATCACGATCCTGGAAGACGGAGGCGAGAAAGAGCGCCTGCGTTGCCCGGCCTGCGGCTTCACACACTGGAACAACCCCACGCCCGTGCTCGCGGCCATTGTGGAGGTGGACGGACGGGTGCTGCTGGCGCGCAATGCGCTGTGGCCGCCCAAGATGTTTGCGCTGATCACCGGCTTCATGGAAGCCGGCGAGTCGCCCGAGGAGGGCATTGCGCGCGAGGTCAAGGAAGAGACCCACCTCGACGCGTGCTCCGTGCGCCTCGTGGGCGTGTACGAATTCCTGCGTATGAACCAGGTCATCATTGCCTACCACGTCGTGGCGCAGGGCCAGGTGCGATTGTCACCCGAGCTGCTGGACCACCGGTTCTACGAACTCGATGAGCTCAAATGTTGGCCCGCAGGGACTGGCTATGCACTGGCCGATTGGTTGCGCTCGCGCGGGCATGAGCCAGTGTTCTTTACCGACGAAGAGAATGCCGAGCGCCGCCGTGGACTGGATGACGCTCCAAAGGACTAGAAAAAATGGAAATCCACAAGGAAATCGACACCCGGGGCCTGAACTGCCCCCTACCCATACTCAAGGCCAAGAAGGCGCTCGCCGACATGCAGAGCGGCCAGTTGCTCAGGGTGGTGGCCACCGATAGCGGCTCGCTGCGCGACTTCCAGGCCTTCGCCCGCCAGACTGGCAATGAGCTGGTGGAGCAGCAGCAGGTGGGTGAGGAATATATCCACGTGCTGCGCCGGCGCTGAATCGATGCAACGGGCGCGCGAGCAGCACTAGGCCGTAGCGCCATCACTTGGAGGTTAACCGTGTCGCGTGCTGAACGTCTGCTACAGCTGATGCAGGCACTGCGCAACAAGCGCCACCCGGTGCAGGGCAACACGCTGGCCGAGGAACTGGGCATCAGCCTGCGCACGCTATACCGGGACATAGCATCCCTGCAGGGGCAAGGCGCCCACATTGATGGTGCCCCAGGTCTGGGCTACATGCTGCGCCCTGGTTTTACGTTGCCCCCACTGATGTTTTCTGCAGACGAGATCGAGGCGCTGGTGTTGGGTTCGCGCTGGGTCGCCAGCCGCACCGATAGCGCGCTCGCGCAGGCGGCGCGGAACGCCCTGGGGAAGATCGCATTCGTTGTTCCTGTTGAGGCGCGGCAGCTACTCGACAGCGACGCCTTGCTGGTCGGCCCCGGAGCGTTGCAGGAAAGTACCGGTGAGGTGTTGGCCAGCCTGCGCACGGCAATCCGTGCTGAGCGCAAGCTGCGCATCGACTACCGTGATTTGCTCGAAAGGGTGTCGTCGCGTACCGTCTGGCCCTGTGCACTGGGTTTTTTCGATCGCGTGCGTGTGCTGGTTGCGTGGTGCGAATTGCGCCAGGAATTTCGTCATTTCAGGACCGACCGGATCACTGGAGTAATCCAGCTTGATGAGCGGTACTCGCACCGACG
>JAFEDY010000001.1 GCA_018241405.1 Pseudomonadota bacterium | reverse complement strand
CGCGGGCCCATGTCTACCGAGGCCTGGCAGGAGGCTTTGTGCAGGTTTGCCATGGCAAGGCGTTACCGCTGAGACGCATGCACACCGGTGATTCCGTAGTGTGTTATTCACCCACCGATGTGCAAGGCGATCAACGGCCGCTTCAGGCCTTTACCGCGCAGGGCGTGTTGTGCGACAGGCAGCCCTATCAGGTTGAAATGGGCCCCGATTTCCATTCGTGGAGGCGAGACGTACTGTGGCAACCAGCGCGTGAGACACCCATTGCGCCGTTACTGCAGTTGCTGGACTTCTCTCGGGGAAGGCGCCATTGGGGTTATGCGCTGCGTTTCGGTTATTTTGAGCTCACGGTTCACGATTTCCAGTTAATTGCCGACGCAATGCGCATTGCGCGCCAATGAGCGCCTGCACTATGCGTACTCAGAGCACTAACGCTCTCAGGTATTCCCGAAACGTTGCTCCCACCTGTGGGTGCTGCAGCGCCAGTTCCACGGTGGCCTCCAAAAAACCTTCTTTGCTACCACAATCGTAGCGTTTACCGCTGTACTGGTAAGCGTAAACGGCCTCATGCGCCATCAGGCGGGCGATGGCGTCGGTGAGTTGGATCTCGCCGCCCACGCCACGCGGTTGGTTGCGGATTTCATCAAAAATGCGCGGTGTGAGCACATAGCGCCCCGCCACGCCCATGCGCGATGGGGCCACTTCGGGTGCGGGCTTTTCCACGATCTGGTCGACGCGGATCAGCGGGCCACCGGCTGCTTCTCCCTTGACGATGCCGTAGCGGCGGGTGTGTTCCTGTGGCACTTCCTGCACAGCCAGCAGCGAGCGGCCTTGTTTCTCGAAGGCGGCGGTCATCTGCGCCATCACGCCGGGGCCACCGGCTTCGCCCACCATCAAATCGTCGGCCAGCAGCACGGCAAAGGGCTCGTTACCCACCAGCGGCTCGGCGCACAGCACGGCGTGGCCCAGGCCCAGGCTGCGCGGTTGGCGCACGAACAGACAGTTCATGTCGTCGGGTGCAATGCTGTGCACCAGGGCCAGCATGTCCTTTTTGCCGGCCTGTTCCAGCTCGTTTTCCAGCTCGTAGGCGGTGTCGAAATGGTCTTCGATGGCACGTTTGCTGCGGCCCGTCACAAACACCATGTCGCGGATGCCGGCCTCGTAGGCTTCTTCCACGGCGTACTGGATCAGGGGCTTGTCCACGACTGGCAGCATCTCCTTGGGCGATGCCTTGGTGGCGGGCAAGAAGCGCGTGCCCAAGCCGGCGACGGGGAAGACGGCTTTGCGTATGCGGGTGGTGGTCATGCGGGCTCCTGTTGGGTGGATCTTCACCCTCCCCCCTCTGGGGGAGGGTGGGTGGGGGCAGGCGAAGTTGACGTCGCTCGCAGCCCCCATCCCAGCCTTCCCCCAGAGGGGGGAAGGAGTGCAGCGGGTCAGCCCAGGCGGGCGAGTTGTTCCTCGATGCGCGAGAGCGTGGCGCCAAAGTCGGCGACGCGCTTTTTCTCCTGCTCGATGACCGCCGGCGGCGCCTTGGCGACGAAGGCCTCGTTGCCGAGCTTGGCGTTGGCCTTGGTGATCTCGCCCGAGAGGCGCGCGGCTTCCTTGGACAGGCGCGCCTTTTCGGCCGCCACGTCAATCTCGACGAACAGCGCCAGGCGCGCGGCGCCCACGACGTTGACGGGGGCGTTCTGCGCTTCCTTCGCCCAGGCCGCAGCGTCGTCGAACACCTTGACCTCGCTGAGCTTGGCCAGGTTTTGCAGCACGGCCGCGTTGGCGCGCAGGAAGGCGGCTTCTTCTGCCGTGTCGGCCACGGCCAGCAGCGGCAGGCGCTGCGCGGGTGAGACGCCCATCTCGCCGCGCAGGGCACGGCAGGCGTCCACCAACTGCTGCAGGCGGGCCACGTAGGCCTCGGCCGCCTCGTCGATCTTGGCGGGCTGGGACTGCGGGTAGGCGGCAATGGCAATGGATGCGCCTGGCAAACCGGCCACGGGCGCCACGACCTGCCACAGGGCTTCTGTCACAAACGGGATGATGGGGTGCGCCAGGCGCAGGATGGCTTCCAGCACACGGATCAGCGTGCGCCGCGTGGCGCGCTGCTGCTGCGCGGTGCCGGTCTGGATCTGCACCTTGGCGATCTCCAGGTACCAGTCGCAAAACTCGTTCCAGACGAAGTCGTAGAGGGTGTTGGCGACGTTGTCCAGGCGGTATTCGGCAAAGCCCTTGGCGACCTCGGCCTCGACCTTTTGCAGGCGCGAGACGATCCAGCGATCGGGCTGGCTGAAGTGCATGTAGGTTTCGGTGCAGCCCTGGGCGGTATCGAGCCCGCAGTCAAAGCCTTCGCAGTTCATCAGCGCAAAGCGGCTGGCGTTCCAGAGCTTGTTGCAGAAGTTGCGGTAGCCCTCGCAGCGCTTGCTGTCGAAGTTGATGCTGCGGCCCAGGCTGGCCAAGGCGGCAAAGGTGAAGCGCAGCGCGTCGGCGCCGTAGGCGGGAATGCCGAATGGAAACTCTGCCTGGGTGGATTTGCGCACCTTGGGCGCGGTTTCGGGGCGGCGCAGGCCCTGGGTGCGTTTGTCCAGCAGGGGTTCGAGGGAAATGCCGTCGATCAGGTCCACCGGGTCGAGCACGTTGCCTTCCGACTTGCTCATCTTCTGGCCATGCGCATCCAGCACCAGGCCGTGGATGTACACATGCCTGAACGGCACGCGGCCCGTGAAGTGCGTGGTCATCATGATCATCCGGGCCACCCAGAAGAAGATGATGTCGTAGCCCGTGACCAGCACGCTGCTGGGCAGATACAGGTTGTAGTCGTCGGTGGCGCTGTCGGTCTGCTGCGGCCAGCCCATGGTGGAGAAGGGCACGAGGGCGCTGGAGTACCAGGTGTCGAGCACGTCTTCGTCGCGCTTGAGGGTCTTGCCCGGCGCCTGGGCCTGGGCTTGCGCTTCGTTCTTGGCGACGTAGACCTTGCCGTCCTCGTCGTACCAGGCCGGAATCTGGTGGCCCCACCAGAGCTGGCGGCTGATGCACCAGTCCTGGATGTTGTTCATCCACTGGTTGTAGGTGTTGACCCAGTTCTCGGGAACGAAGCTGACCTGGCCGCTGGCGACGGCGTCGATGGCTTTTTGCGCAATGCTCTTGCCGGTGGCGTCGCCCTGGCCCACCTTGTTCATGGCGACGAACCATTGGTCGGTCAGCATGGGCTCGATGACCTGGCCGGTGCGGGTGCAGACCGGCACCATGAGCTTGTGCTTCTTCACCTCGACCATCAGGCCCAGGGCTTCGAGGTCGGCCACCACGGCCTTGCGCGCGGCAAAGCGATCCATGCCGCGGTACTTTTCTGGCGCGTTGTCGTTGATGGTGGCGGTGAGCGTCAGAACGCAGATCATGGGCAGCTTGTGGCGCTGGCCCACCTGGTAGTCATTCTGATCGTGCGCGGGCGTGACCTTGACCACGCCGGTGCCGAATTCCTTGTCCACGTAGGCGTCCGCAATCACGGGGATCTCGCGGTCGCACAGCGGCAACGTCACCATTTTGCCGATCAAATGCGCGTAGCGTTTGTCCTCGGGGTGCACCATCACCGCCACGTCGCCCAGCATGGTCTCGGGCCGCGTGGTTGCCACGACGAGTTGGCCCGAACCATCGGCCAGCGGGTAGGCGATGTGCCAGAGCGAGCCGTCCTTCTCCTCGTTCTCCACCTCCAGGTCGGAGACGGCGGACTGCAGCTTGGGATCCCAGTTCACCAGGCGCTTGCCGCGGTAGATCAGACCTTGCTCGTACAGCTTGACAAAGGTTTCCGTCACCACCGTGGACAGCTTGTCGTCCATGGTGAAGTACTCGCGGCTCCAGTCCACGGTGTCGCCCAGGCGGCGCATCTGCGTGGTGATGGTGTTGCCCGATTGCTCCTTCCACTCCCACACCTTCTTCACGAAATCGGGGCGGCCCAGGTCGTGGCGGCTCACGCCTTGCTCCTGCAGCTGGCGTTCGACCACGATCTGCGTCGCAATGCCGGCGTGGTCGGTGCCTGGAATCCAGGCCGTGTTGTGCCCCAACATGCGGTGGTAGCGCGTCAAGCTGTCCATGATGGTCTGGTTGAAGGCGTGACCCATGTGCAGCGTGCCGGTCACGTTGGGCGGCGGCAGCTGGATGGCAAAGGCCGGTGCGCTGGCATCCGCCTGGCCCGTACCGCGCACGCCGGCGCGGCCATAGCCGCGCCGCTCCCACTCGGGGCCCCAGTGCGCTTCGAGCTGCGCGGGTTCAAAGGACTTGGAGAGGGCCTGCAGGCCGGGTTGTGCGGGGGTGTCGCTCATGGCAAAGAAAACGGCATCCCGCGGGATGCCGTAAGGGGCAGTGGAATGGAGGATGGGGGGATTTTATCGCCCTTGGATTGCTTTGTTTTTCAGAGCGGTTCGCGCTGCACGGGCGGCGTTGCCGCAGCGTCCCGCCGCACCAGCAGCCAGGCGGCGTGCGCCAGCCAGGCCACGGCCAGCAGGGCCGCCAGGGCAATGAGCCAACGGCCCAGGCGTTCCTGGTCATCCCGCAGGTAGGCGTTGCACAGGCGCAGCGGCGAATCGATATAGAGCTGGCCCACTACCACCATCATGGGCAGCTGCATGCCCAGGAAGAAGGCCTGCACCACCAGCCCCGCGGGGCGCCAGGACAGGCGCAGCAGGGCTCCGGCGAGCAGCAGTGCGGCGCATTTGGCCGCCTCAATGCCTGCATCGCGCAGCGCCAGGTCGAGCACGCGCGGCACCATGAGCACGGCCAGCACCACGCCCAGCCCCACCAGTCCGGCGATGCCATGGGCGTTGCAAGCTGCGAGGGCATGGCGCACGCGCGGCGCCAGTGTGGCAGCCAGCAGAGCGCCGGCCAGCAGCCATAGCGGGAACTGCAGCAGCATGTGGCGCCACATGGTCACTTCAAGCCAATGGCGCAGCGGCGGGCTGGCCAGCAGTGCGGCCAGCAGCAGGCCGGCCAGGCCCTGACGTGCGGGTGTCAAGCCGACGGGAGGCCTCACTGCGGCCCCCGCGCCAGGTGGCGTGCGTAGTCCAGCGCCAGCTGCTGCTCGGCCAGATCGAAGATGCGCACCATGCGGCCGCGCGCGTCGAATACCAGCAGGGCGGCGTTGTGCTCGTAGTCGCCCCGGCCATCGGGCACCACGACCACGCCCAGGCGGCGCAGCAGGGCCTGCTGCTGCGTGGTATCGGGCACGCGCACGAAGTGCCAGAGGGCGGGGTCGGCGCGCAGGTTATGCGCGTAGGCGGCCAGCGCGGCGGGATCGTCGCGCGCGCCATCAAAGCTGATGGACAGCAGCCGCACGCCGGAGGCCTCACCCTTTGCGCGGTCGGCCTCAAGCGCAGCCTGCAGCTGCTGAAAGCTGCCGCCCAGCGACAGGCACACCGTCTCGCAATGCGTGTAGATGAAGTCTGCCACCGTGACGCCGGCGTCCGCAGTCAGCAGCGCGGGCAGATCGCGCGCAGCAACGTCCGGGCCTTGCACGGCCACCGCGGGGGCGGCCACGGGAGAGAGAGCAACCTCCAGGCGGCGCGCGCCCTCATCAGTCCAGACCTGGAAGTCGTAGGTCAGCCAGCGCGCCGCCGCCCAACCGCCCAGCACCAGAGCGGCACTCAGCAGGGCCGTGCGCAGCATGGTGTCACTTCTCTAGGGCCTTGAGCGCTGCCTCCCCCTCGAACGGCGTGGTGCGGTTGCCGTCCTTGCGCTCCTTGGCAAACAGGTCGGGCTCAATGGCCTCGCCCTTGTTGGACCAGTTGTTGCGGATGAAGCTGGCGATGCCGGCGAGCTCGGCGTCGCTGAGCTGCTGGAAGCTGGGCATGGCGCCCTGGAACTTGTTGCCCTTGACGGTGATTTCGCCCGTGATGCCGTGCAGCAGGATGTTGGCCAGCACGCGCGGATCGCCATGCACCCATTCCGAGCCGTCGAGCGGCGGGAACACGCCCGGCAGGCCCAGGCCCGTGGCCTGGTGGCAGGCGACGCAATGTGCGGCAAACAGCGCCTTGCCGTCCACGGCCGCGCCCGGCGCGGCCGGTGCGGGGCCCGCGAGTTCGGCGCGCGTGCGCTGGTCGCCATAGCGCGACAGGGTCAGGGGCTCGGAATACAGGATGTAGACCACCGCCCACAGCACCATGAACACCGCCACCAGCAGGGCGGACAGCGGCATGGGCCGGATGGCTTCCTCGGGGTCTTCGCTTTCGCGCTGCTGCGCGCGGGTGACCGGGTCTTGGCTCATCGTGACAATCCTTTCAGGAGGCGGACGCCGGCTTGTCGGCCGCGGGCGCGGAAGGGGGCTTGGCGCCCGCGGCCTCGTGGGGCTCGGGCGGCAGGATCGGATACTCACGCTTGAGCGACAGCAGGTACTTCACAAGATCCTGCATCTCGGGCTTGGCCACCACCACCTTGCCCGCGGGCGCGGTGCCGGGAGGCAGGTTCAGCGCCTCCTCGCCGGGGTCGAGCTTGTCCTTGATGTCGAACAGGTAGGGGTAGGACGGCATGATGGAGCCCGGCACATAGGCGCGCGGCTGGTACAGGTGGCCCAGATGCCAGTCCTTGCTGGGCTGGCGCACGCCGATGTTGAGCAGATCGGGTCCGGTGCGCATGCTGCCCAGCAGGTGCGGCCGGTCGTAGACATAGTCGCCGGGCACCGAGGCGCGGCCCCAGCCGCGCTTGGCGTCGGGCGCAAAGCTCTCCGAGCGCGGCTGCTGGCTGTGGCAGTACACGCAGCCGTTGGCGATGTAGACGGCGCGTCCGCGCAGCTCGGCGCTGGTATAGGGCTTGAGGCCTTCGGGAGGCTTGACGTCGTGCACCTGGAGGTAGGGCAGGATCACCAGCGCCGAGACGGCGATGGCAAAGGTCACCATGGCGCCCGCGGCAAGTTTGACTTCATTCTCCATGAGCGAGCTCCCTGACCTTGGGTTGTGTCGCGAACAGTGCGGCGCCCGCACGGTCCGGGCCGAAGCGCAGCGCCATAGCCAGGAAATGGCCAACGAAGACCAGGTGGCTGGCCACCATCAGCGTGCCGCCCACGCTGCGCCATTGCAGCCACGGAATGGTCACGGCCACCGAGTCCATGAAGGGGCGCGAGGCATCCAGCATGGCCAGGCCTTGCAGCCAGCCGCCATAGGTCAGGCCGCCGAAGTAGATCAGGATGCCCACGGCCGCGAGCCAGAAATGCCAGGAGATCAGCTTGGGGAAGGGCCATTCCCAGTGCAGGATGCGCGGCATCATGAAGTAGATGGCGCCAAACAGCACCATGGTCACGAATCCGTAGGCACCCAGGTGCGCGTGGGCCACCGTGAAGTGCGTGAAGTGCGCCACCTGCTGCACCGAGCGCAGCGCCTCGAATGAGCCCTGCAGCGAAGACAGCAAGTACATGAAGCCGCCGAACATCATGAAGCGCAGCGTGGGCGAGTAGCGCGCCAGCTGCGTGCGCCCCTTCATCGTGAGCGCCATGTTGATGCCGAAGGCCAGCACCGGAATGATCATCATCATGCTTTGCACAATGGACAGCGTGACCAGCCAGCCCGGCACCGGCCCGCCCACCAGGTGGTGGCCGCCGACCTGGGCGTAGAAGAAGGCCAGCGTCCAGAAGCCCAGGATGGACAGGTTGTAGGAGCGGATGGGCCGCGCGATGATCTTGGGCAGAAAGTAGTAGATGGAGCCCACCGCCACCGGCGTGAACCACAGTCCCAGCACGTTGTGGCCATACCACCAGTTCATGGTGGCCTGCTGCACACCAAACTGCACACCCGGCATCTTGCCGACGATGAACAGCAGGGTGATCCACAGCAGCGCGGCAGTGTGGTACCAGCTCGTCACGTACAGCGATTCGACCTTGCGGTTGACCAGGGTATAGAGCACCGGGCCGATGATGCAGATCATGCCGGCAGCAAAGAAGATGCCGATCTGCCAGGGCATCTCCAGATACTCCAGGCCGTCCGTCCAGCCCGCACCGATGGCACCTACGCCGCTGGCGATGGCCACGTTCACCAGCGCGCCACCCATCATGATCCACATCGGCGCGATCAGCGGCGTGCGCAGCAGGCGCGGCATGAGCCAGATGATGATACCCAGCTCGGCGTTGGTGATCCAGCCGTAGAGCACGGCCGTCAGGTGTACGGTGCGGATGCGCCCGAACGTCATCCAGGCCTCGCTCACCAGCCAGTCGGGCCAATGCAACTTGAGCGATGCCGTCAGGCCCGCAATGCCGCCAAACAACAACCACATGCAGGCGAAGGCGAGAAACATGAAGACCGGGAAGGCGCTGGAACGGTCGGCTTCGACCCGGTCTTCGATTTCCTGCGCGTCCGGCAGGTGGGTGGAGTCGCCGGGTTCGGCGGCCACGGCCTGAAAGCGCTTATGCCCGGCCGCGCCCAGCGCTGGGTCGTCGATATGTCCGATCTCGCCGGCGGCGAAGATCGCCGAGGCGGCCTTGGGATTTTCGACCAGCAAGCCCTTGCGCAGCGACCAGATGAAGCCAAAGAGGCCAATGATCGACAGCAGGAAGGCGCCCAGCAGGCTAAGGATGGCACTGTCCATCGGTGTTTCCTTTCATGCTCTGGCACATGCGCAGCGCCTTGCCGCTTGATGCTGCGCAATGCGTCCGGCGCGTGTCTGTGTTACGAGCGTAAGGGGCGAATCGTAAGATTCATTTTGAATGCGTGTTTGATTGCGTGCAAATCCATGCCGGCAGCGGTGTTACCGGCCGCGCACCGATCGCGAATGGGGGCCGAGGGACATGATCGCGCCCTCTATGGGCGAATTGTGGCGATGAGCGTTCTGCGCCGGCCCAAGTAGCGATATCGGTTGATTGCGCGCCATGCCTGCAAAACCCATCGTCATCCCCGCGAAGGCGGGGGGGGCCACAGCAGTGACGACACAATGACCTGGGTGGCATCTGGATCCCCGCTATCGTGGGGATGACAGAGGTCGGCAGGTACCGCTACGTGAGCCTTTGCGCTTTGGGCGAAGCCGGCGTGACGCTGGCGTTCAACGCTCAACGTTCTGGTTTTGCAGGGCGGCCTGCTTCCAGGCGTGCGCAGCGGCCTCACCATCGCCGCGTTGTTCGGCCAGGGCGGCCAGGTTGCGCCAGGCGCTGGCGCGCAGCGGCGCATCGCTAAGCTGTTGTGTTGATTGTGTGAACAAATGCTGGGCCTTGCCCCAGAGCTCGCGTTGCTGGCAGGCCATGGCCGACAGGTATTGCAGGCGCGCATCGCGCGGATTGGCCTGCTGCGCGGCCTCTATGCGAGCAAGCCAGTTCGCGTCCAGCCCTTGAAGACTGGCTTCGAGTGCCTGCACCACGCGCAAGGCCTGCTGGTCAGGCAGGGCGGGCAGGGCCGCGTCGATCATGCGCTCCCACACCGGCAGCAGCCAGGCACGCACCTGGGCGGCCTCGCCGCCGAGCTGCGCCAGGCGCTGTGCGGCCTGCACGGCAATCTCGGGCATGGCGCGCTCGGAGCTCTCCAGGCTGAGCCAGATGCGCTGCAGCTGGGATGGATCGTGCGCGCCGTGGATGAGTTCCACCGCCAGGCCGCGCACGATGCTGACCGCTGCGGCCGGCGAGAACGCGCGGTGCTTGCCCAGCAGGCGCGCGGTTTCCAGCGCCTCCTGCGTCATGTGCGACAGGCGCGCCGCCTTGAGCCGGGCGCGCAGCGCCAGTGTGCGGCGTGCCGTGCCGGCGGGCAGGGTGGACAGGCGCTCAAGCGCGGTGTTCGCGTCGCGCTCATCGAGCGACCAGCGCGCGGCGCGCAGCTGCGCGCCCTCGCGCAGCTCCAGCATGGACGTGGGTACGCGTTCCGGGATGCTGTCCAGCGCCTGCTGCAGGTGCGACTCGCGCGTGCTGCGATCCTGCAGCGCGTGGGAGCTTTCCGCCGCCACCAGATGGGCCAGGGTGCGCAGCTGGGCGCCATGGGGCAGGCCATGCCTGGCGTCCTCCAGGGCGCTTTCCTGCGCGATGGCCGACTCGGCCGCCTTGCGCGCGCGCAGAAAGCGCCCGGCCAGCATTTGCGACAGGGCGTCGAGCAGCGCTCCGTGCATGGCCCGCTCTTTTTGCTGCAGGCGCCAGCGCCGGGCCTGCCGGGGCATTTGCAGCAGCGCCGACAGCCCGCGCAGCGCCGCATAGACCAGCGTGAAGCCGCCCACCAGCAGCAGCACCACGAGGTTGAGCGACAGGTCAACGCGGTAGGGTGGCCAGAACACGGTGACCGTGCCCTGGTTGTTGCCGGCAAACAGGGCCACCGCCACGGCCACGCCGAACAGTGCCAGGAACCAGAGTGCTGCGCGCATGGTCGATCTGAGCCCTTTCAGCGGCCGGCCGCGGCCGTGGCCAGGGCGGCGAAGGTGTCGTCGAGCTGGGGCGTCTCGACGGCTTTCATATTGGCTTGCAGCTGTTGCAGCACCGTGGCGGCGCCTTGCGTGCGGCGTGACGCCGGGTCGAAATACCTGTTCAGTGCCGTGGTGACGCCCGCCAGGTCGGAGCGCGCCTCGTCCATGCGCCGTGCCAGCAGGGCCACGCGGGCATTGAGCAGTTTGAGTTTGAGGTTCTCGCGCAGGAAGAAGGCCTGGTCGGGGGCGAGCAGCATGGCGTCAGGGTGGTCTATGCGACTCACGCGCACCAGGCCACGGGTCTCCTCGCGCACGCCTTCCCAGGTGCGGCGCAGCGCAGTCTGCCAACGCGGCTCGCTGGCGGCGCCGGCCGGTGCGCTGGCGGCCTGTTCGCTGCCGGCCTGGCGGCGCATGCCGGCGGCCAGGGCCACGCCGCTGATGAGCGGCAGGTCGTCGACCTGGCGTGCCAGATCGTCCAGGCGGCCCAGCAGGCCGGCGGTGTCGGTGACGGAGGCGCGCTCCAACTGCTCCAGGTCATGGCCCATGGCGCGCTGCACGGGCGCCAGGCGCGGCTGGGCGGCGCGCTCGACGCGTTGGCTGGCGCTCTTGAGTGCCGCCACCAGGGGTTGCAGGCTGCCCGTGAGCTGCGCCTGCTGCTGCGCCAGCCGCAGGCCGGCATCGATGTCCACCACCAGGTTCTCGTCGCGCGAACGCGACAGGCTTTGCATGAGCTCCTCAAGCTGCGCGCGCTGCAGCGACACCTCGCCCACGCGCGCCTCGGCAACCGCCAGGCGCGCCGAGGTGTCGCGTGCCAGGTCTTGTGCCTGCTGCGCCATGGTGCGGGCCTCTATGGCCTGTGTGCCGGACTCGGCAGACTGGCGCGCCAACTGCTCCTGGATGGAGGACAGGCGCTGCCACAGCAGCACCGAACTTACCAGTGCAGCGATGGAAATCACGCTCAGCGTGAAGAGCGCCGCGCCGCCGCCGAACGAGGGCGCGTGTGTCCGGGGGGCTGCCGGTGCGGAGGCGGCCAGTTCGGGGGGCGACTCAGTGCTCATGCAGTGATTCTATCGAGGCGGCTACCTCGGCGAACGAGGGGCGGCATTCCAGAACCAGGCTAAAACCCGCAGTCCGGGCCGCCTCGGCGATGCGCGGGTGGGTGGCAAGGGCGCGCGCGCGGCTGAAGTCCTGGCCGGGCAGGGCGGCGGCCAGGTGGGCCACGGCCTCGGAGCTGCTCAGCAGCCAGACGGAGCCGTCGCCGGCCGCCTGGCGCGCCAGCGCCTGCTGCGCCGCGTCGAGCTGGGGCGCGCCGCGTTCGTAGGCCGCGACAAAGTCCACGCTGCCTCCGGCCGCTGCGATCTGGCGCGTCAGCCACTCGCGCCCGTTGCCGCCCTCGGCCGCAGGGGTGTTGCTTCCGCGCAC
Organism: Pseudomonadota bacterium; assembly: GCA_018241405.1. Classification (GTDB taxonomy): domain Bacteria; phylum Pseudomonadota; class Gammaproteobacteria; order Burkholderiales; family Burkholderiaceae_C; genus Alicycliphilus. Next base: position 164,632 of record JAFEDY010000001.1, on the reverse strand, counting down.
GATGAGCACGCGGTCGCCGGGGGCAATCTGCGGCGCCACGACCTGCCACAACGCCTCGGAGTCGAACTGCGCGGCATCCGGGCCGGGAGCGTCGATGCGCGCCGCCGCCAGCCCCGCCTGGCGCAGCGCCGCCACGGTGCCGGGGCCGGGTGCCCATACTCTTGTATTGATAGCGTCTTGCGCTTGATGGGTAAGCGCTTCAGATTGATTCTGTTCAAAAAAGTACTGCGCCGCATTGCCGCTGACAAACATCACGGCACGGTAGCCGGCGAAGGCGGCGCGTGCCTCTTGCAGCGCCTCGCGCAGCGCAGCGTCGGATACTGCGGCGATGCCGATGAGCGGCAGTGCCGCCGCCGCAATGCCGCGCGCCTGCAGGTCGGCGACCCATTGGGCCGCATCGCGCGCAGGGCGCGTGACGATGGCGCGCGGCGGCGCACTGCTCAGCATGCCGCGATGGCGCCGGCGGCGCGCAGCCTTGCGGCCACTGCCAGGCCCAGGGCGTCGGCCTCGTCCAGCGTGGCGACGCGGCCGCTGCCTGCGGCGCGCACCAGCGGCAGCCGGCCGGCCATGTCGCCCCAGGCAGCACGCAGCTGCAGCGCGTCGCCGCTCCACTGGCCATGGGCGGCCAGCGGCATGGAGCAGCTGCCGCCCATGGCGCGGCTCACTGCGCGCTCGGCCGTCACGGTGAGCCAGGTGCGCTGGTGCGCCAGCGGCGCCAGCGCATCGCGCAGATCCTGGCGCTGGCTGCGAATTTCTATGCCCAATGCGCCCTGGCCGGCCGCGGGCAGCATCTGCTCGGGTTTGAACAGGCTACGGATGCGGTCGTGCAGGCCCAGGCGCTTCAAGCCCGCGGCGGCGAGCACGATGGCGGCGTACTGGCCTTCGTCGAGTTTGCGCAGCCGTGTCTGCACATTGCCGCGCAGCGGCTCAATCTTCAGGTCGGGGCGCAGCGCATGCAGCAGCACCTGGCGGCGCAGGCTGGACGTGCCGACCACGGCGCCCTGCGGCAATGCGTCCAGACCGGCGAAGTGCGGCGAGACGAAGGCGTCGCGCGGGTCTTCGCGCTCCATGACGCAGGCCAGGGCAAAGCCGGCTGGCAGCTCCATGGGCACGTCCTTGAGCGAGTGCACGGCGATGTCGGCGCGGCCTTCTTCCAGGGCGACTTCGAGTTCCTTGACGAACAGACCCTTGCCGCCCACCTTGGACAGCGTGCGGTCCAGGATCTGGTCGCCGCGCGTGGTCATGCCCAGCAGCGACACGCTGTGGCCGCGCGCGGCGAGCAGGGCCTGCACATGCTCTGCCTGCCACAGGGCAAGCTGGCTTTCGCGCGTGGCGATGACGATGGGGGGGAGGGCGCTGGAGTGGGTCATGAAGGCTGGCCTTGCGTGCCCCGTGGACAGGGTAGCGGGGCAATCGGGGATGCTAGCATGCTGCGCTGCAGCACCCAACAACCATGAACCGCGCACCAGGAGACCCTCGCGCATGACCTCCCCAGCACGCAAGACAGACGCCCCAGCCACCAAGGCGCCGGCCCGCAAGACCGACAAGGACCTGCCGCTGATCCAGGACATCCGCCTGCTCGGGCGCATTCTGGGCGACGTGATCCGCGAGCAGGAAGGGGACGCCGCCTACGAGGTGGTGGAGCAGATCCGCAAGCTGTCGGTGGCCTTCCGCCGCGACGCGGACCAGGAGGCCGACCGCACGCTCAAGAAGCTGCTCAAGGGGCTGACGGGCGACCAGACGGTGAGCGTGATCCGCGCCTTCACTTATTTCAGCCACTTGGCCAACCTGGCCGAGGACCGCCACCACATCCGCCGTCGCGCGGTGCACGAGCGCGCCGGCAGCAGCCAGGAGGGCAGCATCGAGGTGGCCCTGGCGCGCCTGCGCTGGGCCGGCATTGCGCCGCGGACTGTCGCCCAGACGCTGGCCACGAGCTATGTGGCGCCGGTGCTCACCGCCCACCCGACCGAGGTGCAGCGCAAGAGCATCCTGGACGCGGAGCGCGAGATCGCCCAGCTGCTGGTTCAGCGCGACGACATCCAGGCGCGCGCCCAGCTGTACAACAGCGCGAAGGACACGCTGAGCCCGCGCGAGCTGGCCGCCAACGAGGCCCAGCTGCGCGCGCGCGTGGCCCAGCTGTGGCAGACGCGGCTGCTGCGCTACTCCAAACTCACCGTGGCCGACGAGATCGAGAACGCGCTGTCGTACTACGAATCGACCTTCCTGCAGGAGATTCCCAAGATCTATGCCGACCTGGAGCGTGAACTCGGCGGCAACCAGAGCGTGGCCAGCTTTCTGCGCATGGGCCAGTGGATAGGCGGCGACCGCGACGGCAACCCCAACGTGAGCGCCGCCACGCTGGCCCTGGCCCTCAAGCGCCAGGCCGATGTGGCGCTGCGCCACTACCTGACCGAGGTACACCACCTGGGGCGCGAGCTGTCCCTGTCGGCCAACCTGGTGCAGGTCTCGCCCGAGATGCAGCAGCTGGCCGGGCAGTCGCCCGACACCAGCGAGCACCGCCAGGACGAGCCCTACCGCCGCGCGCTCACCGGCGTCTATGCGCGCCTGGCCGCCACGCTCAAAGAGCTGACGGGTGGCGACGCCGCGCGCCATGCCGTGGCGCCGCAGAATGCCTACGCGAACGCCCACGAGTTCCTGGCCGACCTGCGTGTCATCGAGGCCTCGCTGCACTCGCACCGTGGCGCGGCGCTCACCGGCGAGCGCCTGCGCCCGTTGATGCGCGCCGTGGAGGTATTCGGCTTTCACCTGGCCACGGTGGATCTGCGCCAAAGCTCGGACCAGCACGAACAGGTGGTGGCCGAGCTGCTGGCCACGGCACGCGTGCAGGCCGACTACGCGGCCCTGCCCGAGCCCGAGCGCCGCGCGCTGCTGCTCGGCCTGCTGTGCGACGCGCGGCCGCTGCGCGTGCTGGGCGCGCAGTACTCCGAGCTGGCGACCAACGAACTCGCCATTTTCGAGACCGCGCGCCAGATGCGCGAACGCTATGGGCGCGAGGCGATCCGCCACTACATCATCAGCCACACCGAGACCGTGAGCGACCTGCTGGAGGTGCTGCTGCTGCAAAAGGAGGCGGGGCTGATGCAGGGCACGCTGGACGCCGATGCCCGCGCTGATCTCATCGTGGTGCCGCTGTTCGAGACCATCGAGGATCTGCGCAACGCAGCGCCCATCATGCGCGAGTTCTATGCCATCCCCGGCATCGCGCGGCTCGTGCGTGCCAGCGGCTCCGAGCAGGACATCATGCTCGGCTACAGCGACAGCAACAAGGACGGCGGCATCTTCACCAGCAACTGGGAGCTGTACCGCGCCGAGATTGCGCTGGTGGCGCTGTTCGATGAATTGAATGCCGCCAAGGCAGGCGTGCCCATCCGCCTGCGCATGTTCCACGGCCGCGGCGGCACGGTGGGGCGCGGCGGCGGTCCGAGCTACCAGGCCATCCTGGCGCAGCCGCCGGGCACGGTGCGCGGCCAGATCCGCCTGACCGAGCAGGGCGAGGTGATTGCCTCCAAGTACGCCAACCCCGAGATCGGCCGGCGCAACCTGGAGACCCTGGTCGCCGCCACGCTAGAGGCCACGCTGCTGCAGCCCACCAAGTCGGCGACCAAGGCCTTCCTGGAGGCGGCCGAGCAGCTGTCGCGTGCCAGCATGGCGGCCTACCGCGCGCTCGTGTACGAGACGCCGGGCTTTACCGACTATTTCTTCAATTCGACGCCGATCCGCGAAATAGCCCAGCTCAACATTGGCTCGCGCCCGGCCTCGCGCAAGGCGACGCAAAGAATCGAGGACTTGCGCGCCATTCCCTGGGGCTTCAGCTGGGGCCAGTGCCGCCTGACGCTGCCGGGCTGGTTCGGCTTTGGCGCAGCCGTGCAGGACTTCATCAACGCGCCGGGCAAGGACCCGAAGGCGCAGCTCGCGCTGCTGCAGAAGATGTACCGCCAATGGCCGTTCTTTCGCACCCTGCTGTCCAACATGGACATGGTGTTGGCCAAGAGCGACCTGGCGCTGGCCTCGCGCTACAGCGAATTGGTGCCCGACGCGCGCCTGCGCAAGAAAGTGTTTGCGGCCATTGAGCAGGAATGGCAGCGTACGGCCGAGGCGCTGACCCGCATCACGGGCGAGAAGCAGCGCCTGGCGGCCAACACGGCGCTGGCGCGCTCCATGCGCCACCGCTTTCCCTACATCGACCCGCTGCACCACCTGCAGGTGGAGCTGGTGCGCCGCTGGCGTGCGGGCCACGGCGACGAGCGCGTGCAGACCGGCATCCACATCTGCATCAATGGCATTGCGGCGGGGCTGCGCAATACCGGCTGAAGAAAAAATTCAGTGCAGCGTGAGCGCGCCCGCGCTCTTGCTCTTGCCCGCGCGCGCGGGCGGGTTGCACAGGCCGCAGGTGTAGTGGCGGTTTTCATACAGTTCGGTGACGAACTGGCCGCCGCATTGCGCGCATTTGGTGCGCGTGAGCATGCCGGCATCGACGAACTTGACCAGGCGCCAGGCGCGCGTGAATGACAGCAGGGGCTCGATCTGCGCGGCCGCCACCTGCTCGTTGTACAGGCGATAGGCCTTGGTCAGCAGCTCCACGCTGTCCAGGCTCACGCCCTTGGACAGGTATTCGTAGATGTTGAGAAACAGCGAGCTGTGGATGTTCTCCTGCCAAGTCAGGAACCAGTCGGTGGAGAACGGCAGCTGGCCCTTGGAGGGTGACTTGCCCGCGATCTCCTTGTACAGGCGTATCAGGCGCTCATACGACAGCGTGGTCTCGGACTCCAGTACCTGCATGCGGGCCCCCATTTCGATCAGCATGGCGGCGCGTTCGATTTGCTTGGACTCGTTGAGAACACTCTTGGCAGGTGCGGACATGGTGGCTTTCGAGAAACGGCGGGTGGATGGGGCGGCGCGCGGGCAGCGTGTCAGAGCACTTCGGAGATGCGGCTGGCCATGAGGATGTTGGCGTGCAGCGTGTTGGTGGCTTCGCTGGCGGATTTGCGCGGGGTGTTGTGGTTGGTGAGCAGGCTCCACACCAGCTCATCGTCCACGCGGAAGCTGCACAGCAACGTGTTGCGCGTTGCCAGCTTGAGCACCTGGGCGGCTGACAGCGATGCCAGAATGTCGGCGGCTTCTTCGTTGAGCCCCAGGCGGAACACGGCCTCGGCCTTGTCCTGGCGGATCAGGGTCTGGGCCAGCATCAGATAGGTCAGGTTGGCTTCGCGGATTTCGGCCAGCAGTTGTTCGGAGGTCATTGTTCAATCCTTTCCTGGGGTGGATCTTGCCTTGCAAACGCTTGCATGTGTTGCGTGATCCGTTGAAATGGATTGTGAAATCTGTCCAAAAGGAAATTAAGTCGGGATTCGGCGCCGTGTGTTGTCTGGTCGCCTGACGTGGCTTGTAGGAATTTGCCTTACAACGGCGTCCGTCCGGGCATGAAAAACGGGCCGAAGCCCGTTGTGCCTCACTGCGTGAAGACTGTCAGTCCGTGTCGCCCATCTGCGACTGCAGGTAGTTCTGCAGGCCGACCTTGTCGACGAGGTCGATCTGGGTCTCCAGGAAGTCGATATGTTCCTCGGTGTCTTCCAGGATCTCCTGCAGCAGGTCGCGCGAGACATAGTCGCGCACCGACTCGCAGTAGGCAATGCCGTCCTTGATGGTGGCCTGCGCGCCTTGCTCCGCACGCAGGTCGCAGGCCAGGATCTCAGGCACATCCTCGCCCAGCTGCAGCTTGCCAAGATCCTGCAGATTGGGGAGGCCGTCGAGCAGGAAGATGCGGTCCATGAGCTTGTCGGCATGCTTCATCTCGCCGATGGACTCCTCGTATTCCTTCTTGGCCAGCCGATCCAGGCCCCAATGCTTGAGCATGCGGTAGTGCACAAAGTACTGGTTGATGGCCGTGAGCTCGTTCTTCAGCTGCGCCTGCAGGTGGGAGATGACTTTGGCGTCGCCTTGCATGGGGATGCTCCTCTGGTGTTGGGTGAAACGGCATTGTCGGACAGTTGGCGCCTTGTGGCGTCGAGGCGGGTATTGGCAGGCCAGGGAGTCATTATAGTTTTACACAATCAAACTAATGAAATCAATTGATTGGATTGATGTTCAACTTGCGCCTAGACTTCAGTCCTGTCATTACCCAACCCGCAACCGAAAGGAAACAACGATGTCCCTGATCAACACCCAAGTTCAACCCTTCAAGACCACCGCCTTCGTGAATCGCGCTGGCAAGGGCGAGTTCATCGAAGTGACCGAGGCCAGCCTCAAGGGCAAGTGGTCCGTGCTGATCTTCATGCCGGCCGCCTTCACCTTCAACTGCCCGACCGAGATCGAGGATGCGGCCGAGCATTACGCCGAGTTCCAGAAGGCCGGTGCCGAGGTCTACATCGTGACCACCGACACGCACTTCTCGCACAAGGTGTGGCACGAGACCTCCCACGCAGTGGGCAAGGCCAAGTTCCCGCTGGTGGGCGATCCTACGCACCAACTGACCAACGCCTTTGGCGTGCACATTCCCGAAGAGGGCCTGGCGCTGCGCGGCACCTTTGTGATCAACCCCGATGGCGTGATCAAGACGCTGGAAATCCACTCCAACGAAATTGCCCGCGACGTGTCGGAAACCCTGCGCAAGCTCAAGGCCGCCCAGTTCACCGCCGCGCATCCTGACCAAGTGTGCCCCGCCAAGTGGAAGGAAGGCGCCAAGACCCTGACGCCTTCGCTGGACCTGGTCGGCAAGATCTAAGCCCGCCCCAGAACGCCGGACCGGTGCATGGTGCGCGAGCGCCATGCCGTCCGGCTTTTTTACGCACTTTTTTCCCGATAGCCCAAGGAGGCCCCCATGCTCGACGAACAACTGAAATCCCAACTCGCCGCCTATCTGGAGCGTGTGACGCAACCGTTCGAGATGGTGGCTTCCCTCGATGATGGCGAGGCCTCGGCGCAGATGCGCGAGCTGCTCACGACCATCCAGTCTCTGCGCGCCGACAAGATCACGCTGCGCACCGACGGCCAGGATGCGCGCCGCCCGTCGTTCACGCTGCAGCGCGTGGGCTTGGACACGAGCCTGCGCTTTGCCGGCCTGCCCCTGGGCCACGAATTCACTTCGCTGGTGCTGGCCCTGTTGTGGACGGGCGGGCATCCGCCGAAGGTGGAGCAGGACCAGATCGACCAGGTCAAGGCGCTCGACGGCGACTTCAATTTCGAGGTCTACATGAGCCTGACCTGCCACAGCTGCCCCGACGTGGTGCAGGCGCTGTCGCTCATGGCCATCCTCAATCCGCGCGTCAAGACCACGGTCATCGAGGGCAGCGCGTTCCAGGATGAGGTGACGGCACGCGAGATCATGGCCGTGCCCATGGTCTATCTGAACGGCCAGGAGTTTGCGGCCGGCCATATGGAGCTGCCCAAGATCATCGCCAAGCTCGACACCGGTGCCGCGGCGCGCGAGGCCGACAAACTCTCGGCCAAGGATGCGTTTGACGTGCTCATCGTCGGCGGCGGACCGGCCGGCGCGGCGGCTGCCGTGTATGCAGCCCGCAAGGGCATACGCACGGGCGTGGCGGCCGAGCGCTTCGGCGGCCAGGTCAACGATACGCTCGATATCGACAACTACATCTCCATCTCCCACACAGAAGGACCGCAGTTCGCCGCCGCCCTGGAGCGCCATGTGCGTGACTATGACGTGGACGTGATGAACCTGCAGCGCGCCAAGGCCCTGAAGCCCGCGGTCCAGCCTGGCGGCCTGATCGAGATCGAGCTGGACAACGGCGGCGTGCTCAAGGCCAAGACGGTCATCCTCAGCACCGGCGCGCGCTGGCGCAACATGAACGTGCCGGGCGAAGACAAATACCGCACCAAGGGCGTGGCCTACTGCCCGCATTGCGACGGGCCGCTGTACAAGGGCAAGCGCGTGGCCGTGATCGGCGGCGGCAACTCGGGCGTCGAGGCCGCCATCGACCTGGCTGGCATCGTCGAGCATGTGACGGTGTTCGAGTTCATGCCCCAGCTCAAGGCCGACGCCGTGCTGCAGAAGAAGCTCGCCAGCCTGCCCAATGTGGACGTGGTCCTGAATGCCCAGACCACCGAGGTGCTGGGCGACGGCAGCAAGGTCACGGGCCTGGCCTACAAGGACCGCGACAGCGGCGAGGCCAAGCAGGTGGAGCTGGCCGGCATCTTCGTGCAGATTGGCCTCTTGCCCAGTACCGACTGGCTCAAGGGCGCGGTCGAACTCTCCAAGTTCGGCGAGATCGTCATCGACGCCCGGGGCCAGACCAGCGTGCCCGGCGTGTTTGCCGCCGGCGACTGCACCACGGTGCCGTACAAGCAGATCGTGATTGCCGCGGGGGCGGGCGCCACGGCCGCGCTGAGCGCCTTTGACCACCTGATCCGCACCAGCGCACCCGAGTGATGGGCGCGCCTGCCCCGCCTGGCTTTGGTCAGGCTGGCAGCGGCTCCGCGGGTGGCGAGGACGGTGCTGGCGCGGCGGCTTGCAGCCCCGAGATCGCCGCCTCTATGGCGCGCGCCAGGTCGGGCTGCAGGTCATCTGCCGACTGCGCCTGCAGCTGCGCCAGCAGACCGGTGCGGCTGGCGATGTCCAGCGGCTGGTCGCTCAGACCCGAGACGATGAGGCGCACGCCCTGCTCGCGGCAGCGCCGGATCAGGTGCTCCAGCGCCTCGGCGCCCGTGGAATCGACGTAGATCAGGTTCTTCGCGTCCAGCACCAGGGTGTGTGGCGGCAGGCGGTCGTGCAGTTCCTCGACCAGGCGCGTTGCGCCGAAGAACAGCGCCCCGTACAGGCGCCAGGCCTGCACGCGGTTCTCATGGCCCGCAAGCGCGGGGCGGTCGGAGGCAGTGAGCCGCACCGAGCGCGACAGGCTGGCGATGCGGTAGATGAAGATGACGCAGGCCGCCAGGATGCCGAACTCCACCGCCACCGTCAGGTCGAACACCACGGTCAGGAAGAACACCGTCAGCAGCGTGGCGCGGTAGGTGGCGCGATAGTTCTTGAGCAGGACGAACTCGCGCCACTCGCCCATGTTCCAGGCCACGTGCATCAGGATGGCCGCCAGGCAGGCCAGCGGGATGGAGCTGGCCAGCGGCGCCGCCACCAGAATCACCACCAGCAGCACCAGCGCATGCACCATGCCCGCCACGGGGCTGGTGGCGCCGTTCTTCACGTTGGTGACGGTGCGCGCAATCGTGCCGGTGGCCGGCATGCCACCAAAGAACGGCGTGACGAAGTTGGCCACGCCCTGGGCCATCAGTTCCTGGTTGGGGTCGTGCCGGTCTGCGATCATGCCGTCGGCCACGCGTGCGCACAGCAGCGACTCGATGGCGCCCAGCAGCGCCAGCGTGATGGTGGGCATCAGCAGAAAGCGCGCGGACTCCCAGCTGAACGCGGGCCACTCAAAGGCCGGCAGGGCGCCGGGAATACCGCCGAACCTGCTGCCAATGGTTTCCACCGGCAGGCCGAACCCACCCACCGCCCCCGTGGCCAGCACCAGGGCCACGATGGAGCCCGGCACCACGCTGAGCCTGCCCGAGAACTGCACGCGCGGACCCAGGGCCGGCAGCCAGCGCTGCCAGCCGACGATGATGGTCAGCGACGCCAGCGCCACGCCCAGTGCCCAGGGGTTGAAGCTGTGCAGGTGGCCCCACAGCGCTCCCAGGATGCCGAAGAAATCCCCCGGCATCTTGGCAATCGACAGGCCCAGGAAGTCCTTCACCTGCGACAGCCCGATCAGCACCGCGATGCCGTTGGTAAAGCCGATGATCACCGCGATCGGGATGAAGCGCACCAGCGTGCCCAGGCGCAAGAGGCCCATGACGAACAGCAGCACGCCCGACAGCGCGGTGGCAATGATCAGGTTGCCCACGCCGTAGCGCTCGACGATGCCGTAGACGATGACGATGAAGGCGCCGGCCGGCCCGCCGATCTGCACCCGGCTGCCGCCCAGCGACGAGATCAGAAAGCCCGCAATGATGGCGGTGAAGATGCCGGCCTCAGGCTTGAGCCCGCTGGCGATGGCAAAGGCCATGGCCAGCGGCAGCGCCACGACGGCCACCGTCAGGCCTGCGGCCAGATCCTTGACAAAGCGCGCACGGTCATAGCCGGCAAGCGCGTCCAGCAGACGGGGGCGAAACATCCAGGAGGGCATAGACACAGAAGCGGGCAAGCAGTCGGCGACCAATGTGCAGCATTGTGCCTATGCCGGCGGGGCGCACGCCCATCGCGTCGCCAAGGCGTGAGGCGACACGGGCAATTCCGTTGCAGCTTAAAATTCGTCCCTGCCATGCGCCGCCTGTTCTTCATTCTTCTGCTGCTTTGCCTGCCGCTGCAATCCGTCTGGGCGGCGGCGGCCGGCTATTGCAGCCATGAGGCATCGCCCGCGGCCGTGCATTTCGGCCACCACCAGCACTGGGACCACGACGAGCATGGGGCCGGCCAGGCCTCCAAGGTGGGCGCCGACATGGACTGCCACACCTGCCACGGCCTGGGCAACGCCCTGCATGCCGCACCGGCTGCCGTGGCCCTGCGCCTGACGGCCGTGCGCCCGGCGCCTTTTGTACTGCCGCTGCTGCGGGCCCCCGCGCCGCTGCGCCCCGAACGCCCCAACTGGCCCGTCCTTGCCTGAGCGGCAAGGCGGGGCCGGGCAGCCCCTCGCTTTTATTGTGGTGCCGCCGCGGACTGGCCGTGGCGTGCGCAATGCCTTGCCGATTTTTCACCCATGGCCCTGCCAATGGAGAACGATCGGATGCCATTCGACTGGAAGACTTCCCGGACCCGCCTGCGGGCCCTCACCTGTAGCCTGAGCTGCGCACTGGCGGCGGCATCGGCCGCCGCCCAGGCGGCCCCAGGCCCGTCCCCGCTGCAGGCCTTGTTTGAGCAGGCCTGGGCGCGGCAGCCCGAGGCGCAGGCATTGCCCCTGCTGCGCCGGGCCGCGCAGGCCGGGCGCGACAGTGCCGATGCCTGGACGCCCGAGCCCGCGGCGCTGGAGCTGCAAACCAAGACCGACCGCATAGGCAGCCGCCAGGGCGCGCGCGAGCACACCGTGGGCGTGGCCCTGCCGCTGTGGCTGCCGGGCGAGCGCGCGCGCAAGGCGGCCCTGGGCGACGCCGAGCTGCAGGCCGTGCGCAGCCGCGGCCAGGCCACCCAGCTGGCGCTGGCGGCCCGCGTGCGCGAATCCTGGTGGGGCTGGCAGCGCGCCTGCAGCGACCGGGCGCTGGCCCAGGGGCAGCTGGAGAACGCCCGCGCCCTGGCTGCCGATGTGGCGCGCCGTTTTGCCGCGGGCGACATGGCGCGCTCGGACCATTTCCAGGCCCAGGCCATCGAGGCCCAGGCCCAGGGCGCCGTGGCGCAGGCACAGGGCGCGTGCGACGCGGCCCGGGCGGCGCTGGCCGCCTGGAGCGACGGCCAGCCCCTGCCGCCCGCCAGCGAGGCCCTGGTTGCCGAGCCGACGCCCGCCCTGGGCGAGCCCCTGGTGCTTACGCAAGACCACCCGGCCCTGGCCGACGGCGAGCGCCAGGCCGCCCTGGCGCGCCGCCAGGCCGAACTGGTGGCGGTGCAGACGCGCGCCAACCCCGAGCTGACGCTGGCCGCAACCAGCGACCGTGGCCTGGCGGGCGACGGCTACCAGCAGTCCATCACCCTGGGCGTGCGCCTGCCGCTGGGCGCGGGCGTGCGCGCCGTGGCCCGCGAATCGGCCGCGCTGGCCCAGGCGCTGGAGCTGGAAACCCGCGTGGAGCGCGAGCGCCAGCGCCTGGCCGCCGACATCCGCGCCGCCCAGGCGCAGGCCAGCGCCGCCGCGGCGCAGCAGCAGGCCATGGCGCGCAATGCCGAGCTGGCCGACGCCACGCGCGGCTTCGTCGCCAAGGCCTTTGCCCTGGGCGAGGCCGACTGGCCCACGCGCCTGCGCGTGGAGCAGGACGCGGTGCTGGCCGAGCGCCAGGCGCTGCGCGCACGCATCGACGCGGCTGCCTCCGTCTCCACCCTGCGCCAGGCGCTGGGCCTGTTGCCGCAATGAAGGCGGCCCGGCGCAAATATCAGCAAAAACAGTGTGTAACGACCATGTATCAAGCGGCTAAAGCTATCAAAAGTGCAGCGATATGGCTGCACCGATTGGAATCCACCATGCACCATCTGCGTTCTCCCCTGGCCGCACTGGCCCTGGCCCTTGCCCTGGGGCTGGCCATGCCGGCCGCCCATGCCCATGAGGGCCATGACGACGGCCCCGCGGCCGCTCCCGCCAACGCGGCCCCGCGCTTTGCCGCGGCCTCCGAGCTGTTCGAGCTGGTCGGCGTGATCGACGGGCGCAGGCTCACGCTCTACCTCGACCATGCCGCAGACAACAGCCCGGTGCAGGACGCGCGGCTGGAGCTCGAAGTGGGCGGCAAGGCCGCGGCCGTGACCCGCCTGGGCGAGGGCCTGTACCAGGCCGAGCTGGCCGCGCCGCTGGCCGATGGTGAAACGCCCGTCACGGCCACGGTGGTGGCTGCGGGCGACTCGGACCTGCTGGCCGCGGCCATCGACCGGCATGCGAGCAGCGCGGCGCCGGACCATGCCGCTTGGCCGCGTGCCACCCCGTTTGCCGCGGCTGCCGGCCTGCTGGCGGCGGCCCTGGGCCTGTGGGCCTGGCGGCGCAGCCGCCGCGGCGCTGCCATGCGCGCAGGAGGTGCCGCATGAACGCGCCCCGCCGCATTTCCGCCGTCGCCTGCCTGCTGACTATGGCGCTGGCCTGGCCACTGGCCGGCAAGGCCCATGAGGGCCATGAAGAGGCCGCGCCCGCGGCCGGCGCCGAGAGCCCGCGCCGCCAGCCCGATGGCAGCGTCTTCGTGCCCAAGAGCGCCCAGCGCCAGCTGGGCCTGCGCACCCTGGCCGTGGTGCTGGGCGAGCATCCGCGGGCCCTTGAGCTGGCGGGCACCGTGGCCATGGACCCCAACGCCGGCGGCAAGGTGCAGGCCCTGCTGGCCGGGCGGCTGCAGCCTGGGCCCCAGGGCCTGCCGGTGCCGGGCCAGAGCGTGAAGAAGGGCCAGCTGCTGGCCTACGTGGTGCCCACGTCGGGGGCCCTGGAGCGCTCCAACCAACTCGCCCAGCAGGCCGAGCTGCGTGCCGCCCAGGCCCTGGCGCAGCGGCGCGTGGCGCGCCTGCGCGAGCTGGCCGACACCGTGGCGCGCAAGGACATCGAGGCCGCAGAGAGCGAGCTGCACAGCCTGCAGGGGCGCCTGGCGGCCGTAGGCGCGGGCCTGGCGCAGCGCGATTCGCTGCTGGCGCCGGTGTCGGGCGTGATCGCGTCGAGCAACGCCGTGGCGGGGCAGGTGGTGGACGCGCGCGAGCTGGTGTTCGAGGTGGTCGATCCCGCCCGCCTGCGCATCGAGGCCCTGGCCTACGACCCGGCGCAGGCGCAGGACATTGCCGGCGCCAGCCTGGCGCTGGCCGGCCAGGCCGTGCCGCTGCGCTTTCTGGGCGCGGCGCGCAGCCTGCGCGAGCAGGCGCTGCCGCTGTCCTTCGCGGGCGATGCCCAGGCGCTGTCGGGCCTGGCCCTGGGCCAGCCGGTGCGCGTGGTGGTGCAGACGCGTTCGCGCGTGACCGGGGCCGTGCTGCCCGCGGCCGCGCTGCAGCGCAATCCGTCCAACCAGAGCATCGTCTGGGTCAAGACCGGCCCCGAGCAGTTTGCCCCGCGTGTCGTGAGCTATCAGCCGCTCGACGGCGTGCGCGTGGCCGTGACCCAGGGCCTGGCGGCCGGCGAGCGCGTGGCCACGCAGGGCGCGGCCCTCATCAACCAGGTACGCTGAAGGAGCCGCGGCATGTTCAAGTGGCTCCTGGAAAACAGCCTGGCCAACCGCCTGTTGGTGCTGGTGACGGCGGCGGTGCTCATGGCCTACGGGGCGTTCACGCTCTCGCGCACGCCGGTCGATGTATTTCCCGACCTCAATAAACCCACCGTGACCCTGATGGCCGAGGCCGGCGGCATGGCGGCGCAGGAGGTCGAGCAGCTCATCACCTTCCCGCTGGAAACGGCGATGAACGGCCTGCCCAGCGTGGAAAGCGTGCGCTCCACGTCGAGTGCCGGCCTGTCCTTCATCTATGTCACCTTCGACTGGAGCGTGGACATCTTCCGCGCCCGGCAAATGGTGGCCGAGCGCCTGGCGGCAATGGAGGCGGCGCTGCCCCCGGGCATCACGCCCACTATGGGGCCCGTCAGCTCCATCATGGGCGAGATCATGCAGGTGGCCATCCCCATAGATGCCGCGCGCACCACGCCCATGGCGGTGCGCGAGTACGCCGACTGGGTGCTGCGCCCGCGCCTCCTGGCCATTCCCGGCGTGGCGCAGGTGATACCGATTGGCGGCGAGGTGCGCCAGTTCCAGGTGCAGCCCGACACGGCGCGCATGGGCCAGCTGGGCATCACGCCCGAGCAGCTGACGGCGGCGCTCAAGGGCTTTTCGGCCAACACCTCGGGCGGCTTCCTGGAACTGAACGGGCGCGAATACCTGATCCGCCACCTGGGCCAGACCGCGCGCCTGCAGGACCTGCAGAACCTGGCGCTGGCCGCGCCGGGCGGCCAGGGCGTGCTGCTGCGCCAGGTGGCCGAGGTCCGCTTTGCCGCCGCCACCAAGCGCGGCGATGCGGGCTTCGAGGGCGCGCCGGCCGTGATCCTGGGCATTCAGAAGCAGCCCACGGCCGACACCATCGCGCTCACCGGGCGCATCGAGGCCGCCCTGGCCGGGCTGGAAAAGTCCCTGCCCCCGGGCATGCAGGCGCCGCGCGTCACGTTCCGCCAGGCCAGCTTCATCGAGGCCTCGGTGCACACGCTGCAGGGCAAGCTGATCGGCGCCTCGGTCTTCGTGGCCGTGATCCTGTTCGTGTTCCTGGGCACGCTGCGGCCCACGGTGATTGCGCTCACGGCGATACCGGTGTCCATCTTTCTTTCGGCGCTGGTGTTCCGCTACTTCGGCCTGTCCATCAACACCATGACGCTGGGCGGCCTGGCGATTGCCATCGGCGGCCTGGTGGACGACGCCGTGGTGGACGTGGAGAACGTGCTGCGGCGCCTGAAGATGGATCGGCAGAAGAAGCCCGGCGCGCGCCTGCACCCGATAGAGATCGTCAAGCTCGCGTCGCTGGAGGTGCGCTCGGGCATCGTCTACGCCACGGCCATCATCGTGCTCGTCTTCCTGCCGCTGTTCGCGCTGCCGGGCATAGAGGGGCGCTTGTTCGTGCCGCTGGGCGTGGCCTTCATCGTCTCCACGTTGGCGTCGCTGCTGGTGTCGGTCACCGTCACGCCGGTGCTGGCCTTCTACCTGCTGCCGCGCATGAAGAACCTGGAGCATGGCGACACGCGCCTCCTGGCCTGGCTCAAGGCCGGCTACCGCGCGGGCCTTGCGCGCGTGCTGAACCACCCGCGCCCAGCCGTGGCCGCGGGGGCGCTGGCCGTGCTGCTGGCCACCGCCGCCGTGCCGCTGTTCCCGACCACCTTTCTGCCGCCGTTCAACGAGGGCACGCTGCTCATCGGCATGCGCCTGAACCCCGGCGTGACCCTGGCCGAATCCACGCAGCTGGCCAGCCAGGCCGAACGCCTGGTGCGCCAGGTGCCCGAGGTCACGCACGTCGGCCGGCGCAGCGGCCGCGCCGAGCTGGACGAACATGCCGAGGGCGTGCATGTCAGCGAACTGGACGTGGGCCTGCTGCCCGCCAGCCAGATGCGCCGCAGCATGGGCCAGGTGCAGGCCGACATCCGCGCGCGCCTGGCGCCGCTGCCCGCGGCCATCTCCATGGGTCAGCCGATCTCGCACCGCATCGACCACATGCTGTCGGGCGTGCGCTCGCAGATCGCCATCAAGCTGTTTGGCGAAGACCTGGACACCCTGCGCGGCCAGGCCGAGGGCCTGCGCGCGCGCCTGTCGGGCATAGACGGCCTGGCCGACCTGGAGGTGGAAAAGCAGGTGCTGGCGCCGCAGATCACCGTGCGCGTGGACTACGCCGCCGCGGCGCAATACGGCGTGAGCGCGGCCCAGGTGCTGGCCACGCTGCAGGGCCTGGTGGAGGGCGAGAAAATCACGCAGATCGTTGAGGGTGGGCGCCGCTTTGCCCTGGTCGTGCGCCTGCCCGACAGCGCGCGCGCCCCCGGGGGCCTCGCCCAGCTGCTGCTCGACACGCCGCGCGGGCGCGTGCCGCTGTCGCGCCTGGCCAGCATCGAAGAGGGCGACGGCCCCAACCAGATCAGCCGCGACGACGGGCGCCGGCGCATCGTGCTGGCGGCCAACGCCCAGGGCCGGCCGTTGTCGGCGGTGGTGGCAGACATCCGCAAGGTGGTCGCCGACACGCGCCTGCCCGAGGGCTATTTCATCACCCTGGGCGGCCAATTCCAGGCGCAGGAAGAGGCCAGCCGCCTGGTCGGCATGCTGGCCATCGTCTCGCTGGCGCTGATGTTCGTCGTGCTCTACACGCGCTACCAGTCGGCGCGGCTGTCGGCCCTCATCATGGCCAACATCCCGCTGGCGCTGGTGGGCGCGGTGCTGGGGCTGTGGCTGTCGGGCCAGCCGCTGTCGGTGGCGGCGCTGATCGGCTTCATCACGCTGGCGGGCATCTCGGTGCGCAACGGCATCCTGAAGGTGAGCCACTACCTGAACCTGATGCGCAGCGAGGGCGAGGGTTTTGACCACGCCATGATCCTGCGCGGCAGCCTGGAGCGGCTGTCCCCCGTGCTGATGACGGCGCTGGTCACGGCCTTTGCGCTGGCGCCCCTGCTGTTCGAGGCCGAGCGCCCCGGCACTGAGATCCTGCACCCGGTGGCGGTGGTGATCTTCTCGGGCCTGATCAGCTCGACCCTGCTCGACACCTTCCTCACCCCCGCGCTGTTTTGGCTCTTCGGCCGGCGCGACGCCGAGCGCCTGCTCGACGACAAGCGCGCCGAGGCATTTTGATTTCCTCTTTTGAAAGGACTGTGCAATGAACAAGGCAAGCCATTCCATCGCCGCCCTGGCCCTGGCCCTGGCCGCGGCCCTGCCCGCCGCCGCCCACGACCACGCGCACGAGCCGCTGCATGGCGGCACCGTGGCCGAGGTGGCCGACGTGGACTACGAACTCGTGGCCCGCGCCGACGGCATCACGCTGCATCTGCGCGACCACGGCCAGCCCATGAAGACCGAGGGCGGCAGCGCCCGGCTGACGCTGTTGAGCGGCAGCGAGAAGGTCGAAGCCACGCTGGCACCCGCTGGCGCGGGCGCGCTGCAGGCCAAGGGCGCATTCAAGGTGGCGCCGGGCACCAAGGCGGTGGCACTGGTGACGCTGCCGGGCAGGAAGGCGGCGAATGTGCGGTTTGTGGTGAAGTGAGGCGAGGGGCGTGTCGCCTGGGTTTGCTGGCGCGGTGGCGCGGACTGGTGCTGCCCCCGCTGGGGGCGGATCACCGGTAGCTATTGAAGGTGGTGGAATTCTGATGGAAAGTAGCGCTAGTGTTTATGGAATAAGCGCAATAAGCTATTTATTTAGGAGTGAATATTGGTTTCCAGAAGGGGTGGCCGGCCATAAGCAATTGCTCGTGATCGTCCAGTTCAGATGCTCTTCATAGCTGCTTCGCCGGTGACGATGTTCGCCCAATAAGTTGCCTAAAATGGGCCGCGGGACTATTCACGCTACACAAAACCTTGAACGCCGGATGCCAAGACATCCTCAAGAACCATGAAGATCACCCTGACCACGCTGACGCTTAAGCAATTTTTTTCGGTAGGCAATGAGCAATTCCTGATTCCGGCCTACCAACGCCGCTATGCCTGGGGTGAGCGGCAGCAGCGTGAATTGTTTGACGACATTCGGTTGCTTCCCTCGGGCGACACACACCTTTTGGGGACGGTACTGTTCTTGTCCGACACGCACAAGCCAGGGATCAATCAGCTCGAGTTGGTGGACGGCCAGCAACGCGTCACGACGATAACGATCCTCATTCGGGTGCTGGCTCGGCGCTTTGAGCGTGAAGAAGACTCGGATGCAGCGCTGGAGCTCTCCAAGCTTCTTCAGTGCAAAGGCGTTGACCGCAAAGCGCAAACCAAGTTACAGCTGGGCGACTTAGATCATGGCGATTACGTGCGTGTGATGGATGCGGGCGACACATCAGAGATGGAGAACGAGTGCTTGGCGAACGCGTATAAGTACATCGCCGAATGGGTTGACGGATTGTCGGTCGATCAGCTGAATGAGTTTCACCACAAGCTCTTGAACTGTGCCTCGATCATCCGGCTGGATGTTGGAGCTGCAAAGGATGCTTACAAGCTGTTCGAGACGATCAACAACCGGGGCCTGCGGCTGAAGCCGACGGACATCATTAAGAACTTTCTGCTTGGCCATGCGTCGTCGCTTCCCGTCGGCACGCTGGACAAAGTGAAAGACGACTGGCGCAAGTTGATCGTGGCACTCGATGGACTGGACAGCGATGACTTTTTTCGCCAATGGCTGGCGGGCAAGCTTCACCGCAAGGTCACCAAGACCAAGCTGGTGTCTGACTTCAAGGCTTACTACCTTCGCCACGTGCAAGAGGCTGAGAGCATGACTGAGTTCCTGTCGTCCACCATCAAGGACGATGCCGAAGAGGATGGCGGCGACGAGGATGTCGCCATCATGGGTGACGACGATGAAGCCGCCGAGGAATCCATCAAAATCAAAAAGGTCAAGCTCACGACATTCGCTAAAGCGCTGCGACTGTCGGCCGAGCGGTACTCCGAACTGCTGCGGTGCAAGACTGGGTCCGCCAAGGTCAATCGACATATTGCCAATCTGTGGCGCATCAAGGCGTTCCAAGCTTTCACTTGGCTGCTAGATATGTTCGGGCGGGAAGGCTTGGATGAAAAAATCCAGGTTCGATTACTGACGGCTTTGGAGGCATTCATGATGCGCCGGCATATATGCGAAAAGCGTTCGAACGAGCTGGAGACCATCTTCGCGGGCCTTACCGGCATCGCTGATAAGGGCTACGAGAGCGCTGTCTTGGAGATCCTGAGGGATCACACGCCCGACGACGAGGAGTTCCAGTCGTCCTTCGCCTTGTTCCCATTTGTGCCGGCTGTGATCGATCGCGCGCGCTATGCGCTGGAGATGTTCGAATACAAGGCCATTGGGCACAAGAACGAGTACTACCTTGCCGAACCAGATGAACTGGAACTTGAGCACATCATTCCGAAGGCCGCTGACAAAGCCAGCACCAAGAAGGACTTTGGCGACTGGCCAAGCTACTTGGGCGAAGGCTGGAGGGTCAAGCACACCAAGATGCTGCACCGCATCGGTAACATGACCTTGCTGGCCGACGAGCTGAATGTGGTGGCATCAAACAACCCATTCCTGGCCAAACGCAAGGAGTACGCCAAGTCAAATATCCGGCTAACCAACGAACTTGCAGCCTTCGGCCTGTTCAAGTTCAAGCAGGTGGAGGATCGATCAAAGGCGTTCGCCAAGCTGGCGGTTACCCTGTGGCGGGTCTAAGGCCTCGCTATTGATGAGGGCGTCTTGCGCTCTGCAGGAAAGCGCCAATGGCTTTCTTGATTAATGGCCCATCGCATGGGCCGCCCGCACCACACAACCGCGGCCACAGCCTCAATACACCAACCTCTCCGGCCGCACCTCTTGCAGGATGGTGGTGGCGATCTCTTCGATGCTCTTGGTGGTGGTGGACAGCCAGCGTATGCCCGCGCGGCGCATCATGGCCTCGGCCTCGTTGACCTCGTAACGGCAGTTGGCCAGGTCGGCGTAGCGCGAATTGGGGCGGCGTTCGTTGCGGATCTCGGACAGGCGTTCGGGCTGTATCGTCAGGCCGAAGATCTTCTTGCGGAACGGCATCAGCGCAGGCGGCAGCTGGCGGCGCTCGAAGTCCTCGGGGATCAGCGGGTAGTTGGCCACCTTCAGGCCGCATTGCATGGCCAGGTACAGGCTGGTGGGCGTTTTGCCGCTGCGCGAGACACCGATCAGGATCACGTCGGCGCCCTCCAGGTCGCGGTGGCTCTGGCCGTCGTCGTGGTCCAGGCTGAAGTTGATGGCCTCGATGCGGTCCAGGTATTCCTTGGAGCGCGTGATGTCGGAAAAGCGCCCCACGCGGTGCAGCGACTTCATGCCCAGCTCCTGCTCCAGCGGGCGCACGAAGGTGCTGAACATGTCCATCAGCATGCCCTTGCAGCCGTCCTGTATCACCTGGAGCACGTCCATGTTCACCAGCGTGGTGAAGACGATGGGCTTCTTGCCTTCCAGCTCCGCCGTGTGGTTGACCTGGCGTATGGCCTGGTGTGCCTTGTCCACGGTGTCGATGAAGGGCAGGCGCACATGGCGCGGCTTCATGTCGAACTGGGCCAGGATGGCGTTGCCGAAGGTCTCGGCCGTGATGCCGGTGCCGTCGGAGATATAGAACACGGTGCGCGTGTGCGTGGGCAGCATGGGCGGGGAAAGGGCTGGTTTGGACGTTGGGCCGGCGCGAACGCGGGTTGGGGCGGCGCCCCTACAATGGCGCCCATTATTCCCAATTTCTCCCCATGCACCGCGCCGGCCCACAACCACAACAGCAAAGCCGTGGCCGCTGCATGGGCGCTCGCCTGCCGCATTCTTTCATTTGTGCAGGCGCAGACCCGGTTTCAACTTCTGGAGCTTTCCCATGTCTGCACGTTTCGAGGCGACCACCCTGGTCGTACCGTTTGAAAACCTGAGAATGAGCGACGTCGAGGTCGTTGGCGGCAAGAACGCCAGCCTCGGCGAGATGATCTCGCAGCTGCCCCAAGGGGTGCGCGTGCCCACGGGCTTTGCCACCACGGCGCATGCGTTTCGCGAGTTCCTGAAACACGAGGGCCTGGCCGAGCGCATCAGCCGGCGCCTGGCCACGCTGGACGTGGACGACGTGCGCGCGCTGGCCGCCGCCGGCGCCGAGATCCGCGGCTGGCTGGAACACCAGCCCTTCCCCGCCGACCTGGAAAAGGCTGTGCGCGCCGCCTTTGCCACCCTGAGCGAGGGCAACGCCCAGGCGAGCTTTGCCGTGCGCAGCTCGGCCACGGCGGAAGACCTGCCTGACGCATCGTTCGCCGGCCAGCAAGAGACTTTCCTGAACGTCGTCGGTATCGAAGATGTGCTGCACAAGATGAAGGAGGTGTTCGCGTCGCTGTACAACGACCGCGCCATCAGCTACCGCGTGCACAAGGGCTTTGCGCACGACGTGGTGGCGCTGTCGGCGGGTGTGCAGCGCATGGTGCGCTCGGACCTGGGCGCGGCCGGCGTGATGTTCACCATCGACACCGAAAGCGGCTTTGAGGACGTGGTCTTCATCACCAGCAGCTACGGCCTGGGCGAGACCGTGGTGCAGGGCGCCGTGAACCCGGATGAGTTCTACGTGCACAAGCCCATGCTGCGCGCCGGCAACAAGGCCGTGATCCGCCGCAACTTGGGATCCAAGCTGATCCAGATGGTGTTTGCCAGTGCCGAGGAAAAGGCCGCCACGGGCAAGCTGGTCAAGACCACCGACGTGGCCACCGAGCTGCGCAACCGCTATTCGCTCGCCGACGCCGAGGTGCAGCAGCTGGCGCATTACGCCCTGGTCATCGAGCAGCACTATGGCCGCCCCATGGACATCGAGTGGGGCAAGGACGGCCAGGACGGCCAGCTCTACATCCTGCAGGCGCGGCCCGAGACCGTGAAGAGCCAGGCCAAGGGCCAGGCCGAGCAGCGCTACAAGTTGAAGGGCCAAGGCGCGGTGCTGGCCGAGGGCCGTGCCATCGGCCAGAAGATCGGCACCGGCCCGGTGCGCCTGGTCCACGACATCCGCGAGATGGACAAGGTGCAGGCCGGCGACGTGCTGGTCACCGACATGACCGACCCCAACTGGGAGCCGGTGATGAAGCGTGCCTCGGCTATCGTCACCAACCGCGGCGGGCGCACCTGCCACGCCGCCATCATCGCGCGCGAGCTGGGCATCCCCGCCGTGGTGGGCTGCGGCAACGCCACCGGCCTGCTGAAGGAAGGCACGCTGGTGACGGTGAGCTGCGCCGAGGGCGACACGGGCAAGATCTACGACGGCCTGCTGGAAACCGAGGTCACCGAGGTGCAGCGCGGCGAGATGCCCCAGATTGCCACCAAGATCATGATGAATGTGGGCAACCCGCAGCTGGCCTTCGACTTTGCCCAGCTGCCCAACGAGGGTGTGGGCCTGGCGCGCCTGGAGTTCATCATCAACAACAACATCGGCGTGCACCCCAAGGCCATCCTGGACTACCCCGCCGTGGACGCCGACCTGAAGAAGGCCGTCGAGTCCGTGGCGCGCGGCCATGCCAGCCCGCGGGCCTTCTATGTGGACAAGGTGGCCGAGGGCGTGGCGACGATTGCCGCCGCGTTCTGGCCCAAGCCCGTCATCGTGCGCCTGTCGGACTTCAAGTCCAACGAGTACCGCAAGCTCATCGGCGGCAGCCGCTACGAGCCCGAGGAGGAAAACCCCATGCTGGGCTTTCGCGGCGCGGCGCGTTACATCAGCGCGGACTTCGGCGAGGCCTTCGCCATGGAATGCGAAGCCATCAAGCGCGTGCGTGGCGAGATGGGGTTGGCCAATGTGCAAATCATGGTGCCCTTCGTGCGCACCCTGGGCCAGGCCGCCCGCGTCACCCAGCTGCTGGCCGAGCATGGCCTCCAGCGCGGCGAGAACGGGCTCAAGCTCATCATGATGTGCGAGGTGCCCAGCAACGCCGTGCTGGCCGATCGCTTCCTGGAGCATTTCGACGGCTTCTCCATTGGCTCCAATGACCTGACCCAGCTCACGCTGGGGCTCGATCGCGACTCGGGCCTGGAGCTGCTGGCCCAGGACTTCGATGAGCGCGACCCGGCCGTCGAGGCGCTGATCCACCAGGTCATCAAGGCCTGCCGTGCCCAGGACAAGTACATCGGCATCTGCGGCCAGGGTCCCAGCGACCACCCGGACTTTGCGCAGTGGCTGGCCGGCGAAGGCATCACGTCGATCTCGCTCAATCCCGACAGCGTGATCGACACCTGGCAGAAGCTGGCCGGCTGACCAACGACGACGCCATGCCGCACCGCAGGAGTCTCACGCAGGACGAGCACGCGGGGGCGCCCTTCGCCCCCGACCTGCACGACGCGCGCCACCTGTGGCTCAAGGCCGGGCTCTTGCTCGTGTGGGTGCTGGTGTCGTTCGTGGCCTGCTACTTTGCGCGCGACCTGCAGTTCACGGTGGGGCAGTGGCAGCTGAGCTACTGGATCGCTTCCCAGGGGGCGGTGCTGATGTTCTTCATCATCGTCTGCGTCTACTGCGTGGCGATGAGCCATTTCGAGCGGCAGGACATGGCGGCCGAGCGCAGGGCCGCCGAAGCCGGCGCACATGAACGGGGGTGAGGCAGGGCGCTCCTACCAGGCGCGCCTGAACCGCATCGCACTGCTGTACTTCGCGGGCCTGCTGGGCTTTCTGGCGCTGATGGCCTGGGCCGAGCAACGCGGCCTGTCGCGCCAGTGGATAGGCCCCATCTTCCTGTTCCTGACGGTGATGGTCTATGCCGCCATCGGCGTCTACGGGCGCACCACCGATCCGGACGAGTACTACGTGGCGGGGCGCCGCATTCCCCCCATCTACAACGGCATGGCCGCGGCGGCGGACTGGATGAGCGCGGCCTCGTTCATCAGCCTCTCGGGGGCGCTGTACCTGCAGGGCTTCTCGGGCACGCCGGACCAGAGCGGCGGCCTGGCCTACCTGCTGGGCTGGACGGGCGGCTTCGTGCTCGTGGCCATGCTGGTGGCGCCGCACCTGCGGGCCATGAACCTCTACACCATTCCCGACTTCTTCCAGGTGCGCTTCGGCGGACGCTGGCCGCGCATCATCGCGGCGCTGGCGGCCGTGCTGTGCTCGTTCACCTATGTGGTGGCGCAGATCTACGGCGTGGGGCTGATCGCCTCGCGCCTCACGGGCGTGCAGTTCGAGATCGGCATCATGCTGGGCCTGGGCGGCGTGCTGCTGTGCTCCTTCCTGGGCGGCATGCGCGCCATTACCTGGACCCAGGTGGCGCAGTACATGGTCATCCTGCTGGCCTTTTTGATCCCCGTGTCGTGGCTGGCCTACAAGCAGCTGGGCAACCCGGTGGCGCCCGTCGTGGCGGGGGTGCAGCTTGGCAAGATTGCACAGCTGGAGGAGGGGCTGCTCGCGTCGCAGGTCGAGCGCGATGTCGTTGCCGCGTACCTGAAGCGCGCGCACGACTATGAGGCGCGGCTGGCCGACGTGCCCGCTGCGCTGGAGCGCGAGCGCGAGGCCGCGCGCCTGCGCATCCAGCGCCTGCGCGCGCAGAACGCCGATGTGGGCCTGATCGTCGCGGCCAGCCGCGAACTGGCAACCATGCCGCGCGACGAGGCGTCCGCGCGCGAGCGCTGGACGCGCGAGATGCAGGCCAACTACGAGCGCGCCCGCGCCCTGGGCGGCCTGCCGCGCCACAGCCAGGCCTTTGCCGGTGACCCGAATGGAACGCCAGCCGAGCGCCAGACCTTTGACAATGCGCGGCGCAACTTCCTCGCCTTGATGTTCTGCCTCATGGTCGGCACGGCGGGACTGCCGCACCTGCTCACGCGCTACTACACGGTGCCCTCGGTGGCGGGGGCGCGCACGTCGGTGGCCTGGTCGCTGTTCTTCATCGCCCTGCTGTACCTGAGCGCGCCGGCGCTGGCCGTGCTGGTGAAGTTCGAGGTCATGAACAACCTGGTGGGCAGCAGCTTCGACCAGCTGCCCAACTGGATGGCGCAATGGGCGCGCGTCGATGCCTCGCTGCTGTCCATCGAGGATGTGAATGGTGACGGCATCGTGCAGTTCGGCGAGATCCGCTTCGGCGCCGACCTCATCATGCTGGCCACGCCCGAGATCGGCGGCATGCCCTATGTCATCTCGGGCCTGGTGGCTGCGGGCGGGCTGGCGGCGGCGCTGTCCACCGCCGATGGCTTGCTGCTGACCATCAGCAACGCACTGGTGCGCGACCTGTATTTTCAGGAAACGCGGCGCAGGGCGTCGCCCGAGCAGAGGGTGATCCTGACCAAGTTCACACTGCTCACGGTGGCCTTGTCGGCGGCCTTCGTGGCGGCGCTCAAGCCGTCGGAGATCCTGCCCATGGTCTCGGCCTCATTCTCCATTGCCGCCTCGGCCTTCGTGCCGGTCATGGTGCTGGGCATCTTCTGGCGCGGCACCACACGGCGCGGCGCCGTGGCCGGCATGCTGGCGGGCCTGGCGGTCACCCTGTACTACCTGCTTGTGCAGGTGGAAGGGGTGCGCGAATGGGTGCCCAGCCTGCTGCGCGCCGACGGCCTGTGGTTTGGCATTCACCCCATCTCTGCCGGCGTGTTCGGCGTGCCCATGGGCCTGGCCGTGACCTGGCTGGTGAGCCTGGCCACCCGGCCGGGAACACCACGTCCCGTGCCGGCCGACGGGTTGTGAGCGACGGCCTGGGCTGCAAGGTAAAAAAAAAAAGGAACATGCCAGGCATGTTCCTTTTTTTTGAGTGGTACCGGTTTACACGCGCTTGCGGTATTCGCCCGTGCGGGTGTCGATCTCGATCTTGTCGCCCTGGCCCACGAACAGGGGCACGGGCACTTCGAAGCCGGTGGCGATCTTGGCGGGCTTGAGCACCTTGCCGGACGTGTCGCCCTTGACGGCGGGCTCGGTCCAGGTGATTTCGCGCTCCACGCTGGTGGGCAGTTCGACCGAGATGGCCTTGCCGTCGTAGAACACCACTTCGGCGGTCATGCCGTCTTCCAGGTAGCTGATGGCGTCGCCCATGTTGCCGGCTTCGACCTCGTACTGGTTGTATTCGGCGTCCATCCACACATACATCGGGTCGGCGAAGTAGGAGTAGGTGCAATCCTTCTTGTCCAGGATGACGTTGTCGATCTTGTCGTCGGCCTTGAACACGATTTCGGTGCCCATGTTGCCCAGCAGGGACTTGAGCTTCATGCGCACGGTGGCGGCGCCGCGGCCGCCGCGGGCGTATTCGGTCTTCAGGACGATCATCGGGTCTTTGCCCTGCATGATCACGTTGCCGGCGCGGATTTCTTGAGCGATTTTCATGGCTTGCTTGGGGGGAAGGTAAGGTTGGGCCGCTCCACAAGTCGGGGCGGGCGGGCGTGACCAGGCAGGCCCGCCTTCCACCCCGGCGCATGTTCCGCGGCGGGGGCGCGCCGGCCGGGCACGCGAACGTCCCGCCTTGAGAAATGGCGCAAAGCTAAGCATTCTAGCTTTTCTCTATCACGAAGCCTATGAGTAAGGTCAATAAATCGGCCTGCGCCAGCAGCCGCGCACGCGCAGCCATGGCGCAGGCGCGCCATTCTGCCAGGGTCGTGGCATCGAGCGGCGGCAGCGCGCTCGCGGACTCCAGCCCATTCCACAGCAGATGGAAGCGCCGCAGCGATGCCGGCGCCTGCAGCCAGTCGAGGAAGGCCAGCAGCTTGGCGTGGTGCGCATCGTCGTGCTGCGGGTAGATATGCCACACAAAGGGCTGGCCGGCCCAGAGCGCGCGCACCAGCGAGTCCTCGCCGCGCACCAGGTTCAGGTCGCAGGCCCAGAGCATGTCGTCAAACCCCGGCTGGGTGCAGGGTTCAAGATATGAAATTGAGAGCTGCTGGCGCTTTGTCCAGGCTGGCTGCAGGCTGATTTCATGCAAAACGGACTGTGTGGCGCGCCCCGGCGTGACGAGCAGCTGTGCATCGGGGCGGGGCGCGAGTTGCGCCAGCAACTGCGCCAGCGCCGGCGGCTCGTAGCAGAACAGCGACACGGCCAGGTCGCCCGCTGCAATGCCGTGGCGCAGGCGCCAGGCTTTGCGGTCAAACGCCGCCTGGCGCGCGACCAGATCGTGCTCGCGCAGCAGGCCGCCGGTGCGCGGCGTGAAGCCGGGGTAGAAGAACCAGCGCGTCAGGCCCGCTCCGGGGCCTTCCATCAGCGGCGAGGGAAGGAGGTGGCAGCGCTCCACATAGGTTTCGGCCGACAGGTATTCCAGGTTGATCCACAAGGGGCTTTGGCCATCAGCGCCTGTCTGGCATGCCATGGCAGCTATGAAGTCGGGAGCAATCTCGCAGCCGAAGGCCTCGACGACCACGTCGCCCGGCCCATCGGGTGGCGCTTGGGATGGCCAGGGCAGCACCTGCACGCCTGCCGCTCCTCCTGGCGCCATCCAGGCCAGGGCGCTGGCGTCGTCCACCCACAGGCGCACGGCGTGGCCCCGGGCGCCCAGCTCGGCCGCCAGGCGCCAGCACACGCCTATGTCGCCAAAGTTGTCTATGACCTGGCAGAAGATGTCCCAGCGCAAAGCGGTGCTCATGCGGCCGACCCCTGGGGCGGTGCCAGCATCGGGCAGATGCGGTCGGCACGATGCTCGACTGCAGCGACGCGCAGGCGCGGAAAAAGCGGGGTTGGCCTCATGGCCGGCGATGGTACTGCGCCCGCACCAGTGCATGATGCGCGGCGGATTCTTCAGGAGACCAGGAATGCGAGACACAGCCACCCCCCCGCCCGCCGCCCTGGCCGGCGTGCGCGTGATCGAAATGGGCCAGCTCATCGCCGGGCCGTTCTGCGGCAAGACACTGGGCGAGTTCGGCGCCGATGTGGTCAAGATCGAGGCCACCGGCAGCGGCGACCCGCTGCGCAACTGGCGGCTCATCAAGGAAGGCACCTCCGTCTGGTGGCAGGTGCAGTCGCGCAACAAGAAGTCGGTGGCGCTGGACCTGCGCGCGCCCGAGGCCCAGGAGATCGCGCGCCGCCTGATTGCCGAGGCCGACGTGCTGGTCGAGAACTTCCGCCCCGGCACGCTGGAGGGCTGGGGCATGTCGCCCGAGGAGCTGCACGCGCTCAACCCGGGCCTGGTGATCCTGCGCATCTCGGGCTATGGCCAGACCGGGCCGTACCGCGACCTGCCGGGCTTTGGCGTGATCGGCGAGGCCATGGGCGGCCTGCGGCACCTGACGGCCGAGCCGGGCCGCGTGCCGGTGCGCGTGGGGGTGTCGATTGGCGACACGCTGGCCGCGCTGCACGGCGCCATCGGCGTGATGATGGCGCTGTACCACCGCAAGGTGAACGGCGGCGCGGGCCAGGTCATCGATGTGGCGCTGCACGAGGCCGTGTTCAACTGCATGGAAAGCCTGATCCCCGAGTACAGCGCCTTCGGCGCCGTGCGCGAGGCCGCGGGCAGCGCCCTGCCGGGCATCGCGCCCTCCAACGCCTACCCCTGCCGGGACGGCTGGGTGCTGGTGGCCGGCAATGGCGACAGCATCTTCAAGCGCCTGATGGCCGCCATAGGCCGGGGCGACCTGGCCCAGGACGCGCAGCTGGCCGACAACGCCGGCCGCGTGGCGCGCGTGGCCGAGATCGACGGCGCGATCGGCGCCTGGACGCAAGAGCGCAGCGTGGCCCAGGTCATGGAGAGCCTGTCCGCCGCGCGCGTGCCCGCGGGCAAGGTCTATACCGCCAAGGATATTGTGGAGGACCCGCACTACCGGGCGCGCGACATGCTGCTGACCCAGCGCACGCGCGACGGCTACGACGTCACCGTGCCGGGCATCGTCCCCAAGCTCTCGTCCACGCCGGGCACGATACGCAGCAGCGCGCCGCACCTGGGCGACGACACCGACGCCGTGCTGGCCGAGGCGGGGTTGAGCGCCGAGCAGATTGCACTGCTGCGCAGCAGGGGCGTTATTCAGTGACTGCCAAAATGCCCTGGAGGTGCGCCACGCAGTCACGCTGGCACTGACGGGCTGCTCATTCCTCTCGCCGCAGCGCACCGAACACCTGCAGCGCCCGGGCAACGGCATCGTCGTCGATATGGCGGTGCGTGACCAGCCGCAGCAGGCCCGCGCCGCCCGTGCGCACGAGTACGCCCGCGGCGGACAGGCGCTGCTCCCATTGGCGCGCATCGGCGGCGGTGGTGCCCACACGCAGCTGCACGATGTTGGTCTGGGGCGGCTCGCTCGCACACCAGCCGGCGTCGATGGCGCGCAGGCCCGCGTGCAGCGCGCGCGCCCGGGCATGGTCCTCGGCCAGGCGCTCGACCATGTGCTCCAGCGCCACCAGGCCCGCGGCCGCAAGCACGCCGGCCTGGCGCAGGGTGCCGCCCAGCATGCGGCGTATGCCGCGGGCCCTGGCGATGAAGTCGCGTGAGCCCGCGAGCACCGAGCCTACGGGCGCCGACAGGCCCTTGGACAGGCAGACGGTGACCGAGTCCGTGTGCTCGGCAAGGCGCCGGCAGGGCAGGCCCAGGGCCACGGCGGCGTTGAACAGGCGCGCACCATCGGTGTGCACGGGCACGTCCCGGGCAACGGCCAGGGCGTGCAGCGCAGCCAGGGCCGCGGGCGCGGCCACCCTGCCGCCCAGCGCGTTGTGCGTGTTCTCCACGGCCACCATGGCAGTGGGGCAACGCGCGCTCACGTCGGTGTCCAGCGCGGCCTCCAGCGCCGGCAGGGCGATCAGGCCGCCATCGCCGGGCAGGGCGCGGTAGTGCATGCCCGTGAGGCCCGCAGCCGCACGCTCGGAGTTCACCAGGTGGCTGCCGGCCTCGGCCAGCACCTCGCCCGGCAGGCGGCCATGGGCCAGCACGGCCACCAGGTTGCCCATGGTGCCGCTGGGCACGAACAGGCCCGCTGCCTTGCCCAGGCGTTCGGCGGCCGCGTCCTCCAGGGCCCGCACCGTGGGGTCGCCATCCAGCCCGTCGTCGCCCAGCGGCGCGCGCGCCATGGCCTCCAGCATTTCCGGGGTGGGGCGCGTGACGGTGTCGCTGCGCAGGTCTATGGCGTCGGGGTGGGGTTGCGGCATTCACATCCTCTCAATCGGCCTTGATATTGCGTTCCTTGACGACTTGTGCCCAGCGCGCCACGTCGGCCTCCATCTGCGCGCCGAACTGCGCGGCGGTCTTGGGCTCCAGGTCCAGGCCCAACGCTGCGAGCTTGGCCTGCAGCGCGGGCGTGGCCAAGGCGCGCGCCACGGCCGCCTGCAGTGCGGACTGCACGTTGGCCGGCAGCCTGGCCGGGCCCAGCAGGCCGAACCAGTGCAGCACCGTGACGCCCTTGACCCCGCTTTCCTCCAGCGTGGGCACCTGGGGCAGGGCGGGCGAGCGCTGGGCCCCGGTGGTGGCCAGCGCGCGCAGCGCGCCGCTCTTGATGTGCGGCACCACGGTGGGGGCCGAGGCGAACATGCTCTCGGTGTGGCCCGCCACCACGTCGGCAATGGCCTGGCCCGAGCCCTTGTAAGGGATATGCGTGATGAAGGTGCCGGTCTGCTGCTTGAGCAGCTCGCCCGCCAGGTGCGTGGCCGTGCCCGTGCCGCCCGAGGCGAAGTTGATCTGGCCGGGTTGTGCCTTGGCCATGGCGACGTAGTCCCGCACGGTCTGGGCCTTGAACTTGGGGTTCACGGCGAGCACCAGCGGCGAGGAGCCGATCAGCGCCACGGGCGTGAAGTCCTTGAGCGCGTCGTAGGGCGTCTTGTACAGGCTGGGCGTGATGGTGTGCGGCATGTCGGCCAGCAGCAGCGTGTAGCCGTCGGGCGCGGCGCGCGCCACCAGGTCGGCGCCGAGCATGGCCGAGGCGCCGGGCTTGTTGTCCACGACCACGGGCTGGCCCAGTTCGCGCGCCAGCTCCGTGCCCAGCGCGCGGGCGATGTTGTCGGAGCCGCCACCGGCCGAGTACGGCACGATGATGCGCACGGGCTGCGCCGGCCATTTCTGGGCCAGGGCGAAGGTGGGGAGCGCAGCGGCCGCAAGGGCGAGCAGGGCGGGGTGAAGCAGGCGGCGGCGGGCAATTGGCATGGCGCAAGGTCCTTGGGGGTGAAAAACGGGAAGGGGCTAAACCAGCGCGCCCGGGTGGCGCACGAGCAGCTGCAGCCGGCCCTGCAGCGCCTGGGTCAGGTGATCCCAGACGCAGCGCTGGGCGCGCTCGGCGTCGCGCGCGGCGATCGCGTCGTAGATGTCCAGATGCTCGCGCAGCGCCTGGCGCAGCCGCTGTGGGTCATAGTCCTCCACCTGCTGCAGCGCCAGGCCGCTTTGCGCGCGCAGCTGGTGGTAGAGCGCGACCAGGCGCGGGTTGCCGGTGGCGTCGAACATGGCCTCGTGAAAGCGCCAGCCGGCCTGCTGGGTGGGCAGCACCTCAAGGTCTGCCTGCGCCGCCAGCGCCTGCAGCGCGCGCGCGCTGGCCTGCAATTCGATGCTGGCGCCGCGCTGCGCGGCCAGCACGGCGGCGATACCTTCAAGGCCCAGGCGCACCTCGTGGATTTCGCGCAGATCCTGCACCGTGAGCTGGCGCACAAAGGTGCCGCGCGCCGGTATGGCTTCGAGCAGGCCTTCCTGCGCCAGCGTCTTCACGGCCTCGCGCACGGGCGTGCGCCCCAGGCCCAGCTGCTCGGACAGGCCGCGCTCCGAAATGGCGTCGCCGGGCGCCAGCCGGCGCGTGAGGATCAGGTCGCGCACCTGGCTGTAGGCGCTGTCGCGTTCCCTGAGACTGTCGTGGTTCATTGCTGGTGTGCCAGTGGAATGTTGGTGGCATGCTAGCAAATTCCTGGCCTTTGCAGTATGAGTTCTGTACCTGATATTTACCCTGAGAGGGTAGATATGTATATACAAGTCGGCCGCGCGGTACGATTCTCTCGTCGCGCCAGTTTGGCGAGGTTCCACAACCGAAGGTCGTTGGGGACTGCAGCCGCGAAACCGTCCAGGCCGCTGTGTGGAGTCTTGGGCGGAGAGGGCGCACGAAGTTGGTTGCATTCACTATTGGTGACGTATAGATGGCAACGTATAGACAGCACTATTGGAGGCGGCATGGCAGTAGCAGTGCAGGATGTGATCTCGGAATCCGACGTCGAGGCCTTTGAGCGCGATGGCGTCATCGTGGTCCGCAACGCCTTCACCGAATGGATGGAGCCCTTGCGCGAAGGGGTGCGCAAGCTGATGGCGGACCCGAGCCCGATGGAGCGCTCGGTGGTGCCCGCGGACGGGTCTGCTCCGTTCTTCCAGGATTTGTGCAATTGGCAGCGCATCCCCGAGTTCCGGGACTTCGTGCTGCACTCGAACGCAGCCGCCCTGGCCGCGCAACTGATGCGTTCGCGCACCGCGCGTTTCTTTCACGACCATGTGCTGGTCAAGCAGCCCGGTGGCAGCACGGTGACGCCCTGGCACCAGGACCAGCCCTACTACTGCGTGGATGGCCACCAGAGCGTCAGCCTGTGGACGCCGCTGGACCCGGTGGCGCGCAGCGTGGTCATGGAGTGCGTGCGCGGCTCGCACCGCTGGGGTAAGGACTTCCGCCCCATGCGCTTCGACGGCACGCGCCTGTACGACCAAGACAGCTACGAGGCGCTGCCCGACATCGACGGACAGCGCGACCAGTTCGACATCGCGGGCTGGGACATGCAGCCCGGCGACGCCATCGCCTTCAATTTCCGCACGGTGCACGGGGCGCCAGGCAATCGTTCGCCCATCGCGCGCCGGGTGTTCTCGGCGCGCTGGGTGGGCGACGACGCGGTCTATGTGGACCGCGGCGGCAAGGGCTCGCCCCCCATCAAGGGCCTGACGATGAAGGATGGCGCCGCGTTCGACGACCCGATGTTCCCCGTGGTCTGGCGCGACGGCGCACCGGCACCGCACTGACCCCCGCACCGGCCCCTTTCCCTTTTCCAATCCACAGCACATTTGCACCTGGAGTCATTCATGTCCCTGTTCAAAAAGACCCTGTTCGGCACCGCGATTGCTTTTGGCCTGCTGGGCGCCGCCCAGGCGCAGGAGACAAAGGTTTCGATCGCCATTTCGGGCTGGACCGGCTTCGGGCCGCTGACGCTGGCCAAGGAGGCTGGCATCTTCAAGAAAAACGGCCTGGACGTGAGCATCCGCAAGATCCCTCAGAAGGACCGCCACCTGGCCATCGCCTCGGGTGACGTGCAGTGCGCGGCCACCTCGACCGAAACCTGGATCGTCTGGAATGCCAACGGCGTCGCCACCACCCAGTTGTTCAAGATGGACCAGGGCATGGGGGCCGACGGCATCGTGGCCCGGCCGGGCATCGAAAAAGTGACCGACCTGAAGGGCAAGACCATCGGCGTGTCCGCGCCGGGCACCAACCCGTACTTCTCGCTGGCCTGGATTCTCAAGAAGAACGGGCTGTCGCTCAAGGACGTGAAGATGGTGACGCTGGAGCCGGCCCAGGCGGCCAATGCCCTCATCGCGGGCAACAGCGGCCTGGATGCCGCCGTGACCTACGAGCCCTATCTGGGCCTGGTGCTCAGCAAACCCGAAACGGGCAAGCTGATCGCCGATTCCAAGCAGTACGCCATGGTGTTCGACACCTTCGGTTGCACGCCCAAGTTCATCAAGGAAAACCCGGCGGCCGCCAAGGCCCTGACCGAGAGCTATTTCGACGCGCTCGACCTGATCGAGAAGGACAAGACCAAGGCTTTCACCATCATGGGCGCCGATGTCAAGCAAACGCCCGAGCAGTTCGAAAAATCCCAGTCCAAGATCCATTGGGCCGACCGCGACGCCAACGTCAAGTTCTTCAACGGGGAAATCCAGGCCTTCAACAAGGAAGCGGCCGCGCTGCTGCTTGAGACGGGCGTGATCAAGGCCATTCCCGCCAACCTCGACGGCCTGTTCGACACCCAGTTCCTCAAGAAATAAACATGCCCTCGGTCAGCACGTTCGACAAGCCAGACGCGGCGCAGGCTCCCAGCCTGCCGCCCCCCGATCGCAGGCCTCGCAGGATGAGGCTGCTGCACCCGGTTCATCCGCGCGTGCGCCTGCTTCTGGGCGCTGGCTTTTTTGCCCTGTTCCTGCTGTTCTGGGCCTTTCTGACACAGGCCGGCATCGTGTCGCCGCATTTTCTGGCCTCGCCTCTGCAGACGCTCAAGGCCAGCTGGGCCTTGTTCGCTGAGTTTGGTTTTATTGGCGATGTCGGCATGACGGTATGGCGTGTGCTGGGCGGCTTCGTCCTGGCAGCCGTGATCGCCGTTCCGCTGGGGATTGCGATGGGGGCCTACAAGCCCATCGAGGCCGTGTTCGAGCCCTTCATCTCCTTTGCGCGTTACCTGCCGGCCTCGGCCTTCATTCCGCTGTTGATCATGTGGGTGGGTATTGGCGAGGCCCAGAAGCTGGCCATCATCTTCATCGGCTGCTTCTTCCAGCTCACGCTGATGGTGATGATGATTGTCAGCAACGCGCGGCGCGACCTGGTCGAGGCGGCCTATACGCTGGGGTGCACCGATGCCAGCGTGATCCGGCGCGTGCTGCTGCCAGGCGCCGCGCCCGAGATCGCGGAGGCGCTGCGGCAGGTGCTGGGCCTGGGCTGGACCTACGTGGTGGTTGCCGAGCTGATCGGCGCCGCCTCCGGCGTGGGCCACATGATCATGGACAGCCAGGCGCTGATGGCCACCGACAACATCATCTCCGGCATCGTCATCATCGGCCTGATCGGCCTGGCCTCGGATCTGCTGTTCAAGAAGCTCAACCAGCTGCTTTTCCCCTGGAGCCTGATGCGATGAGCCGCCTGTCCATCCGCCATGTCACCAAGGTCTTTCCGGGCACGCGCGGGGCCGCTGCCACCACGGCGCTGCAACCCACCAGCCTGGAGGTGGCCGACAACGATTTCATCACCGTGCTGGGGCCCTCGGGCTGCGGCAAGTCCACCCTGCTGCGCCTGGTGGCGGGCCTGGAGACGCCAACGGGTGGCGAGATCCTGCTGGATGGCAAGCGGGTCGAAGGCCCGGGTGCCGACCGCGGCGTGGTGTTCCAGAGCTACACGCTGTTCCCCTGGCTCAATGTGCGCCAGAACATCTGCTTCGGCCTGCGCGAAAAAGGCGTGCCCGCCGCAGAGCAGAAGGAAATCAGCGCGCACTACATTGCCAGCGTGGGGCTCCAGGGCTTCGAGGGGCACTTTCCCAAGCAGCTGTCGGGCGGCATGCAGCAGCGCGTGGCGATCGCGCGGGCACTGGCCAATGATCCCAAGATCCTGCTGCTCGACGAGCCCTTCGGCGCGCTCGACAACCAGACCCGCGTGGTCATGCAGGAGCTCTTGCTCGGCATCTGGGAGAAGCACCGCAAGACCGTGATCTTCGTCACCCACGACATCGACGAATCCATCTTCATGGCCAGCCGCGTCGCGGTATTCAGTGCCCGTCCGGGCCGCATCAAGGCGGACATCCCCGTGCCGCTGCCGTATCCGCGGCATTACACGGTCAAGACCTCGCCCGAGTTCATGCGGCTCAAGGCCAGCCTGACGGAGGAAATCCGGGCCGAGGCGCTTGCGGCTGCCACACATTGAAATTTAGTCCACAACGTTATGTCTGCCCGCATGTCCGCTCTTGTGCCTCCCTCCGCCGCCGTCCGAGATGCGCCGCTCGCGCTCTACCAACAGGTCAAGGACCATGTGTTGCGCAAGATTGCCGACGGCTCGCTGGTCGCAGGCGAACGCGTCCCTTCCGAGCAGGAGCTGGTGCATGAATTCGGCGTGGCCCGGATGACGGCCAATCGCGCGCTGCGCGAACTGGCCGAGCAGGGCGTCATTGTGCGGGTGGCCGGCGTGGGCTCCTTCGTGGCCGAGGAAAAGCCCCAGTCCACCTTGCTGCGCATCGCCAACATCGCCGAGGAAATCGCGCAGCGCGGCCATGACCACCGCTTCGAGCTGCTGGGCATGCGCCGCACCTCGGCCTCGCCGGAGGTGGCCGCCGCCCTGGACCTGCCCGTGGGCAGTTCGGTATTTCACCTGCAGGGTGTGCACTTTGAAAACGGCGTACCCGTGCAGTTGGAGGACCGGCATGTGAACCCACGCGTGGCGCCGGACTTCATGGAACAGGATTTTTCGCGCATCCAGCCCTCGGACTACTTGGTGCGCAACGTCCCGTTTGACCAGATCGAGCATGTGGTTGATGCCATGCTGCCCACGCCCGAGCAGGCGCGCTGGCTGCAGATGCCGCCCGACCAGCCGTGCCTGGTGCTGACCCGCCGCACCTGGCACCGCGGCACACCCGTGACCTGGGTGCACTGCGTGCATCCGGGGATGCGCTATCGGCTGGGCAGCCGCTTTCGCACGGACGGCACGTCGCGCGACAGTTGACGGAGCCCCCATTTTTCCAATATTCTTCGTTCGACTTTAAATGTATAGACAGGTATAGCCATGAACACCATCACGACTTCCGGCGTTGCCCACACTGCAGACACGGCTTTGACGCTATCCGCTGGCAGGGTCGGCCTGGATCAGTTGCTCGCCATCGCACAGGGCGGTGTGCGCCTGGCCATGGATGCGCAGGCCCATGAGGGCATGCGCGCCGCACTGGCCACGGTGCAGGCCATCGTCGATGAAGACCAGGTGGTCTACGGCATCAACACCGGCTTCGGCAAGCTGGCCAGCACCAAGATTGCGCACGACCACCTGGCCGAGCTGCAGCGCAACCTGGTGCTGTCGCACAGCGTGGGCACGGGCGAGCCGCTGCCCGACCCCGTGGTGCGCATGGTGCTGGCCACCAAGGCCGTGAGCCTGGCGCGCGGCCACTCGGGCGTGCGCCCGGCGCTGGCCGATGCGCTGCTGGCCCTGGCCAATGCCGACGTGCTGCCCGTGATACCGGCCAAGGGTTCGGTGGGCGCGTCGGGCGACCTGGCGCCGCTGGCGCACCTGGCCTGCGTGCTGATCGGCGAGGGTCAGGCCAGGGTGAAGGGCCGGGTTGTGCCCGGCCGCGAGGCCATGGCCGCCGTGGGCCTGGCGCCCTTCGTGCTGGGCCCCAAGGAGGGGCTGGCGCTGCTCAACGGCACGCAGGTGTCCACGGCGCTGGCGCTGGCCGGGCTGTTCGCGGCCGAGAGCGTGTTTGCCGCCGCCCTGGTGTCGGGCTGCCTGACACTGGAGGCCATCAAGGGCTCGGTCAAGCCATTCGACGCGCGCATCCACGAGGCGCGCGGCCAGGTGGGCCAGATCGCGGTGGCCGCCGCCGTGCGCACGCTGCTGCAGGGCAGCGCCATCGACCCCTCGCACCCGCACTGCGGCCGCGTGCAGGACCCGTACTCCATCCGCTGCATCCCGCAGGTCATGGGCGCGTGCCTGGACAACCTGACGCACGCCGCGCGCGTGCTGCGCATCGAGGCCAATGCCGCGTCGGACAACCCGCTGGTATTTACCGACACAGGCGAGGTGATCTCGGGCGGCAACTTCCATGCCGAGCCCGTGGCCTTCGCGGCCGACATCATCGCGCTGGCGCTGGCCGAGATCGGCGCCATGTCCGAGCGTCGCCTGTCGCTGCTGCTCGACCCCGGCCTGTCGGGCCTGCCGCCCTTCCTGATCCGTGACAGCGGCCTGAATTCGGGCTTCATGATCGCCCAGGTCACGGCCGCCGCCCTGGCCGCCGAGAACCAGTGCCTGGCCCACCCCAGCAGCGTGACCAGCCTGCCCACCTCGGCCAACCAGGAAGACCATGTCTCCATGGCCACCTACGGCGCGCGGCGCCTGGCGGACATGGCGCGCAACACCGCCGTCATCGTGGGCGTGGAGGCCATGTCGGCCGCGCAGGGCATGGAGTTCGATCGCTCGCTGAAATCGTCTGCGCTGATCGAAGCGCAATTCGCCGCCATCCGCGAGCGCGTCGCCTTCCTCGAACAGGATCGCTACCTCGCCCCCGACATCGAAGCCATGCGCATCTGGGCCTCCGAGAGCGCCTGGCCCACACCACTCACCGCCTGCCTGCCCAGCCACCAGTAACCCAAGGAGTTTCGCCATGAACGCCAACGACGCTATCTTGTCCTCCAACGACCCGCGCTACGACGCCAGCCGCGTGATCCGCGCGCCGCGCGGCAGCCAGCTGCACTGCAAGAACTGGCTGGCCGAGGCCGCCTACCGCATGATCCAGAACAACCTGGACCCCGACGTGGCCGAGAACCCCAAGGCCCTTGTCGTCTACGGCGGCATAGGCCGCGCGGCGCGCAACTGGGAATGCTATGACCAGATCCTCGCGTCGCTGAAAAAGCTGGAGGCCGACGAATCGCTGCTGATCCAGTCGGGCAAGCCCGTGGGCGTGTTCAAGACGCATGAAAACGCCCCGCGCGTGCTGCTGGCCAACTCCAACCTGGTGCCCCAATGGGCCGACTGGGAGCATTTCAACGAGCTGGACCGCAAGGGCCTGTTCATGTACGGCCAGATGACGGCCGGCAGCTGGATCTACATCGGCAGCCAGGGCATCGTGCAGGGCACCTTCGAGACCTTCGTCGAGGCCGGCCGCCAGCACTACAACAACAGCCTGACGGGCAAATGGATACTCACGGCTGGCCTGGGCGGCATGGGCGGCGCCCAGCCCCTGGCCGCCACGCTGGCCGGTGCCTGTTCGCTCAACATCGAGTGCAAGCAAAGCAGCATCGACTTCCGCCTGCGCACGCGCTATGTGGACAAGCAGGCCAAGGACATCGACGATGCGCTGGCCCTGATCCAGCACCACACCGAGAAGGGCGAGGCCGTCTCCATCGCGCTGCTGGGCAATGCCGCGGAAGTGCTGCCTGAGCTCGTCAAGCGCGCCAAGGCCGGTGGCCCCAAGCCCGACATCG
Organism: Pseudomonadota bacterium; assembly: GCA_018241405.1. Classification (GTDB taxonomy): domain Bacteria; phylum Pseudomonadota; class Gammaproteobacteria; order Burkholderiales; family Burkholderiaceae_C; genus Alicycliphilus. The sequence continues at coordinate 126,109 of JAFEDY010000001.1, read as the reverse complement.
TGACCGATCAGACCTCGGCCCACGACCTGATCAACGGCTACCTGCCCATCGGCTGGACGGTGGAACAGTGGAATGCCGCCGCCGCCGACCCCGGCCAGCATCCCACGCTCAAGGCCGCGGCGGCCAAGAGCTGCGCCGTGCATGTGCAGGCCATGCTGGACTTCCAGGCCCTGGGCGTGCCCACGGTGGACTACGGCAACAACATCCGCCAGGTGGCCTTCGACGAGGGCGTGAAAAACGCCTTCGACTTCCCCGGCTTCGTGCCCGCCTACATCCGCCCGCTGTTTTGCGAGGGCAAGGGGCCGTTCCGCTGGGTGGCGCTGTCGGGCGACCCCGAGGACATCTACAAGACCGACGCCAAGATCAAGGAGTTGTTCCCCGACAACCACCACACCCACCGCTGGCTGGACATGGCGCGCGAGCGCATCGCCTTCCAGGGCCTGCCCGCGCGCATCTGCTGGCTGGGCCTGGGCGAGCGCCACAAGGCGGCCCTGGCCTTCAACGAGATGGTGAAGAACGGCGAACTGAAGGCCCCCATCGTGATCGGCCGCGACCACCTGGACTGCGGCTCGGTGGCCAGCCCGAATCGCGAGACCGAGGCCATGAAGGACGGCACCGACGCCGTCTCCGACTGGCCGCTGCTCAACGCGTTGCTCAACACCGCGGGCGGCGCCACCTGGGTCAGCCTGCACCACGGCGGCGGCGTGGGCATGGGCTACTCGCAGCACGCGGGCGTGGTCATCGTGGCCGACGGCACCGACGCGGCGGCCCAGCGCCTGTCGCGCGTGCTCTGGAACGATCCAGCCACGGGCGTGATGCGCCACGCCGACGCCGGTTACGAGAGTGCCGTGGCCTGCGCCAAGCGCAATGGGTTGAATCTGCCCATGGTGCGTTGAGGGGCCGGGAAGGGAATTCCCACGAAACGCTGAAAAAGGGATTCTCATTCCCAAAATTTGGGAATATGGGGCTTCGCATGGCAAGGGCTTGCTTCGATACTGCCGCCATGTCCAAGAGTGCCTCGCCCACCGCTGTGCCCACGGCCGACCGTGTGCTGCAGGTGCTGGCCGTGCTGGCCCAGCAGGGCAAGGCCCTGTCGGCCGCCGAGCTCATGGAGCACACGGGCCTGGCGCGCAGCACGCTGTACCGCCAGCTCGCGCGGCTCAAGCGCTGGGGCTTCGTGCTCGAGAGCGACGGCTGTTACGCGCCCGGGCCGCTGAGCCTGCAGCTGGCGCTCGGGTTCGACCTGGCCTCGCACCTGGTGCGCCAGGCGCGCCCCGGCATGGTGGAACTGGCGCAGCAGTCGCACGAGAGCGTGGGCCTGATCGTGGCCGTGAACGACCAGGCCATCTGCCTGGACATGGTGGAGAGCCAGCATTCGCTGCGCTGCTCGTTCGAGAAGGGGCGCAGCGTGCCCCTGCGCGCGGGCGCCTCGGCCAAGTGCGTGCTGGCCCATCTGCCCGAGACCGCGCGCGCGGCCGTGCTCGACGCCCAGTGGGGCCCGGGCACGCTTGAGCGCCAGGCCGCGCAGGACGAGCTCGATGCCATTCGCCGCGCCGGCTTTGCCGTGAGCGCGGGCGAGGTGGATCCCGGCGTGTGGGGCTGCAGCGTGCCGCTGTTCGGCGCCTCGCGCCAGGCCGCCGGCGCCATCACGCTGATGGCACCGATTCTGCGCGCCCAGGGGCAGGAGCAGCAGCTGATCCGCATGGCGGTCGTGGCCGCCGCGCGCATATCGCGCCAGCTGCTCCTGCACTGAGCCCCTTCGTTTTCGCATTTTCTCTTTCCCGACCCTTAGAACCTCAACCGGAGACTTTCCATGATCACCATCCGCCGCAAGCTTCTTCTTGCCAGCATGGCCGTAATGGCCCTGGGCGCTGCCAGCGTGCACGCCCAGGACAACGTGCTGCGTGTGGGCACCGATGCCACGTTCCCGCCCATGGAGTTCGTCGAGAACGGCAAGCGCACGGGCTTCGACATCGAGCTTATCGAGGCCCTGGCCAAGGCCATGGGCAAGCAGGTCGAGTGGGTGGACATCGACTTCAAGGGCCTGATCCCGGGCCTGATCTCCAGGCGCTTCGACATGGCCGTATCGGCCATCTACATCACCGACGAGCGCAAGAAGGTGGTGGACTTCACAACGCCCTATTACGCGGGCGGCCTCGTGGCCGTGGTGAAGGATGGCAACACTGCCATCAAGAAGCTGTCTGACCTGGATGGCAAGAAGGTCAGCGTGCAGGTGGGCACCAAGTCGGTGGGCTTCCTGACCGAAAAATTCCCCAAGGTGCAGCGCGTCGAGGTCGAGAAGAACCAGGAGATGTTCAACCTCGTGGACATCGGCCGCGCCGACGCCGCCGTCACGGGCAAGCCCGCCGCCTACCAGTATGTGCGCACGCGCCCCGGACTGCGCGTGCTGGAGGAGCAGCTCACCACCGAGGAGTACGGCATGGCCCTGCGCAAGGACACGCCCGAGCTCACCAAGGCCGTGAACGCGGCCCTGGCCAGGCTCAAGGCCGATGGCAGCTATGCCGCCATCGTGAAGAAGTGGTTCAGCGCCGGCGCCGCCGCCAAGTGACGCAGAGCACGGTCTGAACCATGGAACTCGATTTTTCTCCCGTCTGGGCCGGCTGGCCCCAGCTGCTGCAGGGTGCGGTGGTAACGATTCAGGTCACCGCGGCCTCGCTGCTGCTGGGCTGCGTCATGGGCCTGCTGGTTGGCATCGGCCGCCTCAACCCCAAGAACCGCATCGTGTACGGCCTGTGCACGGCCTATGTGGCGGCCATCCGCGGCACGCCGCTGCTGGTGCAGCTGTTCCTGCTGTTCTTCGGCCTGCCGCAACTGGGTGTGCTGCTGCCGGCCTTCCTGTGCGGCATGCTGGGCCTGGGCATCTACTCGGGCGCCTATGTGTCGGAGATCGTGCGCGGTGCGATCCAGTCCATCGACAGGGGCCAGATGGAGGCCGCGCGCTCCATCGGCCTGTCGTCGGGCCAGGCCATGCGCAGCGTGGTGCTGCCGCAGGCCGTGGTGCGCATGCTCCCGCCGCTGGGCAACGAGTTCATCGCGCTGATCAAGAACTCGGCCCTGGTGTCGCTGCTCACCATCCACGACCTCATGCACGAGGGCCAGAAGATCATCAGTGTGTCCTATCGCTCGCTGGAGGTGTACCTGGCCATCGCGGTCGTGTACTTCATCCTCACGGGCGCCACCACGCTGGTGCTGCGCCACATGGAGCTGCGCCTGCGCGCCGGAGGGATGGTGCAATGACGATGCAACCCGGTACCCAGAACGCCGAGCCCATCGTGCGCATCCGCGGCCTGCGCAAGGCCTACGGCGAGCATGTGGTGCTCAACGGCATCGACTTCGACGTGCAGCCCTCGCAGGTGGTGGTCGTGATCGGCCCCAGCGGCTCGGGCAAGAGCACCTTCCTGCGCTGCTGCAACGGCCTGGAGCAGCCCCAGGGCGGGCGCATCGACATCTGCGGGCGCACGCTCGTCGATGAGGGCCGCACGCTGCCTGACCGCGACCTGAACGCGCTGCGCGAGGAGGTCGGCATGGTGTTCCAGTCCTTCAACCTGTTCCCGCACCTGTCGGTGCTCGACAACGTCACGCTGGGCCCGCGCCTGCTGCACAAGGTGTCGCGCGCCGAGGTCGAGGCGCAGGCGCGCGAGCTGCTCGAAAAGGTGGGCCTGGCCCACAAGGCGGACGCCATGCCGGCGAGCCTCTCGGGCGGCCAGAAGCAGCGCGTGGCGATCGCCCGCGCCCTGGCCATGAAGCCGCGCGTGATGCTGTTCGACGAGCCCACCTCGGCCCTGGACCCCGAACTCGTGGGCGAGGTGTTGCAGGTCATGAAACTGCTGGCGCGCGAGGGCATGACCATGATGGTCGTGACCCACGAGATGGGCTTTGCGCGCGAGGTCGGCGATGTGGTCGTCGTCATGGACGGCGGCGGCATCATCGAATCGGGCCCGCCCGCCACCATCTTCACCAACCCCAGCCAGGAGCGCACGCGCTCATTCCTGCAGGCCGTGCTCACGCGCGCCTGAACCCACCACGGAGAAGGACCCCATGGCATCCCTCGCACCCCTCGCTCTTCAAGATGACCTGCAGCAGCGCCTGAACGAGCGTGTGACGGATGCCCTGGTGGCCGACTTCGCGCGCGACGGCGCCATGTGCATCCGCCAGCTGCTCATGCCGGACGAGGTGGCGCTGCTGCGCGGCGGCATCGAAGCGAACCTGGCCGCGCCCAGCCCGCGCGCCAAGGTGGCGAGCCGGCCCGACGACCCGGGCCGCTTCTTCGAGGACTTCTGCAACTGGCAGGGGATCGCGCAGTTCCAACGCTTCATCGCCGAGGCGCCCGTGGCCTGGGCCGCGCAGCGGCTCATGCGCTCGCCCAGCGTGCGCCTGTACCACGACCATGTGCTCGTAAAGGAGCCTGGCACGCGCCAGCGCACGCCCTGGCACCAGGACCAGCCCTACTACAACATCGAGGGCCGCCAGAACATCAGCATGTGGATTCCCGTGGACCCCGTGCCGCGCGCGTCCACGCTCGAATTCGTGGCCGGCTCGCACCTTGGCCCCTGGCTCATGCCGCGCACCTTCATGGACAACCAGGCCCAATGGTTCCCCGAAGGCAGCCTGCAGGACCTGCCCGACATCGAGGCCGACCGCGCGGCCCATCCCATCCTCGGCTGGGCCATCGAGCCCGGCGACGTGGTGTGCTTCCACATGCTCACGCTGCACGGCGCGGGCGGTTTCGAGGGGCCCGGGCGGCGGCGCGTGTTCTCGGTGCGCTTCATGGGCGAGGACACGCGGCACGCGCCGCGCGCCTGGAAGACCTCGCCCGAATTCCCCGGCCTGGCCGACGCGCTGCCCGCCGGCGCGCCCATGGAACACCCGCTGTTCCCCCTGCTCGTGGCGCAGGAGGGCTGATGGGCATGCACCGTTTCGACCTCGCGGCCGTGCCGCCCACCCCCTGGAAGAACGGCGGCGGCCACACGCGCGAACTGGCCTGCTGGCCACCCGGCGCGGGCATGGAGGGCTTCGAGTGGCGCGTGAGCGTGGCGACCATTGCCGTGCCCGGGCCGTTCTCGGCCTTCGAGGGGGTGGATCGCCAGATCATGCTGCTCGACGGCGACGGCGTGCATCTGCGCGCGAAGGATGGCAGCCTGGAGCGCCGGCTGGACCGGCGCTGGCAGCCGCTGGCTTTTTCGGGCGATGTGGCCGTGGAATGCCGCCTGCTGGGCGGCGCCTCGACCGACTTCAATCTCATGCTGCGCCGGGGCCGCTGGCGCGGCAAAGTGCAGGTGGTGCGCGACGCCCGCCAGCCCGGCAGCACGCCCGCGGGCCTGTGCCTGGTGCTCGCGGGCCGCTGGAGGCGGGGTGATGACCAATTGGCTGCTGGCCAAGGCCTGTGGTGGAGCGCCGCAGAGGCCGGCCCCGCGCTCGCGCCGCAGGCGGGGGAGGGTGGAGATGCGCCCGTGCTGGCATGGGTGGGGTTATCGCCTTGTTTTTGACGAAATTGGCTTCTGGCGCTTGATGATTAAACGCTGGATGCTATAAAAAATCTAGTAATTGAGCTATGAAACACGCTGATCTAACCACCACCCCCAGCGCCGACGGCGTCTGGGAAGACCTGCGTCTCGCGCCTGGTCTGTTCCGTGCCGACAGCCCCCTAGCGGATCAGGAGGCCGCCTGCGTGGTGGTGCAGGGCGGAGTGTTGCGCTGGGTGGGCCCGTCCTCGGCCCTGTCTGCCGAGTACGCACTCCTGCCGCGCCATGGCGGTGGCGGCCTGCTGGCCACGCCCGGCCTGGTGGACTGTCATACGCACCTGGTCTACGGCGGCCAGCGGGCCAATGAGTTCGCCATGCGCCTGGCCGGCGCCAGCTACGAGGAGGTCGCCAAGGCGGGCGGCGGCATTGTCTCCAGCGTGCGCGCCACGCGCGCGGCCAGCGAGGATGAGTTGTTCGCCGCCGCGCTGCCGCGCCTCTCGGCGCTGCTGGACGAGGGCGTGTGCGCCGTCGAGATCAAATCCGGCTATGGCCTGGCTTTGGAGCACGAGCGCAAACAGTTGCGCGTGGCGCGGCGCCTGGGCCAGACGCTGGGCGTGACGGTGCGCACCACCTTCCTCGGCGCCCACGCGCTGCCGCCCGAATACACCGGCCGCAGCCAGGACTACATAGCCCTGGTCTGCAACGAGATGCTGCCCGCGCTCGCGGCCGAGGGCCTGGTGGATGCCGTGGACGTGTTCTGCGAGCGCATTGCGTTCTCGCTGGCCGAAACGGAGCAGGTCTTCCAGGCCGCGCAAAAGCTGGGCATCCCGGTCAAGCTGCACGCCGAGCAGCTCTCCGACATGGGCGGCGCGCAGCTCGCGGCGCGCTTTCGTGCGCTGTCGTGCGACCACATCGAGCATCTTTCCCAGGTGGGCATCCACGCGATGAAGGCCGCCGGCACCGTGGCCGTGCTGCTGCCCGGCGCCTATTACACGCTGCGCGACACGCATCTGCCGCCGATAGAGGCGCTGCGCGCGGCGGGCGTGCCCATGGCCGTGTCCACCGACCACAACCCCGGCACCTCGCCGGCACTCTCCCTGCTGCTCATGGCCAACATGGCCTGCACGCTGTTTCGCCTCACCGTGCCCGAGGCGCTGGCGGGCATCACCACGCATGCCGCGCGCGCGCTGGGCCTCTCGGACACGCATGGCCTGATGGCGGCCGGGCGCCCGGCCAACTTCGTGCTATGGAACCTGCGCGAGGCGGCCGAGCTCGCCTACTGGTTCGGCCACAAGCCGACGCACACCATCGTGCGCCAGGGGCGCGTCGTCAAAGGAGCATGAAACGATGGACAAAGCCCTGTTTGCCGAACATGCCCTGCTGCCCAGCGGCTGGGCGCGTGATGTGCTGCTGTGCTGGGATGCGGGCGGGCACCTGACAAGCGTCACGCCCGGCAGCGCCGCGGGCAGCGCGCCGCGCGCGGCCGGCCCCGTCATCCCCGGCATGCCCAATCTGCATTCGCATGCCTTCCAGCGCGCCTTCGCCGGCCTGACCGAGTACCGCGCCCAGGCGCAGGACAGCTTCTGGAGCTGGCGCGAGTTGATGTACCGCTTTGCCGCGCGCATCGCGCCCGAGTCGCTGCAGGCCATCGCCACCTGGCTGTACGTGGAGATGCTGGAGGCGGGCTACACCTCGGTGTGCGAGTTCCACTACGTGCACCACGAGCCCGGCGGCCGGCCCTATGCCGACGACGCCACGCTGTCGCTGGCGCTGCTGCGTGCGGCGCAGGCGGCGGGCATCGGCATCACGCTGCTGCCCGTGCTCTACCAGGCCAGCGGCTTTGGCGGCCAGGCGCCGCGTGCGACCCAAGCACGCTTCATCCGCAGCACCGACAACATGCTCTCGTTATTAGAGCGCCTCGCGCCCGCTGCACAAGCGCAACAGGCCGTTCTGGGCCTGGCCCCGCATTCGCTGCGCGCCGTGCCGCCGGACAGCCTGCGCGCGGCCGTGGCGGGCCTCACGGCGCTGGATGCGCGCGCGCCCATCCACATCCACATCGCCGAGCAGCAGCAGGAGGTGCAGGATTGCCTGGCCTGGAGCGGGCGGCGCCCGGTGCAGTGGCTGCTGGAGCATGCAAGCGTGGACGCCCGCTGGTGCCTGGTGCATGCCACGCACATGACGCCCGATGAATACCTTGCTGCCGCGCGCAGCGGCGCCGTGGCCGGCATCTGCCCCACGACCGAGGCCAATCTGGGCGACGGCATCTTCGACATGCCGCTGTGGCTGCAGCGCGGCGGTGCCTGGGGCGTGGGCTCGGACAGCCACGCCTGCGTGAACGCGGCCGAGGAGCTGATGCTGCTCGAATACAGCCAGCGCCTGTCGCTGCGCCAGCGCAACGTGCTGGCCGGCGCGGGCCAGCCGCAGGTGGGTACGGCGCTGTGGCTCGCCGCCGTGCAGGGCGGGGCGCAGGCGGCAGGGCGCGCCGTGGCCGGCCTGGCCGTGGGCCAGCGCGCCGACTTCGCGGTGCTCGACGCGGGCCATGTGGCACTGGCCGGCCTGCCGGTCGAGGCCCTGCTGTCGGCCCATGTCTTCGCCAGCAGCCGCGGCAATGCCTTGCAGGGCGTCTGGACCGGCGGTGCGCAGCGCGTGGTCGCCGGGCGCCATGCGCTGCACGCGCGGGCCGCGCAGGACTTCATCGCCGCGCGCGCGGCCCTCATCGCCTGAACGGCACGCTTTCACGGAACTCACACCATGCCAGACACCTCGCTGCCAGCATTCACCTTTCACCAGGGCACCGCGCCCCTGCTGATCTCCATGCCCCATGCGGGCACCTATGTGCCGCCGGCCATCGCCGCACGCCTCACGCCCGAGGCGCGCCAGGTGCCCGACACCGACTGGCACCTGCCGCGCCTGTACGACTTTGCGCGCGCGCTGGGCGCCTCCATCCTCGTGGCCACGCATTCGCGCTATGTGGTGGACCTGAACCGCCCACCCGACGGCGCCAGCCTCTACCCCGGCCAGAACGTGACCGGCCTGTGCCCCGTGGACATGTTTGACGAGCGGCCGCTGTACGCCGATCCCTTGGATAGGCCCGACGAGGCCGAGGTCGCCGCGCGCCGCGATGCCTACTGGGCTCCCTACCACGCCCAGCTGCGCGCCGAGCTCGATCGCATCCGCGCGCTTCACGGCGTGGCCGTGCTGTGGGACGCGCATTCCATCCGTTCGGTGCTGCCGCGCTTCTTCGAGGGCAAGCTGCCGGACCTGAACCTGGGCACGGGCCAGGGCACGAGCTGCGACCCGGCGCTGGCTGAGGCGCTGCTCGCCATCGCCAAGTCCGCCCAGGGATATACGTCCGTGCTCAACGGCCGCTTTACCGGGGGCTACATCACGCGCCACTATGGCGAGCCGGCGCGCGACATCCACGCCGTGCAGTTGGAGATGACGCAGTGCAGCTATATGCAGGAGGCGCTGCCCTTCGACTACCTGCCCGAGGTGGCGCGGGGCGTGCAGCCGCACCTCCAGCGCATGGTCCTGGCGGCGCTGGAGTTCGGCCTGTCCGGGCGGTAGGCCGTACCCACGGATCTGACGGAGCCGTTCATCGAGCACGCAAATGGGCTCAAGCACGCCCTGTGTGTTTGGCGGAGTCGAGGAGTTGACGCGCGGACGCAGGGTCCCGCTTCGCTGCTCTCACCTGCTGCTGCAATCTGCCTGAGCGGGTTCAGAACCATCGTCTGCACGCCCCGGAAGCGTCGCCGCACCTGCATTGCTGCCGGCCCTGGCCACCGGGTCTTGAAGGCAGCGCTACCTGAGCCGAAAACAAAAAAGGCCGCCTTGTGAAAAGCGGCCTTGATTGCGGAAACCCTTGCGGGTTCTCGTTAAACTTGGTGCCCAGGAGAGGACTCGAACCTCCACGATGTTACTCGCTAGTACCTGAAACTAGTGCGTCTACCAATTCCGCCACCTGGGCATCTCAGGAAAGACTTAGATTGTATAGCAAAAAAAAATACGCCGGCGCTTCAACGGCGCAAATTTCTTCTTCGGACGAAATCGAGGGTACGGTGCAGGGCCACCGCGACGGCCATGGGTTCGTCATCCGCGATGATGGCGAGCCTGATATCTTCATCCCCCCCAACGAAATGCGTGCGGTGTTGCACAAGGATCGCGTGCGGGTGCGCATCGTGCGTCAGGACCGGCGCGGCAGGCCCGAAGGGCGCGTGGTCGAGATCGTCGAGCGTCCGCCCCAGCCCATCATCGGCCGGCTGCTGCAGGAAAGCGGCGTGTGGCTGGTCGCGCCCGAAGACAAGCGCTACGGGCAGGACGTGCTGATCCCCAAGGGCGCCACGGGTGCGGCGGCGACGGGGCAGGTGGTGGTGGTGGAGCTGACGGAGCCGCCGGCGCTGTTCGGCCAGCCCGTGGGGCGTGTGGTTGAGGTGCTCGGCGAGGTGGACGACCCGGGCATGGAGGTCGAGATCGCGGTGCGCAAGTACGGCGTGCCGCATGAGTTTTCCGAGGACTGTCTGGCGCTGGCCAAGGCGCTGCCGGACAAGGTGCGCGCGCAGGACAAGCGCCGCCGCGTGGACCTCACGGACATTCCGCTCGTCACCATCGACGGCGACGATGCGCGCGACTTCGACGATGCCGTGTACTGCGAGCCCGCGAAGATCGGCCGCACCAAGGGCTGGCGCCTGCTGGTGGCGATTGCCGATGTCAGCCACTACGTGGAGACGGGCAACGCCATCGACGTGGATGCCTATGACCGCGCCACCAGCGTCTACTTCCCGCGGCGCGTCATACCCATGCTGCCGGAGAAGCTCTCCAACGGCCTGTGTTCGCTCAATCCGCATGTCGAGCGCCTGTGCATGGTGTGCGACATGCTGGTCACGGCCAAGGGCGAGGTCCAGGCCTACCAGTTCTACCCCGCCGTGATGCTGAGCCACGCGCGCTTCACCTACAACGAGGTGGCTGCCGTGCTGGCGAATACGCGTGGACCGGAGGCCGTGAAGTACCAGGAGCGCGTGCAGGACCTGCTGAACCTGCACGATGTCTACCGTGCACTGCTGGCTGCGCGGCAGGCGCGCGGCGCCGTGGACTTCGAGACCACCGAGACGCAGATCGTTTGCGACGACAACGGCCGCATCGACAAAATTGTGCCGCGCGTGCGCACCGAGGCCCACCGCTTGATCGAAGAAGCCATGCTGGCGGCCAACGTCTGCAGCGCCGACTTCATAGAACAGGCGGGCCGTCCCGCGCTGTACCGCGTGCACGAGGGGCCCACGCCGGAGAAGCAGGAGATTCTGCGCTCCTACCTGAAGGCCATGGGCGTGGGTATGACCATTGGCGACGAGCCGCAGCCGCAAGACTTCCAGGCCATTGCCGAGGCCACCAAGGACCGGCCCGACGCGCAGCAGATCCACACCATGCTGCTGCGCTCCATGCAGCAGGCCATCTACACGCCCATCAACAGCGGCCATTTCGGCTTGGCGTTCGAAGCCTATACGCATTTCACCAGCCCCATCCGGCGCTATCCGGACCTGCTGGTGCACCGCGTCATCAAGTCCATCCTGACTGGCACCAAGTACATGTTGCCAGCCCTGCCCACCCCGGGCGAGGCGCAGTTCAAGCTCGCCAAGCGCCTGGCATCCAGGGTTGCCGAGCCGGCCATCAAGCCGGGGCGCGCGGGGACGGCCAGCGTGCGCGAAACCCAGGCCTGGGAGGCCGCCGGGCTGCACTGCAGCGCCAACGAGCGGCGCGCCGACGAGGCCAGCCGCGACGTGGAGGCCTGGCTCAAGTGCCAGTACATGCGCGAGCACTTGGGCGAGGAATACAGCGGCATGGTCAGTGCCGTGACCAGTTTCGGCATCTTCGTGACGCTGGACGCGCTGTATGTCGAGGGCCTGGTGCACATCACCGAACTGGGCGGCGAGTACTTCAAGTTCGACGAGGCGCGCCAGGAGCTGCGCGGCGAGCGCACCGGCATACGCTATGGCATAGGTGCGCGCGTGCGTGTGCAGGTCAGCCGCGTGGACCTGGATGGTCGCAAGATTGATTTCCGTCTGGTCGATGAGGCCGGCGAGGTGGTGCCAGGCAGATTGGCGAAGGCGCGAGAGCCGGGCAAGCCGCTGCCGCACGAAAAGGCACGTGAGCAGCGGATGGCCGACGGGCGCGAGTTCGACAGGGCGACAGCCTTGCGTCGCGGCAAGGACAAGGCCCAGGGCAAGCCGGCCGCGGGCAAGAAGACGGGCAACGGCAAGGGCGGACACAAGGGCCGCAAATCGCGCGGTTGAGTTGCAACGAAGGGATTGGACTATGAAAGACAGCTCGAAGATCGCCATCGTTACGGGTGCCGGATCGGGCATCGGCAAAGCGGCCGCCCTGGCCCTGCTGCGCGACGGCTGGAGCGTGGCCCTGGCGGGCCGGCGCGAGCAGCCCTTGCTGGATGTGGCACAGCAGGCCCAGGCAGGAGCGCGGGCGCTGGCCGTGCCGACCGACGTGGCCGACCCCGAGGCTGTGCGCCAGCTGTTCGACCGCACGCTGCAGCAGTTTGGGCGTGTGGATCTGCTGTTCAACAACGCCGGCGTGGGTGCGCCCGCGATACCGCTCGAAGACCTGACGGTGCAGCAGTGGACGTCGGTGGTGGACATCAACCTCAATGGCATGTTCTATTGCATACAGAATGCCTTTCGGGTCATGAAGGCGCAGTCGCCGCGCGGCGGCCGCATCATCAACAACGGTTCCATCTCGGCCCATACGCCGCGCCCCAATTCCATTGCCTACACGGCCACCAAGCATGCGGTCATGGGCATGACGAAGACGGCATCGCTTGACGGTCGCAGGTACGACATTGCCGTGGGGCAGATCGACGTCGGCAACGCGCAGACCGAGCTCGCGCAGCGCATGACGCAGGGCGTGCAACAGGCCAATGGCCAGATCGCTGCCGAGCCGCTGATGGACGTGGACATCGTCGGGCAGTCGGTGCTGTACATGGCCAGCCTGCCGCTCACGGCCAACGTCATGTTCCACACCGTCATGGCCACGAAGATGCCGTTCGCCGGGCGTGGGTGAGTGCGCATGATGCGCTGGGTGCGCGTCGCGCTGGTGCTGTGCGTGGGCCTCATAGGGTCTGCGGCGCAGGCTGATCCTGCCGTGGACGACATGCGGCTTCGCGTGCTGGCCTGCACGGCCTGCCATGGCAAGGAAGGGCGGGCGACCCCCGGTGCCTACTTTCCGCGCATTGCCGGCAAGCCGGCGGGCTATCTGTACAACCAGTTGCTGAATTTCCGCGACGGGCGCCGCAGCTACCCCCCCATGGCGCATCTCCTGGACTATCTGACAGACGACTATCTGCACGAGATCGCCGGGTATTTCGCCGCGCTGGAGCTGCCCTATGCGCCCCCTGAGCCCGCGCCCGCAGCGCCGGCACGGCTTGAGCGCGGTCGGCAGCTGGTACGCCAGGGCGACGAAGGCCGCAAGATTCCCGCCTGCAGCCAATGCCATGGCGACGCCATGACCGGAGTTGCGCCCTCGGTCCCCGGCCTGTTGGGCTTGTCGCGGGACTATGTCAGCAGCCAGCTGGGCGCGTGGCAGACCGGCCAGCGCCGTGCGCAGGCGCCAGACTGCATGGCGCGGATCGCGCACCGCTTGAGCGTGGAAGATGTCGGCGCCATCGCGGCTTGGCTCTCGGCCCAGCCCGTTCCGGGCCAGGGCAAGCCGGCCAGCGCGTTCAAGGGCGAGCCGCCCATGCCATGTGGCGGTGTGCGCATGCCGCACGCAGCGGCCAGTGGGGGTGTGGGGCGATGAAGCCTCCTCGTGTCCTGTTTGGCTGGGTCGTGGGCTGCGTGCTGCTGCTGGTGGCCATTGCCGGTGGCGTAGCGGCGCTGAACCGGCTCGATGAGGCGCCGCTGCCGGCCAACGAGAGGGTGCCAGAGACTACTGAATTGATAGCCCGCGGCGCCTACCTGGCCAGGGCGGGCAACTGCGTCTCCTGCCATACGCGCCAGGGCGGCGAGCCATTCGCCGGCGGCCGACCGATCGACACGCCGTTCGGCGTGGTCTATGCGACCAATATCACTCCCCATGAGGCCACGGGCCTGGGCCTTTGGACGCCGGGCGAATTCTGGCGCGCCCTGCACAATGGCCGTGCGCGCGATGGGCGGCTGCTCGTTCCCGCGTTCCCGTACACCAGCTATACCCATGTCACGCGCGCCGACTCGGACGCCATCTACGCCTACCTGCGCAGCCTGGCGCCCGTGGACCAGCCCAACCGGTCGCATGCGCTGCGCTTTCCGTTCAATACGCAGGCGGCCCTTGCGGTATGGCGCGCCCTGTACTTCCGGCCCGGCGTGCTGCCGGCGCAGCCGGCCGAATGGAACCGCGGCGCCTACCTGGTGCGGGGCCTGGGGCATTGCGCCGCCTGCCATACGCCGCGCAACGCCCTGGGCGCGCCGATTGCGGGCGCTGCGCTGCGCGGTGGCCTGATTCCCGTGCAGAACTGGTATGCGCCGGCGCTCACATCGCCGCGCGAGGCTGCGGTGAATGCCTGGTCCCAGGATGATGTGGTCGCGCTGCTCAAGACCGGCGTATCGCCCCAGGCCACGGTATCGGGACCCATGGCCGAGGTCGTGTTCCGAAGCCTGCAGCACCTGGACGATGCCGATCTGCGCGCCATGGCCGTCTACTTGCGCAGCCTGCCGCAGCAGGACAATCCCGCGCCGCCCGCTGCCAAGCCGTCTGCCACGGTGATGGAGAAGGGGCAGGGGCTCTACAAACAGCAATGCGCCCAATGCCATGGTGAGCGGGGGGAGGGGCACCAAGGAGCCTTCCCGGCCCTGGCAGGCAATCGCGCCGTGCTGATGGCCGATACCACCAACCTGGTGCAGGTGGTGCTGCAAGGGGGCTATGCGCCGGCGACGGCGGGCAACCCGCGACCCTATGGCATGCCGCCCTTCATGCAGAGCCTGCACGATGAGGAAATCGCCAACGTCCTATCCTATGTCCGCAATGCCTGGGGCAATGAGGCCGCAAAGGTCGATACGATAGACGTCTTCCGTGCCCGCGAGCGGCGCGGCTCTTGACTACCGGAATAAAGGATTGATCTGCATGGGCATGGGAAGCTCGGCGCTGCCATCTTCCGAGACACCGGCGTGGTGGGTGGTGTGCCTTTGCGCCCAATGGTGCGGCACCTGCCGCGAATACCAAGGCGTGTTTGAGGAGCTGGCGCGCGCCTGGCCGCAGGTGCGGTTTGAATGGGTGGACGTGGAGGACGAGGAGGAGGCCGTCGGCGACGTCGATGTGGAAACCTTCCCCACGATCCTCATAGCGGACGGCCAAGTGGCCAGATTTCTAGGGCCGGTGCTGCCGCAGGCGCAGGTACTGGGCCGCATGCTGCAGGCCATGCAGGGCGATTCCCGCACCCCAGCGGCCGATACGCAGGCCCAGGCGCTCTTTCAGCGCATTGCCGCGAGCAGGTGACCAAGCGCAATGCAAGATGCGTGCCGTTGATCTTTGCATAGCGATGGTTTAACGGATACAATACTAGCTTCACGACCAAAACGGGCGGGTACTCACCGCCCGTTTTTTTTGGCCGTTTGCTTTTTGGCCTTTGCCCGGCGCGCGGTTTCGCGGCTGGCGGGGCATTCAATCGGAATTGGACAGAGCGCACACCTGTGGCATTGCAGCAAATCGTTGAACAAACCGTGGCCGGCTTGGGCTATGACCTGGTGGAGATCGAGCGCTCCGCAGGGGGCTTGCTGCGCATCACCATTGACCTGGTGTGGGCGCCGCCGGCCGCCGCAGAGGCAGCGCCTGTCGCCGAGCAGTTCATCACCGTTGAGGACTGCGAGAAGGTCACCCGCCAGCTGCAGTTTGCCCTCGAGGTCGATGCGGTGGACTACAAGCGCCTGGAGGTGTCCTCGCCGGGCATAGATCGGCTGCTGCGCAATGAGCAGGACTTCACGCGCTTCGAGGGCGAGGTGATCGACATCACCCTGAAGGAGCCCATGGGCGCCGCCGCCGGTGGGCAGGTGGCCGCCAACCGCAAGAAGTTCCGAGGCACGCTCGAACGCTTGGCCTCTGGTGGCTGGCAGATCGTCTGGAGCGATGCGCCGCCGATCAAGCCGGGTCAGCGCGTGAGCAAGAAGCGTGTGCCGGCGCCGTTGCAGGCATTGGCTTTTACGCTGGACGAGTTGCGCGAGGCGCGGCTTGCGCCCATCGTGGACTTCAAGGGGCGGGGTGCCAAGCCCGCCTCGGCAGACTGAAATTTGATAGCGCTGGCCGCCCTTACAGGCCGGCCCGCCAGGGATTGAGAAACAGGAGAGTCGTCGCATGAATCGCGAATTGTTGATGTTGGTCGAGGCTATTTCGCGCGAAAAGAACGTCGAGCGCGATGTGGTCTTGGGTGCCGTGGAGTCGGCGCTGGCCCAGGCCACGAAGAAGCTGTACCAGGGCGAGGTGGAGCTGCGCGTGTCCATCGACCGTGACAGCGGCGAGTACGAAACCTTCCGCCGCTGGTTGGTGGTGCCCGACGACGCCGGGCTGCAGAATCCCGACGCCGAGGAGCTGCTCATGGATGCGCGTGAGCGCGTGCCCGACATCGAGGTCGGCGAGTACATCGAGGAGTCGGTGGAGTCCGTGCCCATTGGCCGCATCGGCGCCATGGCGGCCAAGCAGGTCATCCTGCAGAAGATCCGCGACGCCGAGCGCGAGATGCTGCTGAGCGACTTCATGAGCCGCGGCGAGAAGATCTTCACCGGCACCGTCAAGCGCATGGACAAGGGCGACCTCATCGTCGAGTCCGGCCGGGTGGAAGGCCGCCTGCGCCGCGGCGAGATGATCCCCAAGGAAAACCTGCGCAGCGGCGACCGCGTGCGGGCCATCATCATGGAGGTGGACCTGACGTTGCGCGGTGCGCCCATCATCCTCTCGCGCTCGGCGCCGGAGTTCATGATCGAGCTGTTTCGCAACGAGGTCCCCGAGATCGAACAGGGCCTGTTGGAGATCAAGAGCTGTGCGCGCGACCCCGGCAGCCGCGCCAAGATTGCCGTGCTCAGCCACGACAAGCGCGTGGATCCGATCGGTACCTGTGTCGGCGTGCGCGGCACGCGCGTCAATGCCGTGACCAACGAGCTTGCTGGCGAGCGCGTGGACATCGTGCTGTGGTCCGAAGACCCGGCGCAGTTTGTGATCGGTGCGCTGGCGCCGGCCAACGTGAGCTCCATCGTGGTCGATGAAGAAAAGCACGCCATGGACGTGGTGGTGGATGAGGAGAACCTGGCTATCGCCATTGGCCGCGGCGGGCAGAACGTGCGCCTGGCGTCCGACCTCACGGGCTGGAAGATCAACATCATGGACGCCGCCGAGTCCGCGCAGAAGCAGGCCGACGAGTCTGACGCGGCGCGCCGGCTGTTCATGGAAAAACTCGACGTGGACGAGGAGATCGCAGACATCCTGATCGCCGAGGGCTTCGGGAGTCTGGAGGAGGTGGCCTATGTGCCGCTGCAGGAGATGCTGGAGATCGAGAGCTTCGACGAGGATACGGTGGGCGAGCTGCGCGCACGTGCCAAGGATGCGCTTCTGACCATGGAAATCGCCCGCGAAGAAAGCATGGGTGGTGTGTCCCAGGACCTGCGCGACCTCGAGGGCCTGACGCCCGAGCTGATAGCCAAACTGGCCGACGCGGGAGTGAACACGCGTGATGACCTCGCCGATCTGGCCATTGATGAGTTGACCGAGCTGACCGGGCAGTCTGCCGAGGATGCGAAGGCCTTGATCATGAAGGCGCGCGAGCACTGGTTCATGGGGCAAGAGTAAAGGTCAGGGAGGTACGTACCGAATATGTCGAGTAACACTGTCGCCGAGTTCGCTGTAGAGCTCAAGAAATCCCCCGAAACCCTGCTGGATCAACTCAAGTCCGCTGGCGTGGCCAAGACGGCCTCCACCGACCTGTTGAACGAAGCGGACAAGCAGAAGTTGTTGGCCTTTCTGCAGGCCAGCCACGGCACGGCCGGAGGTGATCGCAAGAAGATCACGCTGGTCAAGAAGTCCACCAGCGAGATCAAGCAGGCCGATGCCACGGGCAAGGCACGCACCATTCAGGTGGAGGTGCGCAAAAAACGCACCTTCATCAAGCGTGAGGATGGCACCGATGGCGCGGCGGAGCCCGCGTCTGCAGCGCAGTCGCCCGAGGATCTTGAGCTGTCCCGCCGCGAGGAAGAAGCACGTCGCCAGGCGGAGCTGATCAGCCGCCAGGAGGCAGAATTGGCCGCAACCCGTCGCGAGCGCGAAGCGCGTGAGCAGCGCGAGCGCGAGGCCGAGGAGCGTGCCGCTGCCTACGCGTCCCAGCAGGCCGAGAAGAGGGCCATGGAGTCCGCAGAGCGCGCCGAAGCCCAGCGCGAGGCTGCCGCCGAGGCCGAGGAGCGCGCCAAGGCGCAGGCCGAGGCACGCGCCAAGGCCGAGGCCGAATCGAAGGCTCGTGCCGCTGAAGATAGTGCGCGCGCCGCCGACCTGGACGAGCGCCGCCGCAAGGCCCTGGCCGAGGCCGAGGCCATTCGCGCCATGATGGCTGCGCCCAAGAAGGTGCTCGTGGCCAAGAAGCCCGAGGAACCCAAGCCTGCCGCCAAGACGGCTGCCGGTGCCGACGCCAAGAAGGGCACGCTGCACAAGCCGGCCACCGGTACGGGCGCCGGCGCGCGCGCCGCTGCGCCTGCCGCGCCCGGTGCCGGCAAGGAGGTCAAGTCCGCCAAGCTGTCGTCCAGCTGGGCCAACGATGCGACCAAGAAGAAGGAAATCAAGACCCGTGGCGACAGCAGCGGCGGCGTGGGCCGCAACAACTGGCGTTCGGGCCCGCGTGGCCGCCGTGGCAACGACCGCAACGAGCCACATCAGCCGCAGGCTGCGGCCGAGTTCCGCGCCATCGAGGTGCATGTGCCCGAGACCATCACCGTGGCCGAGCTGGCGCACAAGATGGCCATCAAGGCCTCCGAGGTGATCAAGGCGCTGATGAAGATGGGCCAGATGGTCACCATCAACCAGCCGCTGGATCAGGACACGGCCATGATCGTGGTCGAGGAAATGGGCCACAAGGCCGTCGTGGCGGCGCTGGACGATCCCGAGGCCTTCACGGTCGAGGAAGTCTCCAGCCAGCAGGCCGAGGCCCTGCCGCGCGCTCCCGTGGTCACCGTCATGGGCCACGTGGACCATGGCAAGACCTCGCTGCTGGACTACATCCGCCGTGCCAAGGTGGCGCCGGGCGAAGCGGGCGGCATCACGCAGCACATCGGGGCCTACCATGTGGATACGCCGCGCGGCACCATCACCTTCCTGGACACCCCGGGCCATGAGGCCTTCACGGCCATGCGTGCCCGCGGCGCCCAGGCCACCGATATCGTGATCCTGGTGTGCGCGGCCGACGACGGTGTGATGCCGCAGACGCGCGAGGCCATCAAGCACGCGAAGGCTGCGGGCGTGCCCATCGTGGTCGCCATCACCAAGGCCGACAAGCACGAGGCCAATCCGGACAAGGTCAAGCAGGAGCTGGTCGCCGAGCAGGTGGTGCCCGAGGAATATGGCGGCGATTCGCCCTTCGTCGCCGTGTCGTCCAAGACCGGTATGGGCATAGACGAGCTGCTGGAGCAGGTGCTCTTGCAGGCCGAAGTCCTGGAGCTCAGGTCCCCGGTGGACGCCATGGCCAAGGGCCTGGTGATCGAGGCGCAGCTGGACAAGGGCCGTGGCCCCGTGGCCACCGTCCTGGTGCAGTCGGGCACGCTCAAGGTGGGCGATGTGGTGCTGGCCGGCCAGACCTTTGGCCGTGTGCGCGCCATGGTCGACGAAAACGGCAAGACCGCCAAGGAAGCCGGCCCTTCGATTCCGGTCGAGATCCAGGGCCTGTCCGAGGTGCCGCAGGCGGGCGACGAGTTCATGGTGCTCTCCGACGAGCGCCGCGCACGCGAAATCGCCACCTACCGCGCCGGCAAGTTCCGCAACACCAAGCTGGCCAAACAGCAGGCTGCGAAGATGGAAAACGTCTTTGCCGAAATGCAGGCGGGCGAGGTACAGAACCTGCCCATCATCATCAAGGCCGACGTGCAGGGTTCGCAAGAAGCACTGGCGGCGTCGCTGCTCAAGCTCTCCACCGACGAGGTGCGCGTGCAGCTGGTGTACGCCGGCGTGGGTGGTATCAGTGAGAGCGACGTCAACCTGGCGATTGCCTCCAAGGCGCTGATCATCGGCTTCAACGTGCGTGCCGACGCCAATGCGCGCAAGCACGCCGAGGCCAACGATGTCCAGCTCAACTACTACAACATCATCTACGACGCCGTCGATGAGTTGAAGGCCGCCATGTCCGGCATGCTGGCGCCCGAGCAGCGCGAGGAAGCCATCGGCACGGCCGAGATCCGCAACGTGTTCGTGGCGACCAAGATCGGCACCATTGCCGGCTCCTACATCACCTCGGGCCAGGTCACACGCGGTTGCAGGTTCCGCCTGCTGCGCGAGAACGTGGTCATCTACACGGGCGAGGTGGAATCGGTGCGCCGCTTGAAGGACGATGTCAAGGAAGTCAAGGAAGGCTTCGAGTGCGGTATCAAGCTGCGCAACTACACCGATATCAAAGAGGGCGATCAGCTCGAACTCTTTGAGATCAAGGAAGTTGCCCGGACGCTGTAAACCATGGCTGCCAAGAAACCCGCCGCCCCCAACCGCAGCTTCAAGGTCGCCGACCAGATCCAGCGCGATCTGGCCGAACTGATCCGCGAGCTGAAAGACCCGCGCATCGGCATGGTGACGCTGCAGGCCGTGGAGGTCACGCCCGACTACGCGCACGCCAAGGTGTTCTTCAGCGTGCTCGTGGGCGACGGCGCGGCCACGCAGGAGGCCCTGAACCAGTCGGCTGGCTTCTTGCGCAATGGGCTATTCAAACGCCTGTCCATTCATACCGTGCCCACGCTGCATTTCATGTTCGACCGCACGCAGGAGCGCGCCGCCGACATGAATGCGCTGATCGCGCGCGCCGTGGCCTCGCGCGCCAAGGACGACGACGGCAATGACTGAGCACGCTCCCCGTGTCCGGGTGCAGCGGCGCCCGGTGCACGGAGTGCTGCTGCTTGACAAACCCCTGGGCTTCTCCAGCAACGACGCCTTGCAAAAGGTGAAGTGGCTGCTGCGCGCCGAAAAGGCCGGCCATACCGGCACGCTGGACCCGCTGGCGACCGGCGTGCTGCCGCTGTGCTTTGGCGCAGCGACCAAGTTCAGCGCGCTGCAGCTCGATGCGCCCAAGACCTACGAGGCAATTGCCCTGCTGGGCGTGACAACGACCACTGGCGACGCCGAGGGCGAGGTGCTGCAAGAACTTGCGGTGGATGCGGCTCGGCTCACGCCCGAGCGCCTGGCCGCCGTGCAAGCGCAGTTCACCGGAGCCATCCGCCAGGTGCCGCCCATGCACAGCGCCCTCAAAAAGGACGGCAAGGCGCTGTACGAATATGCGCGTGCCGGGCTGGAGGTCGAGCGCCCCGCGCGCAATGTCACGATTCATGCACTAAACATCGCCTTAGCGCAGGACAGTAAAGCGCGAGCAGCTATCAAAATGACCGTAAGCTGCAGCAAGGGAACCTACATCCGCACCATGGGCGAAGACATAGGCAAGGCCCTGGGCTGCGGTGCGCACCTGACGTTTTTGCGCCGCATCGACACCGGCGGCCTGGGCGTGGAGCGCTGCGTCACGCTGGACCAGCTTGAAGCCATGGACGAGGACGAACGCCTGCGCCAGGTGCTGCCGGTCGATACCCTGCTGGCCGGACATATGCCTGTCACCCTCCAGGAGCAGGATGCTGCCCGCTTTCTCTCGGGCCTGCGCCGCAGGGGCCTCTGGCCCGACGCGGGTGCGGTGGCCGTGTATGGCGAGCACCCGCATGCGCTGCTGGGCGTGGGGCATGTGACCCAGGGGGAGCTGATCCCCGACCGGCTCCTGAGCCCGATTGAAATTCAACAAATTCTCCAAGGCGCGCCGCGCGCCGACATAGAACGCGGCACATTGGAAACCACGCTATGAGCAAACAAATCCGCAATATCGCCATCATCGCCCACGTTGACCATGGCAAGACCACCATGGTGGACCAGCTGCTGCGCCAGTCCGGCACCTTCGCCGCCCACGAAAAGGTCGTGGACACGGTGATGGACAGCAACGCCATCGAGCGCGAGCGCGGCATCACCATTCTGGCCAAGAACTGCGCCGTGAGCTGGGAAGGCACGCACATCAACATCCTGGACACACCCGGCCACGCCGACTTTGGCGGCGAGGTGGAACGCGCCCTGTCCATGGTGGACGGCGTGGTGCTGCTCATCGACGCGCAGGAAGGCCCCATGCCACAGACGCGCTTCGTCACCAAGAAGGCGCTGGCCCTGGGCTTGAAGCCCATCGTCGTCGTCAACAAGGTGGACAAGCCCGGCGCGCGCCCCGACTACGTGGTCAACGCCGCCTTCGACCTGTTCGACAAGCTGGGCGCCACCGACGAACAGCTCGACTTCCCCGTGGTCTACGCTTCGGGCATCAACGGCTGGAGCGCGCTGGAGCAGGGTGAGCCGGGCGAGCAATGGGGTCCCGACATGTCGGCCCTTTTCAACACCGTGCTGAAGCACGTGCCCTCGGTCAAGGGCGACCCGACGGCGCCGGTGCAGATGCAGGTCTCGGCGCTGGACTATTCCACCTTCGTGGGCCGTATCGGCGTGGGCCGCATTACGCAGGGCACGCTCAAGGCGGGCCAGGACGTGCTGGTCATGGCCGGTCCCGATGGCGCCAGCTACAAGGGCCGCATCAACCAGATCCACCAGTTCCAGGGGCTTGATCGCATCCAGGTCAGCGAAGCCGGGCCCGATGAGATCGTGCTCATCAACGGCATTGAGAACGTGGGCATTGGCGAGACCATCACCGATCCCGCCAATCCGCAGCCGCTGCCGATGCTCAAGATCGACGAGCCGACGCTGACCATGAATTTCTGCGTCAACACCAGCCCGCTGGCCGGCCGTGAGGGCAAGTTCGTCACCAGCCGCCAGATCTGGGACCGCCTGCAGAAGGAGCTGCGCTCCAACGTCGCGCTGCGCGTCAAGGAAACCGACGAGGACGGCATTTTTGAAGTGTCGGGCCGCGGCGAGCTGCACCTGACCATCCTCTTGGAAGAAATGCGCCGCGAGGGCTACGAGCTGGCCGTCAGCAAGCCGCGCGTGGTGTTCAAGGACATAGCCGGCGAGCGCTGTGAGCCGATCGAGCTGGTGACCGCCGACATTGAGGAAGGCCACCAGGGCGGCGTGATGCAGGCGCTGGGCGAGCGCAAGGGCGAGCTGGTCAACATGGAGCCGGACGGCCGTGGCCGCGTGCGCCTGGAGTACCGCATCCCGGCGCGTGGCCTGATCGGCTTTACCAACGAATTTCTGAACCTGACGCGTGGCTCGGGCCTGATCAGCAATATTTTTGATAGCTACGAGCCGCACAAGGGCGAGATTGGCGGGCGCAAGAACGGCGTGCTGATCTCCATGGACGACGGTGAAATTTTCACCTACGCCCTGGGCAAGCTCGACGACCGCGGCCGCATGTTCGTGCGCGCCGGCGACCCGGTGTACGAGGGCATGATCGTCGGCGTGCACAACCGCGACAATGATCTGGTGGTCAACGCCACGCGCACCAAGCAGCTGACCAACTTCCGCGTCAGCGGCAAGGAAGATGCCATCAAGATCACGCCGCCCATCGAACTGTCGCTGGAATATGGCGTGGAGTTCATCGAGGAAGACGAGCTGGTGGAAATCACGCCCAAGAGCATCCGCCTGCGCAAGCGCCACCTGAAGGAGCACGAGCGCAAGCGCGCCAGCCGCGACGGGGCTTGACCGCATTTGCGGTGGAGCCGCAAAAAAGGGAGCCAGCCAGGCTCCCTTTTTTTATGGGCTGCGCCACGCCAGTCCTGTTTGGCTAAACCGACAGCTCCGCCAGCCCGTACAGCGGTGCGCCCAGCCACGGGCTCCATAGCGCATCGACGCCGCGGCCGAACCAGCCATAGCAGTCGGTCACGCTGCGCAACTGGCCCAGGCGCAGCCGCGGGTGGCCTGCGCAAAGCTCGTCCGGGCGGCGGATGCCCCAGTGAAATTCGGCCCCTGTGCGGCCTACGCTGCTGTGCCAGTGGGCATGGCCCACGGCGCATTGGTGCAGCGTATCGATCAGCAGGCGCGAGCCGGCAGGCGCGTTGCTTGCAAACTGCGCCAGGACTTGCCGCGCCTGCGCGGGCTGCAGGTACATGAGCACGCCCTCGCAGACCACGAACAGGGGCTGATCCAGCGCGTGTGGCGGCAGGTGCAGCGCCTGCCACCATTGTGGGTGGGTGATGTCGAGCGTGGCGCGGCGCAGTCGCGGCGAGCAGGGTGGGTTCAATCCACTGCGCAGGGCCATGACTTCGGGCAGGTCGGCGTCGATCCAGGTGTTCTGGCCGTTGTCCAGCCACTGGAAATAGTGCGACAGACCGCAGCCCAGGTTGATGCCCCAGGCCTGCGGGTGCAGCGAGAAGAAGGCGCGGCCGACGTCGCGGATGTGTCGGGTGCGCCACAGGATATTCAGGACCGTGAAGCGGTCGGCAAGGTAGGAGCTGACGTCCACGCCAAGGCTGCGCAACTGCCGCTCGGCCACGGCATCGTCACAGGCCAGGTGGGGAAAGTAGGCATCCCCGCCAGCGCGGGCCGCCAGGGGGATGAGCAGCGTGCTGGGTACGGCGTGCAGGGGTAGCCTGCGTGGTGCCGTGACCGTGGCCGGGGCCTCGGCCGGCGGCGGACCCGGGGACAGGGGCGATAGGGTCTTGCGTATCGAGCTCGATGGCATGGCGTGCTCCTCAACGTGAAAAAAAGCGGCGGCAAATCCCAATCTACGTGGCGGGCGGTCGGGGCGCAAGCCTTGGCGGCCCGGTATTTGTGCTGCATCAAGCGGGGTGCGAGTGCACAATAAATTGCAAGCAAACGCAATCATCGCCTTCGCCGCTGGTCGCTGGGTCGGTCCGGTCATTGTGCGCCACGCCTGCCGACCTGGGTGTCAGCCAACTTCTGCAATGCGCCCGCCGGTCCCATGTTGATGGACGCCTGCGTCGGCGCCTGGCCCGCATGCGCTTCGGCAGCCGCTAATATGCGCGGTTCGCATCATAGGTTTGAATGGCGCCGGTCCGCGGCGCAACACAGGGAGAGGAAGCAGCGGATGACAGAGAACGTCCTGCCTGGCCATGGCCGGGCCGTATGGCTCATGGTGGCGGTGACGCTCATGTGGTCTACCGCTGGCGTCGTGACAAGGCACCTGGAACTGGCCCGCAGCTTCGAGGTGACGTTCTGGCGCAGCTTCTTCATGCTGCTGTCTCTGTGCGTGATCTTGCCGGCGCTGCAGGGCCGGGCGTTGCTGCTCACCGTGCGCCGCGGTGGCCTGGCGCTGTGGATTTCCGGCCTGTGCTGGAGCGTCATGTTCACGGCCTTCATGGTGGCCATCCTGCTGATTCCCGTGGCCAGCGTGTTGGTGACGATGGCCATTGGGCCCTTGCTCACGGCATTGCTGGCGCGCGGCTTCATAGGCCACCCTATTGCGCCGCGCACCTGGTGCGCGATTGCGCTGGCCGGGGTGGGTATTGGCTGGATGTATGGAGCGGAGATTTCCGGTCTTTCTTTCACGGGTGTGGCCGTCGCCCTGTGCGTGCCCATGGCGGCGGCGGTGAACTGGGTGCTGGTGCAACATTCGCAGCGCCATGGCCATGCGGTGGACCTGGTGCCGGCGGTGCTGCTGGGTGCCGCCCTGTCGGCCCTGGCCACCTTGCCGCTGGCCTGGCCGTTCCAGGCCTCGGCACATGATCTCTTGCTATTAGCGCTGCTGGGGCTGGTCCAGCTGGCGATTCCCTGCGTACTGGTGGTGTACTGCGCGCGCGTGCTCAAGGCGCCCGAGATTGCGCTGCTGGGCCTGCTGGAGGTGATTTTTGGCATTGCACTGGCCTGGGTGGGCGCTGGCGAGCGTCCGGCACCCGCCGTGCTGATGGGAGGCGCGCTGGTCATAGGCGCACTCGTATTTAATGAACTGCTTGCTTGGAAGGAACAACAATGACAGAGATGACGACGGAAGTCGTGGCCGAGGTACGCGGCCGGGTGGGCTGCATCACCTTGAACCGCCCCAAGGCGCTCAACGCCCTGTCGCTCGCCATGGTGCGCGACCTGATGGCGGTGCTGCTGGACTGGCAGCGTGACGACAAGGTGCTGGCCGTGGCCATTCGCGGCAGCAACAAGGAGGGCCCCTTTGGCGCCTTCTGCGCGGGCGGCGACATCCGCTTCCTGCACGCCGCGGGCACGGTGGGCGATCCGCAGATCGAGGACTTCTTCACCGAGGAATACGCCCTCAACCACCTGATCCACAACTTCGGCAAGCCCTACATCGCCTTCATGGACGGCATCGTCATGGGCGGCGGCATGGGCATCAGCCAGGGCGGCACGCTGCGCATCGTGACCGAGCGCACCAAGATGGCCATGCCCGAGACGGCCATCGGCCTGTTCCCCGACGTGGGCGGCGGCTATTTCCTCTCGCGCTGCCCCGGCCGCGTCGGCGAGTGGCTGGCCTTGACGGGCGACACCATAGGCGCTGCGGATGCGATTGCATTCAAGCTGGCCGACGGCTTTCTGCCTGCCGAGCAGCAGGCAGCGGTTTGGGACGCGCTGGGCGCACAGAACTTTGCCGATGGCCCGGCGGTGCAGCAGTGGGTTTCTTCAAAATTGGTAGCGGCTGGCGCTTGCCATATAAGCGCAAGAGCACAAATTGACCAATATTTTGCCCTGGACAATGTGCCCGCCATCGTCGCCGCCCTCGAAGGTGCTGACGACGCCTGGGCGCGCGCCACGGCCGCTACCCTGCGCCGCCGCTCGCCGCTGATGCTGCATGTGGTGCTGGAGCAGATACGCCGCGCCCGCGCCATGGGCCTGGCCGATGACCTGCGCATGGAGCGCGACATGGTGCGCCACTGCTTCTACCTGCGCCCCGGCCAGAGCGAGACGCTGGAGGGCATACGCGCCCTGGCCGTGGACAAGGACCAGAACCCGCGCTGGAGTCCGGCACGCATCGAGGACGTGAGCCCCGCGCTGGTGCGGGCCTTCTTCAAGAGCCCCTGGCCGGTGCACGCGCACCCTCTGGTGGGGTTGCGCTGAGCTGCAGCTGGCGGTACACGGCCGTGGCCAGGGCCTGTAGCGCCGGCCGTGGCAGTTCACCGCTGAGCGCGTAGCCAAAGCCGCGATCGACCCAGTAAAAGCCTGACACCGGCCCTTCGTCGTAGAAGTGGAAGGCCTCGGCCTGGGCCGCGTCCAGCGCGCCCAGGTACAGAGTGATGCGCGTGCCCGCGGCGTTTTGGTACATGAACTGGGCGCGTGCGCCATTGCCGCCGGGCAGCAGCCGCCCGCCCACCAGGTCGAAGCCCTGCTCCTGCAGATGAGGCACGGTGAGCGGGCGCGCCAGGCGCTTGGACAGCCATTGCACCAGGTGGTCCTGCTGCGCGGCCGTCACCTCCACGGGGTGGCGCTGCTCCGGCTGGTAGATCGCGTGGGCTACGGCGGCCTGCCGCGCAAACTGCAAGGGCGGCGATGCCGCCACAGCCGGTGTTGAATTTCCCCACCACGGTCCATGGAGGCCCCACCCCAGGCCGAAAGCCAGCGCCCAGCTTGCGGCCATGCCACCCCAGACGGCCCGGCGCCTGCGCTCGGCGTGTACGGCTTGCAGGCGCTCGGCGGCTGCGCGCAGGGTATCGGGCGGCGCAGAGTCGAGCCAGTCCTGGTGCAAGGTTTGCAGCAAGGCGCGCTGGTGCTGCCAGGCGTCGGACTCACCACGCGCGTGGGCATCAAGGCTTGCACGCAGCCGCTTGGCCTGTTCGGCCGGCAGTTGGCCGTCCACCAGGGCATGCAGCTCTGTATCGTCCGGGAGGGGAGCGGGTGACGTGTTCATGGCAGGCGTGGGTGCACGGTGACTCATTTCATGCGGCGCAGGGCGGCCGATGCGCCAGCGTTGGTGCCAGCGGCCTGGGCTGGGCCCTGGTCCAGCATCTCGCGCATGCGGCGGCGGGCACGCGACAGGCGCGACATCACCGTGCCCAGGGGAATGTCCAGCACGCGCGCCACATCGGCGTAGGCCAGGTCTTCCAGCGTCACCAGCAGCAACACGGCGCGTTGCTCCGCCGGCAGGCGCTGCAGGCAGCGGTCGAGGTCGATCGTGACGTCGCACGCCACGCCGTCCGCACCTGCGAGCGTGGCCAGGGCCTGCTCGTCCAGTGCTTGCACCGCCACCAGGCCGCGGCGTTGGTTGAGATACAGGTTGTGCATCAGCGTGAACAGCCAGGCGCGCAGGTCGCTGCCGCTGCGCCACAGCAGCCATTTGCGGCTGGCGCGCTCCAGCGTGTCCTGCACCAGGTCGTCGGCCGCCCAGGCGTCACCGGTGAGCGCGCGCGCATAGCGGCGCAGGCCGGGCAGTTGCTCGACGACCTGGTTGCTGTTCATGCGGGCAGTGTCGTGGTCATGGCATGGCGGCGTGCCACAAGTTGTTCACACCGTCACCCGTCTTGTCACCGGGCTTGCCGTCTTTGCTCCAGTAGTACAGCGGCTTGCCCTTGTAGGCGACCTGTTGGACCCCGTCGTCACGCTGGATCAGGCTGTAGCCTTCCCCGCTGGGCGCCATGGTGGCGGTCAAGGGGGGCCAGTTGCTGGCGCAGCCACCGTTGCACGCGGATTTGCCGCTGCCGGCCATGTCCTTGTCGAAGGTGTAGAGCGTCATGCCATTGGCGCCGACCAGGACGCCGCCCTGGACGCTTACCTGCGCATGGGCAAAGGAATAGCTGCCGGCCAGCGCCAGCGCGGCGAGCAGGGAACTGAGCTTGGTCATGGGGTTCTCCATAGGGATGCCGGCCCGTCGGTATGACGGTCGGACGCTGGATGAACACCCGTGGGCAGGGGTTTATTCCATGGCCGCCGCAGAAAAATCTCAGCGGTGGCGGCTCTTCATTGCGCGCTCCACCTCGCGCTTGCCCTCGCGCTCCTTGATGGTGTCGCGCTTGTCGTGCTCGGCCTTGCCCTTGGCCAGGGCGATGTCGCACTTGGCGCGGCCGTCCTTCCAGTGCAGGTTCAGTGGCACCAGGGTGTAGCCTTTTTGCTCCACCTTGCCAATGAGGCGGAGGATTTCGTCCTTGTGCAGCAGCAGCTTCTTGATGCGCGTGGCGTCGGGGCTCACATGGGTGGAGGCGGTCTTGAGCGGATTGATCTGGCAGCCGATAAGGTACAGCTCGCCGTCCTTGATGATGACGTAGCCGTCGGTGAGCTGGACCTTGCCCTCGCGCAGGGCCTTGACCTCCCAGCCGTGCAGCACCATGCCGGCCTCGTGGCGTTCTTCGAAGAAGTAGTTGTATGCCGCCTTCTTGTTGTCGGCGATGCGTGACGATGTTTCGGGTTTCTTGGCCATAAGTGATGAATTGCGGCGCAAACCGGGAGATGCAATGCCTCCCTACAATCGTTGTCGTCTCGCGCCGCTTATTTTAGGCGCCCCGTCTTCATGAAAACAGTCCACAAATCCGTCCTCATCTGGTACAGCCCCGAAGAAATGTTCGCTCTGGTGACCGACGTGGCCAGCTATCCTGAATTCTTGCCCTGGTGCGATCACGCAACCGTTCTAGAGCGCGACGAGCAGGGCATGAAGGCGGAGGTGGGCATTTCCCTGGGGGGGCTGCACAAGTCCTTTGTGACGCGCAACACCCATGAACAGGGCCGCCGCGTGAGGATGCAGCTGGTCGAGGGGCCATTCTCCAAGCTTGACGGCGATTGGCACTTTCATCCCGTGGGCGATGGCACGCAGCGCGCCTGCAAGGTTGAGTTGCAGCTGCACTATGGCTTTGACAGCAAGGCATTGGCCACCCTGGTCGGCCCCGTGTTCGATCGCATTGCGGCCACCTTCATCGACGCCTTCATCAAGCGGGCCGAGCAGGTCTATGGCTGAAGTCGTGGTATGGCCGACTTGCTAGACATCACGGTGACTGCCTCGGTACGAACGTCCGAGGTGCAGGAGTGGCAACTGCAGCTGCCCGCCGGTGCCACCGTGGCGGATGCGCTGCATGCCTGCGGCCTGACTGTGCCGTTGGCAGAGTTGGCCTGTGGCGTATGGGGCAGGCTCGCCGAGCCACAAGAACCTCTGCGCGACGGAGATCGTGTGGAATGCTGCCGCCCGCTGACCGTGGACCCCAAATTGGCGCGCCGCCAGCGCTTTGCCAGCCAGGGGGCGCGCGCCGCGGGCCTGTTTGCCAAGCGCCGCACTGGCTCCAAGGCAGGGTATTGAGGTGCGGCCTTCCATGACAGCCGGCCGGCGACGTCCGCGAGGGCCTTGCCGCTCAATAGGGTTTATTGGCAGTCAGAGGCAATGACCGCATCTGTACGGTTGAGTTCCGCTGCCCGCGTGGCATCGTCCATGTAGCCGCGTTCGCCGTTGGCGCTGGTATAGCCGACCAACCGGCCAGGCGCCAGCTGGACCTTGGCCTGCCTGGCGCGTGCGCAGTTGTCGGCGCGCACCTTGGCTTGGCGTTCCTGCTCGGCCTGTTTCTTGGCGGCCTCTGCGGCGTCGGCCTTGGCCTTGTTTTCCTCAAGCTGCTTATCCTTGCCCGTGCCGACGGCGGCCCGTGCAGGGGCGGCAGCGTCCGACGTCGCTCCAGTGGACGCCGCCGCAGCCGCAGCGCGGGACGATCCGCTCAGGTGTGGCTGCTTGAGAATGTTCTTCTCCGGAACGTCCTGGGGCGGTGGGCGATCGCTGAACACCTTGCGCCCATCCTTGTCCAGCCACTGCCATTGGGCAAAGGCCCCGGTGGCCCAGGTACAGGCCAAGGCCAGCAGAAGAAGCTTGTAGGGTTTCATGCGTACAAGTGTAGCGGGGGCAGATGCCGCATGGGAGCGGTGCGTGCTGCTTGGGAATAACTTGTCGCGCCACGAGTACAATCCTTTTTTTGGAGCTCATCTCATGCGCCTTCTAGGAAAAGCGCTCACCTTCGACGATGTGTTGCTGGTGCCGGCGTACTCCCAGGTCCTGCCCAAGGACACGTCCCTTTCCACGCGCTTCACGCGCAACATCCTGCTCAACCTGCCGCTTGTGTCCGCCGCCATGGACACAGTCACCGAGGCGCGCCTGGCGATTGCCATCGCGCAGGAGGGCGGCATCGGCGTCATCCACAAGAACATGACGGCCGAGCAGCAGGCGGCTGAGGTATCCAAGGTCAAGCGCCACGAATCCGGTGTGGTGCATGACCCGGTGGTCATCACGCCCGAGCACACGGTGCTGCAGGTGCTTGAATTGTCGGAAAACCTCGGCATCTCGGGCTTTCCGGTGTGCGACGGCGGCAAGGTCATCGGCATCGTCACCAGCCGCGACGTGCGCTTTGAGACGCGCTACGACGTCAAGGTCAGCCAGATCATGACGCCGCGCGAAAAGCTCATCACGGTGAACGAGAAGGACGGCACCACGCCCGCACAGGCCAAGGCGCTTTTGAACAAGCACAAGCTCGAACGCCTCTTGGTGGTGAACGACGCCTTTGAATTGAAGGGCCTCATCACCGTCAAGGACATCAACAAGCAAACCACCTTCCCCAACGCCGCACGCGACAGCGAGGGCCGCCTGCGCGTGGCCGCCGCCGTGGGTGTGGGCGCGGGCACCGAGGAACGCGTCGCCGCCCTGGTCAAGGCCGGTGTGGACGCCATCGTGGTCGATACCGCCCACGGTCACAGCAAGGGCGTGATCGACCGCGTGCGATGGGTCAAGCAAAACTATCCCAAGGTCGAAGTCATCGGCGGCAACATCGCTACCGGCGCGGCTGCACTGGCACTGGTCGAGGCGGGGGCGGACGCGGTCAAGGTCGGCATCGGCCCCGGCTCGATCTGCACCACGCGCATCGTCGCCGGTGTGGGTGTGCCGCAGATCATGGCGATTGACAGCGTGGCCACCGCGCTCAAAGGCACGGGCGTGCCCTTGATTGCCGACGGCGGTATCCGCTACTCGGGCGACATTGCCAAGGCGATTGCTGCGGGCGCCTCCACCATCATGATGGGCGGCATGTTCGCAGGCACCGAAGAAGCCCCGGGCGAGGTCATCCTGTACCAAGGCCGCTCGTACAAAAGCTACCGTGGTATGGGCTCCATCGGCGCCATGCAGCAAGGCAGCGCGGACCGCTACTTCCAGGAAGCGACCACCGGCAACCCCAATGCCGACAAGCTCGTGCCAGAAGGCATCGAAGGCCGCGTGCCCTACAAGGGCAGCATGGTCAGCATCGTCTTCCAGATGGCCGGGGGCGTGCGTGCCGCCATGGGCTACTGCGGCTGCGCCACGATTGCCGAGATGAACGACAAGGCGGAGTTCGTCGAGATCACCGCCGCCGGCATCCGCGAGTCGCACGTCCACGACGTGCAGATCACCAAAGAAGCGCCCAACTACCGCGCTGACTAAGCCGAAAGCTATATTATTAATAGCTGCCAGCGCTTGCCTATCAAGCGCTGGAGGCCGATTTCTTTATAAATCGCCATGCAACACGACAAAATCCTCATCCTCGACTTCGGCTCCCAGGTCACCCAGCTCATCGCGCGCCGGGTGCGCGAGGCCCATGTGTACTGCGAAGTCCACCCCTGCGACGTCAGCAGCGACTGGGTGCGCCAGTTTGCGGCCGACGGCAGGCTCCGCGGCGTGATCCTCTCGGGCAGCCACGCCAGCGTGTACGAGGTGGATGACAAGGCGCCGGATGCCGTATTCGAGCTGGGCATCCCCGTGCTGGGTATTTGCTACGGCATGCAGACCATGGCCAACCAATTGGGCGGCAAGGTCGAGGGCGGCCACACGCGCGAATTCGGCTACGCCGAGGTGCGGGCGCACGGCCACACCACGCTACTGCAGGGCATTGAGGACTTCGCCACGCCCGAGGGCCACGGCATGCTCAAGGTCTGGATGAGCCATGGCGACAAGGTCACTGCCATGCCGCCGGGCTTCAAGCTGATGGCATCCACGCCCGCCTGTGCCATCGCCGGCATGGCCGATGAGGCGCGGCGCTTCTACGCAGTGCAGTTCCACCCCGAGGTCACGCACACCGTGCAGGGTATGGCGCTCCTGAGCCGCTTTGTGTGCGACATCTGCGGCGCCCAGGCCGACTGGATCATGCGCGACCACATCGAAGAAGCGGTGCAGAAAATCCGCGAACAGGTGGGCGACGAGGAAGTCATCCTCGGCCTCTCGGGCGGCGTCGATTCCAGCGTGGCTGCGGCGCTGATCCACCGCGCCATCGGCGACCAGCTGACCTGCGTGTTCGTCGATCACGGCCTGCTGCGCCTGAACGAGGGCGACATGGTCATGGACATGTTCGCCGGCAAGCTGCACGCCAAGGTCATCCGCGTCGATGCCGCCGACCTGTTCCTGGGCCAGCTCGCCGGTGTGAGCGAGCCCGAGCAAAAGCGCAAAATCATCGGCAGCCTGTTCGTCGATGTCTTCAAGGCCGAGGCCGCCAAACTCAAGGGCGACGGCGCCAAGGGTGCCAAGTGGCTGGCACAGGGCACCATCTACCCCGACGTGATCGAGAGCGGCGGCGCCAAGAGCAAAAAAGCCGTCACCATCAAGAGCCACCACAACGTCGGCGGCCTGCCCGAGCAGCTGGGCCTGAAATTGCTCGAACCCCTGCGCGACCTGTTCAAGGACGAGGTGCGCGAGCTGGGCGTGGCGCTCGGCCTACCGCACGACATGGTGTACCGCCACCCCTTCCCCGGCCCCGGCCTGGGCGTGCGCATTTTGGGTGAAGTGAAGAAGGACTACGCCGACCTGCTGCGCCGCGCTGATGCCATCTTCATCGAAGAACTGCGCGCCTGCATCGACCCGCAGACCGGCAAGAGCTGGTACGACCTGACCAGCCAGGCCTTTACCGTCTTCCTGCCGGTGAAAAGCGTGGGCGTGATGGGCGACGGCCGCACCTACGACTACGTGGTCGCGCTGCGCGCCGTGCAGACCAGCGACTTCATGACCGCCGACTGGGCCGAACTGCCCTACGGCCTGCTGAAAAAAGTCTCGGGCCGCATCATCAACGAAGTGCGCGGCATCAACCGCGTGACCTACGACGTGTCGAGCAAGCCGCCGGCGACGATCGAGTGGGAGTGAATTCAGGTCCTTCGGGGACTATCGCCACTTATTGAAAATCCGCCGTAACGTGTTGATTTAAAAGGCAGTGCGTCACGGCAGCTATCGGCTCTATCGCCGGGCAGCTAATCGGATTGACGGTAGAGGTGACGGTAGAAACCGGAGGTCGGATTAAGACCTCCTTGTTTACTACATCTTCTTCTTCAATGCGCCGGGCAATCCGCTGGGCGGCCTGTACCAGACCATGGCGCTGATGGTGCTGTGCACGGTGGTGCACTACTACACCACGGGCCACATGACGCTGGTGACGGCGCTCAAGTCCATAGACGGCGAGTTCGAGGCCGTGGGCGCCTCGCTGAAGCTGCCGTTCTACGTGACGCTGTGGCGCGTGACCCTGCCCATGTGCCTGCCTGCGCTGCTCGAAGTCTCGCGCTACTACTTCGTCGCCGCGATGACCACGGTGTCGGCGGTGGTCTTCCTCTACGCGCCCGAGACGCGCCTGGGCGCGGTCGCCATCCTCAACCTGGACGAGGCCGGCGACACCGCCGCCGCTGCGGCCATGGCGGTGCTGATCGCGCTGCTGTCCTGCGTGGCGACGCTGCTGTACCAGCTGCTGGGCGCGTGGCTGGCGCGCCGCACGCAGCGCTGGCGCGGGCGGGAGGGGTAGGCAGGGCGCTCACGCCGCCAGCGCAGCGGCGCTGCCCGGCAGCGCGGCGCGGCCCTCGCGCAGGGCCTGCATGAGCAGGTCGGGCGTGGTGCGGATATGCGCCTCCAGCGCCAGCGCGGCGCGCGCGTCCTGGCCGCTCAGGGCGTATTCGTAGATGGCCTGGTGTTCGGCGTGCACGTCGCGCATGCAGCCGGGCAGGGCCATGGCAAAGCTGCGGTAGCGCTCGGTGTGGCGCGAGAGCAGGCGCAGCACGCGCAGCGTCCAGGGCGAGGCGCAGCCGCCCAGCAGCGCCTCGTGAAAGCGCGTGTTGAGCTGCTCCCAGGCCTCGCGCCGCCCGGGGGCGATCGGCTCCTCGGCCGACAGCGCGGCGTAGGCCTGCTCCAGCGCGGCGCGCCAGGCGCCGTTGCCCGTGCGGATGGAGCGGCGCAGCGCCTCGGTCTCGATCTGCACGCGCAGGTTAGTCACGTCCTCCAGGTCTTCCAGCGCGATGGGCGCGACGCGAAAGCCGCGCTGCCCTTCGGTCACCACCAGCGCGTCGCTCGCCAGGCGCGTGATGGCCTCGCGCAGCGTGCCCGCGCCGACGCCGTAGCGGTCCTTGAGGTGCTCCACGCGCAGCTTCTCGCCGGGCAGCAGCGCGCCGCCCACGATGTCGTCGCGCAGCCGCTCGTAGGCATGCTCGATGAGCGTGCGTGTGGTGGGCTGGGCGTCTTCGTCCAGTACTTGCAGGAGGGCGCGTTTGGCCATCAGGACTCCCTGATTTTGTTCAAGCGGTAACTGAGCTGCGGGCGCGTCAGGCCCAGCAGGCGCGCGGCGGCGGACAGGTTGCCCTGGTGGCGCGCCACCGCCTCCTCGATCAACTGCGTCTCCAGCGCCGGCAGATCCAGCGGCTGCGCCAGCAGCTGGGCCAGCAGCTGTGCGTGGCAGGCCGGGGCCTGCGCCTGGCCCAGGCGGCCGCTGGGCTGCAGCTGGTGTGCGGGCGCAGCGGGCGGGGCGTTGGCGCCGTCGGGGAACAGGTGCGCCACATCCACGGGCTGGCCCGCGTCGGCCAGGATCACGCTGCGCTCCACCAGATTCTCCAGCTCGCGCACATTGCCCGGCCAGGCGTAGCTGCGCAGCGCGTGCAGCGCGCGGTCTGAAAAGCCGCTGACATGCTTGTCGTGCTGCAGTGCAAAGCGCTGCAGCAGGTGCTGGGCGAAGGGCTCGATGTCGTCCGGCCGCTCGCGCAGCGGCGGTATGCGGATCGGGTAGACGTGAATGCGGTAGTACAGGTCCTGGCGAAAGCGCCCGGCGCGCACCGCCTCCATCAGGTCCACATGGGTGGCGCATACCAGGCGCACGTCCACCTGGCGCGGCTGGGCGGCGCCCAGGCGCTCGATCTGCCCGTCCTGCAGCACGCGCAGCAGCTTGGCTTGCGCGGGCAGCGGCAGCTCGCCCAGCTCGTCGAGGAACAGCGTGCCACCGTGCGCGCGCTCGAAGCGCCCGGCGCGTGCCGCGTCAGCGCCGGTGTAGGCGCCCTTTTCGGTGCCAAAGAGCTCGGACTCCACCAGCTCCCCCGGCAGCGCCGCGCAGTTGACGGCCACGAAGGGCTTGGCCGAGCGTGCGCTGAGTGCGTGCAGCGCGCGTGCAAAGCGCTCCTTGCCGACGCCGGTCTCGCCGGTGAGCAGCACGGTCACCTGCGTGGCAGCGGCCTTGCGCAAGAGCGCCGTGGCGGCCGTGAAGCCGGCCGAGCGGCCGATCAGCGGGCCGAGCGCATCGGCTGGCGGCTCGGGCCGGTCTTCCGCCGCCATGGACGCGGGCCAGGCGGGCAGGCTGGGCGCAAGGCGGGGGGCGTTGGCGGGGGCGGGCAGGGCATCGCTGGCGTCGGGGGCGTAGTCGTGCGCCAGGTCGGCGGCGTCGGGCCAGGCATCGAGCACGCGGCCCTCGATGCGGCAATGCGCCGCGCCGCAGCCACAGCAGGCCACCTCCTTGAACAGCACGGGCCGGCCCATGAAACCGCTGGTATAGCCCGAGGCATAGCCCAGCAGCGTCCAGCACACGGGCTCGCTCTGCAGGCCGAAGTCGCGCAGATGCGTCTCCACCTCCCAGGAATGCTGCCAGTCGTACACGCCATAGAAGTGGCCGCTGGCCAGATTGATCTCCAGCTGTGCGGGTGTGACCTGCACCACGCCTTCGAGCATGTGCAGCTGCGGCCCCACGCTGAACATGGCAAAGGCGTCGGCGTTGGGGCGCAGCTGGCGCGCCAGCGCCGCGTCGCGCTCGCCCGAGGCATAGCCCACGCGCATCATCAGGCGGCGTGCCGCCTGGGACCCCAGGGTGTGCATGAGCTCGCGCCGCAGCAGGCCCAGCGAGCCCACATGCATCAGCACCATGCGCTGCCCCGCCAGCCAGATGCGGCCATCGGCCGTGGAGAACTGGATGTGCCGCCGCAAATCGGCGTCGGAGGGCATGGTGAGTGGCGGTGGCATGGGTAAATTATCGAGAACCCATGCCGGAGTGCAATACGGGGTGTCCTGGGTTCACCAAATGGTGAATCCGGCGCTCAAGGCCTGCATCAAATGCGCATAGTGCGGTGCAGCATTCCCCAGAGAGCATCGGCTCGGGGTCGGGTGCGGTGGGTGTTGGGGACGACATTCTTAGGTATTTACCCGAAATTATCGAGATTTTTCGGTGTTCGCACCGCTACCTGGCACGGCCCGTGCAATACCCCTGGCATGAGCACGCAAGCCACCCCCGAGGAGCGCTGGGACGTACAGCGCCGCTACATCCGCATCGTGCAGGAGCACGCCAGCGGCATGGTCGAGTTCGAGTTCGCCGTCGGCGAACCCGGCCTGTTCGTCGAAATGGTGCTGCCACGCGCCGAGTTCGACGACTTCTGCGCCACCCAGGGCGTGCAGCCCACGCAGGGCCCGCTGCCCGAGCAGGAGCAGGGCAGCGCCGCGCACGAGTGGGACTGGAGCCTGCGCACGGCGCGCGAGCGGCATTTCCGCCACGAGCCCTGACGGGCTGTCTTTCACCTTTTCATAACACCACCCAGGAGACGACCCCATGCAAATCGACCTGCGCACCGTCAGCATCACGCCGCTGCGCCAGACCTACAACCACATCGCCGAGCGCCTGGGCGCGGACAAGCCCGCGTCGCGCTACATCGAAGGCACGATGGACGTGCAGCCCACGCACAACTTCCATTACCGCCCGACCTGGGATCCGGAGCATGAGCTGTTCGACCCCGGCCGCACCCGCCTGGTCATGCAGGACTGGTATGCGCTCAAGGATCCGCGCCAGTTCTACTACGGCACCTACACCCAGGCGCGCGCCCGCATGCAGGAGGTGGCCGAGGCGGACTTCGCCTTTGTCGAGGAGCGCGGCCTGGCCGATCGCTTCGACGACGCGGCCCGGCGCACCGCGCTGGACTTCTACGTGCCGCTGCGCCATGTGGCCTGGGGCGCGAACATGAACGGCGCCTACCAGTGCGCCTATGGCTACGGCACGGCCATCACCCAGCCCTGTTTGTACGCGGGCATGGATCAGCTGGGCATTGCCCAGTACCTGACCCGCCTGGGCCTGCTGCTCGGCAACCAGGGCGAGCTGGAGGCGGGCAAGCAGGCCTGGCTGGAGGCCCCGGCCTGGCAGGGCCTGCGCCGCCTGGTGGAAGACAGCTGGGTGCTCAAGGACTGGTTCGAGCTCTACGTGGCGCAGAACGTGGCGCTGGACGGCATCCTGTTCGGCCTGGCCTACAAGGAGGTCGATCAGGCCATTTCGGACAAGGCCGGCCCCACCGTGTCCATGCTCACGCGCTTCCAGGCCGAGTGGGGCCAGGATGCGGCCAAATGGGTCGATGCCGTCATCAAGACCGCCGCCGCCGAGAGTGCGGACAACAAGGAGCTGCTCAGCGGCTGGTACGCCCACTGGCGCACCCGCGTGCAGGAAGCCCTGGCCCCTGTGGCCGAGCTGGCCCTGGGCGCGGACGGCGCAGCGGCGCTCGCGCGTGCAGTCGCCGCCGTCGATGCGCGCATGCACAAGGCCGGTTTGACCATCAGCGCCTGAGTGCCCACGCAACCCCACATAAGGAGACAAGGCATGTCCAACGTATTCATCGCCTTCCAGAAAAACGAAGAGTCGCGCGCCATCGTCAGCGCCATCCTGGCCGACAACCCCGGCGCCATCGTGAGCGATCAGCCCGCCATGGTGAAGATCGACGTGCCCCACCGCATGGTGATCCGCAAAAGCTCCATCGAGCAGGAGATCGGGCGCGACTTCGACCTGCAGGAAATGCAGATCCACCTCATCACCCTGAGCGGCAACATCGACGAAACCGACGACGAGTTCACCCTCGCCTGGCACCAGTAAACCCAACGTCCCACCCGACGACAGGAGACATCCATCATGGACATGAAAGTCAGCAAGAAACTCGGCCTGAAAGAGCGCTACAACCTGATGACGCGCGACCTGGCCTGGACGCCCACCTACCAGTCCGTCAAGGACGCGTATCCGCAGGTGGAGTACGAGGGCATCAAGATCCACGACTGGGACAAGTTCGAGGACCCCTTCCGCATGACGATGGACTCGTACTGGAAGTACCAGGCCGAGAAGGAGCGCAAGCTCTACGCCATCATCGACGCCTTCACGCAGAACAACGGCCACCTGGGCGTGACCGATGCGCGCTACATCAACACGCTCAAGCTGTTCCTCACCGGCATCAGCCCCAACGAGTACATGGCGCACCGCGGCTTTGCCCGCATGGGCCGCGAGTTCCCCGGCGCCGGCCCGCGCGTGGCCTGCC
Organism: Pseudomonadota bacterium; assembly: GCA_018241405.1. Lineage (GTDB taxonomy): Bacteria > Pseudomonadota > Gammaproteobacteria > Burkholderiales > Burkholderiaceae_C > Alicycliphilus. The sequence goes on along the minus strand of JAFEDY010000001.1, from coordinate 87,026 downwards.
TGATGCAGAGCCTGGACGAGATCCGCCACGCGCAGACGCAGATCCACAGCCTGTCCAACTACAACAAGCACTACAACGGCTTCCAGAACTGGCACCACCAGCACGACCGCGTGTGGTTCCTGTCGGTGCCCAAATCGTTCTTCGACGATGCGCTGACGGCTGGCCCCTTCGAGTTCATGATCGCCATCGGCTTCGCGTTTGAATACGTGCTGACCAACCTGCTGTTCGTGCCCTTCATCTCGGGCGCGGCCTACAACGGCGACATGGGCGCCATGGCGTTTGGCTTCTCGGCCCAGTCCGACGAGTCGCGCCACATGACGCTGGGCCTGGAGATCATCAAGTTCATCCTGGAGCAGGACCCGGACAACCTGCCCATCGTCCAGGCCTGGCTGGACAAGTGGTTCTGGCGCGGCTACCGCGTGCTGACGCTGGTGGCCATGATGATGGACTACATGCTGCCCAAGCGCGTGATGAGCTGGAAGGAGGCCTGGGAGATCTACGCCGAGCAGAACGGCACCGCGCTGTTCAACGACCTGGCGCGCTACGGCATCCGCCCGCCGCTGGGCTGGGAGCAGGCCTGTAAGGAGAAGGACCACCTCTCGCACATGGCCTGGAACGTGTTCTACAACTACGGCGCCGCTGCCCCCTTCCACACCTGGTCGCCCAGCGAGAAGGACATGGAATGGCTGTCGGCCAAGTACCCCGACACCTTCGACAAGTACTACCGCCCGCTGTGGACGCACTACAACGAGCAGCAGGCCCAGGGCAAGCGCTTCTACAGCGGCACGCTGCCCATGCTGTGCCAAGTCTGCCAGGTGCCGATGTTCTATACCGAGCCGGACGACCCCACAAAAATCGCCTACCGCGAGAGCGAGTACGAGGGCGTGAAGTACCACTGCTGCTCCGACGGCTGCAAGCACATCTTCGACAACGAGCCCGAGAAATACGTGCAGAGCTGGCTGCCGGTGCACCAGATCTACCAGGGCAACTGCTTCCCCGCAGACGCGGACCCGACCAGCCCCGACTTCAACCCGCTGGCCGAGGTCGTGCGTTGGTACAACATCGAATGGGGACGCGACAACCTGGACTACGCCGACTCGCAGGACAAGCAGAACTTCGAGACCTGGCGCGCACAGGCCACGGGCAACTGAGGCCCGGGCCAACCACAGACCCCACAGGAGACATTCACATGGCCGTCAAATCCGTCGCCCCCTACAAGTTCGCCGCAAAGGACACAGTGGACAAGTTCCCCGCCCCGCTGCTGTACATCGGCTGGGAGGACCACAAGATGCTGTGCAACCCGTTCTGCGTGCCCATGCCGCCGACCACCAGGTTTGGCGAGCTGGTGCAGGGCGCGCTGCCCGGCATGTACAGCGCACACCCCGACTTCGCCCGGATCGACTGGGACAAGGCCGAGTGGTTCATGTCCGGCAAGCCCTTCACGCCCGACATGGACAAGACCCTAGCCGAGCACGGCATAGGCCACAAGAGCGTGATCCGCTTTCGCACGCCGGGGCTGACGGGCTTGCAGGGGTCTTGCTTCTGAGTCTTTTGCTTGTCTTTGCTCCCTCTCCCTCTGGGGGAGGGCAGGGGTGGGGGCCAGCGGCGCTCGCGCATTCGTGCTGACAAGATGCTGGCGCGCCGGCCCCCATCCCCGCCTTCCCCCAGAGGGGGAAGGAGTGAACCAGCCGCGTGCGCCTTGTCTGTAAAGCGCCAACAGCTCTTATTTTTATAGTTAGTGAGACAGCCATGAGCCATCAGCTGACGATCGAACCGCTGGGCCAGACCATAGACGTCGAAGAAGGCCAGACCATCCTGGACGCCGCGCTGCGCGCCGGCATCTACCTGCCGCACGCCTGCGGCCACGGCCTGTGCGGCACCTGCAAGGTTCAGGTGTCGGACGGCGAGATCGAACATGGCGAAGCCAGCAGCTTTGCCCTGATGGACTACGAGCGCGAAGAAGGCCAGTGCCTGGCCTGCTGCGCCACGCTGGAATCCGACGTGGTGATCGAGGCCGAGATCGACGAAGAGCCCGATGCGCAGAACCTGCTGGTGCAGGACTACAGCGGCCGCATCTCGCGCATGGCAGACCTCACACCCACCATCAAGGGCGTGTGGATAGAACTGGACGCGCCCATCACCTTCCAGGCCGGGCAGTACATCAACCTGCACATTCCGGGCGAGGGCACGCGCGCCTTCTCCATCGCCAGCGCGCCGGGCGAGAGCCGCGAGATCGAGCTGAACATCCGCCGCGTGCCCGGCGGCATGGGCACGGGCTGGGTGCATGACAAGCTCCAGGCCGGCGATGCGGTCAAGGTGACCGGCCCCTACGGGCGCTTCTTTATCCGCAGCAGCGCGCATGCCAAAGAGGATCTGGGCTACCTGTTCCTGGCCGGGGGCTCGGGGCTGTCCAGCCCGCGCTCCATGGTGCTGGACCTGCTGGCCGCGGGCGAGGGCAGACCCATCACCCTGGTCAACGGCGCGCGCAGCCGCGCCGAGCTGTATCACCACGACGAATTCGTGCAGCTTGCCGAGCAGCACCCGCATTTCACCTATGTGGCCGCCCTGTCCGACGAGCCCGAGGGCGGCGGCTGGCAGGGCGCGCGCGGCTTCGTGCACGAGGCTGCCAAGGCGCATTTCAACAACGACTTCCGCGGCCACAAGGCCTACCTGTGCGGCCCGCCGATGATGATCGAGGCCTGCATCACCACGCTGATGCAGGGCCGGCTGTTCGAGCGCGACATCTACACCGAGAAATTCATCTCGGCCGCCGACGCGCAGCAGGTGCGCAGCCCGCTGTTCAAGAAGATTTGAACGATGCGCGGACGACGGCCCCCATACCGGTGCTCAAGCCGTGTCGCCCGCGCGCCTGCGGGAGGTGGCAGCAAAGGCCTGCACCACCTCCAGAAAGGCGCCCAGCGCGGGCGAGCGGTCGCCCCTGCGGTACAGGCAGCTGAGCTCCAGATCCTTGAGCCGGCTGCTGTGCAGGGGGCGGAAGGCCACGCCCGGCAGGCGCAGGTTGGACGCCGACTGCGTGGTGATGGCCGCGCCAAAGCCGGCCGACACCAGGGCCACGGCGGTCAGCACGTCCTCCACCTCCTGCTCCACCCGCAGCGGCACGCCTTCGGCGTGGAAGGCCTCGGTGATTTCCTGCGCCAGGCCGCGCATGGGCACATTGGGGTAGAGGATCAGTGGCACGCCGCCCAGGTCTTGCAGGCGCAGCGAGGGCAGCACCGCCAGGGGGTGGGAGTCGGCAATGGCCACCATCAGGGGCTCGCGCAGCACCGTCTCGGTGCAGATGTCCGCCTCCTGCGGCACCAGGCGGTTGAAGCCCACGGTGATGCGCCGCTCGCGCAGCGCCTGGATCTGCGCGTCCTTGGTCAGGTTGTGCAGCACGATCTTGACCTCGGGCCGCACCTGGTGAAAGCGCGCCAGCATGCGCGGGATCACGTCCAGCACGCCCGAGCCGAACAGCCCCACGTCCAGCCGCCCGATCAGCCCCTGGCCGGCCAGGCGCGTGCGCTCGGCCGCCTGCTGCGCCAGCGCCAGCAGGTTGGGCACCTCCTGCAGCAGCGTGTGCCCGGCCTCGGTGAGCTGCATGCCCTTGGGGGTGCGGATGAACAGCGGCACGCCCAGCTTTTCCTCCAGCGCCTGGATATGGCGCGTCAGCGGCGGCTGCGACAGGTGCAGCCGCGCGGCGGCGCGGCCGATGTGGCCCTCCTCGGCCACGGCGAGAAAAAGGCGCATGTCACGCAGATCCATGAGGGGTCTCCGGCGAAGGATTTACATGCGGCAATGGTATCGAGATTGAGGATAAACGGTATTGGACGGTATCAAGCGAGCTGCCTATCGTTGCGCTCAGTCTCAGCCGCCGCGTAGCGGTGTTTTTCACGGACAGCCAAGCAGATGGACACCGCTCCCCGAATCGACAGCCAAGCCCCGGCAACCAGCGCGCAGCGCGCGGTCACGGTGCTGATTGCGCGCCGCGTCCTGCCCGCCGCCGTGGCCGGCTTCGAGGCCGCCATGCAGGGCATGCTGGCCGCGGCGCAGGGTTTTGCGGGCCACCTGGGTGGCCAGGTGGTGCCGCCAGACCTGGTGGAGGATGGCGACGAGCCCCTGCTGTACCACGTGGTCTTTGCCTTCGACAGCGAGGAGCATCTGGCCGCCTGGCAATCCTCGCCCGAGCGCGCGCACTGGTTGCAGCAGGTGCTGCCGCACACCGTGGGCCATCAGCAATTGCAGCGCGTGACGGGGCTGGACTACTGGTTCGCCGCGCCCAACAGCACCACCCGCGCCGCGCCCCCGCGCTGGAAGGTGGCAGTCGTGACCTGGCTGGGCATTTTTCCTACCGTGCTGCTGCTGTTCCTGACCGTGGCGCCGCTGCTGGCCGACTGGCATCTGGTGCCGCGCGTGCTGGTGATTACCTTGCTGGTGGTCGTGATCATGACCTGGGTGGTGGCACCGCGCCTGACGCGCTGGCTGCACCCCTGGCTGCATGCCAAGGCCTGACGCACTGGCCAGGCATTCGATTGGTTCATGCGAAAACGGTATTGAAACCCGGAAGAAACAGTATTGGACGGTAATGACTTCTGTTTTTATCGTGAACCCCTGAGCAGCAGGTGTGCCGACACAAAAGAGCGCACCGCGAAGGAGACAAGGCTATGCAGAAATTCGTTGTTCATATCGAAGAAACCGGTGAGCGCTACACCGCGCTCGACACGCGTTCCGTGCTCGAAGGCATGGAGGCGCTGGGCAAGAAGGGCATTCCCGTGGGCTGCCGCCAGGGCGGTTGCGGGGTGTGCAAGGTGCAGGTGCTCGAGGGCCAGTACACGCGCCGCGTGATGAGCCGCGCCCATGTCAGCGTCGAGGAGGAGGCCGCGGGCTGCGTGCTGTCCTGCCGCATTTACCCCGCCAGCGACCTGCGCCTGCAGGTCATTGGCGCGATGAAGAAAAACGTTTGCCGCCCGGCGGCGGCAACTCTTTTCCCCCAACCCATGAACCAGGCAATTTAAAGGAGACGAACCATGGCAATGACAGGTGTTTTGCGTCCAGGACACGCGCAGATCCGCGTGCTGGATCTGGAAGAATCGATCAAGTGGTACACGGACGTAATGGGCCTCAAGCCCATGGGCCGCGACGCCCAGGGCCGGGCCTATTTCAAGACCCGCGCCGAGCGCGACCACAACAGCGTCATCCTGCGCCAGGCCGACCAGGCGGGTATCGACTTCTTCTCTTTCAAGGTGCTGGACAAGGCGACCCTGGAAGACTTCGACCGCAAGCTGCAGGCCTACGGTGTCAAGACCGAGCGCATTCCCGCCGGGGAGTTGCTGGAGACGGGCGAGCGCGTGCGCTTCCAGATTCCCACGGGCCACATGATCGAGCTGTACGCCGAGAAGACTGACGTGGGCAACGGCATGGGGTACTTTGACCCCGATGTGGATGTGCTTGACGGCCCGGGCATCCGCCCCATCCGCATGGATCACTGCCTGCTGTACGGTGGCGACATCGACGGCAACACCAGGCTCTTCACCGAGGTGCTGGGCTTTACCCTGGTCGAGCGCGTCAAGCTCGAAGACGGCAAGACCGACCTGGCCGTATGGCTCACCTGCAGCGCCAAGGCACACGACATCGCCTTCGTGCGCCACGCCGAAAACGGCAAGCTGCACCATGTCTCGTTCCAGATGCCCAGCTGGGAGAGCGTGCTGCGCGCGGCCGACATCATGAGCGTCAGCCGCACCTCGATCGACATTGGCCCCACGCGCCACGGCATCACCCAGGGCACGACGATCTACTTCTTCGACCCCAGCGGCAACCGGCTGGAGACCTTCTGCGGCGGCTACGACCATTACCCCGACATGCACCCCATCACCTGGAGCTGGGAAGAGGTGGGCCGCGGCATCTTCTACCACGACCGCAAGTTGAACGACGCCTTCCTGAGCGTGGTGACCTGATGGGCCACAGCGTCGAACAACGCGCCATCACCGCCGAGGCGGCGCACGCGGCCGTGGCCGCCGCCGTCGCAAAGGCGGGCGAGCTGGGCATACGCATCAACGCCGCGGTGACCGACGCCTCGGGCGTGCTCGCGGCCTTCCTGCGCATGCCCGGCGCCTTCCTGCACTCGGTGGACATCGCCATCGACAAGGCCTACACCGCTGCCGGCTTCGGCTTTGCCACGGGCGAGTGGGCCGGCATCCTGCGGGGCGACGAGGCGCTGCGCCTGGGCATGCCGGTGCGCCCGCGCAACGTCGTCTTTGGCGGCGGCCTGCCGCTGCGCGAGGGCGGGGTGCTGATAGGCGGCATCGGCGTCTCGGGCGGCAGCGCCGAGCAGGACGAAATCTGCGCCCGCGCGGCCATTGAGGCGCTGGGCCTGGACAAGCAATAAATCAACAAGGAGACACACCATGAAGAAGACTTCCATCGCCGCCGCCGCGCTGGCCCTGTGCGGGCTGTGGGCCGCAGGCAGCGCCCAGGCCGAAGGCCACTATGTGCCCGGCGTCGAGGGCATGCAGGCCGCCAGCGTGCCGCCGCCCGGCATGTACTACCTGGGCTACCTGGTCAACTACAGCATCGACGACTTCCGCGCGCCCGGCAGCAGCAGCAACCTGCCCGGCCACAACCGCGGCACCGTCACGGCGCTGGCCAACCGCTTCGTCTGGGTCACCAACTACAAGCTGCTGGGTGCCGACTATGGCATGGAGGCCATCGTGCCGCTCATGCGCACCTCGCTCACCATCAATGCGGCGGGCATCTCGGACTCGCGCTCGGGCGTGGGCGACGTGTACCTCGGCCCGCTGGTGCTGGGCTGGCATGGTCCGCAGTGGGACGCCGTGGCCGCCGCCGGCATGTGGTTCGACACCGCCAGCACCAGCCACCCGGCCTCGCCCGGCAAGGGCTTCAAGAGCACCATGCTCACGGGCGGCCTGACCTACTACTTCGACGGCGCCAAGACCCTCTCGGGCGCGGCGCTGATGCGCTACGAGATGAACGGCCGCAACAGCGCGGGCCTGCGCCCGGGTGACCAGCTCACGCTGGAATGGGGCCTGGGCAAGTCGTTTGGCGCGGTGTCGGCCGGCCTCGTGGGCTACAGCCAGTGGCAGACCACGAACGACGACGGCACCGGCGCCAGCGGCAACAAGGCCGCGCGCCACGCCGTGGGCGCCGAGCTGGTCTACCCCGTGCCGGGCGCGGGCGTGTTCCTCAAGGGTGCGGTCTACAAGGAGGTCAGCGCCAAGGCGGGCACCGGGCCGCAGCCCAAGGGCTCGCTGGTGCGCTTCACGCTGGTTAAGGCGTTCTAAGCCGTCTTCGAGCCGTCATCAAGCCGCACAGGTGTTCCACATTTCCCATAGCAGAGCAACGATATGAAAGAGTTCCTGAACTTCATCAACGGTGAATACGTTCGCAACACCAGCGGCAAGACGTTCAATGACATCAACCCGGTGAACGGCAGCGTCATCGGCAGCATCTACGAGGCCGGCCAGGCCGAGGTCGATGCGGCCGTGGCCGCGGCCCGGGCCGCGCTCAAGGGCGACTGGGGCCGCCTGTCGGTGGCAGAGCGCTGCAAGCTGCTCGACGCCGTGGCCGGCGAGATCAACCGCCGCTTCGACGACTTCCTGCAGGCCGAGATTGCCGACACGGGCAAGCCACACCACCTGGCCTCGCATGTGGACATTCCGCGCGGCGCGGCCAACTTCCAGATCTTCATCGACACCATCAAGAGCACGGCCACCGAGTCGTTCAACATGCGCACGCCCGACGGCAAGACGGCCCTGAGCTACGGCGTGCGCGTGCCGCGCGGCGTCATCGCCGTGGTCTGCCCGTGGAACCTGCCGCTCTTGCTGATGACCTGGAAGGTCGGCCCGGCGCTGGCCTGCGGCAACACCGTGGTCGTCAAGCCCAGCGAGGAAACCCCCGCCACCGCCACGCTGCTGGGCGAGGTGATGAATGCCCTGGGCATGCCCAAGGGCGTGTACAACGTGGTGCACGGCTTCGGCCCCGGGTCGGCCGGTGAATTTTTGACCCGGCACCCGGGCGTGAACGGCATCACCTTCACCGGCGAGACGCGCACCGGTAGCGCCATCATGAAGGCCGCGGCCGACGGCGTGCGCCCCGTGTCGCTGGAGATGGGCGGCAAGAACGCCGCCGTGGTGTTCGCCGACTGCGACTTCCAGGTGACCATCGACACGCTGACGCGTTCGTGCTTCGAGAACGCCGGCCAGGTCTGCCTGGGCACCGAGCGCGTGTATGTCGAGCGCCCGATCTTCGAGAAGGTGGTCGCAGCCCTGAAGGAGCGCGCCGAGACCATGACGCCTGGCCTGCCCTTCGAGAAGGACACCAAGATCGGCCCGCTGATCAGCAAGAAGCACCAGGCCAAGGTGCTGGGCCTGTACAAGACCGCCAAGGACGAGGGCGCCACCATCGTCACCGGCGGCGGCATCCCCGACATGCCCGACGCGCTCAAGGACGGCTCCTGGGTGCAGCCCACCATCTGGACCGGCCTGCCCGAGACCGCCACCGTGGTCACGGAAGAAATCTTCGGCCCTTGCTGCCACATCAGCCCCTTCAACACCGAGGAAGAGGTGCTGGGCAAGGTCAACGCCAACCGCTACGGCCTGGCGACGGCCATCTTCACGCAGGACATTGCGCGCGCCAACCGCCTGGCGCAGCAGATCGAGGTCGGCCTGTGCTGGATCAATGCCTGGTTCCTGCGCGATTTGCGCACGCCGTTCGGCGGCTCCAAGCAGTCGGGCATTGGCCGCGAGGGCGGCGTGCACTCGCTGGAGTTCTATACCGAGCTGCGCAATGTGATGGTGAAGTTTTAAGCCAAATAGGCCATCAATCCATACCAGACAAGCGCAAGCAGCTATTGAAATAGAAGTAATCCCGCATGAGCACCAACGCACCCAACCCGGAGATCGCGCACAGCATCGTCGCCGCGGGCATCCGCACCAACTACCACGACAGTGGCGGTGACAAGTCGCCGGTGCTGCTCATCCACGGCTCGGGGCCGGGCGTGTCGGCCTGGGCCAACTGGCGCCTGGTGATGCCCGCGCTGGCCGAGCAGGCGCGCGTCATCGCGCCGGACATGGCGGGCTTTGGCTACACCGAGCGCCCGGAAGGCTTCAGCTACACCATGGACGCCTGGGTGCGCCAGGCCGTCGGCCTGCTCGACGCCCTGGGCATAGCCAAGACCGACCTGGTGGGCAACTCCTTCGGCGGCGCGCTGGCGCTGGCCCTGGCCATACGCCACCCCGAGCGCGTGCGTCGCCTGGTGCTCATGGGCAGCGTGGGCGTGCCGTTCGCCATCACGCCGGGGCTCGATGCCGTGTGGGGCTACACCCCCTCGGTGCAGAACATGCGCGCCATCATGGATTACTTCGCCTTCGACAAGGACCTGATGAGCGACGACCTGGCCCGCATGCGCTATGAGGCCAGCGTGCGCCCGGGCTTCCAGGAATCGTTTGCCGCCATGTTCCCCGCGCCGCGCCAGCGCTGGGTCGATGCGATGTGCAGCCGCGAGGCCGACATCCGCGCCCTGCCGCACGAAACCCTGGTGGTGCATGGCCGCGAAGACCAGGTAATCCCGCTGGCCAACTCCACCACGCTGGCCGACTGGCTGCCGCGCGCGCAGCTGCATGTCTATGGCCGCTGCGGCCACTGGACGCAGATCGAACACGCGGCGCGCTTTGCCCGCCTGGTCGGCGACTTCCTGGCGGAAGCACAGGCCGATGAACCGCTTTCCTTGAATTGATCCCTGAACCGATGGAGTCCCCGCCCACCATGAACGCAGAACAAATCGACCAACTCGGCGCCGAGCTCTACCAGGCGCTGACCACCTGCCAGGTGCTGGAGCCCCTGTCCAACCGCCACCCCGGCATCACCATCGACGACGCCTACGCCATCCAGCAGCGCATGCTGGCGCGCCGCCTGGCGGCCGGCGAAAAGGTCATCGGCAAGAAGATCGGCGTCACCAGCCAGGCCGTGATGGACATGCTGGGCGTGTACCAGCCCGACTTCGGCTGGCTGACCGACGCCATGGTCTACAACGAAGGCCAGGCCATTCCCGCCAACACGCTGATCCAGCCCAAGGCCGAGGGCGAGATCGCCTTCGTGCTGAAAAAGACCCTGAAGGGCCCCGGCGTCACCGCCGCCGACGTGCTGGCTGCCACCGAGGGCGTGATGGCCTGCTTCGAGATCGTCGATTCGCGCATCCGCGACTGGAAGATCAAGATCCAGGACACCGTGGCCGACAACGCCTCCTGCGGCGTGTTCGTGCTGGGCGACCGCCTGGTGGACGTGCGCGACGTGGACCTGGGCACCTGCGGCATGGTGCTGGAGAAGAACGGCGACATCGTCGCCACCGGCGCGGGCGCCGCGGCCCTGGGCCACCCGGCCAACGCCGTGGCCTGGCTGGCCAACACCCTGGGCGCGCACGACATTGCGCTGGAGGCCGGCGAGGTCGTGCTGTCGGGTTCGCTCGGCATCATGGTCCCGGTCAAGGCCGGCGACAACCTGCGCGTGACCATTGGCGGCATCGGCGGCTGCTCGGTGCGCTTCGTCTGAAGGGGTGGGCATGGACTTGCAACTCCAAGGTAAACGCGCCCTGGTCACCGGCTCCACCGCGGGCATTGGCCTTGCCATTGCCGCCGTGCTGGCGCGCGAGGGTGTAGCCGTGGTGCTCAATGGCCGCGATGCGGCGCGCGTGGCGCAGGCCGTGCAGCGCCTGCAAGCCAGCGTGCCGCAAGCCCGGATCAGCGGCGTGGCCGCCGATCTCGCCAGTGCTGCTGGCTGCGAGCAACTGGCCCAGGCCAGTGCCGGCGTGGACATTTTGGTGAACAACTTCGGCATCTTTGACCCCCAGCCCTTCGAGGCCATTGGCGATGCCCAGTGGCAGCGTTTCTTTGACGCCAACGTGATGAGCGGCGTGCGCCTGACCCGTGCCCTGTTGCCTGCCATGCAGGCGTCGGGCTGGGGCCGCGTGGTGTTCATCAACAGCGAGTCGGGTGTGAACCCGCCGACCGAGATGATCCACTACGGCATGAGCAAGGCGGCGCAGCTGTCCGTCTCGCGCGGGCTGGCGCAGCACTGCGCGGGAACGGGCGTCACCGTCAACGCCGTGCTGCCCGGCCCCACCCGCACCGAAGGCGTGGAGGCGTTCCTGGGCAAGCTCGCCGCCGACCAGGGTGTGGACCGGGCCGAGGCCGAGCGCCGCTTCTTCCGCGAGGCGCGCCCGACATCGTTGGTGAAACGTTGTGTTGATCCTGCCGAGGTGGCCGCGCTGGTCGCCTATGTCTGCAGCCCTTTGTCCGCCGCCACCACCGGCGCCGCGCTGCGGGTCGAGGGCGGCATTCTGTCCTCCATGTGCTGACTCTTTTCAAAGGAATTCCATGACCCGCAAAATCAAATGCGCCCTGATCGGCCCCGGCAACATCGGCACCGACCTCTTGGCCAAGCTGCAGCGCAGCCCCGTGCTGGAACCCGTGTGGATGGTGGGCATAGACCCCGAATCCGATGGCTTGAAGCGCGCCCGCGAGATGGGCATCAAGACCACCCATGAGGGCGTGGACGGCCTGATCCCCCACATGAAGCAGGACGGCGTGCAAATCGTCTTCGACGCCACCAGCGCCTACGTGCACGCCGAGAACTCGCGCAAGGTCAACGCGCAAGGCGCGATGATGATCGACCTGACCCCCGCCGCCATCGGCCCCTACTGCGTGCCCCCCGTGAACCTGCCCGAGCATGTGGGCAAGCGCGAGATGAACGTCAACATGGTCACCTGCGGCGGCCAGGCCACCATCCCCATGGTGGCAGCCGTCTCGCGCGTGCAGGCCGTGCCCTACGCAGAAATCGTCGCCACCGTATCGAGCAAATCCGCCGGCCCCGGCACCAGGAAGAACATCGACGAATTCACCCGCACGACCGCCGGTGCGATTGAGAAAGTCGGCGGCGCCAAGCAGGGCAAGGCCATCATCGTCATCAACCCCGCCGAGCCCCCGCTCATCATGCGCGACACCGTGCACTGCCTGACCGAGGACGAGCCCGACCAGGAAAAGATCACCGCCAGCATTGCAGCCATGATGGCCGAGGTGCAGAAATACGTGCCCGGCTACAAGCTGGTCAACGGCCCGGTGTTCGACGGCAAGCGCGTCTCGGTCTACCTCGAAGTCGAAGGCCTGGGCGACTACCTGCCCAAGTACGCCGGCAACCTGGACATCATGACGGCCGCCGCCGCCCGCACCGCCGAGATGTTTGCCGAGGAAATTCTCGCCGGCAAGCTCACCCTGCAAGCCGCCTGAGCGCCCCCCGAAGGACACACACCATGAGCAAGAAGATCACCCTGCACGACATGACGCTGCGCGACGGCATGCACCCCAAGCGCCACCTCATGACCCTCGACCAGATGAAGTCCGTGGCCCAGGGCCTGGACCAGGCCGGCATGCCCCTGATCGAAGTCACCCACGGCGACGGCCTGGGCGGCAGTTCGGTCAACTACGGCTTCCCCGCGCACAGCGACGAGGAATACCTGGGCGCCGTCATCCCGCTGATGAAGCAGGCCAAGGTCTCGGCCCTGCTGCTGCCGGGCATAGGCACCGTCGACCACCTCAAGATGGCCCACGGCCTGGGCGTGCACACCATCCGCGTGGCCACCCACTGCACCGAGGCGGATGTGAGCGAGCAGCACATCACCATGGCCCGCAAGCTCAATATGGACACCGTGGGCTTTCTGATGATGGCGCACATGAACAGCGCAGAAGGCCTGGTCAAGCAGGCCAAGCTGATGGAAGGCTACGGCGCCAACTGCATCTACGTCACCGACTCGGCCGGCTACATGCTGCCCGAACATGTGACCGAGCGCATCGCCGCCGTGCGCGCGGCCTTGAAGCCCGAGACCGAGCTGGGCTTTCACGGCCACCACAACCTGGCCATGGGCGTGGCCAACAGCGTGGCCGCCATCGCAGCGGGTGCTAACCGCATCGACGCCGCCGCCGCCGGTCTGGGCGCGGGCGCGGGCAACACGCCCATGGAGGTGCTGGTCGCCGTGCTCGACCGCATGGGGCTGCAGACCGGCGTCGACGTCTGGAAGATCCAGGACGTGGCCGAAGACCTGGTCGTGCCGCTGATGGACTTCCCCATCCGCATCGACCGCGATGCGCTCACCCTGGGCTACGCTGGGGTGTACGGCAGCTTCCTGCTGTTTGCCAAGCGCGCCGAGGCCAAATACGGCGTGCCGGCGCGCGAGATCCTCTTGGAGCTGGGCCGCCGCGGCATGGTCGGCGGGCAGGAGGACATGATCGAGGACACGGCCATCACCATGGCGCGCTCGCGTGGGCTGCAAGTGGCTTAAAGGAGAGAACACCATGGCACTGAGCAAGCAAACCATCGCCCAACTGGCCGAGCACCTGGAAACCTGCCAGCTGCAGGCGCGCGACACCCTCAAGATCACCAACGACCACCCCGACATGGACTGGGATGACGCCTACGCCATCCAGGACGCCATCCTGCAGCGCAAGCTGGCGCGCGGCGCGCGCGTGGTCGGCCTCAAGGCGGGCCTGACATCGCACGCCAAGATGCAGCAGATGGGCGTGACCGACCCGGTGTTCGGCTTCCTGGTCGATGAATACGCCGTGGCCGAGGGTGCGGCGGTCAAGACCGGCGAGCTGATCCACCCCAAGGTCGAACCCGAGATCGCCTTCGTGCTGAAAACCGCGCTCAAGGGCCCTGGCTGCCATATCGGCAGCGTGCTGGCCGCCACCGACTTCGTGCTGCCCGGCATCGAGGTCATAGACAGCCGCTACCGCGACTTCAAGTTTGACCTCAAGAGCGTGGTGGCCGACAACACCTCGGCCGCGCGCTTCGTCGTGGGCGGGCGCGCGCTGCGTCCCCAGGATGTCGATCTGCGCACCGTCGGCCTGGTGCTGGAGAAGAACGGCCAGCCCGTGGCCCTGGGTGCGGGCGCGGCCGTGCTGGGCCACCCGGCGGCGGCCGTGGCGGCCCTGGCCAACCACCTGGGGCGGCGCGGGCAGGAGATTCCGGCCGGCAGCCTGATCCTCTCGGGTGGCGCCACCGAGGCCGTGTCCGTGGCCGCAGGCGACAGCGTCTGCCTGCGCGTGCAGGGCATGGGCAGCGTGTCGCTGCGCTTTGCCTGATCAACAACGAGGGAGAAACACATGCAACGACGAGACTTCATAGCCGTGAGCGCGCTGGCCGCATTCGGTTCTGCCCTGCAGGGCCATGCCTGGGCCCAGGCCGGCTACCCGGCCAAGCCCGTGCGCCTGATCGTTCCCTTCCCGCCTGGCGGGCCGACCGACATCATGGGCCGCACGGCCGCCAAGGCCATGGGCGACAGGCTGGGCCAGCAGTTCGTGGTCGAGAACAAGGCCGGCGCGGGCGGCAACATCGGCACCGACGCCGTGGCCAAGGCCGCGCCCGACGGCTACACCATAGGCTTGTCGGCCATCAGCAGCCTGGCGATTGCGCCGCACCTCTACAGCAACGTGCCGTTCAACGTCGAGAAGGACTTCGTGCCGTTCTCGCTCGTCGGCACCACGCCCTGCGCGCTGGTGGTGCACCCCTCGGTGCCCTTCAACGACCTCAAGGGCATGGTGGCCTACGCCAAGGCCAACCCCGGCAAGCTCAACTACGCGACCTCGGGCATTGGCACCAGCAATCACCTGGCGGCCGAGCTGCTGCAGTCGGTGGCGGGTATCAAGCTCTCCAGCGTGCCGTACAAGGGATCCAGCCAGATCGTGCCGGATCTGCTCTCGGGCACCGTGCAGATGAGCATGGAAAGCTCGCTGGCCACCACCTTGCAGCACATCAAGGCGGGCAAGCTCAAGGCTATCGTCGTCACCTCGCCCCAGCGCGCCAAGGCCCTGCCCGATGTGCCCACGGTGGCCGAGTCCGGCTACCCCGGCTTTGCGGTGGAGACCTGGTTCGGCCTGGTCGCGCCCGCGGGCACGCCGCAGGCCATCGTGACCAAGCTGCACGATGCCTGGGAGGCAGGTGCCAAGTCGCCAGAGGCGCAGGCCGCCTTCGACAACATCTCGGGCAACCTGCGCGTGACCACGCCGCAGCAGTTCGCCGAGTTCATCGCCGCCGAAAACCGCCGCTGGGGCGACTTGATCCGCAGGCTCGGCATCAAGGCCGATTGATCCTTTTTCACGGACGACAACACCATGCCATTTGCACAGATCTACATGATCGAGGGCCGCACCGAGGAACAGAAGAAGGCCGTCATCGAGAAGGTGACCCAGGCCCTCGTCGATGCCGTTGGCGCCCCGAAGGCTAACGTGCGCGTCTGGATCCACGACGTGCCCAAAGAGAACTGGGGCATCGCGGGGGTGAGCGCGAAGGAGTTGGGGCGCTGAGGAAGTTTTGATGAAAATGGCAAGTGGCGCTTATCTGGTAAGCGCTACAGCTATTAAAAACAAAGCAAAAAAGCGTCTTAGGTATTGCCCACATAGGGGTTGCTGCGCCGCTCGCGCCCAAACGTGCTCTCCGGCCCATGGCCAGGAATGAACGCCGTCTGGTCACCCATGGGCCACAGGCGCCCGGTAATGCTGTCAATCAGCTGCTGGTGGTTGCTGCCAGGAAAGTCCGTGCGGCCTATGCTGCCCGCGAACAGCACGTCACCCACGAAGCAGCGGTCGATCTGCGGCGCGTGGAACACCACATGGCCCGGAGTGTGGCCCGGGCAGTGGCGCACGTTCAGCGTCTCGTTGCCGATGGTGCGTGCGTTTTTGTGCAGGGCAATCAGCATGGTTTGACACTCCCGGTGGTTTGCAGTGACTCTATCTATGCGGCCGTGGGCCGCGTGACCGTTATCGCGCTGCAACCCGGCGAGGAACTGGTGACGGTCGCCGCAGGCGATACGGTGCGCTGGATCGTCGGCGACACATCGAGCGGCAGCGGCGATGCGCTGCGCGTCAACGTGATGGTCAAGCCGATTCGTTCGGGCCTCAAGACCAATCTCGTCGTTACCACGAGCCGCAGGACATATCTGCTGGAGCTGACTTCCACGGAAAAGACGTGGATGGCGTCCGTCTTCTGGGAGTGCCCCAAGGACAAGATGCTGGCCTTGCAGTGCCAGGCGCAGGCGGCCAATGCCGCCGCGCCGGTCGATACCGGCCTGTCGCTGGAGAAGATCCGCTTCCGCTATGCGATCAGCGGCAGCAACCCGCGTCAGCTAAGGGCGTGTTTTCTGACGGTAAAAGCGACAGTAAAGGCCCATGTCGATCAAAGCCAATCCCTTTAATCACGCGGACTTGCGTGACTCGTTGATGATTGAGTGGGAATAGCTGGTCGACGCCAAGAAGGCGTGCGGTAACACGCTGGGGCTGGTTGGTTGGCTGCAGTAAAATCTACGCCGTTCTCTTGGTGGTTGGTAACGGTAGTAGGTATCTGCTGTAAGTTATTGATTTATAAGGCGATTAAACTCCCTTGCAAGACGTAGGTCCGCGGTTCGAGCCCGTTAGCACCCACCACCCCAGACAAAGGCGAACGCAAGTTCGCCTTTTCTTTTGCAGCCGTTGAAAGATCGACCATGTTGGAATCCATCCGCAAGCACACCAAGTGGGTGATGGGCTTGCTGTTCTTGCTGATCATCCCCTCATTCATTCTCGTAGGGATAGACCGCAACTACTTCAGTGGCGGCAGCCCCGTGGTGGCGCGGGTCGATGGCAAGGACATCACCCAGACTGACTGGGACAACGCGCACCGTGTGGAAAGCGACCGCATGCGTGCGCAGTCGCCGGGCATTGACGCCAAGCTGCTCGATTCGCCGCAGGCGCGCTACGCCACGCTGGAGCGCCTGGTGCGTGACCGCGTGCTGCAGGTCGCTGCGCAGAAGATGCACATGCTGACCAGTGATGCGCGCCTGGCACGCGAGCTGCAAAGCATTCCGCAGATTGCCGCGCTCAAGCGCCCCGACGGCACGCTGGACGCCGAGGCCTACCGTGCCCTGGCAGCCTCCCAGGGGCTGACCCCGGAAGGTCTGGAGGCGCGCATGCGCCACGATATTTCGGTCAGCCAGGTCATGGGCAGCGTCCTTTCTTCGGCGTTTGCCGGCCCCGCGCAAGCCAAGCTCGCGCTAGACGCCATTTTCCAACGCCGCGAAATCCAGGTTGAGCGCTTCAGCCCTGCTGCCTTCGTCTCCAAGGTCACGGTCACGGATGCCGACCTTGAGGCCTATTACAAGGCCCATCCCGCCAAGTTCCAGCAGGCCGAACAGGCTTCGGTGGAGTACGTGGTGCTGGATCTGAATGCGGTGAAGGCCGGCATTTCGCTCAATGAAGACGATGTGCGCACCTATTACAAGGAAAACCTGAGCCGCCTGTCCGGCAAGGAGGAGCGCCGCGCCAGCCATATCCTGATCAGCGTGCCCAAGGACGCCTCCGCTGCCGAGCGCGAAAAGGCCCAGGCCAAGGCGGAGGAACTGCTGGCCGAGGTGCGCAAGGCGCCGGGCCGCTTCGCCGAGATCGCCAAGAAGGAGTCGCAGGACCCCGGATCGGCCGCCTCCGGCGGGGATCTGGGATTCTTCGCCCGAGGCTCCATGGTCAAGCCTTTCGAAGACGCGGCGTTCTCACTGAAGAAGGGCGAAATCAGCGACCTGGTGAAATCCGACTTCGGCTACCACATCATCATGCTGACCGACATCAAGGCGCCGCGCCAGCCGAGCTTTGAGGAGCTGCGTCCATCGCTGGAGGCCGAGCTCAAGCAGCAGCAGGCGCAGCGCAAGTTCGCCGAGGTGGCGGAGACCTTTACCAACATGGTCTACGAGCAACCCGACAGCCTGCAGCCCGTGGCCGACAAGCTCAAGCTCAAGATTCGTACTGCGACCGGCGTAACGCGCATGCCGGCTCCGGGCGCCGAGGGTGCATTGGCCAGCGCGCGCTTCCTGGAGGCGCTGTTCCAGCCGGACACGCTGCAGAACAAGCGCAACACCGAGGCCATTGAGATCGGCAACAGCGCCATGGTCGCCGGTCGCGTTACCGCCTACCAGCCCGCCATGACACTGCCCCTGGAGAAGGCGCGCGAGCAGGCGCGTTCGCTGTATGTCGCAGACAAATCCGCAGAACTGGCGCGCCAGGAGGGCCAGACCAAGCTGGCGGCTTGGAAGGCCAACCCCGATAGTGCCTCAGGCCTTTCCGCAGCGCTGACGGTGGCGCGTGATCGCCTCCAGGACCAGCCGCGCGCCGTGGTCGATGCGGCCCTGCAGGCACCCACCGACAAGCTGCCTGCCTTGGTCGGCGTGGACCTTGCGGGGCAGGGCTATGCCGTGGTCAAGGTCAACCGCATCGTCCCGCGCGACGCGGCCGACGCTGCCGCTGCACGTGTGGAACGCCAACAGTATCTGCAACTCTGGGCCTCGGCCGAGGCGCAGGCGTACTACGAACTGCTCAAGCAGCGCTTCAAGGTGCAGATCAAGGCGCCGCGTCCGGTGGCGCAGAGCGAATCACAAGGCTGATCTGCTTGGCGAGCGGAGAAACGAGCCGCTCGCCGCTTCGCTTCTTCCCGGGGCGATTGCTGGAATCGAAGCTGAAGGACGCGACGTGAAAAAGACCTCGGGGAAGGACTCCACGCGTTCCCGCGCCTGATTGAGCGCAAGATGCTCGAGCACCCTCAGCTGCCTCTGCTTATAGGCAACCACCGCGGGTAACCGGGAACTCGGTCGATCGACATGGTCGCGATCCTTGCTCCGTGGGGGGCTCTGGCCGACGTCATGGTGCGCAACCGCCTTGACACCATGGTGGGCTGCGCCAGCATTCCCATGCTGCATGAAGGTAAATGTGTGCGGCGACGTGGCTGCAAGCATTTGGCATCAGCTGCGCAGGACGCGCCTCGCCTCGATCGAATACCGCGTGCTGCTGCGCCCGGCCTTGCCGGTGGATCAACTGGACCGCCGCCTGGCGGTGCAACCACCGGACCTGATCATGGGCTATCGCTACTTGAGCCTTCTGGGACGCGCCTGACAGGCCGGAAGTGAAGGATGGGCCTGTCACGAAGTTGTCACCGGAGGGCTCAATACTGGGTGGCAATTTTTCATCCGCTTGAATTCATGCCCCCCTTCCAGCCGTCGTCTGTCCTTGTTGACCATGCATTGGATAAGCAGATCGAAGAGCCGGCGATCGCGTACGCCGACGGCGAGGCATTGCCCCCCGTCGCTCCGATTCGCCCGCTTGACCGCGACCACAGCATCCTGGCGTTCAATGAGCGCGTGCTCGACTGGGCTATACGCGAGGATGTGCCGCTGCTTGAGCGCCTGCGCTACCTGTGCATTGTGTCGTCCAACCTCGATGAATTTTTCGAGGTGCGGGCCGCGGCCCATCTGGCGGCGGCCGACGGCGGAGACGCCAAGGAGGGCTACAGCCTCCAATCCTTCGAGGTCTTGGCCGTCAAGGCCCTTGATCTGGTGGTTCGCCAGTATGCGTTGTACAACGATGCGCTGACCCCGGCCTTTGCGGCGCACGGCATACGCATCCTGTCCCACGGCGAACGCACGGGGGCGCAGCGGCGCTGGGTGCGCGCGTATTTTCAGCGCGAGGTCAGACCGCTCTTGATCCCCGTGGGGCTGGATCCGGCCCATCCGTTTCCCCAGGTGGCAAACAAGTCCCTGAACTTTATCGTCCGCCTGCGCGGTGGCGATGCCTTCGGGCGTGAAAACGAGATCGCCATCGTCAAGGTGCCACGCGTGCTGCCGCGCATCATGCGGCTGCCGCAGCAGGTCGCGCCCAAGGGCATGAAGTTTGTCAGCCTGTCCAGCATCATCCGCACGCATCTGGCCGAACTGTTTCCTGGGCGCCAGGTGTGCGAGTTCTCGCAGTTCCGCGTGACCCGTCACTCGGATCTGGCGGTGGACGAGGAAGATGTGCGCAACCTGCGCACCGCGCTGCGCCAGGGCCTGCAGCACCGCCACTACGGACAGGCCGTCCGACTGGAGGTGTCGTCCGGCTGTTCGAACTTCCTGGCGGATTTTTTGCAGACGCAGTTCGGCTTGCCTTCCGCGGCGCTGTATCGCGTGCATGGGCCGGTCAACCTGGTGCGGCTGGTGCAAATGGTGGATCTCATCAACGAGCCGGAACTGTTGTTTCCGCCGTGGCGCCCGGCGTGGCCGCAGCGGCTGTCGCGCAGTGCGTCCATCATGGCCGATATGCGCCGGCGCGACTTGCTCATTCACCAGCCGTTTGAGAGCTTCGAGGGTGTGGTGGCCTTCCTGCGCGAGGCGGTGAATGATCCCCAGGTGCTGGCCATCAAGCAAACCATCTACCGTACCGGTGCGGACTCCGAACTCATGGAACTGCTGCGTGAGGCGGTGCGCCGCGGCAAGGAGGTGACGGTCGTGGTGGAGCTCAAGGCACGCTTCGACGAAGAGGCCAACATCAACTGGGCCGAGGCGCTGGAGTCGATCGGTGCCCAGGTGGTTTACGGCGTCGTCGGACTCAAGACCCATGCGAAGATGCTGCTGGTGACGCGGCGCGAGGGTGGGCGGCTGCGGCGCTACGGTCACCTGTCCACCGGCAACTACAACCCGCGCACCGCGCGCCTGTACACCGACCTCAGCTACCTTACGGCAAACGCGGAACTCACCGCCGACATGGATGCGGTATTCGACCACTTGGCCAACCAGAACCGTGTGCCCAGGCTGCGTCAGCTTGTGATGGCGCCGTTTGGGCTGCACCAGTTCCTGCTCGACAAGATAGACGCGGTGGGCCGAGCGGCCGAGCGGGGAGAGGGCGGCCGCATCGTGGCGAAGATGAATGCGCTGACCGATGAGGATCTGATGCACGCGCTCTTGCGCGCCGCGCAGCGCGGAGCCCGCGTGGACCTCATCGTGCGCGGCGCCTGCATACTGCCGGCCCGGGTGCCGGGGGTGACCGACAACATCCGCGTGCGCTCGGTCATCGGGCGTTTTCTGGAGCACACGCGCGTGTTCTATTTCGGCAGCGGTGCGCAGGAGGACCTGTACCTGTCCAGCGCCGACTGGATGAACCGTAACATGCTGCGCCGCGTGGAACTGGCATGGCCCGTCACCGACAAGAAACTGCGCCAGCGCATCATCGATGAGTGCCTGGTTGCCTACCTGCACGACGACCGGGACGCCTGGAGCCTGGAGCCCGGCGGCAGCTACTCCCGCGCTCCCGGGGCGCTGGACGGCACGGGTGCCCAGAATGCGCTCATGGCGCGCTATGCGCCCGTGACGCTGGGCGGTGCTGCTCGGCCGCAGAAGGTCGACGCATGATGGACCTCATACTCTGGCGTCACGCCGAGGCGGAAGACCTTACCGCGACCGGCGACGATCTGGAGCGGCCACTGACGCGCCGCGGCGAGAAGCAGGCGGCGCGCATGGCTGTCTGGCTGGATCGCCAGCTGCCCGAGGGCCTGCGCGTGCTGACCAGCCCCACGCGCCGCACCGAGCAGACGGCGCGGGCGCTTGGACGCAGGTACAAGCTGCGGGCCGAGCTGCTGCCGGGCGGCGGCCCCGATGATCTGCTGGGACTCGCCCAGTGGCCCGGCGCACGCGGTGCGGTGCTCGTCGTGGGTCACCAGCCCATGCTGGGCCAGACGGTGGCGCGCTTGCTGGGCCTGCACTCGCAGGATTGCTCCATCCGCAAGGGGGCGGTGTGGTGGCTCAGGCATCGCCAGCGGCCGGAGGCCAGCGAGACCATCCTGCTGGCGGTGCAGTCGCCGGACTATCTTTAGCGGGCGCCCGGAACACTTACTTCTTGTCGGCCTTGGGGCGGCCGGTCTTGATGGTCGGCACCGTCTGCATGGCCTGGCGCAGCGCAGCATCGTCCAGCGCTGCCAGCAGTTTCAGGCCGGCGCGCAGCAGCTCGCTCTTCTTGGCGGGCAAGGACAGCCTGGCCGTGCGCTGCTTCAGGCTCTCGATGACTGCGTATTCATCTTTCGGGATGGTGAAGCTGTCGCGCACCAGCTTGGGCTTCTTGGCCTTCGCATCCTTGTCAGCAGCAGCTACGGCGGCCTGCGTCTTGGGGACTGGTTTGCCGCCCCGTGTGGATGGCTTCCTGGGGGTAGGGCCAGCCTTGGCCTTGGAGCCCACGGCGGGCGTGGCAGCCTCCACCTGGAGTTGTGTATCAGTTGTTTTGGCGGCGAGGGTGCGTGTTGCGGACATGGCGAGCCTAGGAATAAATAATATAAACAGTTTATATCGTTTTCCGGTGTTTCATGCCCTGCTCACGAAAGATCGGCCACGAAATCCCATGGCGTCTTCTGCCAGGCGCCGCCTTCCTCGCGCAGCAGATGTGCGGATTGGGGGTAGCTTGCCGACCAGCCCTGGCGCGATTGCACGATGCAGCGGCGGCCCTCCAGGCGCAGCGTGATGCCTTCCACGTCGGGCGCGCGGCGTGCATGGCACAGGGTCACCGCGGCGCGCAAGCACATGAGCTGCAGCGCAAGCACCGGGTCGTCCAGGTCGCTGGCCTGCAGCTTGCGCAGCTTTCCGCGGTGCCCCAGCACCAGCAGGCTCAGGCGGTGCAGTTCGTGCAGGGCGAAGCCGGCCGCGTCGGTGTGGTCGAGGATGTAGGCGCCGTGATGGTGATAGTCGCTGTGCGAGATGCGGCAACCGATCTCATGCAGGCGCGCCGCCCAATCGAGCCTGCGTGCGGCGCTCTCGCTGTCGGGTGGGGCGGCGTCCCGGAAGAGGTGGCAGGCCAGCCGTGCGACGCGCTCGGCGTGGTTGTGGTCCACCGCGAAGCGCTGCATGAGGGCGCGCACGCTGTCCGAGCGCAGGTCGGTGTCCGGTTGCTCGCGGTCGAGCAGATCGTAGAGAGCGCCCTGGCGCAACGCACCCTGGGCGACGGTCATTCTCTCTATGTTCAAGAGTTCGAAGATGGCTCGCACGATGCTCACGCCACCGCCTATCACGGCGCGGCGATCGTCCTTGAGTCCATCCAGGCGCAGGCGATCGACATGGCGGGCGCGCAGCAACTGCTCCCGCAGCCAGTCCAGGCCATCGCGCCGGATCACGCCTTCCTCTCCCCCTAAGGCGGCAAGAATGGTACCGACGGCGCCCACTGTGCCCGAGGAGCCATAGGCCACATCCCAGGCGTTGCGCCGGTAGCTGTCGACGGCCTCGTCCAGCACGGCCTTGGCAGCGGTCTCGGCCGACTCAAAGGCCTGCAGCGTGAGCGCGCCGTCGGCGAAGTAGCGCGCAGACCAGGCAACGCTGCCCACGCGGTACGACGCCACGGTTGCTGGCGTGAAACGCTGCCCCAGGATCAGTTCGGTCGAACGGCCGCCGATGTCCACCACCAGGCGTCGTTCGTCCGACTGCGGCAACAGGCGTGAGACACCCTGGTAGATGAGCCGTGCCTCCTCGGGCCCGGAAACGATGTCGATGGGAAAGCCCAGGATCTCGCTGCCGCGTGTGATGAAATCCTCGCGGTTGCGCGCCTCGCGCAGGGTCTGCGTGGCCACGGCGCGCACATGGTGGCGCGCAAAGCCCGCAAGGCGCTCTGCGAACCGGGCCAGACAGTCCCAGCCGCGCTGCATGGCCTCCGGCGTCAGGTTGCGGTCTGCATCTAGACCACCGCCCTGGCGCACCGTTTCCTTGAGATATTCAACGCGGTGAATCTGCCCTTGCTCCAGGCGACCAATTTCGAGGCGAAAGCTGTTGGATCCCAGATCCACCGCCGCGAGCAATGTTCCGTCTTGCATTTGAATGCACGCCATGTGTAGATTTTTGAGCGGCGCAGCATAGCAGCTGCACCCGGAGGGTACGCGGCTTGCGTGACTGTTGTGTGACGCGGTCGCACAGGGTGCGGTTCCGCCGCCCAGCGCGTCTGTCATGTGGGTGTCACAAACCGCTCCTAGAGTGACGGCATCGAGTTCTTCAACCATAAGGTCTCTTTCATGAAACTTTCCGCGATTCGGGTTCTGGTGTCTGGTGTGGTGGCCATGGGGGCCTACTCTTGCGCCTGGGCGCAGCAGGAGGCCACCGGTGCCGGCGCCAGCTTCCCCGCGCCGCTGTACGCCAAATGGGCGGCCGACTACCACAAGGCCACGGGCGCAAAGATCAACTACCAGTCCGTGGGCTCCAGCGCCGGCATCAAGCAGATCGACGCCAAGACCGTGGACTTCGGCGCCTCCGACGCGCCTCTGACCGACGAGGAACTGGCCAAGAAGGGCCTGGTGCAGTTTCCCACCGTGGTGGGCGGCGTGATCCCGGTGGTGAATATCGCCGGCGTCAAGCCCGGTGAGCTCAGGCTCTCCGGCCCCGTGCTGGGTGACATCTTCCTGGGCAAGATCGCCAAGTGGAACGACCCCGCCATCGCCGCGCTGAACCCCGGCGTGAAGCTGCCTGACGCAACAATAGCCCCGGTGCGGCGTGCCGACGGCTCCGGCACCACCAACGCCTTCACCAACTACCTGAGCCAGGTGAGTCCCGAGTGGAAGTCCAAGGTGGGCGAGGGCACGGCCGTCAACTGGCCCACGGGCGCGGGCGGCAAGGGCAACGAGGGCGTGGCCGCCTTCGTGGGCCGCCTGCCCAACTCGATTGGCTACGTCGAGTACGCCTACGTCAAGCAGAACAAGATGACCTATGTGCAGATGCAGAACGCCGCCGGCAAGTTCGTCAGCCCCGGCGACGACAACTTCAAGGCCGCCGCCGCGGGCGCCGACTGGGCCAGGTCGTTCTACCAGGTGCTGAACAACAAGCCGGGCGATGCGTCCTGGCCCATCACCACCGCTACCTACATCCTGATGCACAAGAACCAGGACAAGCCGGTGCAGGCCGCCACGGTGCTGAAGTTCTTCGAGTGGGCCTACAAGACCGGCGACAAGACCGCCGACGACCTGGACTATGTACCCATGCCCGACAGCGTGAAGAACCTGATCTACAAGGCCTGGGGTGACATCAGGGATGGCGCCGGCAAGCCGGTCGCTCTGAAGTAGGCATCACAGGCGGCTTTTTCCAACCAACCGAGCACGAGACAAAGTGTCAAGCACCTTGCCCATTCCATCCGCCGCCGCGTCAGGCCAGGGCGCACGGGCGGCGCGCGCCGAGCCGCCGTCGCGCAAGCCCTTGTTCACCAGCACCATGGCTGACCGGATCTTCGCGCTGCTGGCGCGCGCGGCCGCACTGCTGACGCTGGGCCTGCTGCTGGCCATCATGGCATCGCTGTGCGTGGGCGCCTGGCCCGCCATCCGTGAATACGGCCTGGGCTTCTTTTTCTCCAGCGAATGGGATCCCGTGCAGAACCGCTACGGCGGCCTGGTCATGGTCTATGGCACGCTGGCCACTTCCTTCATCGCGCTGGCGATCGCCGTGCCGGTGAGCTTCGGCATCGCGTTGTTCCTCACCGAGCTCTCGCCCGCCTGGCTCAAGCGCCCGCTGGGCACGGCGGTCGAGCTGCTGGCGGCGGTGCCCTCCATCGTCTACGGCATGTGGGGCCTGATGGTGTTCGGCCCGCTGCTGGCCACCTACGTGCAGCAGCCGCTGCAGGCCATTTTCGGCAAGGTGCCCTACCTCGGGGCGTTCTTCTCGGGCCCCCCGGTGGGCATAGGCATCTTCTCGGCGGGCCTGATCCTGGCCATCATGGTCATTCCGTTCATTTCGTCGGTGATGCGCGACGTGTTCGAGGTCACGCCGCCCATGCTCAAGGAATCGGCCTACGGCCTGGGCGCCACCACCTGGGAGGTGATGTGGAAGGTGGTGCTGCCCTTCACCAAGACCGGCGTGTTCGGCGGCATCATGCTCGGCCTGGGCCGCGCCCTGGGCGAGACCATGGCCGTCACCTTCGTGATCGGCAACATGAACCAGCTCAATTCGCTGTCCATCTTCGAGGCCGCCAACAGCATCACCTCGGCGCTGGCCAACGAGTTCGCCGAGGCGGGCGAGGGCCTGCACCAGGCCTCGCTCATCTACCTGGGGCTGACCCTGTTCTTCATCACCTTTATCGTGCTGGCCTGCTCCAAGCTGATGCTGAACCGCCTGCAGCGCGCCGAGGGAGCACGTTCATGAGGAGTACCTCCGCATCGCTGATCCAGGCCGAGGCGAGTGCCGGGCTGCGCGCAGCCAGGTACCACCAGCGCAAGCGCCTGAACCGGCTGGCGCTGACGCTGTCGCTCGCAGCCATGGCCTTCGGCGTGTTCTGGCTGATCTGGATCCTGTGGGAAACCCTGCGCCTGGGTCTGTCCGGCCTGTCGCTGTCGCTGTTCACCGAGATGACGCCCGCGCCCAACGAGGCAGGCGGGCTTGCCAATGCCCTCTGGGGCTCGCTGGTGATGGTGCTGCTGGCCACCTTTGTCGGCACGCCCATCGGCGTGATGGCGGGCGTGTACCTGGCCGAATATGACAGGCGCGGCTGGCTCGCGTCGAGCACGCGCTTCGTCAACGACATCCTGCTGTCGGCGCCCAGCATCGTCATCGGCCTGTTCGTCTATGGCGTGGTGGTGGTGCGCATGCACAGCTTCTCGGGCCTGGCGGGCGTGGTGGCGCTGGCGCTGATCGTCATTCCCGTGGTGATCCGTACCACCGAGAACATGCTGATGCTGGTGCCCGCGGGCCTGCGCGAGGCCGCCTATGCGCTGGGCACGCCCAAGTGGAAGGTCATCAGCCTGGTGACGCTGCGCGCCGCACGCGCCGGCGTCATCACCGGCGTGCTGCTGGCCGTGGCGCGCATCGCCGGCGAGACGGCGCCGCTGCTGTTCACCGCGCTCAACAACCAGTTCTGGAATGCCGACATCACCAAACCCATGGCCAGCCTGCCGGTGACCATCTTCAAGTTCGCCATGAGCCCCTACGAGAATTGGCAGCGCCTCGCCTGGGCCGGCGTCTTCCTCATCACGCTGGCGGTGCTCGGCCTCAACATCCTGGCTCGCGTGCTCACGCGCCAAAAGTGAATTTCCCCGCGGAAAAATCGTCCATGCTCTCCACCAAAAATTTCGCCGCCGCGCGGCCCAAGCTCACGGTGCGCGACCTGAACTTCTACTACGGCAAGTTCCACGCCTTGAAGGGCATCAACCTCGACATCCCGGAGCACCAGGTCACGGCCTTCATCGGCCCTTCGGGCTGCGGCAAGTCCACGCTCCTGCGCACCTTCAATCGCATGTACGAGCTTTACCCGGAGCAGCGCGCCCAGGGCCAGATCCTGCTCGACGGCGACGACCTGCTCACCAGCCACCAGGATGTGGCCCTGATCCGCGCCAAGGTCGGCATGGTGTTCCAGAAGCCCACGCCGTTTCCCATGTCCATCTATGACAACATCGCCTTCGGCGTGAAGCTGTTCGAGAGCCTGAACGCCACCGACATGGACGAGCGCGTGGAATGGGCGCTGCGCAAGGCCGCGCTGTGGGGCGAGGTGAAGGACAAGCTGCACCAGAGCGGCTCGGGCCTGTCGGGCGGTCAGCAGCAGCGCCTGTGCATTGCGCGCGGCATCGCCATCAAGCCTGAGGTGCTGCTGCTCGACGAGCCCTGCTCGGCGCTGGACCCCATTTCCACGGCAAAAATCGAGGAGCTGATCGCCGAGTTGAAGAGCGACTACACGGTGGTCATCGTCACGCACAACATGCAGCAGGCGGCGCGCTGCAGCGACTACACGGCCTATATGTACCTGGGCGAGCTGATGGAGTTCGGCGCCACCGAGCAGATGTTCTTCAAGCCCCAGCGCAAGGAGACCGAGGATTACATCACTGGGCGCTTTGGTTAACGAGACACGCACATGAACGACAAACACCTTTCCTCCCAATTCGACAGCGAACTCAACCAGGTCTCGGCCCGCGTCATGGAACTTGGCGGCCTGGTCGAGGCCCAGATCCGCCAGGCCATTTCGGCCCTGTCGCAGTTCAGCCTGGAGGCCGTGGCCCAGGTCGAGACGATAGAGAACCGCGTCAACCAGATGGAGGTCGAGATCGACCATGAGCTGACCACCATCATCGCCCGGCGCCAGCCCACGGCGCGTGACCTGCGCCTGTTGATGGCGTTCTCCAAGGCCACGGCCAACCTGGAGCGCATGGGCGACGAGGCCACGCGCATGGCGCGCATGGTGCGCTCCATCATCGAGAGCGGCGTGGCGCGCTCGCTGCCCAGCAGTGACCTGCGCGTGGCGGCCGACCTGGCCTCGGGCCTGCTGCGCAAGGCGCTCGATGCCTTTGCGCGCCTGGACACCCGCGCGGCGCTGGCCATCCTCAAGGAGGACGACCTGATCGACCGCGAGTTCGACGGCTTCGTGCGCAAGCTCATCACCTACATGATGGAAGACCCGCGCACCATTTCGCCCAGCCTGGACCTGCTGTTCCTGGCCAAGGCCATAGAGCGCATCGGCGACCATTCCAAGAACGTGGCCGAGCTGATCATCTACCTGGTGGCGGGCAAGGACGTGCGCCACACCGCCCTCGAAGACATCGAATCGGTGGTGCAATGAAAGCCTTTCCCCGGGTCCTCATCGTCGAGGACGAAGCCCCGATCGCCGAACTCATTGCCGTCAACCTGCGCCACAACGGCTTTACGCCCATCTGGGCCGAGGATGGCGACTCCGCCCAGCGCGAGCTCGACGCCGTGCTGCCCGACGTGATCCTGCTGGACTGGATGCTGCCCGGCATGAACGGCCTGCAGCTGGCGCGCAAATGGCGTGCCGCCGCGCGCACCAAGGGCGTGCCCATCCTGATGCTGACGGCGCGCGGCGACGAGCCCGACAAGGTCGCGGGCCTCGACGCCGGTGCCGACGACTACATCACCAAGCCCTTTTCGACCCAGGAGCTGCTGGCGCGCATACGCGCCGTGCTGCGCCGGCGCGCGCCCGAGCAGGTGCCAGAGCCCATCGCCATTGGCGCCCTGAGCCTGGATGCCGCCGCGCACCGCGTGAGCTTCCGGGGCCAGCCGCTGAAGCTCGGACCAACTGAATTCAAGCTGCTGCACTACCTGATGAAGCATGCCGAACGCGTGCACAGCAGGGCCCAGCTACTCGACAAGATCTGGGGCGACCATGTCTACATCGAGGAGCGCACGGTGGACGTGCATGTCAAGCGCCTGCGCGAGGCGCTGGGCGAGGCCAGCAGCATGCTGGAGACGGTGCGCGGCGCGGGCTATCGCTTCACGGGCCAGGGATAATCTCAAAAACCATAGCTGTCAGCGCTTCATGACATTGGCGTCGAGTCGGATTTCTTTCATATCTTTGCGGTAGGCACGGCATGCTTTGGCGCTTTGCGATCTATCTTGGCGTCCAGTTGCTGGGCATGGCCGCCGGCTGGTGGCTGGCCGGCGCCTGGGGTCTGGCGGCGGGCGTGGTGCTGGCGTCCTGGCTGTGCTGGGCCTGGGAGACCTGGGTGGGCTTGAGCGTGCTGCGCTGGCTGCGCCAGGAGGGTGACGCGGCGCGGGCCCCGGTGCTGCGCGGCCTCTGGGGCGAGGCCTGCGACCGCATGCGCCGCCAGCTGCGCCAGCGAGATCAGCAGGTGGCCGCCAGCGATGCGCGCCTGCAGGAGTTTCTGGCGGCCCTGCAGGCTTCGCCCAATGGCGTCATCCTGCTCGATGCCCAGGGCCATATCGAATGGTGCAACCAGACCGCGGCCCAGCATTTCGGCCTGGACGGCGTGCGCGATCGCATGCAGTCCATAGGCAACCTGCTGCGTGATCCGGCCTTCAGCAGCTACCTGGCCGCTGCCGACTACACGCATGACGTGCAGCTGCCGGGGCGCGAGAACCACTCCGCGCACCCCGTGATGCTGTCGGTGCAGCTGCACCCCTATGGCGACGGGCGCCGCCTCATGCTGTCGCGCGACATCACCGCGCTGGAGCAGGCCGAGGCCATGCGGCGCGACTTCGTGGCCAATGTCTCGCACGAGATCCGCACGCCGCTTACGGTGCTGGTCGGCTTTGTCGAAACCCTGCAAACCCTGCCGCTCCAGGAGAACGAGCGCGCGCGCTACCTGGGCCTGATGGGGCAGCAGGCGGCGCGCATGCAGCACCTGGTGCAGGACCTGTTGACGCTATCGCGCCTGGAGGGCAGCCCGCCGCCGGGCATGGGCGACTGGGTGCCGGTGGCCACCCTGCTGCGCCACTGCGAGGACGAGGCACGGGCGCTCTCGGCCATGCTCACGCGCGGGCAGGCGCGCCCGCACCAGATCGGCTTTCCCACACCCGAGCAGGCGCAGGCAGCGGGCCAGCTGGCGGGCAT
The DNA here is from genome assembly GCA_018241405.1 of Pseudomonadota bacterium. GTDB lineage: Bacteria > Pseudomonadota > Gammaproteobacteria > Burkholderiales > Burkholderiaceae_C > Alicycliphilus. The sequence goes on along the minus strand of JAFEDY010000001.1, from coordinate 56,901 downwards.
GGCGGCGGAGCTCCAAAGCGCGCTGGCCAACCTGGTGGGCAATGCCGTGCGCTACACGCCGGCGGGCGGCAGCATCAGCGTGACCTGGCAGCCGCTGGCCGACGGCGGCGCGCGCTTTGCGGTGCGCGACACGGGGCCGGGCCTGGCGCCCGAGCACCTGCCGCGCATCACCGAGCGCTTCTATCGCGTGGACCGCAGCCGCTCGCGCGACACGGGCGGCACGGGCCTGGGCCTGGCCATCGTCAAGCATGTGGTGCAGCGCCATGGGGCCACGCTGGAGATCTCCAGCGTGCCGGGCCAGGGCTCGGTGTTTGCCGTGCGCTTCCCACCGGCGCGCGTGCGCGCCGAGGCGCCGCAGGTCAATGGCGCCGCTCTGCCTCGCGCCGCTGCAGGTTGAGCACGCCCAGCAGCAAGGCCGAGAAAGCCAGCGCCGTCACGCCCAGGGCCGCGGCGCCGGCGGCCCAGAACGCCGCGGGCGAGCGCCATGGCCCCCAGCCGGCCCAGCCGTGGTAGGCCAGCATGTAGCCGCCCAGCAGGCCCATGCCCCACAGCAGCACGCCATACACCAGCAGGGGCGCCAGGGTGATGCGGTAGCTGCGCAGCACGAAGATGCACAGCGTCTGCAGCGCATCGGCCACATGGTAGGCAGCCACCCAGGCCAGCAGCGAGCCGGCCAGCAGCACCACCTCGGTGCTTGTGGAGTACAGCCCGGCGAGCGTCTGTCTAGCTACAAAAAGAGTAGCTGATAGCGTGCACCCCATAATCGCTGCAAGCCAAAAACCCTTCAAGGCCGTGGCACCCGCGCGGCGCTCGTCGCCGGCGCCGCGCCAGTAGCTCACGCGGGCGCTGGTGGCAATGGCCAGCGACAGCGGCACCATGTAGAGCACAGCGGCCAGGTTGGAGGCGATCTGGTGTGCGGCCGCGGCCAGCGCGCCTTGGCGCGCGATGAACAGCGCCATCAGCGTGAACGAGGTGACCTCCACCAGGATGGCCAGCCCCGCCGGCAGCCCCAGGCGCAGGAAGCGCGCCAGCTGCGCGAGGTCGGGCCGCTCCAGCGGTTGCCACAGCGCGAGCGGCGCGTACATGGGGTGGGCGCGCAGCATTTTCCAGCCGACCAGCAGCAGGCCGTAGTTCACCACCAGCGTGGCCCAGGCGCAGCCCGCCGCGCCCTGGGGCGCAAGGCCCGCGTCGCCAAAGGTGAACCAGATCGACAGCGGCAGCTTGAGCGCCAGCGAGCCCACCTGCAGCCAGGTCACGAGCTGCGGCTGGCCCAGGGCCTGGTTCAGCGTGCTGTAGATGCGAAACAGCAGCGCCGGCGGCAGGCCGAAGGCCAGAATGGCCAGGTAGGCGCGCACCTCGGCGCGCAGCGGCGGCGGCACCTCGGTCCAGCGCAGGATGGGGCCGGGCGACAGCAGCAGCGCCATGCCCAGCACGCTGGCGACGGCGCACAGGTACAACGACTGGCGCACGCTGGCGCCCATGGCCGCCCGCGCGCCCGCGCCGCGCTGCTCGGCCCAGACCGGCAGCAGCGCCTGCAGCACGCCCATCAGCGCCACATACACGCTGACGAACACGGCCGAGCCTATGGACAGCGCGGCCAGCGACTCCTGCGCGTAGCGGCCTGTGACGATGGTGTCGGTCACGCCAAAGGCCATCACGGCCAGCTGCCCGGCCAGCACGGTGAGCGCGTGGCGCGAGATGGTGGACAGCTCGGACATCAGTGCGCGTGGGGGGCAATGCGGCGCAACACCAGCAGCCGGTCGCTGCGGTCCGTGGGGCGCGGCACGCTGGCCACCTCCTGCCATTGCTCGGGTGGCAGCAGCGCCGCCACCGCTGGCCCCATGGCAATGCTGGCCACCACCCAGTCGCAGCGCGGTAGCGCCGCGATCTGCTGCACGTCCAGCCGGCCGTGGTACATGAGGGCCGCCACCTGGGTGCGGCTCAGGCCATAGCCGGCCACGCAACCCCGCCCATCGCTGATGGCGGCGCGCACGCCGGCCGCCTGGGGCACCAGGCTGCGCGCGTAGTCCAGCATGGGCAGCCACAGCGTCATCATCAGCAACCAGCCCAGCGTGGCGCCGCCGGCGGGCAGTACCAGGCTCTTCCAGATGGCCGGGCGGTTGCGCGCCGTGCGCCAGGCCACCAGCGCACACCAGGCCGCGCTGGCCGCCAGCGCCACTCCGAAGGCCAGGGCGGAGAACGAATGCGCATAGCCCGGCGCCAGCCGCGCGATGTTGGCGGCGGGCTTGGCCGGCACCCCGGTCTGCACCGACAGCCAGACCACCCAGATGGCGATGGCCGAGGCGCTGAAGAACAGCAGCGTGAACCAGTCGATCAGCGCTGCGATGCTGCGCCTGAGCGTGGGCAGCGCAAACGCCGCCAGTGCCGCCATGGCCGGCAGGCCCAGCAGCAGGGCGCGGTCGGCCGGGCGCGTGGTGATGGTGGCGCCCAGGGTCACCAGCAGGAACCACAGCGGCAGCCACAGGTGCCTGTGCCATTGCCGGCTGGCGATCAGGTGGCGCCAGCGCCACAGGGTCCACAGCGCCAGCGGCCAGGCCGGCCAGCTGAACCAGGTGAGCAGCTGCAGCAGGCTGTGCCACTCCTCGGCGTCGGCCATGTCCACGATGCGCCAGCGCCACAGGTCCAGTTGCAGGGCTAGCAGGGCGGCGGCCAGCGTCAGCAGCACCAGGCCGACCGCGGCAAAGGCCCGCCGGCGCGGCGTGGGGGCGTCGCCGCAGGCCACCAGCCAGGCGCTACCCAGGCCCATCAGCATGGCCAGCGTGGGGGCGCCGCTGAGCACCAGGCCCATCAGCCCGGCCAGGGCGGCCAGCAACGGCGTCGCCATGCGCCAGGGCAGGGCGGCGGCGGCGTAGAACAGCAGCGCCGTGCTGCAAAGCTGCGTCAGGTAGCCCGTGGTCTCGTGCGACAGCTGGGCCAGCCCCAGGCAGGCGATGAGCGCCAGCAGGCCGCCGTCGGCCATGGCGCGCGCGTAGTCGGTGGGCTGGGCCTCGCCGCCAAAGGCAAAGGCCACGGGCTGGGCCCCCGGGCTGCGTGCCAGGTAGTACACGCCATACCAGGTGGCGCACAGGGTCAGCAGCAGCAGCGCGATGAAGGGCACGCGGGCCGCCAGCTCGGTAGGCAGGATGCCGCCCAGGGCCTTTATGGCCCAGGCGCCCAGCCAGTAGTGCAGCAGCCCGTCGCCGTCTCCCGGCATGCCGGCGAGCAAGGGGTGCAGCCAGTCCGTGCGGCCCCGGGCCAGCTCCCACATGTAGCCGAACGAGGCCATGTCGTCGTTGCGCCATGGCGAGCGCCCGACGAAGCCGGGCACGGCATAGGCCAGGCACAGCAGCAGCAGCGCCCAGCGCGGCAGCGTCTGGACGGCACTCTGGGTGACGATGGCGGGGGTGGGTTGGTTCACGCGGGCTGAAAAAAGAAAAAAGGCAGCGCGGAAAAGCCGGGCTGCCTTGGGTGCGCGTTGTGCCGGCCCACGCGGGTGGGCGGGGGCCGCGTCGCTTACTTCGCTGCGGTCTTGCCGAAGCGGTTGCGGAAGCGCTCCACACGGCCGCCCATGTTGTCCACGGACTTCTGCGTGCCGGTGTAGAAGGGGTGCGATTCGCTGGAGGTGTCCAGCTTGAACAGCGGGTATTCCTTGCCCTCGAAGGTCTCTTTTTCCTTCGTGTTCACGCAGGAGCGGGTCACGAACTTGAAGCCGTTGGACAGGTCCACGAACAACACTTCGCGGTAGTTGGGGTGAATGCCTTCTTTCATGGTTTCTCTTTCATGTAAGCGGGAGCCGTGCCGGCCATGTGCAACCACTTGCGCATTAAAAAACGCGGCGTACTTTCCGCAAAAAGCCTTTGATTATCGCACAAGCCGCGGATCAACCGCCGCGGCGCATCATGTCAAAGAAGTCCACGTTGGTCTTGGTGGCCTTCATGTTCTTGATCATGAGCTCCATGGACTCGATCTCGTCCATGTTGTACATGAACTGGCGCAGGATGCGGGTCTTCTGCAGGATCTCGGGCGCCAGCAAGAGCTCCTCGCGGCGCGTGCCGCTCTTGTTGAGCTCGATGGCCGGGAACACGCGCTTTTCGTACAGGCGGCGGTTCAGGTGGATTTCGCTGTTGCCCGTGCCCTTGAATTCTTCAAAGATCACCTCGTCCATGCGGCTGCCGGTATCGACCAGGGCCGTGGCGATGATGGTCAGGCTGCCGCCTTCTTCCACGTTGCGCGCGGCGCCGAAGAAGCGCTTGGGGCGCTGCAGGGCGTTGGAATCGACACCGCCCGACAGCACCTTGCCCGAGCTGGGCACGACGTTGTTGTAGGCGCGCGCCAGGCGCGTGATCGAGTCCAGCAGGATCACCACGTCTTTTTTCAGTTCGACCAGGCGCTTGGCGCGCTCGATCACCATCTCGGCCACGTGCACGTGGCGCGCGGCCGGCTCGTCGAAGGTCGAGGCGATGATCTCGCCCTTGACCGAGCGCTGCATCTCGGTCACTTCCTCGGGGCGCTCGTCCACCAGCAGCACCATCAGGTGCACGTCGGGGTGGTTGGCCGTGATGGCGTGGGCGATGCTCTGCATCATCATGGTCTTGCCGCTCTTGGGGGGCGCGACGATCAGCGCGCGCTGGCCGCGGCCGATGGGGGCGATGATGTCGATGATGCGGCCGGTGATGTTCTCCTCGCCCTTGATGTCGCGCTCGAGCTTCATCTGCTGCTTGGGGAACAGCGGCGTGAGGTTCTCGAACATCACCTTGTGCTTGTTCTGCTCGGGCGGGCCGCCGTTGACGGAGTCGAGCTTGGTCAACGCAAAGTAGCGCTCGCCGTCCTTCGGGGTGCGCACCTCGCCCTCGATCATGTCGCCGGTGTGCAGGTTGAAGCGGCGCACCTGGCTGGGGCTGATGTAGATGTCGTCGGTGCTGGCGGTGTAGCTGGAGTCGGGGCTGCGCAGGAAGCCGAAGCCGTCGGGCAGGATCTCCAGCACGCCATCGGCAAACACCTGTTCCCCCGCCTTGGCGCGCTTCTTGATGATGGCAAACATCAGCTCCTGCTTGCGCATGCGGCCGCCGTTTTCGATCTCAAGCTCTTCGGCCTGCTTGAGGACTTCAGACACGTGCAGTGCCTTGAGTTCGTTAAGGTGCATGAATGGACTCCTGGCGCGGAGTAGGTATGTCTTGTGACTGGAGGGGAGGTGGCTGCATGCCGTGCGGGACTGGTAGAGTGCCCTGGCGAGCCTGTGACCTGGAACCGGCCGCGGGGTGATCGGTGCGGCCTGGCGATCAGCGCGAATTATGACAGGAAAAATCCCGCGCACCGCAGGATACGCGCCGCCGGCACCGCCCAGGGCCGGCGCGCGTGCACAAACATCAAGCCAGTTGCTGGTCGATGAAGGCCGTGAGCTGCGCCTTGCTCATGGCGCCGACCTTGGTGGCGGCTAGCTGGCCGTCCTTGAACAGCATCAGCGTGGGAATGCCGCGGATGCCGAACTTGGCCGGGATCTCGCGGTTGTCGTCCACGTTCATCTTGGCCACCTGCAGCTTGCCCTGGTAGGCGCCGGCCACCTCGTCGAGGATGGGGGCGATCATCTTGCAGGGGCCGCACCACTCGGCCCAGTAGTCCACCAGCACGGGGGTGTTGGACTTGAGCACGTCGGCTTCGAAGCTGGCGTCAGACAGTTGCTTGATGAGGTCGCTGGCCATGAGGGTTCCTTGGAATTTGGCAGATGGGACAGAGGTTAAATTCGGGCCATTGTGACAGAAACCAATCCCCCAACCGCCGGTGTGCCCGGCTCGCCAGACGCTATGACAGTCATAGCGAATATCGATGACGCCACCCGCTGCTGGGCCGCCGTGTTCGCGCGCGCGCAGGCCTGCGCGGCCGAGCGCGGCGCGCATCTGGCCAGCACCGTGGTGCTCGTGCCCTACGCCCAGCTCATGGCCGAGGCGCGCCGGCAATGGCAGCGTGCCCATCCCCAGGGCTTTGCCCCGCGCTTCGAGACCACGCGCAACTGGGCGCGCCGGCTGGGCGCTGCGCTGCCCGAGGGCAGCGAGTTCGCTGGCGACATGGCGCGCGACGCCGTCACGGCGCGCGCGCTGCTGGAGCGCGCCGGCCTGGCCGAGCAGCGCGAGGTGCTGGCCGGCCCGCTGCTGGAGATGGCGGCGCAGCTCGCCGGCGTCGTGTCCGCCGTACCGCCCGCGCAGCGCCCGGACTGGGCCGAGGCCGCGCGCGCCCTGCTGCCCGCGGCCGGCGACGGCGGCGCGCTGCGCCTGGAGGCCGCCTGCGCGCGCATCGCCCTCGAATGGGTGCTGGCCTCGCGCCATGTGGGCGACCTGCTGTTCACGCCCGGCGTGCGCGCCGCCGTGCCGCTGCTGGTGGTGGTCGAGGGCTTCCAGCCCGACCCGCTGGCGCGCGCCCTGGCCGCGCACTGGGGCCAGTCCGCAGCCACCGTGGCCCTGCCGCAGCTGATGGGCGACGCCCCGCCCGCACCCGCCGCCGCCCTGCACGAGGTGGCCGACGCCGAGGACGAGGCCCAGGGCGCCGCCGCCTGCGTGCTGGCGCATCTGGCGCAGGGCCGCGCCCCCGTGGCGCTGGCCGCCAACGACCGGGCGCTCACACGCCGCATCACGGCGCTGCTGGCCGGCGCGGGCGTGGCCGTGCACGACGAGAACGGCTGGCTGCTCTCCACCACCCATGCCGCGGCCCGGCTTATGGCCCTGCTGCGCGCCTGCGCCTGGGACGCATCGGCCGACGCCGTGCTCGACTGGCTCAAGCAAGCGCCTGACGTGAACGGCCCCGCATTGCGTGCGCTGGAGCATTGGCTGCGCCGCACGGGCGCGCAGCGCTGGTCCGGCGCGGCCGCCGAGCTGCAGGCCGCGGCCGAGCGCCGCCCCGCGGAGGCCGCCCTGGCCGCCCAGGCACAGGCCTGGCGCGCGGGCCTGGCCGCCGCGCGCCCGCTGGCCCAGTGGCTGCCGGCGCTGCGCACGCTGCTGCAAGGCTGCGGCCTGTGGGACGGCCTGCTGCAGGACGCGGCCGGCGCCCGCGTGCTGGCCGAGCTGCGCCTGCCCGAGGGCCTGCAGGCCGACCTGCAGGCGCTGGACGGCGCGGGCCGCCCCATGGGCCTGCAGGACTTCACGCGCTGGGTGGGCGAGGTGCTGGAAGCCGCCCGCTACCGCCCCGAATACCTGGCCGACGCGCCCGTCGTCGTGCTGCCGCTGGCGCAGCTGCTGGCGCGCCCCTTCGCCGCGCTGGTGCTGCCCGGCTGCGACGAAAAACGCCTGCCCGCCGCGCCCGAGCCGCCCGGGCCCTGGACGCAGGCACAGCGCGCCGGCCTCGGCCTGCCCACGCGCGAGCAGCTGGCCGCCGCCCAGCGCGCCGCCTGGGCCCAGGCCCTGCGCACGCTGCGCGTGGACATCCTCTGGCGCGCCGGCGATGAGGGCGGCGAGCCCCTGCTGGCCAGCCCGCTGGTGCAGGCGCTGCGCCTCGCCGGCGCGGCGCTCAGCACAACCGACGCACGCGTCGCGCGCAGCGTGCCGCCCGCGCCCACGGCGCGGCCCTTGCCCGTGGGCGCGCGGCTGCCCGTGCAGCGGCTGTCGTCCTCGGCCTATTCCGACCTGCGCCACTGCCCCTACCGCTTCTTTGCCCTGCGCCAGCTGCGGCTGCAGGAGGAGGATGAGCTCGGCGCCGAACTCGACAAGCGCGACTTCGGCACCTGGCTGCACGCGCTGCTGCAGCACTTTCACGAGGCGCTGGCACAAGCCCCCACCGACGACGGCGCCGCGCGCAGCGCCCTCATGGATCAGGCCGCCGCCCGCGCCACGCGCGAGCTGCGCCTGCACGAAGGCGACTTCCTGCCCTACGCCGCGGGCTGGCCCGCCTTGCGCGCCGGCTACCTGGCCTGGCTTGCCAAACACGAGGCGGGCGGCGGCAACTTCCGCCAGGCCGAGCTGCGCACCCAGCGGCCCCTGGGCAATCTGGAACTCGTGGGCACGCTGGACCGCGTGGACGCCATGCGCCCGGCGGGCGGCGGCGCGCCCACGGCCATGGTCATCGACTACAAGACCGAGAGCGCCAGCGCCACCGACAGGCGCATCAAGGCCGGCGCCGAGGACACGCAGCTGGCCTTCTACGCCGCGTTGATGCAGGACGAACAGCTGCGCGCCGCCTACGTCAATGTCGGCGAGCGCGGCGAGACGCGGCCATACGAGCAGCCCGACCTGTTGCCACTGCGTGACCTGCTGATCGACGGCATCACGCACGACATGGCGCGCATCGCCGCCGGCGCGCCCCTGCCCGCGCTGGGTGAGGGCAGCGTCTGCGACTGGTGCGCCGCGCGCGGACTGTGCCGCAAGGACTTTTGGGACGATGCGGGGCAGGCGGACGAAAGGAATACCACCCCATGAACCTCACCGCCCTCCATGCCGACATCACCCAGCTGGCCGTGGACGCCATCGTCAACGCCGCCAATGCCTCGCTGCTTGGCGGCGGCGGGGTCGATGGCGCCATTCACCGGGCCGCGGGGCCCGAGTTGCTGCAGGCCTGCCGCCTGCTGGGCGGCTGCCAGACGGGCGATGCCAGGCTGACACCGGGCTACCGGCTGGCGGCGCGTTTCGTCATCCATACCGTGGGCCCCGTCTGGCGCGGCGGCGGCCAGGGCGAGGCGGCGCTGCTGGCGTCCTGCTACCGGCGTTCGCTGCAGGTGGCTGCAGAGGCGGGGGTGGGTTCCATCGCGTTTCCGGGCATCAGCACCGGGGTGTATGGCTACCCCAAGGAGGATGCGGCGCGCATTGCCGTGGCCACGGTGCGGCAGGCGCTGGAGGCTGGGAGCGGCATTGGCAGCGTGCTGTTCTGCTGCTTCTCGGCCACCGATCTCGCGCTCTATGAGCAATTGCTTGGCGCCTGATCACCAAAACACATAAAAGAATAGCTGCTCGCGCTTGACTGGCGGGATTTTGACGGGTTTTTCATGCAGAATGTACAACCATCCCCCACGCAGGCGGCCTATGAACACAACGGCCGGCCCGTGACGCGCGCGCAGTTCTACGCCATTGCCTGCGACCCGCAGCGCAGCGTGGCCGTGGAGGCCTGCGCGGGCGCGGGCAAGACCTGGATGCTGGTTTCGCGCATGCTGCGCGCGCTCCTCGACGGCTCTGCGCCGCATGAGATCCTGGCGATTACCTTCACCAAGAAGGCCGCGGGCGAGATGCGCCAGCGCCTGCAGGAATGGCTGCAGGAGTTTTCCGCCAAACCGCTGCCCGATCTGGAGAAGGAGCTGATTGCAAGGGGAATCAGCCCCCAAGGCGCGTCCGCAAAGCGCGAGCAGCTACAAAACTTGTACCAGCAGACGCTGAACGCGGGCCGCCCCGTGCAGATCCGCACCTTCCACAGCTGGTTTGCCGCGCTGCTGTCCAGCGCGCCGCTGTCGGTGCTGGAGCAGCAGGGCCTGCCCGCGCACTACGAGCTGCTCGAAGACGACGCCGAGGCCGTGCGCGAGGTCTGGCGCCCCTACCTGCAGGCCGTGGCGCAGGACGCCGGCCTGCGCGCCGACTACGAGGCCAGCGTGGCACGCCACGGCCGCTCGCAGACGCACAAGGCGCTGGAGGGCGCGCTGGCCAAGCGCGTCGAGTTCACCCTGGCCGACGAGGCGGGGGCGGTGGACGCCTCCATCCCGCATTTCGGCCTGCAGTGTGCCGATCTGGCGGGCCTGGCCGACCCGGCCGACGCCCTGGCCGGCGACGCGGCGCGCCAGCGCTGGCACGCCTGGGCCAAGGCCCTGAAGGGCGAGAGCAACAAGACGCCGCAGAAGGCCGCGGCCGCCATCATCGACGCCTGGCTCGGCGACGACCTGGGCCAGCGCATGGACATGCTGCGCAAGGCCTTCTTCGTCGCCGCCGAGGACCGGCTGTCCAAGAACCTGGAGAAGTTCGCCGCCGCGCAGGAGGCCGAACCCGAACTGCAGCGCCTGTGCGCCGCGCGCCGCCAGCACGAGGCCTGGCAGCACCAGCAGCGCATGGCGCGGCTGGCGCGCGCGCTCATTGCCGAGTTTGCCCGGCTCAAGCGCGCGCGCGGCTGGGTGGACATGAACGACGTGGAGCGCACGGCCCTGGTGCTGCTGTCCGACCCCGTGCTCTCGGGCTGGGTGCAGGAGCGGCTGGACGCGCGCGTGCGCCACCTGCTGGTCGATGAATTCCAGGACACCAATCCGCTGCAATGGCAGGCCCTGCACGCCTGGCTGGCCGGCTACGCGGGCGCGGGCGGGGGGCAACAGCCGCCCAGCGTGTTCATCGTGGGCGACCCTAAGCAAAGCATCTACCGCTTTCGCCGCGCCGAGCCGCAGGTCTTCAAGGCCGCCCAGGCCTTTGTGCGCCAGGGCCTGGGGGGTGACCTGCTGGCCTGCGACCACACGCGGCGCAACGCCACGGGCGTGATCGCCGCCGTCAACCAGGCCATGCAGGCGGCGCAGGCGCAGGACGAGTACAGCGGCTTTCGCGAGCACACCACCGAATCCAAGGAGCAGGGCCATCTGCTGCGCCTGCCCGCGATCCTGCCCCGGGATGACGCGGGCGCGTCCGCGGCGGACGCCACCACTTGGCGCGACAGCCTGACCGAGCCGCGCCACGAGGCCGAGGAGACGCTGCGCATGCGCGAATCTGCCCAGGCCGCGCAATGGGTGGCGGCACAGATCGCCGCCGGCGTGGAGCCCAGGGAGATCATGGTGCTGGCGCGCAAGCGCGACCGCCTGGCCGCCATGCAGGAGGCGCTGCGCGCGCTGCACATCCCCTGCGTGCAGCCCGAGAAGGCCGAGCTGGGCGAGGCGCCCGAGGTGCAGGACCTGGTGGCACTGCTCGATGCGCTGGTCTCCACGGGCCATGACCTGTCGCTGGCGCGCGCCCTCAAGTCGCCGCTGTTTGGCGTGGACGATGACGCGCTGGTGCAGCTCGCGCTACTGGCGCAGCAGCCAGCGCACCAACCATGCAGCTGGTTCGATCTACTGCAAAAAACAGAGCTGCTCACGCCCAACCTGCAAGTGCTGCAGCCCGATTTGGCTCAATACAAGCACTGGCTGGAGCAGCTGCCGCCGCACGACGCGCTGCAGGCCATCTACCAGCATGGCGACGTGCTCGCGCGCTTTGCCGCGGCCGCCCCCGCCACGCAGCGCGCCGGCGTGCTGGCCAACCTGCGCGCGCTGCTGGCCGCGGCGCTGGAGCAGGGTGGGGGGCGCTATCTCACGGCCTACGCCTTTGTGCGCGCCATGAAGCGGCCGGGCCTGCGCGCGCCGACCCGTGTGAACGCGCAGGCCGTGCGCCTGCTCACGGTGCACGGCGCCAAGGGGCTGGAGGCGCACAGCGTGCTGCTGCTGGACACCGACGCCCGCCCCAAGAACGCCGAGACCATGGGCGCGCTGGTGGACTGGCCGGGCGAGCAGGCTGCGCCGCGCCGTTTTGCCTTCCTGGCCAGCGAATCCAACCCGCCGCCCAGCGCCGTGGACCTGCTGGCCACCGAGCGCGCAGAGCGCCAGCGTGAGGAGCTCAACACCCTCTACGTGGCCATGACGCGCGCCAAGCAGTGCCTGGCGCTGTCGGCCGTGCTGTCGAACTCGTCCGCACCCGGCAGCTGGTGGAACCGCCTGGCCGCCAGCATGCAGGACGAGCCCGCGCCCACCGCCGCGCAGGCCGCCGGCGCCGCCGGCCAGGCCCCGGCCCTGACCCTGCTGGAGCTGCCGCCCTACACCAGCCGCGGCGCGGACACGGGTGCCCCGGCCGCGGGCGCGCCCGTGACCACGCCGCTGTCGCGCCAGGGCGAGGCCATGCACCAGCTGCTGGAGCAGGCCGGCGTGGCCGGCGATTGGCCCGTGGACGGCTGGCCCGCCCGGCGCCTGGCACAGCTGGCGCGCGACTTCGACATCACGCCAGACGCCGCCGCGCAGGCCGCCGCGATGGCGCAGACCATCCTGAACGGCGAGGGCGCCTGGGCCTGGGATGCGGCCCAGCTGGAGCAGGCCATCAACGAGGCCCCCCTGGTGCACCAGGGCCAGGGCCTGCGCCTGGATCGCCTGGTGCGCCTGCGCCAGCCGCGGCGCGGCGCACGCTGGTGGGTGCTGGACTACAAGAGCGCCGCTCAGCCCGAGCGCCAGGGCGATCTCGTGGCCCAGCTGCAGCGCTACCGCGAGGCCGTGCGGGGGCAGCTGCCGGGCGAGGCCGTGAGGGCAGCGTTCCTGAGTGGCGATGGGCGCCTGGTGGTGCTGGAAGAAGGCTGAAGGCCGGGGCTCATGGCGCCCAGGGCAGGGCCGGTGCCTCCAGGCGCGGGCCGCCTGCGCCGCGCACCGCGCCAAAGCGCGCGCTGCCGGCCTGCCAGTCGCGCTGCGCCTGGGCGATATAGGGCTTGCCGTGGCCGACGAAATTCCACCAGATGGTGATGTCCTCGCCAAACGGCGCGCCGCCTATGAGCAGCGCGCGCGTGCCGGCCGGCAGCTCTAGGCGCAGCGCATCGGCGCCGGGCGGCAGGTACAGCAGCTCGTCGGCCGCCAGCGCCTGGCCCTGGGCAGTGGCGGGGCCGGTGAGGGGCATCACACCGTATTCAAACGCCGGATCCAACGGCAGCGTGAGGGATGCATCGCGCGGCGCATGCCAGTCCACGCCCACCAGCGGCGTATGCACCCGCACGGGCGAAGTACGGCCCATGAAGCTGCCGGCCAGCAGCACGGCATCGGCGCCGCCATCCCTCCAGCGTGGCAGCTCGGGGTAATGGTCGAAGCGCGGCGCCATGTCGGCCATGCGTGCGGGCAGCGCGATCCACAGCTGCGCCGCGTGCAGCCGCGTTTCGCCGGCCGTCGATTCCTCGGTGTGGGCGATGCCGCGGCCGGCGGTCATCAGGTTGACCTGGCCGGGGCGTATGAGCTGCTCGTTGCCCAGGCTGTCGCGGTGCAGCACCTCGCCCTCCAGCATCCAGGTAAAGGTCTGCAGCCCGGTGTGCGGGTGCGGGCCCACGCGCATGCCCTGGCCGGCTGCAAACCGGGCCGGCCCGGCGTGATCCAGGAAGCACCAGGCGCCAATGGTGCGCCTGTGCCGTGACGGCAGGGTGCGCGCCACCGCCACGCCGCCGCCGATGTCGGCGGTGCGGGCGGGAATGCGGGTGTAGTCGTTGTTCATGCCTGTCTCCATTCCATGTTGCCCCTTCTCAACCCATGCGGCCAAAGCGCCCGGAGTTGAAGTCGTTGATCGCCTCGACGATCTGCTGCTGGCTGTTCATGACGAACGGGCCGTAGCCGACCACCGGCTCGGCGATGGGCTCGCCGGCCAGCACCAGCAGCTTGGCATCGCCCTGGGCCGCTATGGTCAGGCCCGTGCCGGCGCCCGACAGGGTGGCCATCTCGGCCGCTTGCAGCGCGGTGGCGCCGTTGACCGTCACCTGGCCGTCCAGCACCACAACCAGCGTACTCCAACCCTCGGGCTGGTGCAGGTCGGCGGACTTGTCCGCGGCCAGGCGCACATCCCATACGTTGAGCGGCGAGTAGGTCGCGGCCGGGCCCCGCGTGCCGTCGAAGCTGCCGGCAATCACGCGCACGCGGCCCGCACTTTCGGGCAGGGCCACGGACGGAGTCTGCGCATCGGTGATGCCTTGGTAATGCGCCGGCGTCATCTTGTGCCTGGCGGGCAGGTTGACCCACAGCTGCACCACCTCGAACGGGCCACCGCTCTGGCTGTAGGCCTGGGAGTGGAATTCCTCGTGCAGGATGCCGCCGCCCGCGGTCATCCACTGCACGTCGCCCTTGCCGATGACGCCGCCGGCGCCGGTGGAGTCGCGGTGCTCGACCTCGCCGTCATAGACGATGGTCACGGTCTCGAAGCCGCGGTGCGGGTGCGGGCCCACGCCGCGCCGGTAGCCGCTGTGGGGGCCAAAGCGCGTGGGCGCCGCGTAGTCCAGCAGCAGGAAGGGGCTGCGCTCGGCCACGCCCGCGCCGCTGCAGCCGAACATGCCGTGCACGGGGAAGCCGTCGCCCACCCAGTGCCGGTCGGGCGCCTGGTGGGTGGACAGGACTTGCTTGCGGGTGAGGGTGCTTGCGTTGGCCATGGCGTGCCTCCTGGCAGATGGGGTGCGCCGGCCCTGTGCCAGCGCATGATTGAATGGTATATATGTGGTAATTGGAAATAAATAGCCGAAATTTCATCAAATCATCCTGCTATTGGGATAATCGTCAGACTTTTGGTATGAGGACGCTGACAGTCCAGGTGGGTGAAGCGCGGGCAGCTATCCAATCGAAAGCAAAAGGAGTCTTGCGGTGGAAGACCTGAACGACCTCGCCTACTTCGCCCAGGTGGCCGAGCATGGCGGCTTTGCCGCCGCCGAGCGCGCCACCGGCATTCCCAAATCCAAGCTCAGCCGGCGCCTGGCCGAGCTGGAGGAGCGCCTGGGCCTGCGCCTTGTGCAGCGCAGCACGCGCCGCTTTGCCCTGACCGACATCGGCCAGCGCACCCTGCAGCATGCGCGCGCCATGCTGGCGGAATCCGAGGCCGTGCAGGCCCTGGTGCACGAGCAGTTCAGCGCGCCGCGCGGCACGGTGCGCCTGTCCTGCCCGCCGGCGCTGCTGCAGTACGTCGTGGGAGACATGCTGGCGCGCTTTCTCAATGCCTGGCCGCAGGTACGAGTGCAGGTGCAGGCCACCAACCGCAATGTGGATGTGTGGCATGACGGCGTGGACCTGGCCGTGCGCGTGCGCGCGCCCGACACCGAGCTGCCGCAGGACGAGATCGTCAAGCCGCTGGGGCGCAGCCCGCATGTGCTGGTGGCCGCGCCGCGGCTCTTCACCTCCGCCGCGCCACCGGCCACGCCCGCCGACCTGTCCGGCCTGCCCACGCTGGGCCTGGGCAATTCGCCGGACGAGAGCCTGTGGCGCCTGACCGGCCCGGCCGGCGCGCGTGCCGAAGTGGCGCTGAGCCCGCGCCTGGTGGCCGACGACATGAGCGCCCTGCTGTGCGCCACCCTGGCCGGCGTGGGCTGCGCCGCCCTGCCGCGCATGATGGTGCACGACCTGCTGGCACGCGGCGAGCTGCTGGAGCTGCTGCCCGGCTGGGCACCGCCGCCCGGCCTGGTGCAGGCGGCCTTCGCCAGCCGCCAGGGCATGCGGCCGGCGGTGCGCCAGCTGCTGGAGGCGCTGGCAGAGGGCTTCGACACCCTGGTGCGCGAGCGCCGCTGCATGGAGCAGGCCGGGGGGCGGTGACGGCATTGGTTTGCCCGCGCCGGCTTGGTGGGATGATCGGCCCATGTCTTCCGTTCTTGCCCACCCTTCTGATCCACACCACCCGCTGCACTGCGACCTGGCCGTCATCGGCGGCGGCCCGGCCGGCCTGATGGCCGCCGAGGCCGCGGCCGGCGCGGGCCTGCAGGTGCATGTGTTCGACGCCATGCCCTCCGTGGGGCGCAAGTTCCTGCTGGCGGGCAAGGGCGGGCTGAACCTCACGCATTCCGAGCCGCTGGAGGACTTCCTGGCGCGCTACGGCGCACGCCAGGCGGCGCTTGCGCCCTGGCTGCACGCCTTTGGCCCGGCGCAGCTGCGCGCCTGGGCCGACGCGCTGGGGGCGCAGACCTTTGTCGGCAGCTCGGGCCGCGTGTTCCCCAAGGACATGAAGGCCGCGCCGCTGCTGCGCGCCTGGCTGCAGCGCCTGCGCGGGCGGGGCGTGCAGTTTCATATGCGCCACCGCTGGCTGGGTTGGGGCGAGGATTCAACTGATGGCACGCAGCGGCTGATCCTGGCCACGCCCGCGGGCGAGCGGCAGGTGGCGGCGCGCGCCCTGGTACTGGCCCTAGGGGGCGCCAGCTGGCCGCGCCTGGGCTCGGACGGGGCCTGGGTGCCGCTGCTGGCGCAGCGCGGCGTGGCCATTGCCCCGCTGGCGCCGGCCAACTGCGGCTTTGACGTGCCGCGCGTGGCGGCGCCGGTGGGCGAGACGCGCCGCGCCTTCTTTTTGGAGCTGCTGGGGCGCGGCCCCGCGCCGGCCGTGGGCTGGACGCCATTTTTTGCCGAGCGCTTTGCCGGCCAGCCTTTCAAGTCGGTGGCGCTATCGTTCACCGACAGCCAGGGCCGCAGCTTCAGCCGGCGCGGCGAATTCGTGGCCACGGCCACGGGCGTCGAGGGCAGCCTGGTCTATGCCGTCTCCAGCCTGTTGCGCGACGAGATCGCGGCGCATGGCCATGCCAGCTTCCACCTGGATCTGCTGCCCGACCACAGCCCCGAGCGCGTGCTGGCCGAGGTGCGCCACCCGCGCGGCGCGCGCAGCCTCACCAGCCACCTCAAGGGCCGCCTGGGGCTGGACGGCATCAAGGCCGCCATCCTCTACGAGCAGCTGGGCAAGGAGGGCATGAATGACCCGCAGGCCCTGGCCCAGGCCATCAAGCGGCTACCCATCACCGTGGTGGCGGCGCGACCGGTGGAGGAGGCCATCAGCAGCGCCGGCGGCGTGGCCTTCGAGGCGCTGGACGCGCACCTCATGCTGCGGGATCTGCCCGGCGTGTTCTGCGCTGGCGAGATGCTGGACTGGGAGGCGCCCACGGGCGGCTACCTGCTCACCGCCTGCCATGCCACGGGCCGCGCGGCGGGTGAGGGCGCGGCGCTCTGGCTGGGGGAGTCTGGAATTTAGAACCTGGTGCGGTAGTACAGCACCGGCCCGCCGCTCTTGGCGCGCAGCAGCAGGCGCGAGTCGCCCTGCAGCTGCACGCCGATGGCGCCGAACTCGGGCACCAGGCCATGCGTGCGCGAGCTGGACCATTGCACCTCCAGGCGCGTGCCGAAGCTGGGCTGCTCCTTAAGCCAAATCATGCCCATGGCGTCGTGCGCGGCCGCACCCTGCGGCGTGCGCGCCCAGGCATGCACGTCGAACTGCACGCGCTGGTCCAGCCGCGCGTGCCAGCGCACGCCCAGGTCATAGGCCGCGGGTGCGCCGCCCATGGAGCGGCCCATGCCGTCCGACACCATGCCCAGCGTCAGGCCCAGGCTGGCGGCCTGGCGCGGTGTGAGCCAGCCGGTGATGCCCAGGTATTGGATGCCGCCCGGCGCGGCGCCCGGCCGTTGCCACTGCGCAGTGCGGCCGTCCATGTCGGGATAGGTTTCGGCGCGCAGCGTGATGGGGGCGCCGGCCGCAGCGTCGTGCCGCGCCTGCTCCAGCGCCGCAGCGGCATGGCCGGCCAGGCCATCGTCGGCCAGTGCCGTACCGGAACAGACCACTAACCAGCAGGCCCCACCGAGCGCGCGGCGGCGCCACAAGGCAGACGGACGTACGGGCAGCGCATTCATGGCGGTACCTGGCGGCGTGACAAGCAATGCCACCAGTATGCGGTGTGCGTGGGCCTGCGCCTACAGTCAAAACCCCGAGCCTCCGTGGGACTGTGCTTACAGCAGGCCCACGTTGCACGGCGGTGCGGCAGGCGAGGCGACGCGAGAACGCGGGAAAGAAAGGGAGGAGAAAGAAGGTGACGAGCCTTACCCCCGGCACTGGCTCCACAGTTAGGGCTGCTTGGTTCCCCACCTGACCCGGTTGGCCGCTTCACCATGCGGGGAGGCCCGTCGCCCATGATTGTACGTCGAACAGGGCGGGGCACGGACGCTCATCACGGCCTTCGTGACCCTGGCCCCAGTTAAGTCTGACCTAAGCATCCCCTCCTACATTGCATTTCACCGGGCGCGTCAGGCCAGCGGAATCGTTCCAGAGCAACGCACCGGCCAGCCCCGTTTTGAAGGAGATCGCAATGCACAGTCAGACCTTGAAATTCACACGTACGGCAACTGCCATCACCGCGTTGTCGAGTGCGCTCATCCTGGGCGCCGCCATGGTGCCCACGGCCGCCTCTGCCGCCACCGACCAGTCCAGCGCGGCCGCCAACGCCAAGCTGACGCGCCAGGAGCTCAAGCTGTCCCAGGACGGCTTCAACACCATCCGCGCGGTGCGCAAGGCGCGCCTGGCCATTTTCAACGGCGATGTCGATGGCGCCCAGAAGCAGGTGGCGCAGGCGACGGCGGACATCGGCAAGATCAAGGCCGACGAGCGCGCCATGGACAAGAGTGGCAAGTGGGTCGTGATTGATGGCCAGTTGGTGGTGGCCGACAACTTCGTCAGCACGCCCGAAAAGCAAAAGCGCATCGAATCGAGCAACAAGAAGCTGCACGAGGGCAAGGTCAACGAGGCCATGCAGGAGCTCAAGCTGGCCGAGATCGATGTCGGCTACTCGCGCCTGCTGATGCCGGTGGACGCCACGCGCGAGCATCTCAGCGTCGCATCCGGCCTGCTTACCGCGCAGAAATATTACGAGGCCAACCTGGCGCTCAAAGCGGTGGAGGACGGCCTGGTCATCGACACGGTGGCGCTGGCCGATACGCCTGCGGCAGCCAAGGCCCCGGCGACAAAGTAGGCCATGGCTTGGCACCGGCCTGCCCGGCATCGGCCGGCGGGCCGGGTGCTTGCGTGGTTCCACGGCGGCCGCGGCGGGCCACATAGAATCACCCCCATGTCCTATCTCGTGCTCGCCCGCAAATACCGTCCCAAGACCTTCTCGGAGATGGTGGGCCAGGAGCATGTGGTGCAGGCGCTGACCAATGCGCTCACGCAGCAGCGGCTGCACCATGCCTACCTGTTCACGGGCACGCGCGGCGTGGGCAAGACCACGGTCTCGCGCATCCTGGCCAAGTCGCTCAACTGCCAGGGGCCGGATGGGCAGGGCGGCATCACGGCCACGCCCTGCGGCGTCTGCCCGGCCTGCCAGGACATCGACAGCGGGCGCTTTCCCGACTACACCGAGCTCGACGCGGCCAGCAACCGCGGCGTGGACGAGGTCCAGGGCCTCTTGGAGCAGGCGGTCTACAAGCCGGTGCAGGGGCGCTTCAAGGTCTTCATGATCGACGAGGTGCACATGCTGACCAACACCGCCTTCAACGCGATGCTGAAGACGCTGGAGGAGCCGCCCGAGTACCTCAAGTTCGTGCTGGCCACGACCGACCCGCAGAAGGTGCCGGTCACTGTGCTGTCGCGTTGCCTGCAGTTCAACCTGCGCCCCATGGCGCCCGAGACGGTGCTGGAGCACCTCACGCGCGTGCTGGTCGCCGAGCAGGTGGCGGCCGAGCCCCAGGCGCTGCGCCTGCTGGCGCGCGCGGCGCGTGGCTCCATGCGCGATGCGCTCAGTCTGACCGACCAGGCCATCGCGTTTGGCAGCGGCCAGCTGCAGGAGGCCAGCGTGCGCCTGATGCTGGGCAGCGTGGACCGCAGCCATGTGTTTCGCCTAATCGACGCGCTGGCGCAGGGCGACGGCCGCACGGTGGTGGAGACGGCCGATACGCTGCGCACCAACGGCCTGTCGGCCGCCAGCACGCTCGAAGAGATGAGCGCTGTGCTGCAGCGCATGGCCGTGCTGCAGGCCGTGCCGCAGATGGCCGCCGCCGTGGACGCGAGCGACCCCGAGGCGGCTGAAGTCGCCCGCCTGGCCGCCGCAATGCCCGCCGACGAGACGCAGCTGCTCTACAGCATCTGCCTGCACGGCCGCACCGAGCTGGGCCTGGCGCCCGACGAATATGCCGCCCTGACCATGGTGCTGCTGCGCCTGCTGGCCTTCAAGCCCGCGCCGCCGGCCGCTGCGGAAAAAAAAACTCTGACGCGGGCTGAGGCCGCGCCTATTGCAGCGCCTATCGCCCCGGCACCCTTGCCCCCGCAGGTGCGGGAGCCACAACCCGCGCCGCTGTCTGCCCCCGCCCCGTCGCAGCCGGCGCCCATGCGCCCGCCCGTGCGCGAGCCCGTGGATTTTGAGGAAAAATCGGCTGTAGCGCCCTTAAATAAAGCGCAGGAAGCTCCCGAAACAGTAGCAATCCCAGTGCGTACCGCGCCGGCGCCCAGCGCGCGTCTGCAACCCTCAACAGCAATCGGCGCAGCGCCCGCGCCAGGCTCGGCGCGGCTCGTGCCCACCGAGGAAGGCGACGCCTGGTACGCCGTGGTGCAGCAGCTCATCGCCGCAGACGCCATCACCGCCCTGGTGCGCGAGCTGGCCCTGCAGTCGCAGCTCGTGGCGCGTGAAGACGACCACTGGCTGCTGCGCGTGGAGCGCGAGTCGCTCAACCAGCCCCAGGCACGCGAGCGCCTGCGCGCCGCGCTGGAGGCCGCGGGCCACGCGCGCCAGATCAGCGTGGAGCTGGGCGTGGTCATCGACAGCCCGGCGCGCCGCAACGCCCAGGCCGCGACCGAGCGCCAGCGCGCGGCCGAGGCCATCGTCCACAACGACCCCTATGTGCAGCAGCTGGTGCGCGACTTCGGCGCGAAAATCGTGCCGGGCAGCATCAAGCCTGCATAAGAACGTCAAAACACTCCCATTTTCTTCATCGACAAAGGAACCCCACCATGTTCAACAAGGGACAGCTCGCCGGCCTCATGAAGCAGGCCCAGGCCATGCAGGACAACCTGAAGAAGGCCCAGGACGAACTCGCCAACATCGAGGTCGAGGGCGAATCCGGCGCCGGCCTGGTCAAGGTCGTGATGACCTGCAAGCACGACGTCAAGCGCGTCACCATCGACCCCAGCCTGCTGGCCGACGACAAGGACATGCTCGAAGACCTGGTGGCCGCCGCCTTCAACGCCGCCGTGCGCAAGGCCGAGGAAACCAGCCAGGAGAAGATGGGCAAGATCACGGCCGGCATGCCCGGTTTACCCGGCGGCATGAAGTTCCCCTTCTGAGCGCGCCGGCGCCATGTCCGATACCGGCACCCTCGACGCGCTGATCCAGGCCCTGCGGCGCCTGCCGGGCGTGGGCGTCAAGTCGGCCCAGCGCATGGCCTTTCACCTGCTGCAGCATGACCGCGGCGGGGCCGGGCAGCTGTCGCAGGCGCTGGCCCGGGCCTGCGCCCAGGTGCGCCACTGCGAGCGCTGCCACACCTTCACCGAAGGCCCGGTGTGCGACACCTGCCTAGATCCGGAGCGCGACGCCACGCGCCTGTGCGTGGTGGAGACGCCCGCCGACCAGTCCGCCATGGAGCGCACCGCCGCATTCAAGGGCCTGTATTTCGTGCTCATGGGCCGGCTGTCCCCGCTCGACGGCGTGGGGCCGCGCGACATCGGCGTGCAAAAGCTGCTGGAGCGCGCCGGCGACGGCGTGGTGCAGGAGGTCATCCTGGCCACCAGCTTCACCGCCGAGGGCGAGGCCACGGCCCATGCGATTGCCGAGGCGCTCAAGCGCCGCGGCATCCACGTCACGCGCCTGGCGCGCGGCGTGCCCGTGGGCAGCGAGCTGGAATACGTGGACCTGGGCACCATCGCCCACGCGCTCGCGGATCGCCGTTAGTTAAAAAACGTAGCTGCTTGCGCTTGCTGCGTAAGCGCTGGCGGCCAAAATGTCTTCAGATGAATACGGAGGTGCAGATGGCTGGATTCACCGTCGCCTACGGCTGCGTATTGATTGCGGCATTGCTGCCCATGCTGTGCGCCTTGCTGGCCAAGGGCGGCAGCTTTCACGGCGCCGACAACCACGACCCGCGTGCCTGGCTGGCGCGCCAGGCCGGCTGGCGCGCCCGCGCCAACGCCGCGCAGGCCAACAGCTTCGAGGCGCTGCCCTTCTTCATCGGCGCGGTCATCATCGCGCACCAGCTCGGCGCGCCGCAGGCCACGCTGGATCTGCTGGCCTGCGCGTTCATCGTGCTGCGCCTGGGCTACATCGGCCTGTATGTGGCGGATCGGCCCACGGCGCGCAGCCTGGTGTGGGGCCTGGCCCTGCTGGTGAACATCGCCATCCTGCTGCTGGCCTGGCGCTGATGCGCATTCCGTCAGCCCGCGCCGCATGCCGCGCCGGCCGCCGGCATTTCGTCGCATCCTGCTGGCGCAACGCCGCGCGCGATTGCACAGTGGCGCCGTCACAAACCGCCTGGCTTGAGAAGGGTCTGCCATGAACACCGCCTACTCCCCCGCGCAGATAGACCGCCTGGCCCGCAAGCGCGCGGGCGCCAAGATGGGCTGGTTCGTCCACGCCTTTGTCTATGTGGGCGTCAATGCCGCGCTGGCCTTCGCGGCGCTGACCCATGGGCGCGACTGGTATGCCTACCCCCTGCTCGGCTGGGGCCTGGGGCTGGCGCTGCATGGCGCGGCCGTGTGGTGGATGGGGCCGGGCGCCAGCTGGCGTGAACGCATGGTCGGGCGCGAGCGTGAGGCGCTGGAACGCCGGCACTGAGGTGGCCCTTCGGTCAGAATCCGGCCCCATCACGCCTTGCCCACCGATGAAACTGAACTGGAACGACACTGGCCGCCACCTGCTGCAGGTGCTGGTGTTCTGCGCCCTGGTGGCGGTGGCGACGCGCACCATCTGGCCCCAGCACGCCTATCCGGTCCACCTGGTCAAGTCGCTCAGCATCGGCCTGGTGATCTGGACCACCATCGAGTTCGGCCGTCTGCTGGTGGGGCAGCAACATTGCTATGTGGGCCCGGGCGGCCACCACGGCTGGCCCAGGGGCTGGCGCGGCATGCTGCTGGCCACCGTCGGCATAGCGGCCGGTTATCTGTTCGGCGGGCCGCTGGGCGACTGGCTGACCGGCACCGGTGATCTGGGCAGCCTGCATGATCGCCAGGTGGGTCTGCTGGTCACCATTTCCGCGGGAGCGGTGGCCACCTTTTACTTCTACGCCCGCGGTCATGCCGCGGCGCTGGCCGCCGACAAGGCCGCGGCCGAGCGCGACGCCGGCGAGGCGCGACTGAAGCTGCTGCAAAGCCAGCTTGAGCCGCACATGCTGTTCAACACCCTGGCCAATCTGCGCGCGCTGATCGCCACCGACCCGGCCGCGGCGCAGCAGATGCTCGATCGCCTGAACGGCTACCTGCGCGCCACGCTGGGCGCCTCGCGCGCTACCATGCACCCGCTGGCGGCCGAGTTCGAGCGCCTGGCCGACTACCTGGCGCTGATGGCCGTGCGCATGGGCCCGCGGCTGTCCGTTGCGCTGCAGCTGCCCGACGCCTTGCGCGAACTGCCGGTGCCCCCGCTGATCTTGCAGCCGTTGGTGGAAAACGCCATTCGCCACGGCCTGGAGCCGCGCGTCGAGGGCGGGCGCGTCGAGGTGTCGGCGCAGCGGTCGGGCGAGCGGCTGGTCCTGATGGTGCGCGACAGCGGCGTCGGCTTCGATACCGCCGCGCCCGAGCCCCGCGGCGCCAGCTTCGGCCTGGCGCAGGCGCACGAACGCGTGGCCACGGCCTACGGCGGGCGCGGTCGGATCGAGGTGCAATCCTCGCCTGGCCAGGGCACCACGGTGCGCATCGAATTGCCGCTGACACGGGAGCTGCCATGACCCAACCCACCGCCCTGATCGCCGAGGACGAGCCCCTGCTGGCCGCCGCGCTCAAGGCCGAGCTGGCGCGCGCCTGGCCCGAGCTGCGCGTTGTCGCCGCCGTGGGCGATGGCGCCAGCGCGGTGCGCGAGGCGCTTGCGCACAGGCCCGATGTGCTGTTCTTCGACATCCGCATGCCGGGCCAGAGCGGGCTGGATGCCGCGGCCGAGCTGATGGACGCCTGGGACGAGGCCGCCGCGCCCTTCCCGGCGCTGGTGTTCGTGACCGCCTACGATCAGTACGCGGTGCGGGCCTTCGAGGCCCAGGCCATCGACTATCTGCTCAAGCCCGTGCAGCCGGCACGGCTAGAGAAATCGGTGCAAAAACTGCGGCTGACGCTTGAGCAGCGTACGCGGGCAGCTCCTGAGTCAATAGCAAACACCGTGACCGACGCCACCGCCGACCAGTTGCGCCGCCTGCTGGAGGCGCTGCGGCCGACCGCGCCGCGCGCAGCCCTGCTGCGCCAGCTGCCGGTCAGCCCGGCGGGCAGCGGCGGCAACACCATACGCATGGTGCCGCTGGAAGAAGTTCTGTTTCTGCAGGCGGCCGACAAATACGTGCGCGTGGTCACCGCCAGCGGCGAGCACCTGCTGCGCACGCCGCTCAAGGAGCTGCTGGAGCAGCTCGACGCGGCCGAGTTCTGGCAGATCCACCGCTCCACCGCAGTGCGCGCCAGCGCCATCGACACCGTGCGGCGCGACGAGGCCGGCCGGCTGCACCTGCAACTGCGCGGCAGCGGCGAGCGGCTGGTGGTGAGTCGGCTGTATGCGCATCTGTTCAAGGCGTTGTGAGGGCGTGCCCTAAAACGCCCAGGTCACCGCCACAAACCCCTGCCGCTGCACCGGTAGCTGGCGCACGACGGCTGCCTCGGGGCCAGCCATGGCGCGCAGGCCACCTTCGACCTTGACGCGGTCGCCCTGCCAGGTGAGCGCGGCGGTGGCGATGCGGCCGCGATCCTGCGGGGTGTAGAGCATGTCCAGCGACGGCTCCCAGGCTTCGTGTTTGTACGACAGGCGCGCGTACAGGTTGGCGCGCTGCAGGCTGGTGCC
Organism: Pseudomonadota bacterium; assembly: GCA_018241405.1. Lineage (GTDB taxonomy): Bacteria > Pseudomonadota > Gammaproteobacteria > Burkholderiales > Burkholderiaceae_C > Alicycliphilus. The sequence continues at coordinate 32,529 of JAFEDY010000001.1, read as the reverse complement.
GGGCGCCAGGCCCTGTGCCTGCCAGGCCAGGTTGCCGGCCACGGCCGGCGCGGGCGCACCGTGGGCCAGCAGGCCGGGCAGCGCGGCGTTGCGTGCGCGCCAGGCGGCCCAGTCGCCGCGGCGCGCGGCGGCGCCGTCCCACCAGGCTTCGGCCAGCAGGCTGACTTGGCTGGCGCTGGTCCAGGTGCCGCCCAGCAGCAGTTGCTGGCCGCCGCCTGACAGCGCGCGCTGCCAGGGGTTGGCCGCGGCAAGCTGCGCCCCCGTGGGGCCGGTGATGCGGTCGGCGTGGGCGAAGGCGCGCCACGATGCATGCAGCTCCAGCGCATCGCTGGCCACCCAGGCCACGGCCGCGCCCACGCTGGCGCCGGTGCGCGCGCCCCAGCGCGCAAAGCCGTGCCAGTCCAGCGCGCCATCGCGCCGGTAATAGCGCAGGGCCAGCGCCGGCTCGGCGGGTGCGCCCGCCTGGCGCGACTGCAAGGGGTTGGCCCAGACCAGCGCCCAGGCCGCGTCGCCTGCAAAGTGTTCGGCCATCACCACCGGGCGGCCGCTCAGGGTGACGGGCACCAGCACCCGGCGCACCTCCTGCTGCACGACGTCGTTGGGGCGAAAGGCATAGCCCACATCCCACGAAACCACTTTCTTGCCCAGGCTCCACTGCCAGCCCGCGCCGCTGCCGGCGGCGTAGGCTTCGTTGACCCAGGCCGTGGCGTCACCGCGGCCGCCGCTGCGCTCACGCGCCTGCAGCGTGGCCGTGCCCTGGGCGCGCCAGTGGCCCCAGGGCAGGGGGGCGCCCGCGCGCAGCTCGGTTTGCAGCAGCGTCGCCGATGGGCCGGCCTCGGCTGTGCCGGGCTGAACCCGGTTGGCCGCCGCCAGCGGCCCGGCGCTGGCATCGCGCTGGCCCAGCGCGATGCCGCGCACATGGCCCGACCACTCCCGGGCCGGCGCGCCGGCCTGCTCGTCGGTGCCCGCGTCCTGCGCCCGCGCGGCGGCGCCCGCCGTCAGCAGCGCGGCCAGGGTCAGTGTCTGAAACTTGCATTGGCGTGGCATGGCTCAATCCAGGGCAGGGTTTTGCGACAGGAACATGGGGTTGAGCCACTCGGCCGGCACGGTGCGCGGCTTGCGTCCAAGGTAGCGGATGACGGTCTGCTTGCCGTTGCCAAGGCGGTCGATCAGCACCATCTCCTGCACCTGTGTGGGCGCGGCGGCGGCGTCCATGACGAAGCGCGCCTGTTTGGCCAGCTTGTCGGACTGCACGTACAGGTCGGCGCGCACCGGCTCGTGGCGATCCTGGCCCAGCCACAGCTCGATGCGCTGGTAGGTCACACCCTTGCGTGCGGCTTCCAGGCTCAAGTGCTGGCAGGTCTGCGGGCCGCCGGCGGCGACGGGCATGCCGTCCGTGGCGCAGGGCTCGGTGCCGACCAGCGTGCCGCTGTAGTCACCCGCCCAGCTCAGGGTGGCGATGTCACCGGTGGAGGCATCGCCCAGCAGCTTTTGCATGGGCGTGATGCGCATGGGACGCTGGCTGGCCGGCATCAGCAGCCAGAAGTCGTCGCCCAGCATCAGCACCTTTTGCCCTTTGTCGGCGGGGCTTTGCATCAGCACCAGCGACTTGCGGCCGGCCTGCGCGAACACGGTGTAGCGCCGTTCCTTGTCGGCGCTGCCGTCGGCCTTGCGGCTGTTCACCTGGGTTTCGACCTGCAGGTTGTCGCTGGACATGCGGAACTGGTCCGCCGCCTTCAGCAAGGCCTGCACATCGTGGGCGTTTGCGACATTCATGGCACCAGCGCTTGCCAGTAGTGCGCCAACAGCTATGAAAATAGAAGTGATCGATTGCATGGCTAAGACTCCTTCATCAGGTGTGGCTGAGCGCATCCACCACCGGCATGCGCACGGCGCGGCGCGCCACCCAGGCCGAGGCCAGCATGGCCAGCAGCACCACGGCGGCCACGGTGCCCAGGTAGATCAGCGGCTCGACCACCAGCAGCAGCGGGTAGCCCTGCGAGCGCCCCGGTGGCGGCGGCATTTGCACCGGCACCACCAGGAGCAGCAGCGAGACCGCCAGCGCCAGCAGCGCGCCGGCCAGCGCGCCTGCGCCGCCCAGCACCATGCCTTCGAGTGCCAGCGCGCGCACCAGCTGGCCGGGCAGGGTGCCCAGTGCGCGCAGGGTGCCGATCTCGCGCGTGCGCTCGACGATGGCCATGGCCATGGCGTTGACGACGACGAACATCACGATGGCGCCGATGATGAGCCCCAGCGCACCGAAGATGCGGTTGTAGAGGCTGCGCACCGCGCGGTAGAACGGCGCCTGCTGGTCCCAGGTGCGCACTTCCAGTGTTGGCAGCTGCGCCGCCAGGCGCTGGCGCGCACCGACAGTTGATTCCATGCGGTCCAGGAACACGCCCAGGCTGGAGACGCGCTCGCTGCCCAGCAGGCGCTGGGCGAGCGCCACGTCGGTGTAGACCAGGCGCTGGTCCAGATCGGGCACGCCGGTGGAGAACACGCCGCGCACCTCTGCGTCGATGGCGTTCATCGCGCCGTCCACCGTGGAGGCCAAAAGGGTCAGGCCCGTGCCGGGTTGCGCCTTGAGGCTGCGGGCCAGCGCCTCGCCCAGCATCACCTGCGCCTGGCCGCTGCCCGAGGCCAGCACCTGCCCGGCCTTCAGGGTCAGGAACGGCCCCTTGACGGCAAATTCGCTGTCCGGCTCCACGCCCACGCCCAGCATGACGACGGACTTGTCGCCGTTGCTGACCAGGCCGCCAAAGCCCACCCGCGGCAGCACCTGGCGCACCTGCGGGTCGGCCAGAAGACGCTGGCGCAGCGCGGCGGCGTCGTCCAGGCCGTGCTGCAAGGGCGCGTCCTCATCGCCCTCGAACTGCGCGGCCTTGGCGATCACCAGGTGCCCGGTGTCGCGTGCGGCTGCCTGCGCCAGCCCCTGGTAGGAGGACAGGGCAAAGCCCGAGGCCATCAGGATGGCCGAGGTGCCCAGGGCCGCAACGGCCGCGGTGGCCAGCGACCGGCGCCGGTTGCGCAGCGCGTTTTGGCACGCAAACCGCAGCCAATGGGCCCAGGCGGCCAGGCCTACATTGGTGGGGGTGCGCATTGCAATCTCCCGTCGGGTAGGTTCAGCACGCGGTCGCAGCGGCCCGTGAGGCGCGCGTCGTGCGTAGCGATGATGAAGGCCGCGCCGTGCGCGTGGGCGCTCTCGCGCGTCAGGCCCTGCACCCGGTCCGTGGTGTGCGAGACCAAGCTGGGAGGGGCATCACCAGGGGTGGTCATGGCGCCAACTCCTTGATCCAGGTATGGGCCCGTGCGGCCCGCGGTGAATGGGCTGTGCTCAGCTGTAGTGCCGGGGCAGCGACCTGGAACCCGCTCTTGGTACGGGTCCTTGTCCTGGTCATCGTCATGTGAACTCCTTTGTGTGGCGATTCATGTCGGCAAGAGTAGGAGTGCACGATGGGGTGGGCACGCCATTTGCGACGAAATGCCAAGGCCTTGCGTGAAACTTTGCCAAATGGGCGCCAGTGGGCCCGACGCACACTGGAGGCAGATGTGTGCCTGCGAAGGGCGCATGTGCGGTGCGTCGTTCCTCGTATGCCCTCGCCTTGGCGCAGCGGGGCAATCAGCTGCCGGCGCGGCTCGCTACGCAAGCAGGCACAGATGCCCCGAACTGGCGAAAGTGGAATTACGTCAGCGGCAGAAATGGCCCTGGGTGGCTCCTAGGCGTGCATGGATGGACAACGTTTTGCACATCATGCGTGTGACGCCGTGGGTTGGACGGACAAAAGCCGATGCCCCAGGGAAGGGTGCATCGGCTTGGGTCGGTTTGCGTGATGACGGGGCGGGGGCCTTGGCACGCTGCCCCTGCGTTGATCGGCAGGAGGAGAAAAAAAGCCTGGCTACGCGGGCATGCCCGTTGGCTGGCAAATACGACCCTTGGGACCGAGGTCCGGGAGTCGCCCCACGATGAAACCCTATTTGGTCAGGATCAGCTTGCCCAGCCTGGTCGCCTGCAGGCGGTAGCTGGCGCCGTTGTGCACGATGGTCACGGCCTTGTGGCCGCGCAGCAGGGTACTGCTGTCAAGTGCCAGGCCGCTGGTCTGTGCCGGGCCGGCAGCCTGGCCGGCAACTGTGTTGAAAGTGTTGAACATGCGCGAAGCGGGCGGGGTGGTCAGCTGGGTGTGCATGGCGGTGAAGAACGCGTTGTATTGCTTTAAATGATAATCGTTATCATTTGAAATTCAAGCGATTTCTTCAATTATTTTGCGGTGGGCAGGTCGCCTACTGTGTCGGGTCGGTCACAAAGCCGATCTTGCGCACGCCGGCGCGCTGGGCGGCCGACATGGCCTGGGCCACGCGCTCGTAGCGCACGTCCTTGTCGCCACGGATGTGAAGGTCGGGCTGCGGGTCCTTGCGCGCCTCGGCCTGCAGGCGCGGCTCCAGCTCCTCGTCGCTGATGGTGGTCTCGTTCCAGTGGTACTTGCCGTCGGCCGTCACCGACAGACGTATGGTTTCGGGCTTGACCACCTCGCGCTCGTTGGAGGCGCGCGGCAGATCCACGGGCACGGCATGCTTCATCACGGGCACGGTGATGATGAAGATGATGAGCAGTACCAGCATGACGTCCACCAGCGGCGTCATGTTGATCTCGTTCATCACCTCGTCGGCGTCGTCCTGGGTTCCGAAGGCCATGGCGCATCAGCCTTTCTTGATGGGCAGCACGCGGGCCGCGCCGTCGCCCTGCACCGTCACGCGGGCGCCGGTCACGAAGTAGGCGTGCAGGTCATGGGCAAAGCTGTTGAGGCTGCCCAAGATGGACTTGTTGCCACGCACCAGGGCGTTGTAGCCCAGCACGGCGGGGATGGCCACGGCCAGGCCCAGTGCCGTCATGATCAGCGCCTCGCCGATGGGGCCGGCGACCTTGTCGATGGTGGACTGGCCCGAGGCGCCAATGGCCACCAGCGCGTGGTAGATGCCCCAGACGGTGCCGAACAGGCCGATGAACGGCGCCGTGGAGCCCACGGATGCGAGGATGGCCAGGCCCGACTGCATGCGGGCGGTGAATTCGTCGATGCAGTTGCGCAGGCAGCGCGTGACCCAGTCGCTCACGTCCAGGCTGTCGTGCAGGTGCACCTGGGTGTTGCGATGGTGGGCAGTGGCCTCGCGCCCTTCCAGCGCGAGGTGGCGGAAGGGGTTGGCCGGGTCGGCGCCCAGCTTGGTCAGACCGGCGGCAAAGTCCTCGCTGTGCCAGAAGTCTCGTGCCTGGCGCGCGTGCTTCTTGTACTTGATGATGTCCAGCGCCTTGATGAGGATGACGATCCACGACGCCAGCGACATGGCCAGCAGCAGCAGCGCGACGGCACGCGTGACGAAGTCGCCCTGTATCCAGACGTTGGCGATGCCGAATTGCGAGTCCATGAAAATTTCCTATTGTTGGAGCACGAAGTTGATGGGTTGCAGGTACCACATGGCCTCGGGCACGCCGTTGCGCGTGCCGGGCAGGAAGCGCCAGCGGGTAACGGTGTCCACGGCCTGGCGGTCCAGGCGCTCAAAGCCGCTGGATTGCTTGACCTCGACCTTTTGCGGCAGGCCGTCGGTGCCGATGAGCACGCGCAGCACGATCTTGCCCTGCTCGCCCAGGCGTTTGCTGACGGCGGGGTAGACCGGCTTGGGGTTGTTCAGGTGGCTGGCGTCGCTGCTGGGCTGGACGATGGCCGGGCCGGCGGGACCGGCCGCAGGAGCCGGCGCTGGTGCCGGCGCGGGTGCTGGTGCGACCTCGACCGGCGCGGCCGCCGGCTGCAGCACGCCCACGGGCGCCGTGGGGGCCGGCGTGGGGTCGGCAATGGCCGCGGGCATGGGGGCCGGCGCCGGGCGCGGTTTGGGCGGCGTGGGTTTGGGGGGCGCTGGTGCCGGTTTGGGTGGTGCCGGCACGGGCGGCGCGGGCTGAGGGGCGGCGGGCGGGGCAGGCGGTGTCGGCGTCAGGAACTCGCTCAGCACCTCGGCGGGAATGATGACCTCAGCAGCCTGGCGCACCAGCCCCGATTGCAGGGCCCACAGGCCGCCGGCGTGCAGCAGCACTACGGACGCCGCGATCACGGCATTGCGGCTAAGGCCCCGGGAGCCGCCATATCGATCAGATTGAGACATAAACTAATAGCTGCCAGCGCTTGTCCAGCAAGGGCTGGATGCCATTTCATGCGGGATTTTCTGCCTATTTATGCAGAACCCACCAAGCAGAGCCTACGACGATGATCAGGCTTGCTGCAAGACTTGAGAGCAGCTGCATGTCACGCCTTCCTGGCAGCAAGTGGTGGCCGGGGCGCCCTTGGTTCCGACTTCCTTGTAGAGGGCGGCCAACGGCTGCGATGCGCAGCACTGTGCCACGACATTGCGCGCGCTGTCTTCGCAGCAGCCGCATTGGGTGGCGACGCCCAGCTCGAACTGGATTTCATCAAAGCTCATACCTGCGCGCGCATGGCGTGCAATCTCGCGGTCCGATACGCGGCGGCAAACACAGACGATCATGGTGCGGGCAGTCGAGACTGGCTATGAAAACGATAGGCGAAGTATAAATGCGAATTCATCGCATTTGCAGTCTATATCCCTTGCGTCATGTCAGAGACTCCCGCGGGGCAGGCCGCATGGGCGCAAAAAAACCGGCACGAGGGCCGGCTTCTTGTGGAGTGGTGGCCGCCAGCATGGGGCCGCCAGCACGCCCAGGCAGAGGCCTATTTCACATGCTTGCCGATCAGGCCGGCCATCTCGAACATGGAGACTTGGGGCTTGCCGAACACTTCCTTGAGCTTGGCGTCGGCGTTGATCATGCGCTTGTTGGCGGCATCCTGCAGCTTGTGGGCCTTGATGTAGACCCAGAGCTTGCTGATGATTTCCGTGCGCGGCAGCGGGGTGGCGCCGACCACGGCTGCCAGGGCGGGGCTGGGGGTCAGCGGCTTCATGAAGGCGGCATTCGGAGTGCGCTTCTTTGCCGGAGCTGCGGTCGCGGTTTTTGCAGTTGCCATGTCGGACGGTCCTTGTTGGAAGTGAAAAAGTATCACCAGCGAAAACCAGCTCCACTGGATGCTGTGATGCTACTGTGAAAAAAACGTGATTCCAAGGCGGGTTTTTGCTTTTTTGCCTCGATTTGTAGCGCCCTGGACGGTTTTTAACGCGCGGCACCCTGCCGGCCCACGCGCCAAGCCAGGCGCGAGGGCAGGGTGGCCAGCACCACGCTGGCCAGCGCCATGCCGAAGGCCACGAGTTGAAACGGTGTGAAGCGCTCACCCAGTGCCAGCACGCCGACCAGCGCCGCACTCACCGGCAGCAGCACGGTGAACACCCCGCCCTGCGCGGCGGGCACGGCCTTGAGGCCTGTCATCCACAGCCACACGGTCCACATGCAGGCCGCCAGCGCGTAGAACAGCAGCAGCAGCCACACGTCCCAGGGTACGGCGAGAAAGCCAAAGCCCCAGGCAAAGTACAGCCCCAGCGGCGTGGCCAGCACGAAGCCCCACAGGTTGATGAGCGCGGTGATGCGCTTGGGGCCGAGCGTGCCGGTGAGCTTCTTGCCAATCACGGAATAGGCGCCCTCGCACACCGAGGCGCCCAGCAGCAGGGCGTGGCCCAGCCATTGTGTGTATGCAGAGGTATCGTGCATAAGTCCAATACCAGACGGCGCAGCATGCTCTTGTTTGGATAGTGCAAACAGGGTAATGCCGCCCACCGCGCAGGCCACTGCCAGCCAGGTACGCGGCGCCACCCGCTCGCGCAGGAACAGCCAGCTCATTACCGCCACGCAGGCCGGGATGGAGGCCATGATCACGCCGGCCGAGGTGGCGCTGGTCAGGCTCACGCCGTAGACCATGCAGACCGTGAACAGAAAGTTGCCGAGCAGTGACTGCAGAAACAGCAGGCCACGGGTCTGTGCCGTCATGGGCGGCTCCTGCTCGGGCCGGCGCAGCCAGCCCAGCATGGCCAGGCCGCCAATGCCAAAGCGCAACCAGACCAGCAGAAACACCGGGAAGGTGGCCGCCAGTGGCTTGGACAGGGCGACATAGCTGCCCACCAGCGTCATGCTGAGTGCCAGGCAAAGATAGGCAATGGGGCGGCTGGGTATGTTCACGCGCTGCAGGTATGGCAAGGGGCGCACATCATGCCCGAAGGCGCGGCCGATCGGATGTGCGCCAAATTTCACTTTGTGAAAGTGAATTTTCTTATGATGAATCGCCCGGATTGTTGCAACGCAAAAATTTTTCTTGATATGAGAAATTGAATTTCACATTGAGATATTTAGATTGCAAGCATTTGATTTTAAATGATTAAATTCTTATCTTATATAAGACACAAGAGATTGCGGTAGTCTTATAGAAGACTTAAAGTTACACCCATGGACGCCGCCTGTGGCGCCAGTCGATTCCCTCAACTTTTGGAGAAGCAAGCATGCCCGATTCCCTGAACGCCCAACTGAGCCGTGAGCAACAGATCGCAGCCCTGGAGAAAGACTGGGCCCAGAACCCACGCTGGAAGAGCGTCAAGCGCGGCTACAGCGCCGCCGACGTGGTGCGCCTGCGCGGCAGCCTGCAACCCGAGCACACGCTGGCCCAGCGTGGTGCCGAGAAGCTTTGGGAAAAGGTCAACGGCGGTGCCAAGAAGGGCTATGTGAACGCCTTCGGCGCCATCACCGCCGGCCAAGCCATGCAGCAGGCCAAGGCGGGTCTGGAGGCGGTGTACCTGTCGGGCTGGCAGGTGGCGGCCGACGGCAACACCAGCGAGACCATGTACCCCGACCAGTCGCTGTACGCCTACGACTCGGTGCCCACCATGGTGCGCCGCATCAACAACACCTTCAAGCGCGCCGACGAAATCCAGTGGGGCCGCGGCGTGAACCCCGGCGACAAGGAGTTCATCGACTACTTTCTGCCCATCGTGGCGGACGCTGAGGCCGGCTTTGGCGGCGTGCTCAACGCCTTCGAGCTGATGAAGAATATGATCGCCGCAGGGGCTGCCGGCGTGCACTTTGAAGACCAGCTGGCTGCCGTGAAGAAATGTGGCCACATGGGTGGCAAGGTGCTGGTGCCCACGCAAGAGGCTTGCGAGAAGCTGATCGCCGCGCGCTTTGCCGCCGACGTGATGGGCGTGCCCACGCTGATCCTGGCCCGTACCGACGCCGAGGCCGCCAACCTGATCACCAGCGACCATGACGCCAACGACAAGCCCTTCCTGACCGGCGAGCGCACGCAAGAGGGCTTCTTCCGCGTCAAGAACGGCCTGGAGCAGTCCATCAGCCGCGGCGTGGCCTACGCCCCCTACGCCGACCTGGTGTGGTGCGAAACCGGCGTTCCTGACATCGGCTTCGCCCGCGAATTTGCCCAGGCCGTGCACGCTGCCTGCCCCGGCAAGCTGCTGTCGTACAACTGCTCGCCCTCGTTCAACTGGAAGAAGAACCTCAACGAAAAGCAGATCGCATCCTTCCAGGAAGACCTGTCGGCGCTGGGCTACAAGTTCCAGTTCATCACGCTGGCCGGCATCCATATCAACTGGTTCCAGACCTTCCAGTTTGCCCATGCCTACGCCCGCGGCGAAGGCATGAAGCACTACACCGAAATGGTGCAAGAGCCTGAATTCGCAGCGCGCGACAAGGGTTACACCTTCGTCTCGCATCAGCAAGAGGTGGGCGCAGGCTACTTCGACGACGTGACCACCGTGATCCAGGGCGGATCGTCGAGCGTGAAGGCTCTGACCGGCTCGACCGAAGAAGAGCAGTTCCACTGATCCTGGGCCAGGGCCTTGCCCCTGGTCAGAAGATCGAAAGAAGGCCCGCAGCTTTTGGCGTCGGGCCTTTTTCTCGGGCGCGTTAAAATGCGCGTGTATTCACTCAACAAGGGCGAGAAAGGCAATGCTGGTTATGACACCGCGAACTACGACGGAGACTTCCACCGGCCGTTAAGGCTGGCCGTTCGCGCCTGTACGAGACTTTTCTCCCCCACCTCAAGCGCGGACCGTGTTCCGCGCTTTTTGTTTTAGGGCGCCTCAAGCGCGGCAGACCCCACCCCAGGACCCCCAAGGATTTGTACCCATGCTTCACATCACGCTCCCCGACGGCTCGCAACGCGCATTCCCTGGGCCGGTGACAGTGGCCGAGGTGGCCGCCTCCATCGGCGCTGGCCTGGCCAAGGCGGCGCTGGCGGGCAAGATTGGCGACAAGGTCGTCGATACCAGCTACCAGATCACCGAGGACAGTCCGCTGGCCATCGTCACTGCGAAAGACGCCGACGGCCTGGAGGTGATTCGCCACTCCACTGCCCACCTGCTGGCCTACGCGGTCAAAGAGTTGTTTCCTGATGCGCAAGTGACCATCGGTCCGGTGATTGAAAACGGCTTTTATTACGACTTCGCCTACAAGCGCCCGTTCACGCCCGAGGACCTCGTGGCGATCGAGAAGCGCATGGCAGAGCTGGCCGCCAAGGACGAGCCCGTGGTGCGCCGCGTGCTGCCGCGCGATGAAGCCGTGGCGTATTTCAAGGGCCTGGGCGAGCATTACAAGGCCGAAATCATCGCCAGCATCCCCAGCAACGAGGACGTGAGCCTGTACCGCGAGGGCGCTTTTGAAGACCTGTGCCGCGGCCCGCACGTGCCCAGCACCGGCAAGCTCAAGTTCTTCAAGCTGATGAAGGTGGCCGGCGCCTACTGGCGCGGCGACCACCGCAACGAGATGCTGCAGCGCGTCTACGGCACGGCCTGGGCCACCAAGGACGAGCTGCAGAACTATCTGCACATGCTCGAAGAGGCCGAGAAGCGCGACCACCGCAAGCTCGGGCGCGAGCTCGATCTGTTCCACATCGACGAGCATTCGCCCGGCACCGTGTTCTGGCACCCCAAGGGCTGGGCGCTGTGGCAGCAGGTGGAGCAGTACATGCGCCGCGTGTACCGGGACAACGGCTACCAGGAAGTCAAGGGCCCGCAGATCCTGGACAAGGGCCTGTGGGAGAAGACCGGCCACTGGGACAAGTACCGCGAGAACATGTTCACGACGGAGTCGGAAAAGCGTGACTACGCCTTGAAGCCCATGAACTGCCCGGGCCACATCCTGATCTTCAAGCAGGGTATCAAGAGCTACCGCGACCTGCCGCTGCGCTATGGCGAGTTCGGCCAATGCCACCGCAACGAACCCACCGGCGGGCTGCACGGCATCATGCGCGTGCGCGGCTTCACGCAGGACGATGGCCATATCTTCTGCACCGAGGACCAGATCCAGTCCGAGGTGCTGGCCTTTACGCGTCTCCTGCAAAAGGTCTATGCCGACTTTGGCTTCACCGACATCGTCTACAAGGTCGCCACGCGGCCCGACGCGCGCATCGGCTCCGACGAGAGCTGGGACAAGGCCGAGGCGGCGTTGATCGAAAGCCTCCAGGCGTCGGGCTGCGCCTTTGAAATCTCGCCCGGCGAGGGTGCGTTCTACGGCCCGAAGATTGAGTACACCTTGAAGGATGCGATCGGCCGGCACTGGCAGTGCGGCACCATCCAGGTGGACTTCTCCATGCCCGAGCGGCTGGATGCCGAGTATGTGGGCGAGGACGGTGGCCGCCACCGCCCGGTCATGCTGCACCGCGCCATCGTCGGTTCGCTGGAGCGTTTCATCGGCATCCTGATCGAGCAGCATGCAGGCGCGCTGCCCCTGTGGCTGGCGCCGCTGCAGGTGGCAGTGCTCAACATCACCGACGCGCAAGCCGACTACTGTCGCGAAATTGCCGCAAAGCTGCAAAAAGCGCTGCCGCATCAAGACCTTAGGGTGGTGCAGGATCTGCGTAACGAAAAGATTACGTATAAAATACGCGAGCATGCGCTGCAAAAGCTGCCCTACATCCTGGTCGCGGGCGACAAGGAAAAGGCTGCCGGAGCCGTCGCAGTGCGCGCCCGGGGCAATAAAGACCTGGGTGTGATGTCCCTCGACGCCTTTGTCGAACTGATCGCACGGGACATCGCCTCCAAAGCCTGATTTTTGAAGTCAAAACTGGCAAAAGAGCGCACGGGTTGTGCGTTAGCAGCTACGCTTTTCGTAGCATTTTTGATTGAAGGTGAGAGCCATCGCTACTGAATTTCGTGACCGTCGCCAGCGCGAGGAGCGCAAGCACCGCCTGAACCGGGAAATCATGGCGCCCGAAGTGCGCCTGTCGGGCCCCGAGAACGAGCCTATTGGCATCGTCAGCCTGCAGGAAGCCCTGCGTATGGCGGGTGAGCTGGATGTGGATCTGGTGGAAATTGCCGCCACGGCCACGCCGCCCGTGTGCCGACTGATGGACTACGGCAAGTTCAAGTACCAGGAACAGAAGAAGGCCGCCGAGGCCAAGGCCAAACAGACGGTCATCGACATCAAGGAAGTCAAGTTCCGTCCGGGTACGGACGATGGCGACTACAACATCAAGCTGCGCAACATCCGCCGCTTTTTGGCCGATGGCGACAAGTGCAAGATCACGCTGCGTTTTCGTGGCCGCGAGATCACGCACCAGGAACTGGGCCTGGCCCTGCTCAACCGGCTGCGCGACGACTTGGCCGACAGTATCTTGGTGGAGCAGTTCCCCAAGCTCGAAGGCCGCCAGATGATCATGATGATCGCCCCGGCGCGCAAGAAGGCCGGTGCCGCCAAGCCCGTGGCCGAGGCCACGGCACCTGCGGGCAGCAACGCCGCGTAGGCAAAAGGATTTGGCCAGTGCCTGCCGCAAGGCGGGCGCCGGCCGATAGGTCATGCGAAAGCATGGCCGCACGGTGGCTTGCAAAGCCTGCCGTTTGTGAAAAGTGGCTCGGGGCCAACAAGCTTGCACAGTGGTGTGCAAACGCCTCACGAGCACAACTAACAGGAGCATTCACATGCCCAAAATGAAGACCAAGAGCAGCGCGAAGAAGCGTTTTCGCGTTCGTCCGGGTGGCACCGTCAAGCGCGGTCAAGCCTTCAAGCGTCACATCCTGACCAAGAAGACCACCAAGAACAAGCGCCATCTGCGTGGTGCAGTCGCCGTGCACGAGACCAACATGGGCTCGATCGCACAGATGCTGCCCATGGCTGGCCTGTAATCAACTGACGAACAAGGAGAAAACACATGCCTCGCGTCAAACGTGGTGTAACGGCCCGCGCCCGTCACAAGAAGGTTCTCGCCCTGGCCAAGGGCTTCCGCGGTCGCCGCGGTAACGTCTTCCGCATCGCCAAGCAGGCGGTGATGAAGGCCGGGCAATATGCCTACCGTGACCGCCGTACCAAGAAGCGCGTGTTCCGCCAGCTGTGGATCGCCCGTATCAATGCCGCTGCCCGTGAACTGGGTCTGACCTACAGCCAGTTCGCCAACGGCCTGAAGAAGGCAGCCATCGAGATCGACCGCAAGATGCTGGCCGATCTGGCGGTGCATGACAAGGCTGCCTTTGGCAGCATCGTGGAGCAGGTCAAGGCCAAGCTGGCTGCTTGAGTACACGATAGGCAGCTATTGTTTATATAGCTGCTAGCGCACTAACAGCAAGGGCTAGGGCTTGAAAAGGCGCTAGCCCTTGTTTTATTTCAAGAATCGATATGAACGAGTTGGATTCCCTGGTGTCGAGCGCGCGCGAAGCCTTCGCGCAGGCCACAACCCCGGCCGATCTGGAAAATGCCAAGGCACAGTTTCTGGGCAAGTCGGGCCGCCTGACCGAGCTCATGAAGGGCATGGCGCAACTGTCGCCCGAGGACAAGAAGACGCGTGGCGCGGCCATCAACGTGGCCAAGCAGGCGGTCGAGGCGGGGTTGAATGCGCGCCGCCAGGCCCTGGCAGATGCCGAGCTGGAACGCCAACTCAAGGCCGAGGCGCTGGACGTGACGCTGCCCGGCCGCCAACGCGGGCGCGGTGGCCTGCACCCGGTGTCGCTCACGCTCGAGCGCATCGAGGGCATCTTCGGCTCCATGGGTTTTGACGTCGCCGACGGCCCTGAGATCGAGACCGACTGGTTCAACTTCACGGCGCTGAACACGCCCGAGGATCACCCCGCGCGCTCCATGCACGACACCTTCTACGTCGAAGGCGGCACACCCGAGGCGCCCCACCTGCTGCGCACGCACACCAGCCCGATGCAGGTGCGCTACGCCGTGCAGCATGTGAAGAAGCACCGCCACCTGATCGACGCCGGCCAGGCCATGCCCGAGATCCGCGTCATCGCGCCGGGCCGCACCTACCGTGTGGACAGCGACGCCACGCATTCGCCCATGTTCCACCAGTGCGAGGGCCTGTGGATAGGCGAGAACGTCAGCTTCAAGGACCTGAAGGTCGTATTCACGGCCTTCTGCAAGACCTTCTTCGAGAGCGACGACCTGGTGCTGCGCTTTCGCCCGAGCTTCTTCCCCTTCACCGAGCCTAGCGCCGAGATCGACATCCAGTTCCAGAGCGGCCCGCTGGCCGGCCGCTGGCTGGAGGTGGCGGGCAGCGGCCAGGTGCATCCCAACGTGGTGCGCAACATGGGGCTGGACCCCGAGCGCTTCATCGGCTTTGCCTTCGGCATGGGGCCGGATCGTCTGACCATGCTGCGCTATGGCGTGAACGATCTGCGCCTGTTCTTCGACGGCGACATCCGCTTCCTGTCGCAATTCCGTTGAAGAGCCGGGGCGACGAGCGCAGTGCCTGGCATGCACCATGCGCTTATCGCCCCAGGCCGAACGCTCATTCCACAACGCTCAACGCTGAACGCTCACAATGCAATTCCCTGAATCCTGGTTGCGCGAATTCTGCAACCCGCCGCTCACCACCCAAGAACTGGCCGACACGCTGACCATGGCCGGGCTGGAGGTCGAAGAGCTCGCGCCCGTGGCCCCGCCGTTTACAAAAATCGTCGTTGGCGAGATCAAGGACGCCCGGCAACACCCCGACGCCGACCGCCTGCGCGTGTGCCAGGTAGACGTAGGCCAGGGCGAGCCGCTCTCCATCGTCTGCGGAGCACCCAACGCCCGTGTGGGCATCAAGGTGCCCTGTGCCATGGTGGGCGCCGAGCTGCCGCCCGGCGATGACGGCAAGCCCTTCCTCATCAAGGTGGGCAAGCTGCGCGGCGTGGAGAGCTTCGGCATGCTGTGCTCGGCGCGCGAGCTGAAGCTGTCGGAAGACCACGGCGGCCTGTTGGAGCTGCCCGCCGATGCGCCGCTGGGCCAGAACATCCGTGACTACCTGAAGCTCGACGACACGCTGTTCACGCTGAAATTGACGCCCAACCTCGCGCATTGCCTGAGCGTCTACGGCATCGCGCGCGAGGTCTCCGCGCTGACCGGCGCGCCGCTCAAGGCGCCGCAGTTCCCCAAGGCCGCAACGACCATCAGCGACCGCCTGCCGGTGGCCATCAGCGCCACCGACCTGTGCGGGCGCTTCTCGGGCCGCGTGATCCGCAACGTCAACACGCGCGCCGCCACGCCGCAGTGGATGGTCGATCGCCTGGCGCGCTGCGGCCAGCGCAGCGTGTCGCCACTGGTGGACATCTCCAACTACGTGATGTTCGAGTTCGGCCGCCCGTCCCACATCTTCGATCTGGACAAGATCCACGGTGGCCTGGAAGTGCGCTGGGGCAGGGCCGGTGAACAGCTCAAGCTGCTCAACGGCAATACCGTCAGCGTCGATGAAAAGGTGGGCGTGATCGCCGACGCGCGCGAGGTGGAGTCGCTGGCCGGCATCATGGGCGGCGACGCCACGGCCGTGTCCGACGACACGCAGAGTATCTATGTCGAGGCCGCCTTCTGGTGGCCCGAGGCCGTGGCCGGCCGCTCGCGCCGCTTCAACTTCTCGACCGACGCCGGCCACCGCTTCGAGCGCGGCGTCGACCCCGAGCTGACCGTGGAGCATATAGAGCGCATCACGCAGCTCATCCTCGAAATCTGCGGCACGCCCGAAACCGCTTGCGCACCCATCGACGACCAGCGCGTCAACATGCCCGCCCAGGCGCCCGTGCGCATGCGCGTGGCGCGCGCAGCCAAGGTCATCGGCATGCCGCTCACGCAGGCGCAATGCGTCGATGCGCTCAAGCGACTGGCCCTGCCGGTGGAGGAGGGCGAGGGCGCTGTCACCGTGCTGCCGCCGTCCTTCCGCTTCGATCTGCGACTGGAGGAAGACCTGATCGAGGAAGTGGCGCGCGTGGTCGGCTACAACAACCTGCCGACGACACCGCCCTTGGCCCCCATCACGCCAAAGCTGCGCCTTGAGTCCCGTCGCAGCAGCTTTGCTGTGCGCCGCGAGCTGGCGGCCCTGGGCTACCAGGAGACCATCAACTTCAGCTTTGTCGAGGAGCGCTGGGAAAAAGAGCTGGCCGGCAACGCCGCGCCGATCAAGCTGCTCAACCCCATTGCCAGCCATCTAAGCGTGATGCGCTCGTCCTTGCTGGGCTCGCTGCTACAGGTTTTGAAGTTCAACCTGGATCGCAAGGCCGACCGTGTGCGCGTGTTCGAGCTCGGCCGCGTGTTCCTGCGCGACGCCAGCGTGCAGGGCAGCGACAGCGCCGTCGAGGGCTATGCCCAGCCCATGCGCGTGGCCGCCCTGGCCCATGGCACGGCCGATGCCCTGCAATGGGGCCGCAAGGACAAGGCAGTGGACTTCTACGATGCCAAGGGCGATGTGGAGGCGCTGCTGGCTCCGCTGCGCCCCACGTTCGAACCTGCCACGCACCCGGCGCTGCATCCGGGCCGCTGCGCCCGCGTGCTGCTCGATGGCCGCGCCATAGGCTTTGTCGGCGAGCTGCACCCACAGTGGCGCCAGACCTGGGACCTGCCCGGCGCGCCGGCACTGTTCGAGCTGGAGCTCGATGCCGTGCTGCAGCGCCAGGTGCCAGCGTTCCGCGCCGTGGCCAAGCGCCAACTGGTGGAGCGCGACATCGCAGTGGTTGTGGCCGAGCGCGTCACGCACGACGAGGTGATGCAGGCAGTTGCCGCCGCGCTGCCGGGCGATCTGCTGCGCTCGGCCGTGCTGTTCGACGTATTCCGGCCCCAGCCGCAGCGTGCGGGCGAAGGCATGGCGGCGGGCGCGCTGGCGCAGGGCGAAAAGAGCCTGGCCCTACGCCTGACGCTGGGCAGCGACAACGCCGCACTGACGGATGCGGACATCGACGCCGCCGTACAGGCCGTGTTGCAGGCGTTGGCGCAAAAGACGGGAGCGAGGTTGCGATGACATTGGGTACCGATACAAGCGTTTTCGAGTTCGCGGTGGACAGCCTGGAGTCTCCGGCTCTGACCAAGGCGCAGCTGGCGGACCTGCTGTTCGAGCAGATAGGCTTGAACAAACGCGAGTCCAAGGACATGGTGGACGCGTTTTTCGACCTGATCGTGAAGAGTCTGGTTGATGGCCAGGACGTGAAGCTATCAGGGTTTGGCAACTTCCAGATCCGCACCAAGGCCCCGCGGCCCGGGCGCAACCCACGCACCGGCGAGGCCATCCCCATCGAGGCGCGGCGCGTGGTGACCTTCCATGCCAGCAGCAAGCTCAAGGAGCAGATTCAGGACCCGTCCCAGGCCTGAGCTGGTTGACACTGTCTTGCGTTTGCACGCCCCAGACCCCTGGTGGGGCAGCGGGGCCTGCAGTACGCTTGCCGGTTTCGCCGCCTGAACGAAACCTTCATGAGCAACTCGCTGCCATCCATCCCGGCCAAGCGCTACTTCACGATTGGTGAGGTGGCGGAGCTGTGCGGCGTCAAGCCCCATGTTCTGCGCTACTGGGAGCAGGAGTTCACGCAATTGCGGCCCGTGAAGCGGCGCGGAAATCGCCGCTATTACCAGCACCATGAGGTGCTGATGATCCGCCGCATCCGTGACCTGCTGTACGACCAAGGCTTCACCATCAGTGGCGCACGCAACCGGCTGCAGGAGCTGGCACATGTGGACAAGGGTGGGCGCGCTGATGCGTTGCCTGCGCTGGACGACCAGGCATTGGAGGAGCAGACCGCAACCGGACCTATGGATGCCGACGAGCCTCAAGCCTTGCCTCTTGGTACGGTGCAGCTGAGAAAAGAATTGGAAGAAATTCGTGCACTTCTTTTCTAGTGCCATATTTTCGCTATAGAATACAAGTCTTGTCGGCGTGTAGCGCAGCCTGGTAGCGCACTTGCATGGGGTGCAAGGGGTCGCGAGTTCGAATCCCGCCACGCCGACCATTTATTCAACCAAAAGGGCCATCGCATGCGCGATGGCCCTTTTGGTTTTTGGCCACGCTTGCGGAAGGTGATCCGCTGTTTCTTGCAAAAACCACTGAGCGAAGTGGGCTGAGTCTCGACTTATAATGAGAGGCTTTCCCGCAAAAACGTCGCCCGGCCGCACCCAAAGCAAATCCCCTCACAAACAGCAGTCCGCAAGATACGTTCTTGCGGATTCCGGGCGACCCGACTCATTTCGGAGAACCCAGTGCTTTCGTCTCTCAAGGCAGCTTTCCCGCCAGCCATCCTGGCGCTCGCAGACGGCACGGTCTTTATCGGCAATTCCATCGGTAGCGTCGGCTCCACCGTCGGCGAAGTGGTGTTCAACACCGCCATGACCGGCTACCAGGAAATCCTCACTGACCCCAGCTACTGCCAGCAAATCGTCACTCTGACCTATCCCCACATTGGCAACTATGGTGTCAATGACGAGGACATGGAGTCCGCCCGGGTGCAGGCCGCCGGCTTGGTCATTCGCGACCTGCCGCTCATTGCCAGCAATTTCCGTTCGCAGCAGTCGCTGTCTGCGTTCTTGCACGCCCAGGGCACGGTGGCCATCGCCAACATCGACACCCGCAAGCTCACGCGCCTGCTGCGCGAAAAGGGCGCGCAGAACGGCGCCATCGTCGGCCTGGCCGCCGGCGAGGAGGTCACGCCCGAGCGCATCGCCGCCGCCGTGGCCGCCGCCAAGGCTGCCCCCAGCATGAGCGGGCTGGACCTGGCCAAGGTGGTCAGCACCGCCCAACCCTATGACTGGGATCAGACCGAGTGGGCACTGGGCCAGGGCTTTGGCCAGGTGCAGGCGCCGCGCTTTCACGTCGTGGCTTATGACTTCGGCGTCAAGCGCAACATCCTGCGCATGCTGGCCGAGCGCGGCTGCAAGCTGACCGTGGTGCCCGCGCAGACCACGGCCGAGGAGGCGCTCGCGCTCAAGCCCGACGGCATCTTCCTGTCCAACGGCCCCGGCGACCCGGAACCCTGCAGCTACGCCATAGCGGCCACGCGTGCCTTCCTGGCGGCCGGCATTCCGCTCTTCGGCATCTGCCTGGGCCACCAGATCATGGCTCTGGCGCTGGGTGCGCAGACCTTCAAGATGGCCCATGGCCACCATGGCGGCAACCACCCGGTCAAGACGCTGACCGGTGGCCATGTGTGCATCACCAGCCAGAACCACGGCTTTGCCGTCGAAACGGCCACGCTGCCGACCAGCGTGCGCGCCACCCATGTCAGTCTGTTCGACGGCACGCTGCAGGGCCTGGAATGCCTTGACCGCCCCGCCTTCAGCTTCCAGGGCCACCCCGAGGCCGCACCCGGCCCCAACGATATCGGCCACCTGTTCGACCGCTTCATCGCGTCCTTGGCAGCGACAGCCCAGGAGAAGAAATAATGCCCAAGCGCACAGACCTCAAAAGCATTCTCATCATCGGCGCCGGCCCCATCATCATCGGCCAGGCCTGCGAGTTCGACTACTCCGGCGTGCAGGCCTGCAAGGCGCTGCGCGAGGAGGGCTACCGCGTCATCCTGATCAACAGCAACCCCGCGACGATCATGACCGACCCGGCCACGGCCGACGTGACCTACATCGAGCCCATCACCTGGCAGACGGTCGAGAAGATCATCGCCAAGGAGCGCCCCGACGCCATCCTGCCCACCATGGGCGGGCAGACGGCGCTCAATTGCGCGCTGGACCTATGGAAAAACGGCGTACTGAACAAGTACCGCGTCGAGCTGATCGGCGCCAAGCCCGAGGCCATCGACAAGGCCGAGGACCGCCTGAAGTTCAAGGATGCAATGACGCGCATCGGGCTGGGTTCGGCGCGCTCAGGCATCGCCCACAGCATGGACGAGGCCTGGGCCGTACAAAAGACCGTGGGCTTCCCGACGGTCATCCGCCCCAGCTTCACGCTGGGCGGCACGGGTGGCGGCATTGCCTACAACCCCGAGGAATTCGAGACCATCTGCAAGCGCGGCCTGGAGGCCTCGCCGACCAACGAGCTCTTGATCGAGGAGTCGCTGCTCGGCTGGAAGGAGTACGAGATGGAGGTGGTGCGCGACAAGGCGGACAACTGCATCATCGTCTGCTCCATCGAAAACCTCGACCCCATGGGCGTGCACACCGGTGACTCCATCACCGTGGCGCCTGCCCAGACGCTGACCGACCGCGAGTACCAGGTTCTGCGCGACGCCAGCATTGCCGTGCTGCGCGAGATCGGCGTGGACACGGGCGGCTCCAACGTGCAGTTCTCGGTGAACCCGAAGGACGGGCGCATGATCGTTATCGAGATGAACCCACGGGTGTCGCGCTCATCTGCGCTCGCATCGAAGGCTACGGGCTTCCCGATCGCCAAGGTCGCAGCCAAGCTGGCCGTGGGCTACACGCTGGACGAGCTGCGCAACGACATCACGGGCGGCGCCACGCCGGCCTCGTTCGAGCCCAGCATCGACTATGTGGTCACCAAGATTCCGCGTTTCGCGTTCGAGAAGTTCCCCACCGCCGACAGCCGCCTGACCACGCAGATGAAGAGCGTGGGCGAGGTCATGGCCATGGGCCGCACCTTCCAGGAATCCTTCCAGAAGGCGCTGCGCGGCCTGGAGGTGGGCGTGGACGGCATGAACGAGAAGACCCAGGACCGCGAGACTCTGGAAAAGGAACTGGGCGAGCCCGGCCCCGAGCGCATCTGGTACGTGGGCGACGCCTTCGCTCAGGGCATGTCGGTCGATGAGGTGTTCGACCTCACCAAGATCGATCGCTGGTTCCTGGTGCAGATCGAGCAGATCGTGAAGATCGAACTCGACCTGGACCAACTCTACGCCGACAAGGGCGATGCGGCGCTGGCCGCGCTGGACGCCGCCACGCTGCGCACGCTCAAGCAGAAGGGCTTCTCGGACCGCCGCCTCGCCAAGCTGCTGCACACCACCGAGAAGGCTGTGCGCGAGGCGCGCCGCGCCTTGAATGTGCGCCCTGTGTTCAAGCGCGTGGACACCTGCGCGGCCGAGTTCCCGACCAACACCGCCTACATGTATTCCACCTATGACGAGGAATGCGAGGCGCAGCCGACGAACAAGAAGAAGATCATGGTGCTGGGTGGTGGCCCGAACCGCATAGGCCAGGGCATTGAGTTCGACTACTGCTGCGTGCACGCGGCGCTGGCCATGCGCGAGGACGGCTACGAGACCATCATGGTCAACTGCAACCCCGAGACCGTGTCCACCGACTACGACACCTCGGACCGCCTGTACTTCGAGCCCGTCACGCTGGAAGACGTGCTGGAGATCGTGGACAAGGAAAAGCCCGAGGGCGTGATCGTGCAGTACGGCGGTCAGACGCCCTTGAAGCTGGCCCTGGGCCTCGAAAAAGAGGGCGTGCCCATCATCGGCACCACGCCCGACATGATCGACGCCGCCGAGGATCGCGAGCGCTTCCAGAAGCTCTTGAATGACCTCCAACTGCGCCAACCGCCCAACGCCACGGCCCGTACCGAGGCCGAGGCGCTGGAAAAGGCCGCTGCCCTGGGCTACCCGCTGGTGGTGCGCCCCAGCTACGTGCTGGGCGGCCGCGCCATGGAGATCGTGCACGAGCAGCGCGACCTGGAGCGCTACATGCGCGAGGCCGTCAAGGTCAGCAACGACTCGCCCGTGCTGCTGGACCGCTTCCTGTCCAACGCCATCGAGTGCGACGTGGACTGCGTGCGCGATGCCACCGGCGCCGTCTTCATCGGCGGCGTGATGGAACACATCGAGCAGGCCGGCGTGCACTCGGGCGACAGCGCCTGCTCGCTGCCGCCGTATTACCTCAAGGCCGACACCGTGGCCGAGATCAAGCGCCAGACTACGGCCATGGCCCATGGCCTGAACGTGATCGGCCTGATGAACGTGCAGTTCGCCATCCAGGAGACCGACGCCGGCGACGTGATCTACGTGCTGGAAGTGAATCCGCGCGCCAGCCGCACCGTGCCCTTCGTCAGCAAGGCCACGGGCATACAGCTGGCCAAGGTGGCGGCGCGCTGCATGGCGGGCCAGAGCCTGGCCGAGCAGGGCATTGCGAAGGAGGTCACGCCGCCGTACTTCAGCGTCAAGGAGGCCGTGTTCCCCTTCGTCAAGTTCCCCGGCGTGGACACCATCCTCGGCCCCGAGATGAAGTCCACCGGCGAGGTCATGGGCGTGGGCACGACCTTCGGCGAGGCCTTCGTCAAGAGCCAGCTCGGCGCCGGCACGCGCCTGCCGCGCTCGGGCAAGGTGTTCCTCACCGTGAAGAACGCCGACAAGCAGCGCGCCGTGGCCATTGCCCGCGACCTGGCGGCCATGGGCTTCGTCCTGCTGGCCACCAAGGGCACGGCGGCGGCGATTGCCGAGGCCGGCGTGGCCGTTCAGGTGGTCAACAAGGTCACCGAGGGCCGCCCGCACATCGTGGACATGATCAAGAACGACGAGATCGCCATGGTCATCAACACGGTGGAGGAGCGGCGCAACGCAATCGCCGACTCGCGCGCCATCCGCACCAGCTCGCTGCAGGCGCGCGTGACCACCTTCACGACCATCTTCGGCGCCGAGGCGGCCGTGGAGGGCATGAAACACCTGGACAAGCTCGATGTGTACTCGGTGCAGGAACTGCATGCGCGGCTTGTGCCCCTGCCTGAGCTACATATCTGATGGATGACTGCCGCGGCAAACGCGGCATAATCCATCGTTGACTAGACCGCCGCCCGGCAACGTGCGGCGGTTTGCTTTTTGCTTTTGGAATCCGGAGACTGACCCATGGCCACCATTCCCATCACCAAGCGCGGCGCCGAGCAACTGAAGGCCGAGCTGCACCGCCTCAAGACTGTCGAACGCCCCGCCGTGATCAACGCCATTGCCGAGGCGCGCGCCCAGGGCGACCTGAGCGAAAACGCCGAGTACGAGGCCGCCAAGGACCGCCAGGGCTTTATCGAGGGCCGTATCCTCGAAGTCGAGGGCAAGCTGTCGGCGGCGCAGATCATCGACCCGTCCGTGCTGGACGCCGGCGGCCGCGTGGTGTTCGGCGCCACAGTGGAGCTGGAAGACGAAGACAGCGGCGACACCGTCAAATACCAGATCGTGGGTGAGGACGAGGCGGACCTCAAGCACGGCCGCATCAACGTGTCCAGCCCCATCGCCCGCGCGCTGATCGGCAAGGAAGAGGGCGACACGGCCGAGGTGCAGGCCCCGGGCGGCCTGCGCCGCTATGAAGTGATGTCGGTCAGCTACGTCTGAGGGCCTGGGCCATGGGCGTGCGTCTGCCAGTGCTTGCTGCCGCGCTGTGGTGGGGCAGCCTGTCGGTGATCGGTTTCGTGGCCGTGCCGCTGCTGTTCGCCCACCTGCCTACGCAGGTGCAGGCCGGGAATATGGCGGCGCACCTGTTCGAGGCGCAGACCTATATTTCGATAGCGTGCTGCGCTTTATTGCTGGTCGTTTCCAAGAAAAGACATGCTGAAAAGCAGGAGGCATGGGCGCAAGCAGCTATGGTTTTTGTGATCGCAGGCCTGCTGCTGGCCTTGCTGGTGCAGTACGGCGTCGCGCCGCGCATCATCGCGCGCCAGAACCTGCGCCTGTGGCATGGCGCGGGCAGCGCCATGTACGTGCTGCAGTGGCTCTGCGCGCTGCGCGTGCTGTGGTGCACGGCACGCCGGTAGGCGCGCAAGCTATTCGCGCCAGTGCTCGGCCACCCAGGTGGCGGGCTCAATATGGCGAAAGCGCCGGTTGCGCCGGCCGGCCAGGGCGTCGGGCGGGTTGCATTCGCCGTGGAAGATGACGACGCGCGCGTCCTGCGGCACGAAGGGCGCCTGCCAGTAGTTCGTGGGCCAGCGCGGGATGCAGTGGTATTTGAAGCTGGGGCACCAGTCCTGCGGCCAGTAGGCGAGCTTGCCTTGTTTGTGCAGCACGTCGGACAGGTAGGCTTGCTCGTTGCGAAAGCGCCGGCGGATGTCCTCGAAGTGGCCGCGGAAATACTCCAGCACGTCCGGGTGCGCCCCCAGTTCAAAGCGGTAGACCGAGGAATTGCCGGTGATGCGCCAGGGCCGCTTGTAGTCGTGGATGATGAGGAATTCGCCGCTCTGGGTGAAGAAATCGTCGAGCGAGCCCACGACCACCACGTCCACGTCCAGGAACAGCGCCGTGCCCTTGAGGCCGTACAGATCGGCGGCAAAGGTGGCCAGCTTGTTCCAGCCGCGCTCGGGGATGCCCGCGGGCAGCTTCAGAGGCGGGATCGGCAGGCACTGCACCTCGTTTCGGATGCCCATGATGTCGTCGGTCAGGCAGACGAAGTTGAAGTCGCCGCTCAGGTGGCGGCGCACCATGGCATACAGCCGATTGACGTATTCGGGGCCGTACTTCGTGCCCCACTTCATGCAGATCACATGGCGCTGCGGCGCGGGGGATGCGGCCATCAGTCTGCCTGGCCTTTCTTGACCGACTTCTGCTTGGGCTTGGCGCGCTTGATCTGGCCGCCTGTGGTCAGGCGCTGGTTGCCCAGCACACGCAGCTGCTTGACCTCGGGGCGCTGGCCGGGGCGCCCGAACTTCAGCACCTTCACGTCGCGCGGGCCGGGCTTGCGGTTCTCATCGGCGGCCTTCTGCCTGGCAGCCATCGGGCGCCACAGCACCAGCAGCTTGCCGATGTGCTGGATGGGCGCCGCGCCCAGGTCATGGGCCAGTTGCTGATACATCGCCTCGCGCGCCGCGCGGTCGTCGTTGAACACGCGCACCTTGATCAGACCATGGGCGGCGAGCGCGGCATCGACCTCCTTTTGCACGGCGGGTGTGAGGCCGTCCCCCCCGATCAGGACTACGGGGTCCAGGTGGTGGGCGTTAGCGCGGTGTTCCCGGCGCTGGGCGGGAGTCAATTGAATGTGAGGCATGGCCGTATTATCTCAACCGCATGAAAGTCCAGACAAAAAGCAAGAAGGTGAACAAGGCGTGGCTCAACGAGCACGTCAACGATCCCTATGTCAAGGCCGCCCAGAAGGACGGCTACCGCGCGCGCGCGGCCTACAAACTCAAGGAAATCGATGAGCATTTCGGGCTCATCAGGCCCGGTCATACGGTGGTAGACCTCGGGTGCGCCCCCGGCGCATGGAGCCAATACCTGCGCCGGCGCCTGTCGCCCGGCGGCGCGGCCGTGGGCCAGCTCAATGGCACCATCATCGGGCTCGACATCCTGCCCATGGAGCCCATCGAGGGTGTGACCTTCCTGCAGGGGGACTTTCGCGATGAGGAGGTGCTGGCGCGCCTGCAGCAGGCGGTGCAGGGCCGTCCGGTGGACCTGGTGGTGTCGGACATGGCGCCCAACCTGTCGGGTGTGGAGTCGGTCGACGCCGTGCGCATCGCCCACCTGATCGAGCTGGCCGTCGATTTTGCGTCGCACCATCTGAAGCCCGACGGCGCCCTGGTGGTCAAGCTGTTTCACGGCAGCGGCTATACGCAGCTGCTGCAGTTGTTCAAGGACAGCTTTCGCGTAGTCAAGCCGGTCAAGCCCAAGGCCTCGCGCGACAAGTCGTCGGAAACCTTTTTGGTGGGGATCGGCCTCAAACGCCCCGCGTGAGGGTGCGTTGACCATGGATCACTCCGGGGTTTATGGGCGCCCGGCAGGGGTTGAAACGCCTAAAATGAGCCCCAAATGCACCTGGACGCCTGCATGACACCGTCGCGGCCGTCCACCTCTTTCTGAATCTGGAGCTCCGCTTGAACAATCAGTGGTTTTCAAAAGTCGCCGTCTGGCTGGTCATAGCCATGGTGCTCTTTACGGTGTTCAAACAGTTTGACACCCGGGTGGGCGCGGGTGCGGGCGCTGTCGGCTACTCCCAGTTTCTGGAAGACGTGCGCAGTCACCGCATCAAGAATGCCACTATTCAGGAGGGCCCCGGCGGTGCCACCGAGATTCTGGCCACGACCAATGACGACCGCCGCATCCGCACCACCGCCACCTATCTCGATCGAGGCCTGATTGGCGACCTGATCAACTACAACGTCAAGTTCGACGTCAAGCCGCGCGAGGAAGGCTCGCTGCTCATGACCCTGCTGGTCAGCTGGGGACCCATGCTGCTGCTGATCGGCGTCTGGGTGTACTTCATGCGCCAGATGCAGGGCGGCGGCAAGGGCGGGGCCTTCAGCTTTGGCAAGTCCAAGGCGCGCATGCTCGACGAGAACAACAATACCGTCACCTTTGCCGACGTGGCCGGCTGCGACGAGGCCAAGGAAGAGGTCAAGGAGGTGGTGGACTTCCTCAAGGACCCGCAGAAGTTCCAGAAGCTGGGTGGTCGCATCCCGCGTGGCCTGTTGTTGGTCGGCCCACCCGGCACCGGCAAGACACTGCTGGCCAAGTCCATTGCGGGCGAGGCCAAGGTGCCGTTCTTCAGCATCTCCGGTTCTGACTTCGTGGAAATGTTCGTCGGCGTAGGCGCTGCGCGCGTGCGCGACATGTTCGAGAACGCCAAGAAGAACGCCCCCTGCATCATCTTCATCGACGAGATCGACGCCGTGGGCCGCCAGCGTGGTGCAGGCCTGGGCGGCGGCAACGATGAGCGCGAACAGACGCTGAACCAGATGCTGGTCGAGATGGACGGTTTCGAGACCAACCTCGGCGTGATCGTGGTCGCGGCGACCAACCGCCCTGACATCCTCGACCAGGCCCTGCTGCGCCCCGGCCGTTTTGACCGCCAGGTCTATGTGACGCTGCCCGACATCCGCGGCCGCGAGCAGATCCTGAACGTGCACATGCGCAAGATCCCCGTGGGCCAGGATGTGAACCCCGGCGTCATCGCGCGCGGCACGCCGGGCATGAGCGGCGCCGACCTGGCCAACCTGTGCAACGAGGCCGCCCTGATGGCCGCGCGCCGCAATGCGCGCACCGTGGAGATGCAGGACTTCGAGAAGGCCAAGGACAAGATCATCATGGGCCCCGAGCGCAAGTCCATGGTGATGCCCGAGGAGGAGCGCCGCAACACCGCCTACCACGAGGCCGGCCACGCCCTCATCGGCAAGCTGCTGCCCAAATGCGACCCGGTGCACAAGGTCACCATCATCCCGCGCGGCCGCGCCTTGGGCGTGACCATGAGCCTGCCCGAGAAGGACCGCTACTCCTACGACAAGGAGTACATGCTCAACCAGATTGCCATGCTGTTTGGCGGGCGCATTGCCGAAGAAGTCTTCATGCACCAGATGACCACGGGCGCGAGCAACGACTTCGAGCGCGCTACCAACCTGGCACGCGACATGGTGATGAAGTACGGCATGAGCGAGGCCCTGGGCCCCATGGTCTACGCCGAGAACGAGGGCGAGGTGTTCCTGGGCCGCTCGGTCACCAAGACCACCAACATTTCGGAAGAAACCATGCAGAAGGTGGACGCCGAAGTGCGCCGCATCATCGACGAGCAATACGCCCTGGCGCGCAAGCTGATCGAGGACAACCAGGACAAGATGCACGCCATGGCCAAGGCCATGCTCGAATGGGAAACCATAGACGCCGAGCAACTGGACGACATCATGGCAGGCAAGCCGCCCCGTCCGCCGAAGGACTGGACGCCGCGTACGCCTTCGTCGGGTGGCGATGGCTCTGGCGGCGGCACCCCCGCAGTGAAGCCCGATCCTGCACCGTCGGCAGTTTGATTGCCACGGGATGTTTCCGACGGGGCCTTGTGCCCCGTTTGTCGTCCAACTGGCCCACCATGCTTTGGCAAACCTCGCGCTTTGACCTGGACCTGACGCGCCCGCAGGTCATGGGCATCGTCAACGTCACGCCCGACTCCTTCTCCGACGGCGGCCAGCATGCCGGCATGCAGGCCGCGCTACACCACTGCGAACGGCTGCTCAAGGACGGCGCCGACATTCTGGACATAGGCGGCGAGTCCACCCGCCCCGGCAGCCCGGCCGTGCCGCTAGACGAGGAGCTGGCGCGTGTCGTCCCCCTGGTGCGCGAGGCCGTAAGCCTGGGCGCTCCGGTATCGGTGGATACCTATAAGCCCGAGGTCATGCGGGCTGTGCTGGACTTGGGGGCCGACATCATCAACGACGTCTGGGCCCTGCGCCAACCCGGGGCGGCGCGGGCCGTTGCCGACCACCCGCGCTGTGGCCTGTGCCTGATGCATATGCATGGCGACCCACAGACCATGCAAGCCACGCCCATGACGGGTGACCCGGTGCCGCGGGTGCTCTTTTTTTTGGAGCGGCAGGCGGCGAACCTGCAAGGCTTTGGCGTCAAGAAATCACGCATCGTGCTGGACTATGGCATAGGCTTTGGCAAGACCGTGGAGCAGAACTTTGCCCTGCTTGCGCGTCAGGCCGAACTGCTGGCCCTGGGCTATCCGCTGCTGGCCGGCTGGTCGCGCAAATCCTCGCTGGGCAGTGTGACCGGCCTGGGCGTGCACGAACGTCTGGCGCCCAGCGTGGCGGCGGCACTGCTGGCCGTGGAGCGGGGCGCGCGCATCGTGCGCGTGCATGATGTGCGTGAAACCGTGGCGGCCCTGGCCGTCTGGCAGGCCATGCAAAAACATATCCATTGAGAGAGAGGAAGCATCCATGACCCGTCAATACTTTGGCACCGATGGCATACGCGGCACGGTAGGCCAGCCGCCCATCACTCCGGACTTCGTGCTGCGCCTGGCGCATGCCGTCGGGCGCGTGCTGCGCCGCTCCGAGGAGCGCCCCACGGTGCTGATCGGCAAGGACACACGCATCTCGGGGTACATGCTCGAGGCCGCGTTGGAGTCGGGCTTCAACTCGGCCGGGGTGGACGTGATCCTGCTTGGGCCCCTGCCCACGCCCGGCGTGGCCTATCTCACGCGTGCGCAGCGCGCCAGCCTGGGCGTGGTCATCAGCGCCAGCCACAACCCGTACCCCGACAACGGCATCAAGTTCTTCAGCGCCCAGGGCACCAAACTGCCCGACGCCTGGGAGCAAGAGGTCGAGGCCGAGCTGGAGCGGCCGCCCGTATGGGCCGACTCGGCGACGCTGGGCAAGACGCGCCGGCTTGACGATGCGGCAGGTCGCTACATCGAGTTTTGCAAGAGCACCTTCGCGCACGATCTCACACTGCGCGGCCTGAAGATCGTGGTCGATGCCGCGCACGGCGCGGCCTACCACATCGCGCCCAAGGTGTTCCATGAGCTGGGCGCCG
This sequence comes from Pseudomonadota bacterium, assembly GCA_018241405.1. Lineage (GTDB taxonomy): Bacteria > Pseudomonadota > Gammaproteobacteria > Burkholderiales > Burkholderiaceae_C > Alicycliphilus. Next base: position 3,240 of record JAFEDY010000001.1, on the reverse strand, counting down.
ATGTCATTGCCATCGGCTGTGCTCCCGATGGCCTGAACATCAACCACGAGGTGGGTGCCACCCATCCGGAAGCGTTGGTGCGCGCCGTGCGCGCCAACCAGGCCGACTTCGGCATCGGCCTGGACGGCGACGCCGATCGCCTGCAGGTGGTGGATGCCGCTGGGCGCCTGTACAACGGCGACGAGCTGCTCTACCTCATGGCGGCCGACCGGCTGGCGCGCGACGAGCATGTGCCCGGCGTGGTAGGAACGCTGATGACCAATATGGCAGTAGAGCAGGCATTGCTGCGCCGCGGCGTGAAGTTTGTACGTGCCAAGGTGGGCGACCGCTATGTGCTGGAGGAGCTGCAGCGCCAGCGCTGGCTGCTGGGCGGCGAAGGCTCTGGCCACCTGCTGGCGCTGGACCGCCATACCACGGGTGATGGCCTGGTCAGCGCGCTGCAGGTGCTGCAGACCTGCGTACGCAGCCAAAAGACGCTGGCGCAGTTGCTGGCCGATGTACCGCTGTTCCCGCAGGTGCTGCTCAACGTCCGGCTCAACCCGGGTCAGGACTGGAAGGCCAATGAGGTTCTGACGCGCACCACCCGCGAGGTGCAGGCGGACCTGGGCAACGACGGCCGCGTGCTTGTGCGCGCCAGCGGCACGGAACCTCTGCTGCGCGTCATGGTAGAGGCGCGCGACGCAGATCAGGCGCGCCACTGCGCCCAGCGGCTGGCGGACGCGGCACGCGCGGCATGACGGACCCGCATATAGATTGCCGCAACCACCTGCGCGAGGGCAGAAGCCCAAAAATATCGCGCTATAATGCAATGCTGCGGTGGCTGTAGCTCAGTTGGTAGAGTCCAGGATTGTGATTCCTGTCGTCGTGGGTTCGAGTCCCATCAGCCACCCCACAGTTCCTAAGACGTTGATTTGAAATAAATTTTCAGACTTGAGGCGGTCGCGGTGTCACCACTAGGTGTCACGCATGCGATCCAAAGGTCTGAACATCAAGGTCCTGCGCCTCGGGATCAATCGTTTCGGCGTCTACTATGTCCGCTCTTCATCGCTCGACGCGACTGGGAGGCGGAAAGTGACCCAGCTGAGTCTGGGCACCAAAAATCCCCAGCTGGCAAAGGTCCTCGCGCTGAAGTTCTGTTTGAACTTGATCTCGGGAGACGTTTTGTCTGATTTCCGCAAGAAGCTCGAGCGATACGAGTTCGATCTGGCCGCTGGGAAGGCCTAGTCTGATGGGCCCGAGGATCACGCCCGCATGCTCGAGGCGATGAAGGCCATGCAGGATGTCCTGGCCTTGCAGTCGAAGCTGCAGCCGCGAGTCCTGCCGGTCCAAGCTTCCGCCAGCCCGGTGCCATCCGATGCGACGGCAGACCTCCTCGCTCTGACTTCCCAGCTGGTCGGCAGGGCCATGCCAAGCCTTCCGAAGCCCAATGATGTGGGACTCAAACTCCGCGCGGCTCTCGACCTGCATCTGGAAGAGGAGGCCAAGCGCCTGAAGAACCCCGAAACCGTCGCTGAGAAGCGCGTGCTGTTCAAGGAGTTCTCGGACCTCATCGCTGACACATAGCCTTGATGCGCTGCGTAACCAGTTCAGCCCGTTCTGGCTCAGCAAGCATGCCTGGCAGAACGTTCGCAAAGTTCGGGTCCGACAGGAGTCCGCTGAAAGCATCGCCTACGGCGTGCTGGATTTCGGCGGGGGCCGTAGACAACTCGTTTGCCAACTCCTCGCGCCCGTCGACGATGTTGAGCACATCTTCGATATCGTGGCTGCTCAAGTAGTCGCCACCGCCACGGCCGGCGAAGGCTTCCAGCTTTGTGGCAACGAAACCCACTGCGCTGACCAGCCGAATGGTGATGCCAGCTCCCAAATCCGTAGGCTCTGCGGTTTCGACCGCATATGGGTACCAGCGGTTTGAGAACCCCAGCACCTCTGGCTCCACTGGCATCAGGTCGAACAACATGCCAGAGTCCTTATGCACCCAGCGGCAGATCACTTCGCTGGTCACGTCGCGGGCAAAGCCGCGCTGCGCCACCGCTTCCTCGATCCGGTAGAACATGGTTCGGCTGGCATTCACCACTGCATCAACGTCGCGGGTGGCACGCACCGGATCGGCCAGTGGGTCGGTCACCAGCAGGCCGGCGACGGCCCCGCCGACGAACACCACCTGTTCACGTAGGTCGCCCAGTGCCTCAGCGATCTGCCGCAGTTGCGGCAGATTCGGATCATCTACTCGCATCGGGCGCCTCATCGTGAGAGTGCATCAATTCGGCTTCCATCAACTTGGCAGCCAGCCCGCGCTCGCGTGCGCGACCGGTGCGCAAGGCGTCGAGCAAGGCCAGCAGGCGATGCAGCGAAGGGTCGGCCAGAGCAGCTTGCGGAGCCGTGCGATAGAGCGGTGGAAGCGTCGGCCCTTTTGCCTTGCCCTCGGGATGCGCCCATACAGGCGCCTCGCCTGGTGCGGCTGTCAACTGGCTGGCCAGCGGTTCGGCACCGAACGCAGTTGGAACGCCGCGTTTTACTGGTCCGGCGGCGGCCGGCCAGATGTAGCGCACGCCGTGCAACATGAACTCCAGCAGGTTTGGCCGAATCGGCGACCATTCGGCCCGGGACGCCGCCACGGCAAGTCCTGATGCCACGGCCCGCTTCACGCTGGCATGAGCCTCGGAGGCGCTCATACTCAGAGCATCACCCAGCGCGACGTACGTCCATCGCTGGGGCGGGTGGGCTGCCACCTTCAGCAATACAAGCAGGTCTTGCGGTTTGAGGTCCATTTGCGGAGAAATTCGCTATTCGTGAATTGCGAATATCGCCGATCGGCGTGGTTTTTGCAAGCACAAGACGTCTATAGCGATAGGGCGTCTTGAGCAAGGGGCCAGAGCCTGGGGGATGACTCGTACCTCCCAGCGCAAGGAGCACCCGCGCCGCAACGTGCGGCTTTACGAGGACAAGTGCGTCGCTTCCAGGTGCTGCGTCATACTCTATGGTGGAAGAAGTCAGGTCAGCAGCTGGTTCTGGTGTCATGACTAGGTGTCACGTTTTTCCGTCGAAATCCACCGCACCGCCGAAAAAGTCTTTGAAAATCAACCGGTTGCGGCTGTGGGATGTGAGTCCCATCAGCCACCCCAAGTAAACAAAGGAAACCCTGCTATCTAAATAGTAGCGTGGTTTTTTCTTTTCCGTCAGATGTAAGGGCGGATGTAAGTCGATTTCGGAAATGCAGCCCCAGCCCCATGACCCGTCCTG
>JAFEDY010000019.1:1708-123124 GCA_018241405.1 Pseudomonadota bacterium | reverse complement strand
GCCATGGCCGCGGCGGCGGCCATCCACGGCCATTTCGTCGATATCCGCAAGTTCGCCTAACCCCGTTTTTCAGCGAGCCTCCCCATGAAGCCATCGTTCTCCATCCTGCTCGTCGGCCTGGCCCTGACCCTGGCCGCCTGCAACACCATCAAGGGCATAGGCCAGGACGTGCAAAGTGCCGGCAGCGCCATTGAGCGTGCCGCTCGCTGATCAACCCCACCGCTTCAAACGCCATGCAGAAATTCACCATCCACCAGGGCCTCGTGGCCCCCATGGACCGCGAGAACGTCGACACCGACGCCATCATCCCCAAGCAGTTCCTGAAGTCGATCAAGAAGACGGGCTTTGGCCCCAACCTGTTCGACGAATGGCGCTACCTGGACCAGCCGGGCGAGCCCGGCGTGCCGGAAGACAAGCGCAAGCCCAACCCCGACTTCGTGCTGAACCAGCCGCGATACAAGGGCGCGTCCATATTGCTGGCGCGCAAGAACTTCGGCTGCGGGTCGAGCCGCGAGCACGCGCCCTGGGCGCTGGATCAGTACGGCTTTCGCGCCGTCATCGCGCCCAGCTTTGCCGACATCTTCTTCAACAACTGCTTCAAGAATGGCCTGCTGCCCATAGTCCTGCCCGAGACCCAGGTGGATCAGCTGTTCAACGAGGTCGCTGCCTTCCCCGGCTACGAGCTCAAGATCGACCTGGAACGCCAGGTCGTCATCCGCCCCCAGGGCGAGGAGATCGCCTTCGACGTGATCCCGTTTCGCAAGTACTGCCTGATCAACGGCTTTGACGACATCGGCCTGACCCTGCGCCACAAGGACAAGATCGCCGCCTTCGAGGCCGAGCGCCTGGCAACCAAGCCCTGGCTGGCGCATACCATGGCCTCCTGACCCCATAGCCCCTTCCCCCTCTGGGGGAAGGTTGGGATGGGGGCTTGCGGCATCGCGCCGGCCCCCACCCCCGCCCTCCCCCAGAGGGGGAGGGAGTTCAACACCCTACAGCCCTCCCAAGAAAGCCCCCATGAAAATCGCAGTTCTGCCCGGTGACGGCATAGGCACCGAAATCGTCGCCGAGGCCGTCAAGGTCCTCAACGCCCTGGACTTGAAGTTCGAAATGGAAACCGCCCCCGTAGGCGGCGCCGCCTACGAGGCCGCGGGCCACCCGCTGCCCGAATCCACCCTGAAGCTGGCCCGCGAGGCCGACGCCATCCTGTTCGGCGCCGTGGGCGACTGGAAGTACGACAAGCTCGACCGCCCGCTGCGCCCCGAGCAGGCCATCCTGGGCCTGCGCAAGGCCCTGGGCCTGTTCGCCAACTTCCGCCCCGCCATCTGCTACGAGCAGCTCACGCATGCGTCGAGCCTCAAGCCCGAACTGGTCGCAGGCCTCGATATCCTCATCATCCGCGAGCTCACGGGCGACATCTACTTCGGCCAGCCGCGCGGCCGCCGCATGGCCGCCGACGGCCACTTCCCCGGTGCCGAAGAGGCCTTCGACACCATGCGCTACAGCCGCCCCGAGATCGAGCGCATCGCCCGCGTGGCCTTTGAGGCCGCGCGCAAGCGCAACAAGCGCGTGACCAGCGTGGACAAGGCCAATGTGCTGGAGACCTTCCAACTGTGGAAGGACGTAGTCACCGAGGTGCACAAGGACTATTCTGATGTGCAGCTCGACCACATGTACGTGGACAACGCTGCCATGCAGCTGGTCAAGGCGCCCAAGGCATTTGACGTGATCGTCACCGGCAACATGTTCGGCGACATCCTCTCGGACGAAGCCTCCATGCTCACCGGCTCCATCGGCATGCTGCCCTCTGCCAGCCTGAACGACAAAAAGCAGGGCCTGTACGAGCCCAGCCACGGCAGCGCGCCCGACATCGCCGGCAAGGGCGTGGCCAACCCGCTGGCCACCATCCTGTCCGCCGCCATGATGCTGCGCTTCTCCCTGGGCCAGGCCGAGGCGGCCGACCGCATCGAAGCCGCCGTGAAGAAGGTTTTGGCCCAGGGCCTGCGCACGCCGGACATCTACAGCGAAGGCACCACGAAAGTGGGCACGGTGCAGATGGGCGACGCCGTCGTCAACGCGTTGCGCTAAGGCTGCGTTAACCAATGGATGCGGCGCGCGGCGCTGCATCCTCTACAATGTTTTTCCATGTTTGCCGCCCGTCCCTTCCGTCAGAAGAACAAGCCTGCCACCCTGGCAGCGCCGGCCGCGCGCGCATTCACCATCAAAACCACGACGACCATTAAGGGCTGATCCAGCTCCGGTATCGTCGTGCGCCCTCCCTGGCCAGACGAGCCGGGGCCAGAAAAGCAGCCACAGGTCTTGTGCACACTGTTTTTTAACTTGAAAGGGCGATAGAAATGAGCAAGCAATTGGTAGGTCTGGTCGGCTGGCGCGGCATGGTCGGCTCGGTGTTGATGGACCGCATGCAGGCCGAGGGCGACTTCGACCTCATCGAGCCGGTGTTTTTCTCCACCTCCAATGCTGGCGGCAAGGCGCCCGCCATGGCGCGCACGCACACCCAGCTCAAAGACGCGAACGACGTCGCCGAGCTGGCCAAGTGCGACATCATCATCACCTGCCAGGGCGGCGACTACACCAAGGAAGTCTTTCCCAAGATCCGCGCGGCCGGCTGGCAGGGCCACTGGATCGACGCCGCCAGCGCGCTGCGCATGGAAGGCGACGCCGTCATCGTGCTCGACCCGGTGAACGACGGCCTCATCAAGTCCAAGCTCGCCGCCGGCGGCAGGAACTGGATCGGCGGCAACTGCACCAACTCCATCCTGCTGATGGGCCTGGCCGGTCTGTTCAAGGCCGACCTGGTGGAATGGGTCAGTTCCATGACCTACCAGGCGGCATCGGGCGGCGGCGCCAACCACATGCGCGAGCTCTTGAAGGGCATGGGCGTGGTCTACGGCAGCGTGGCAGACGAGCTGGCCACCCCGGCCTCGGCCATCCTGGACATAGACCGCAAGGTGGCGGCCACCATCCGCCAGGACGTGCCCACCGAGTTCTTCGGCGCGCCTCTGGCCGGCGGCCTGATCCCCTGGATCGACTCGCAGCTCGATAACGGCCAATCCAAGGAGGAATGGAAGGGCCAGGCCGAGGTCAACAAGATCCTGGGCACGGCGGCCACCATCCCCGTCGACGGACTGTGCGTGCGCATCGGTGCCATGCGCTGCCACTCGCTGGCGCTGACGCTCAAGCTCAAGAAGGATCTGCCCCTCGCCGAGATCGAAGCCCTGATCCAGGGCGGCAACCCCTGGGTGAAGTTCGTCGCCAACGACAAGGCGCTGACCATCAAGGAGCTGACGCCGGCCGCCATCACCGGTGGCCTGGAGGTCGGCGTAGGCCGCGTGCGCAAGCTCAACATGGGCCCCGAGTACGTCTCGGCCTTCGTGATTGGCGACCAGCTGCTGTGGGGTGCGGCCGAGCCGCTGCGCCGCATGCTGCGCATCTTGCTGGATGCTTGACGCTTGACGCGTACCAACGGCGCCACCAGCGTGGCGCCGTTTTTTGCTGTAACAGACAACCCCGCCACAGACCGTTGTCCAATACCAACAGGCGCGTAGCCCTTTTTGCTCCCTTGTAAAGGGTAGTAAAAGCAGCGGCAAGGCCTCAGCTTGTCAGTGCAAAGCATTGATGCTATGGTGCTTTTTACATATTTTCACGTACTGGAGCGGCCCCAGCCATGAGCATGAACCTACCGCTCCCCACGACAAAGCCCATCCAAACATCCGTCGCACCCATGCACCGTTGGAAACTTTCTGCCCTGGCCACGGCGGCCATTCTGTCGGCCGGCCTCTACGCCACCGATGCCAGCGCCCTGGCCCTGGGACGCATCAACGTGCAATCGGCGCTTGGCGAGCCGCTGCGCGCCGAGATCGAGCTGCCGCAGATCACCACCGCCGAGGCTGAGTCGCTGCGCGTGAGCCCTGCCCGCCCCGAGGCCTTCCGCAGCCAGGGCCTGGAGTATTCGCCCACGGCCGGCAACGTTCAGGTGCAGCTGCACCGCCGCGCCGACGGCTCCATGGTGCTGCGCCTGAGCAGTGCCCGCCCCGTCAACGAGCCCTTCGTGGACCTGGTGATCGACGCCACATGGAGTTCGGGCCATATCGTACGCAGCTACACCATGCTGTTCGACCCGCCGGCCGCGACCCGCACCCAGGCCGCACCGACCACCGCGCCGCAGCTGACAGCCCCGCGTGCCGAACCGGTGCCGGCCGAACCGCGGGCCGTGGCAACGCCGCCCTCAGCACGCGCTGCGGCGCCCGCCACTGCAACCCAGCCGGCCCGCCCCGGGGCAGCTGCCACGCCCGCACCCAGCCGCCCCGCGGTCGCCGCAGCGGCCCCCGGCAGTGGCGACGAGGTCCGGGTGCGCCGCGGCGACACGGCGGGGCGCATTGCCGAGCAACACCGGCCCACCGGTGTCTCGCTGGACCAGATGCTGGTCGCCATGGCACAGACCAACCCCGATGCCTTCGTACAGGGCAATGTGAACCGCCTGCGCTCTGGCGCGGTGCTGCGCATGCCCAGCGAATCCACCGCGCAGGCCACACCGGCGGCGCAGGCACGCCAGATCGTGGCCGCGCAAAGCCGCGACTTCAACGAATTCCGCCGCCGCCTGGCCGCTGTTGCCCCGCGCGCGCAGGTGGCCGCTGCCGAGCGCTCGGCCAGCGGCTCGGTCCAGGCGCAGGTGGACGAAAGCAAGCCCGCGGCCGCCAGCCCCGACAAACTCACCCTGTCCAAGGGCGGCGTGCAGGCCCGCAAGGCCGACGAGCAAATGGCCCGCGACAAGCAGGCCGATCAAAACGTGGCCCGCATGGCCGAGCTGTCGAAGAACATCGCCGAACTCAACCAGATCGGCGGCGGCGCCACACAGGCCGCGGCAGCCGCACCTGGCAACGCAGCGTCAGCGGCACCCGCCAGCCAGCCCGGCATCGCCGTGCCGGCGCCCGCGGCCCTACCTGCCCCTGCGCCCCAGGCCGCGGCCAGCGCCGAGGCCCCCGCGGCCTCCGCCGAGGTTGCGCCCCCCGCCGTCGCCGCGGCCTCGGAGGCTGCGCCCGTGGCTGCAGCACCCAAGCCGGCGCCACAGCCCGCACCTGCAGAAGAACCCAGCATGCTGGACTTCTTGACGGAAGACCCATTGCGCGCCGGCGGCGGTCTCGCCCTGATCCTGGCACTGCTCGGCTTTGGTGGCTACCGTGCCGCCCAGAACCGCAAGCGGGCGGCCGCGGACAGTTCCTTCGATGAAAGCCGCATCGCCCCAGATTCTTTCTTTGGTGCCAGTGGCGGCCAGCGCGTGGACACCGCCCAGAGCGAACTGACCACGGGTGCCTCGTCCATGGCTTACTCGCCAAGCCAGCTCGACGTCGGCGGCGACGTGGACCCCGTGGCCGAGGCCGACGTCTACCTGGCCTATGGCCGTGACCTGCAGGCCGAGGAAATCCTCAAGGAGGCCATGCGCCACCAGCCGGAGCGCGTAGCCATTCCCGCCAAGCTGGCCGAAATCTATGCCAAGCGCCAGGACCGCAAGGCACTGGAGTCGAGCGCCAACGACGTGTTCCGCCTCACCAACGGCAGTGGCCCGGAATGGACCCGCGTGTCGGAACTGGGGCGCACGCTGGATCCCGACAATGCACTGTACCGTCCTGGCGGCCGTCCGACTGGCCCGGCAAGCGAGCAGGCGGGCACGGATGCCTTGTCGCCCTTCCCCAGCACCCTGGGCGTCGCAGCGGCCAAGGGCACTGCGCCTGGTCTGGACTCGGTACTCCCTGACCTCGATCTGGACCTGGATCTGGGCATGGATCTGCACGAGGCCCCGCCAGTACCGGCGCCCGCACCTGCCCCCAGCGCCTTCGCCATGGCCGCGGCCGCCAATGAGCAAGCGTCCCACGAACCAGCGCCTGCCACCAAGGAGGCTATGCCGGCACTCGATCTGGACGCTTTCAAGCTACCCGACACCGAGGCACTGCCCAAGCACGCCGACGAAACGCCGGAACCTGCCTCCGGCCCCATTCCGCTGGACTTCCCGGACGATGCGCTGTCGCTCATGGACTCTGGCCAGGCGCCCTTGGCCAGCAAAAGCGGCAAAGTGCCGGACGCCGAATCGCTGGACTTCGATCTGGGCGACCTGTCGCTGGACCTTACCGCGCCGGGCGCATTGTCCGAGCCTCGTCCCGCCGGCAGCGCCGCCGACGCCGCATTGCCCGACGACCCTCTGGCCACCAAGCTGGCCCTGGCCGAGGAGTTCAACACCATTGGCGACAGCGAGGGCGCGCGCACCCTGGTCGAGGAAGTGATCGCCGAAGCCTCCGGCGAGCTCAAGACCCGAGCCCAGCGCCTGCTGGCCACACTCGCCTGATGCGCGAACCTGTGATCGGGCGCGGCGCGTGCCGTGCTGGCGCCGTGTCTGGAGCCATGCGATGAGGGTGGCCCTGGGCGTCAGCTACAACGGCCAGGCCTACAGTGGCTGGCAAAGCCAGTCGGGCGGCAACACCGTGCAAGACCATCTAGAAGCGGCCCTGGGCCGCTTTGCTACTCAGGAGCTGAGCACGATCTGCGCCGGCCGCACCGATGCCGGCGTGCACGGCCTGATGCAGGTCGTGCACTTCGACACCCAGATCCAGCGTGCGCCGTTTTCCTGGGTGCGCGGCACCAACACCTTTCTGCCGCGCGACATCGCCGTGCAGTGGGCGCAGCCCGTGCCCGACGCCTTCCATTCGCGCGCCTGCGCCGTGGCGCGCCGCTATGCCTATGTGCTGCTGCAGTCGCCCGTGCGCCCCAGCGTGGACGCGGGCCGCGTGGGCTGGGTGTTCCATGAACTCAACGAAGACGCCATGCGGGCCGCCGTGCAGCACCTGCTGGGCGAGCATGACTTCAGCTCTTTCCGCGCCAGCGCCTGCCAGGCCAAGTCGCCCGTCAAGACGCTGCGCCGCATCAGCATCACGCGCCGCAGCCCGCCCGCGGGCGAATCGGCCGGCGACCATGGCTGCGCGCCGGCCTACTGGCGCTTCGAGTTCGAGGGCAACGCCTTTTTGCACCACATGATCCGCAACATCATGGGTTGCCTGGTCGCCATAGGCCAGGGGCTGCACGCGCCCGACTGGATGCGCGAGGTGCGTGATGCGCGCTCGCGCGACGCGGCTGCGCCCACGTTCTCGCCGGACGGCCTGTATTTCCTGGGGCCGGTGTACGCACCCGAGTGGGGCCTGCCCACACGCACGGCTGCGTATGATTGGCTGCCATGAGCAGCCCCTCCCCTCTCCGAACCCGCATCAAGATCTGCGGCCTGACGCGCGAGCAGGATGTGGACGCGGCCGTGGCCGCGGGCGCGGACGCCGTCGGCTTCGTGCTCTACGCCAAAAGCCCGCGCGCCGTGACGCCCCAGCGTGCGGCCGAGCTGGCCCGGCGCCTGCCGCCCTTCGTCACGCCCGTACTGCTGTTCGTCAACGCATCAGCTACTGAAGTGATAGCTGCAAGCGCTTGTATACAGGGCGCTACAGTGCAATTTCATGGTGATGAGACACCCGAGGACTGCTGGGCCGCCAGCGACAGTGGCCGCATTCCCTATCTGCGTGCGGCGCGCATTCCGCTCGGCGGCGCGGGCCCGGAGTTCGACCTCGTAGAATATGCCCATGTTCACTCCCGCGCCCGCGCCATCCTGCTCGACGCCCATGTCGAAGGCTATGGCGGAGGCGGCAAGGCATTCAATTGGTCACTCCTACCACCAAGCGTAGCCTCTCACCTCGTTTTAAGTGGTGGACTCACGCCTGCAAACGTGACCGATGGCATCGTGCAGGTGCGCCCGCGAGGCCTCTCGCTGGCGGTTGATGTCAGTTCCGGCGTGGAGCTTGACGGCCCCGATGGCAAGCCGCTCAGGGGCATCAAGGACGCCGACAAGATCCAACGCTTCGTGGCCGCCGTGCGCGCGGCCGACGCGCAACTTGCCAAAGAATCCCATGTTTGAGTACCACCAACCCGATACCTCGGGCCACTTCGGCCCCTATGGCGGCAGCTTCGTCAGCGAGACGCTGACGCACGCCATCCAGGAGCTGCGCGAGGCCTACGCACGCTACCAGCACGACCCGGAGTTCCTGGCCGAATTCCGCTACGAGCTGGCGCATTTCGTCGGCCGCCCCTCGCCCGTCTACCACGCCGCGCGCACCAGCCGCGAACTGGGTGGTGCGCAGATCTACCTCAAGCGCGAGGACTTGAACCACACCGGCGCGCACAAGATCAACAACGTCATCGGCCAGGCCATGCTGGCACGCCGCATGGGCAAGCCACGCATCATTGCCGAGACCGGCGCCGGCCAGCACGGCGTGGCCACGGCCACCATTTGCGCGCGCTACGGCCTGGAATGCGTGGTCTACATGGGCGCCGAGGACGTCAAGCGCCAAAGCCCCAACGTCTACCGCATGAAGCTGCTGGGCGCCACCGTGGTGCCGGTCGAATCCGGCAGCAAAACGCTGAAAGACGCGCTCAACGAGGCCATGCGCGACTGGGTGGCCAACGTGGACAACACCTTCTACATCATCGGCACCGTGGCCGGCCCGCACCCGTACCCGATGATGGTGCGCGACTTCCAGAGCGTGATCGGCGAGGAATGCCTGACGCAGATGCCGGCCATGCTGGCCGAGCAGAAACTGGCCGCCACACAGCCCGACGCCGTGGTTGCCTGCGTGGGCGGCGGCAGCAATGCCATGGGCATCTTCTACCCCTACATCCCGTTCGAGCACACGCGCCTGATCGGCGTGGAGGCCGCGGGCGAGGGCCTGGACAGCGGCAAGCACTCGGCCAGCCTGCAGCGGGGCTCAAGCGGCGTGCTGCACGGCAACCGCACCTTCATCCTGCAGGACGAGAACGGCCAGATCACCGAGACGCACAGCATCAGCGCCGGCCTGGACTACCCCGGCGTGGGCCCCGAGCATGCCTGGCTGCAGGAGATCGGCCGCGCCGAATATGTGGGCATCACCGACGCCGAGGCGCTGGCCGCCTTCCACTACCTGTGCCGCACCGAGGGCATCATTCCGGCCCTCGAGTCCAGCCACGCCGTGGCCTACGCGATGAAGCTCGCCAAGACCATGACGCCCCAGCAATCCATACTCGTGAACCTGTCCGGCCGCGGCGACAAGGACATTGGCACCGTGGCCGACCTGTCGGGTGCAGACTTCTACGACCGGCCCAGCATGCGCGGCCACACCGTCAAGGGAGGGCCCGCCGCATGAGCCGCATTGCCGACACCCTTGCCGAATTGCTGGCGAAAGGCCGCAAGGCCCTCATCCCCTACGTGACGGCGGGCTTCCCGTTCGCCGACATCACGCCCGCGCTGATGCACGGCATGGTCGAGGCCGGCGCCGACATCATCGAGCTGGGAGTGCCGTTTTCCGACCCCATGGCCGATGGCCCGGTGATCCAGAAGGCGGGCGAGAAGGCCCTGGCGCTGGGCATAGGTCTGGCCCAGGTGCTGGACATGGTGCGCGGCTTCCGCCAGCGCAACCAGACCACGCCCGTGGTGCTGATGGGCTACGCCAACCCCGTGGAACGCTATGAACAGCGCCACGGTGCAGGCAGCTTCGCGCGCGATGCCGGCGCGGCCGGCGTCGATGGCGTGCTGGTCGTGGACTACCCGCCCGAGGAATGCGCGCAGTTCGCTGCCGACCTGCGCGCGCATGGCATCGACCTGATCTTCCTGCTCGCCCCCACCTCCACGCCCGAGCGCATGCAGCAGGTGGCGCGGGTCGCCAGCGGCTATGTGTACTATGTCTCGCTCAAGGGCGTGACAGGCTCCGGGGCGCTCGATACCGCCGCCGTCGAGGCCATGCTGCCGCGCATCCGCGCGCATGTGAAGATCCCCGTCGGCGTGGGCTTCGGCATCCGCGACGCGGCCACCGCCCAGGCCATAGGCCGCGTGGCCGACGCCGTTGTCATAGGCAGCCGCATCATCGGCCTCATCGAGGACCAGCCGCACGAGAAGGTGGTCGCCGTCACGGTGGACTTCCTGCGCGGCGTGCGCAAGGCCCTCGACACATAATCGCTCAACGCTCAACAGCTATTGGAACCCCCATGTCCTGGCTCGAAAAACTACTGCCCTCCAAAATCCAGCAGACCAACCCCACCGAGCGCCGCCAGATGCCCGAGGGGCTGTGGGTCAAATGCCCCAGCTGCGACGACGTGCTCTACAAGACCGACCTGGAGCACAACCAGAACGTCTGCCCCAAATGCGGCCACCACCACCGCATCGGCGCGCGCGCGCGGCTCAATGCCTTCCTCGACGGCGAGGGCCGCTACGAGATCGGCCAGGAGGTGCTGCCCGTCGACGCCCTCAAGTTCAAGGACAGCCGCAAGTACCCCGAGCGCCTGAAGGAGGCGCTGGAGAACACCGGCGAGACCGACGCCCTGGTGGTCATGGGCGGGGCCGTGAAGAGCATCAACATCGTCGCCGCCTGCTTCGAGTTCGACTTCATGGGCGGCTCCATGGGCTCGGTGGTGGGCGAGCGCTTCGTGCGCGGCGTGGAGACCGCCATCGAGCAGAAGGTGCCCTTTCTCTGCTTCACCGCCACCGGCGGCGCGCGCATGCAGGAAGGCCTGCTGTCGCTGATGCAGATGGCCAAGACCAATGCCGCGCTCACGCGCTTGGCCAAGAAGGGCCTGCCCTACATCAGCGTGCTGACCGACCCGACCATGGGCGGCGTGTCCGCTGGCTTTGCCTTCGTGGGCGACATCGTCATCGCCGAGCCCAAGGCCCTGATCGGCTTTGCCGGCCCGCGCGTGATCGAATCCACCGTGCGCGTGACCCTGCCCGAGGGCTTCCAGCGCGCCGAGTTCCTGCAGACCAAGGGCGGCGTGGACTTCATCTGCGACCGCCGCGAACTGCGCCAGACCGTGGCGCAATGCCTGTCCATGCTGCAGCGCCTGCCGGCGGATGCCGTGGCCTGACGTATAACGACAACCCCCTGAGCGGCTGCGCCGCTTCTCCCCTTCTCTCACGCTTCGCGTGGGAAGGGGGACGCCGCCAGCGCGGCGGGGCGGCCCTTGCGCGGCGGCCCTGGCCTGGGTTGCGCCAGTTTCATAAGCGATGGGTGGTGCGCCGCGTCACCCTAAATCCGGCAGTTGGATGCACCCGCCAGTGCCGTGATGGGCGTGTCAGGAAAGGGTGAACGCTGCGGCTCTACAGGTGCCTGCGCACCTGTGGACAGCGTGAACGGGTTCGGCCTGCGGACGAACCGCGCCCTGCAAGGGTGAGGACGCAGCGCACTCCTGTGCGCAAGAACGAGCAACGCCGCATGGCGCGGCCAGCGCGGTGCTGACGGGCGCATAGCGCTGTCACCCAACAAGTGAACCCCATCGAAGCCAAAAAAGTCAATGCTCACAAATCGCCCTCGAAGGTGACAAGCGGTCAACTGCCGGATTGAGGGTCACTCGTCAAAATCCCACAGCCAGTGCAGATCAAGCCGCAGCCGGCTGTCGCTCTCCAGCGCCTCGCTGCGCGCCAGGCGCTCGGCCAGCAGGGCGTCGGCCAGGGTGCGGCGCACGGCCAGCAGTTCGGCCAGGCCCGATTCGCCGGCGCGGTAGGCGCGCAGCGCGCGCTCGGCCGTGCTGCGCTGCAGTGCGGCGGCCGCGGCCTGGGCCTGGGCGGCCGCGCGCCGGCCCTCCAGCTGGCTCCAGAGCACGTCGAACTCCGCGCCCAGGCGCCGCTCTGCCGCCAGGCGCCGCGACAGGGCGGCGTCGGCATCGGCCGCCGCAGCGGCGGCCTGCGCCTGGCGGTAGCTGGAGCCCAGCGGCACCGACAGGCTGATGCCGGCCAGGCGCTCGCCGCCGCCGCGCTCGCTGGTGGCGAACACGCCCAGCGTGGGGTCGGGCCGGCGCTCCAGGTCGGTGCGGCGCGCCAGGCGCAGAGCCAGCTCCTCCTCGGCCCTGGCCAGCAGGAGTTCATGGCTGTGCTCTATATAGCGGGCGCGCAGCTGCCCGGGCGGCTCCTTTGGCGCCTCGGGCAGGGGCGCTGCCGGGTCGGCGGCCTGGTCGGCCGGCGCGCCCAGGCCTGGAAAGCGCGCACGCAGATCGGCCTGGGCGGCCTGCTCGGTGGCCCACGCCGCCGCCAGCGCGGCCTGCATGCGTGCCTGCTCGGCCTGGGCCAGCTCGGCGTCGAGCCGGGCCGCATCGCCGGCGCGCACGCGGCGCTCGGTGATGCGCACCAGCTCGGTGGCGGCGGCGGCATTGTCCTGTGCGGCCTGGTGCGCCTGGCCGGCACGCAGCGCGGCAAACCACAGGGCCAGCAGCCGCCGCGCCGCCTCGTGCCGGGCGTCCTGCGCGGCCACGCGGCCCGTGGCGCCCGTGGCGTCGGCCAGGCTGGCGTCGGCCTCGGCCTTGCCCCACAGGCGCAGCGGGCGCTCCACGGCGATCTGGCCCTCGGCAAAGCGCTCGTGCACACCGTCGCGCACCCAGCGGCGCTGGCCGATGGCGCGCACCACGGTTTCGTGCGTGCCGGCGCGCAGGCCGTCGGCCCGGGCATAGGCGCCGCGCCGGGCCGCGTCGGCGGCCTGCACCTCGTGGGACTGCTCTACGGCCGCGTGCACCGCGGCCTCGGGCGGCAGATAGGACTGCGCCCGCGCCTGGCCGGCCAGCAGCAGGGCCGCGCACCAGGCGAGCAGCAGGGGTTTCATGGGTATGTTCCTGGAATTTTGGTCAAAAAGGCCTTTGGCCCTTATCCATACGGCGCTGGCAGCTCTCATTTTTCAATCACCTCCACCGCGCGCGGTGCACCGAAGCGTTCGAACAGCAGCGGCAGCAGCAGCAGGGTCAGCGCCGTGGAGCTGATCAGCCCGCCGGCCACCACCACGGCCAGCGGGCGCTGGATTTCCGAGCCCGGCCCGCTGGCCAGCAGCAGCGGCACCATCCCTAAGGCCGTGATGCAGGCCGTCATCAGCACCGGCCGCAGCCGGTCGCGCACGCCCTGGTGCACGGCCTGTGTCAGCGGCAGGCCGCGGGCCAGCAGGGTGTTGAAGTGCGAGACCAGCACCACGCCATTGAGCACCGCGATGCCCAAGAGCGCGATGAAACCCACCGAGGCCGGCACCGACAGGTATTCGCCCGCCACGCGCAGCGCGGCGATGCCGCCCACCAGCGCGAACGGGATGTTGGCAATGACCAGCACGGCCTGCCTGGGCGAGCGGAAGGTGAGCACCAGCAGCACGAAGATGGCGACCAGGGCCAGCGGCACCACCAGCGCCAGCCGGGCGGCGGCGCGCTGCTGGTTCTCGAACTGGCCGCCCCAGACGACGCGCAGGCCGTTCAGGCTGGCATCGCCAGCCACGGCAGCCTGGGCCTCGCGCACAAAGCCGGCCAGGTCGCGCCCCTCGACGTTGACCTGCACCACGGCATAGCGCGCGCCGTCCTCATGGTCTATGCGCACCGGGCCGTCCTGGCGCGTGAGGCTGGCCAGCGAGGTCAGCGGCCAGCTCGTGCCGTCGGGCGCGGCCACCAGCAGGCCGGCCAGCCCTTCGGGCGAGTGGCGCAGCGCGGCGCCGCCGCGCAGGATCAGCGGCGTGCGCGCCACGCCCTCGGGCACGATGCCTATGCGCTCGCCCTCGACCAGTGCGCGCAGCTGGGCCTGCAGGGCGTCGCCGCTCATGCCCGACTGGCCGAGCGCGGCGCGGTTGAGCACCACCTGCAGGTACTGCACGCCGCTGTTGCTGGGCGCGATGACCTCGGACGCGCCCGGCACGGCGCGCATGCGCGTGGCGATGGACTGGGCGGCGGCGCCCAGCTGCGCCAGGTCGGGGCCGAAGATCTTGATGGCCACGTCGCCGCGGGCGCCGGTCAGCATCTCGGCCACGCGCATCTCGATCGGCTGGGTAAAGCCGTAGATCAGGCCGGGGAAGCCCTCCATCACGCGGCGTATGGCGGCGGCGATGTCCTCCTTGCTGCCGCGCCACTCGGCGCGGGGCTTGAGCACCAGGAAGCTGTCGGTCTCGTTCAGGCCCATGGGGTCCAGGCCCAGGTCGTCCGAGCCCAGGCGGGCGACGATGGAGCGGATCTCGGGCACCTCCTTCAGCAGCGCCTGCTGCACGCGCTGGTCCATGTCCAGCGAGGCGGCGAGCGAGATCGACGGCGCCTTCTGCAGCTGCACGATGATGTCGCCCTCATCCATGGTGGGCATGAAGGTCTTGCCCACCGACAGGTAGAGCAGCGCCGCGCCCGCCAGCGCCGCCAGCGCGACACCGAACACGGGGGCGCGGTGCGCCAGGCTCCAGCGCTGCAGGCGCTCGAAGCCCGCGGCGATGCGCCGCATGAGCCAGGGCGCGTCGCCGGCATGGGCGTGCAGCAGCAGTGAAGCCAGCGCCGGTATTGCGGTAAACGCTATCAACACAGAAGCACCCAGGGCCAGCACGATGGTCAGCGCCACGGGCGCGAACAGCTTGCCTTCGAGCCCCTGCAGCGTGAGCAGCGGCAGGAACACGATGGCGATGATGGACACGCCGGCCAGCATGGGCGCGGAGACGGCCGAGACGGCCTCGCGGATCAGCATGAAGCGGTCCACGGGCTCATCCGCTGGCGTGTGGGCCAGCGCGGTCTCGATGTTCTCCACCACCACCACGGCCGCATCCACCAGCATGCCCAGCGCGATCGCCAGGCCGCCCAGGCTCATCAGGTTGGCCGTCAGGCCCACGTAGCGCATCAGCAGGAAGGTGGCCAGCATGGACAGCGGCAGCGTGGCCGCCACCACCAGCGCGGCGCGCACGCCGCCCAGGAACAGGTACAGCGTGACGACGACGAGCAGGCTGGCCTCGACCAGGGCGCGCACCACGGTGCCCGCGGCGCGCGCGACCAGCTCGCCGCGGTTGTAGAACACCTGGGTGCGCATGCCCTGGGGCAGGCGCGGCGCCAGCTCGTCGAGGCGCGCCTGCACCGCCTCGACCAGGCGGCGCGCATCCACGCCGCGCAGCCCCAGCACCAGGCCCTGCACGGCCTCGCCGCGCCCGTCGCGGCTGACGGCGCCGTTGCGTGTGGCCTCACCCAGGCGCACGGTGGCCAGGTCGCCCACGGTGGCGGCGGCCCGCCCGCCCCGGGCCGGATCGACCACGACGGCGCGCAGGTCGTCGAGCCCGCGCACGCCGCCCTCCACGCGCACCACCCAGTGCTCGTCGCCCTGGTCCAGCCGGCCCGCACCGTCGTTGCGGTTGTTGGCCTCCAGCGCCTGGCGCAGCTGGTCCAGCGTCACGCCGCGCGCGCGCAGCCGCGCCGGGTCGGGCACCACCTCGTAGCCGCGCACCGCGCCGCCCAGCGCGTTCACGTCGGCCACGCCGGCCACGGTGCGCAGGGCCGGGCGAATCACCCAGTCGAGCACGCGCCGGCGCTCGGCCAACGAGTAGCCCTCGCCCTCGATGGTGAACATGAACATCTCGCCCAGCGGCGTGGTGATGGGCGCCAGCCCACCCTGTGCCGTGGCGGGCAGGTCGCGCATGATGCCGGCCAGGCGCTCGGACACCTGCTGGCGCGCCCAATACACGTCCGTGCCCTCGGCAAAGTCCACCGTCACGTCGCTGATGCCGTACTTGGACACCGAGCGCACGATGGTCTTGTGCGGCAGGCCCAGCAGCTCCTGCTCGACGGGCGTGGAGACGCGCTGCTCCACCTCCTCGGGCGTCATGCCCGGCACCTTGAGGATCACCTTGACCTGGGTGGGCGAGATGTCGGGAAACGCGTCTATGGGCAGGTGCCCATAGGCCCAGGCCCCCGCCAGCGCCAGGGCGCCGGCCAGAAGCAGCACCAGCACGCGCTGGCGCAACGAAAAATCGATGAACCGCGCCAGCATCACTGCCCCCCGGTCTGCAGGCCCTTGAGGGCGGCAATGCCCGCCACCGCGATACGCGCCTGGGCCGGCAGCGCGCCGCGCACCACGGCCAGGGCCTCGTCGCTGGATTCCACCGTCAGGGGCACAAAGCGCACGCCCTCACCGGTGGCCACGAACACGCCCGTCTGGCCCTGCCAATGCGCCAGCGCTGCGGCCGGAATGCGCCAGCGGCTGCCGGCCTTGGCATTGCCGGCGTTGGCCAGCACCAGGGTAGCGCTGACGCTTTCGCCCACGCGCAGGTCGCCCGGCTTGTCCAGCGCCACGCGCACGCGCATGCCGGCCGAGCCGTCGCCCACGGGCGCCACGCCCGCCACCTCGCCGGCCGCGGCGCGCAAGTCCACGCGCACGCGGTCGCCCATGGCGGGCAGGGGCAGTTCGCGGCCCAGCAGCAGATCGAGCTCCAGCGCCCGCGGGTCGGCCACGCGCACCAGCGGCGCCGCGGCCTCGACGCGCGCACCTGGCAGCACCAGCACCTCGGTCACCAGGCCGGCGCGCGGCGCCAGCAGCCGGGCCTCGTTGCCGGCCAGCTGCACGCCGCTGCTCGCCAGTTCGGCGCGGCGCGCCTGGGCCATGGCGGCGGCCTCGGCCGCGCGGGCCTGCGTGGCCTGCCAGCGGCTGGCGGCGATGATGCCGTCGTCAAACAGCGCCCTGTCGCGCTCCAGCGCCTGGCGCGCCAGGCGCGATTGGGACTCGGCCTCGGTCAGCGCGCGCCGCGCCTCGTACCACTGGGGGCTGGTGAAGGCCGCCACGGGCTGGCCGGCGCGCACCTGCTGGCCCAGGGCCACGAGCACGCGCGGCACGGCGCCGGCGTAGGGGGCGGCCAGCACGGCCTGGGCATCGGGCCGCAGCAGCACACGCGCATGGGCCGAAACCTCCAGCCGCTCGGCGGGCTGAATAGGTTCGAAGCGCACGCCCAGCGTGCGCGCCTGCTCCGGGGACAAGGACAGGGCCGGCGCGTCAGCGGCCATGGCGGGCGAGGCCAGCGCAAGCGCGCCGACCAGCAGCAAAGGGTAGAGAAGCATTCCCGACTCCAGGAGGAAAAATACAAGCGCCGCCCGCTACAAGGCGGTGGCGATGAGAGGCCGAATCAAGGGCCTGGGATGTCAGGAATGGAGTGGCGGCGCCTGGGCCGGGGATGGCCGTATCACGCGCCCGCGCCAGCGCGGGCACAGGTGTTCGGGTGCGTGTTGACGCACGGGCCGGGGCGCAATGCAGCGCATGCGCGCGGCGCGCAGGCCCAGGGTCAGCAGGGCCAGGCCCACGGCGGCCAGCAGTGGCAGCGGCAGCTGATCCAGCGGCTGCAGCGCCGACTGCACATCGACCTCGAAGGGCTCGTCGTCTGCCAGGGCCTGATGCGCATGCAGGTCGTCCGGCAGGGCCGGCGCTGCGGCCGAGTGCAACGCCGCCTCGACCATGCGCGACGGCGCGGCGTGCACATGCAGGCCGGCCTGGTTCGGGGTTCCGAAATGGCCATGCAGCAGCGGAATCAGCAGTTGCGCCACCATGATCAGCAGCAGCACCGCGCTCCGCAGATAAGCACCCTGGGTGGCACGAGACATGAGCGCATTGTAGGCAGCGCCCACGCCCATTCCATCATGCGAGGGGCGGTATTCGCCTCTTTGCCAATGAATCCGATTTACAGACGAAACGCTGCCCCGCCACCCTGGAATGGGCTTCAGCCCAGAGCGGCCGCCTGCATATGGCCGAGCACGATGGATACCACCTGCAGCACCACCAGCAGCACCAGCGGCGACAGGTCTATGCCGCCCACCAGAGGCAACACGCGCCGCACGGGCCGCAGCAGCGGCTCGCACAGGCGCGCGATCACGTCGCCTATGGGTGAGCGCGTCGGCACCCAGGACAGCACGGCGTAGACGATCATGAGCCCCATCAGGCCCGACACGGCCACGCGCAGCAGGCTGAAAACCGCCATCCACGGCAGCCAGGCCAGGCCTATGCCGGCCCCCAGCAGCAGCCACAGCAGCAGGTACTGCACCAGCTGAAGAAGGAAGGCCGCCACCAGGCAGGACAGGTCCCAGCGCCCCGCGGCCGGCACGAGCTTGCGCAGCGGCAGCACCAGCCAGTCGGACAGCGCGAACACCAGCCGCCCCACGGGGTTGGCGAATGGCGCGCGCTGCAGTTGCATGTACAGGCGCAGCAGGCAGGCGCCGGTCAGCAGGCCGCTGGCCACGTCGAGAATGAAGGAGAGAATCTGGAACAGCATGAAAGGCAGCAAAAGAACGCCCGCCACGGGCGCGGAGCAAGGCGTGCAGTGAAGTCCATGGGATGATAGCGAGGCTGAACCGCAGTCTGCCATGTCCCCTCCGCTGACGCTCACCTCACTGCCGTTGTTTCCGCTCGACACCGTGCTCTTTCCCGGTGGCGTGCTGGCGCTGCGCGTGTTCGAGGTGCGCTACCTCGACATGGTGCGCAAATGCCGGCATGCAGGCGCGCCGTTCGGCGTGGTCGGGCTCACCGCGGGGCAGGAGGTGCGCCGCGCCGGCGCCCCCGACGAGCAGTTCCACGACCAGGGCACGCTGGCCAGCATCGAGCTGCTGGAGACGCCGCAGCCCGGCCTGATCACCCTGCGCTGCCGCGGCGCGCAGCGCTTTCGCATCACGCGCAAACACCACCTGCCGCATGGACTATGGGTGGCCGACGTGGAGCAGCTGCCCGCCGATGCGCCGGTGCCGGTGCCGGACGACCTGCGGCGCACCGCCACCCTGCTGGCCAAGATATTGCACAAGGTGCATGAACGCAATCTGGACACGCGGCCGCACCCGCAGGCAACGCCTGGGCAGTTGCAGGACTGCGGCTGGGTGGCCAACCGCTGGTGCGAACTGCTGCCGGTGCCGCTGCCGCTCAAGCAGCAGTTGATGGCGCTGGACAACCCGCTCGTGCGCCTGGAGCTGGTGGACGATCTGCTGGAGCGCACGGGCATCGCCCTGTAGGCTGTAGCAGATGACAGGAATACTGCACGCATGCTGATGCACGCACTGACCTGGCCACGCGCCATCAAGCGCCTGGTCGCCGTCGCGCTGGACGCAGGTCTGGGGCTGCTGGCCATGTGGCTGGCCTTCTCGCTGCGGCTCGACACCCTGCACTGGCCCGAGGGGCTGCAGTGGCGGGTCTACCTGCTCGGGCCCGTCATGGCCTTTCCCATCTTCGTCCACATGGGGCTGTACCGGGCCATCTTCCGCTACAACGGCATCGCCGCACTGCTGACCACCGGTCGCGCCGTCGCCACCTATGGCGCGCTGCTGCTGGCGCTGCTGCTGGCGGCCAAATGGGAGGGCGTGCCGCGCAGCGTGGGCATGCTGCAGCCGCTCATATTGCTGCTGCTGATCGGCACCAGCCGCGCGCTGGGCTGGTTCTGGCTGTCGGGCCGCATGTACCAGGCGCGCTACCGCCTGCTGATCTACGGCGCCGGCGTCGCGGGCGCGCAGACGGCGGCGGGCCTGGCCAGCGCACGCCAATACCGGCTGCGCGGCTTCGTGGACGACGACCCGCGCAAGATCGGCAGCAGCATCAACGGCATACGCGTGCATGCGCCCAAGGCCCTGCCGGCGCTGGTGCAGCGCGAGGACATCACCGACGTGCTGCTGGCGCTGCCCAGCGTCTCGCAGGAACGGCGGCGCGACATCATCAAGCAGCTGAGCGAGCTGCCCGTGCGCATACGCACGCTGCCCAGCCTGACGGACCTGGCGAGCGGCCGCGTGAGCGTGACCGACTTCCAGGACCTGGACATCATCGACCTGCTGGGCCGCGCCCCCGTGGCGCCGGACCAGGGCCTGCTGGAGCGCAACCTGCGCGGCGCCGTGGTGCTGGTCACGGGCGCGGGCGGCAGCATAGGCAGCGAGCTGTGCCGGCAGATCCTGAACGCGCGCCCGTCGCGGCTGCTGCTGCTGGACCACAGCGAATACGCGCTCTACAGCATCCACCAGGAGCTGCAGGCGAGCGTGGCCACCTCACAGGAGGGCTGCACCCTCGTGCCCCTGCTCGCCAACGTGACCGACGAGGCGCATATGGCCCGTATCTGCCGCGCACACCGGCCCGCATCCATTTACCACGCGGCCGCCTACAAGCATGTGCCCATGGTCGAGGCCAACGCGGCCGAGGGCATCTTCAACAACGTCTTCGGCACGCTTTCGGTAGTGCGCGCAGCCATGGCGCATGGCGTGCGGCACTTCGTCCTGGTCTCCACCGACAAGGCCGTGCGTCCCACCAACGTCATGGGCGCGAGCAAGCGCATCGCCGAACTGATACTGCAGGCCATCGCCGCCCATGGCTGGCCGCCATTGGATGGCGACCAGGGGCCCACGCGCTTTTCCATGGTGCGCTTCGGCAATGTGCTGGGCTCCAGCGGCAGCGTAATCCCGCTGTTCAGGCGCCAGATCGCCGCGGGCGGGCCGGTCACCGTCACCCACCCCGAGGTGACGCGCTACTTCATGACCATCCCTGAGGCGGCCCAGCTCGTGCTGCAGGCCGGCGCCATGGCCGAGGGCGGCGACCTGTTCCTGCTCGACATGGGCGAGCCCATTCGCATCGTGGATCTGGCCCGGCGCATGGTGGCACTGTCGGGCCTGACGGTGCGCGATGCAGGCCACCCGGCCGGCGACATTGCCATCGAGTTCACCGGCCTGCGTCCCGGCGAGAAACTGTACGAGGAGCTGCTGATCGGTGACGACCCTCTGCCCACGGCGCACCCGCGCATCTTGCGCGCGCGCGAGGAGCACGCGCCCTGGGACGTTTTGCAGCCCCGGCTGGAGGCCCTGCGCGACGCCGCCCTGGTCGGCGACACGCCGGCCATCACGGCCCTGCTGCAACAGATGGTGCGCGGCTACCAGCCCACCGGACCGGCATGAGGCAAGGCCTGCTGCGCGCCACACTGACGCTGCTGACCGGCGCCGTGGCGGCCCACGCCCTGCCCCTGCTGCTGGGACCGGTGCTGACCAGGTTGTACACGCCGGCAGACTTCGGCCAGTACGCCCTGCTCTGGGCCCTGGCCACCAACGTGGCCGTGGTCGCCTGTGCGCGCTATGAGTTCGCCCTGCCGCTGGAAAAGTCGTCCCGTGGCGCCGCCCTGCTCATGGCCCTGTGCATGCGCCTGCTGCTGGCCGCCACCGCCGCTGCCGCGCTGCTGGCCCCGGCGCTTGCCTGGGGCCAGGGCCCGGCACTGGCCTGGCTGCTGCCGGCCGGCGTGCTGGCCATTGGCGCCACCCAGTGGCTGAGCCTGTGGGCCACACGCGCACAGCGTTTCGGCCTGCTGTCGGCGGCACGCTTCGTGCAGCAAGGTGGTGGCGCCGCGCTGCAGGTACTGCTGGGCGCCGCCAGGACGGGGGCCTTAGGCCTGCTGCTGGGGCCCATCGCCGCCGGCCTGTGCGCCGCCTGGCTGCTGGCCCGGCCGGCACCGCAGGGCGGCTGGCGGCGCATGTGGCGCCAGCCGCGGCGGCGCCTCAAGGCCATCGCCGCGCGCCACCGCGACTTCCCGCTGTACAACACACCGCACGCCTTCATGGGTGCGCTGCAGGACACGCTGGCGCTGCTGCTCATCGCCGCCTGGGCGGGCGATGCCGCCGCGGGCCTGTGGGCGCTGGCACTGCGCTACCTGAAGGCGCCCGCCACGCTGCTGGGCGGCGCGCTCTCGCAGGCGCTGTACCCGCAGCTGGTACATGCACGCAGCGCCGACGCGGCCCGCACCCTGGTGCGCCGCAGCATGCTGATGCTGGCGCTGCTGGCCGCACCACTGGCCGCCCTGCTGCTGCTGTGGGGGCCAGCGCTGTTCTCCTGGGCCTTCGGCGAAGAATGGCAAGGCACGGGCGCACTGGTGCGCGGCCTGGCGCTGTACATCGGTCTGCATTTCATCGCCTCGCCGCTGGCCGTGGTCACGCTGGCCTGGCGCGCCCAGCCCTGGGCGCTGCGGCTGTCGTTGGTCGGGCAGCTGGCCTTTTTTGCCGGACTGGGCGCCGGCCTGGCCTGGGACGGGCTGCAGGGCGCGGCCTGGGGCGTGTCGGCGACCATGGCGGCGTACTTCCTCTACTATTTCCGGGCCCTTGCATCCTGGAGCGACATTCCCCATGAGAGCCTTGCTTAACCGCTGGCGCCGCAGGCTCTGGCGCCAGCTGTTCTTTCGCATGCTGTTCGGCGAGCGGGATCGCGCGGGCCGGCCGCTGCCGCACACGCGCATCGCGCCCAGCACCTGCATCGAGGGCGAAGCGGGGCTTGATCTGGCGGACCATGTGTTCATCGGCCAGTTCAACTTCCTGGATGCCACCGCCGGGCTACGCATCGACGAGGGCGTGCAGATCACCAACTTCGTGAGCATCGTCACACACAGCTCGCACCGCAGCATCCGGCTGCTGGGCCGCGCCTATGCCGCCCACGCGGGCGCCATGCCGGGCTATGTGCAGGCGGCCATAGAGATCGGGGCCTACAGCTTCATAGGCCCGCACAGCGTGATCGAGGCCGGCAGCCGTATCGGCAAGGGCGTGGTGGTCTGCGCCCATGCCCGCGTGCGCGGCACGGTGCCCGACTTCGCCATCGTCGCCGGCTCGCCGGCTCGCACCGTGGGCGACGTGCGCGCCCAGGACGCCCGGCTGCTCGCGCAGCACCCGGAACTGGCGGGCCACTACGCCGCCTGGGCCGGCGAACTGCCTTCCGTGGAGCAAGAGCATGGTTGACATGGCGGCGCCCCACCTGTGCCTGCTGGGCGACGCCAACAGCCCCCATACGCGGCGCTGGGCGCTGGAGATGCGCGCACGCGGCTGGCGCGTGTCGCTCATCACCGCGCGGCCCGAGCCGCTTGACGGCGTGGAGCAGCGCATCCTGCCGCCGGTGCGGCGTCAGGCCGACTGGCTGCTGCGCGTGGGCGCGGCCCGGCGCCATCTGCGCGAACTGGCCCCGGACATCGTGCACGCGCATTACCTCACCTCCTACGGCTACCTGGCCGCGCGCTGCGGCCGCCATCCGCTGGTGATGACGGCCTGGGGCAGCGACCTGCTCGTGACGCCGCAGCGCAGCCCCTGGATGCGCTGGCTCACGGGCTGGATACTGCGCCGCGCCGACCTCGTCACCGGCGACTCGGCCAGCCTCGTGGAGGCCGCCAGGCAGTTCCGCCCGCGCGCACCGGTGCACGAGATCCACTGGGGCGTGGAGCGCGCGCGTTTCGCCCCCGCGCCCTGGGCGGACAAGCACGGCCTGCAGATCGTGAGCCTGCGTGCCTGGGAACCGAACTACCACATCGCCACGCTGATCGAGGCCATTGCTCTGCTGCGCCGGCGGCTGCCCGACATGCCGCTGCAACTCCACCTGCTGGGCGGCGGCGCGCTGGAGCCCGCACTGCGCGCCCAGGTCCAGGCGCTGGGCATGACGCAGGGCGTGGTGTTCCACGGGCGCCTGGACGACGCCGGCATGGCGGCCGTGCTGGCGCGCTGCAAAATATCGGTCAGCGTGCCCGCGAGCGACGCGACCTCGGTGGCCATGCTGGAGAGCATGGCCTGCGGCCTGGCGGTGGTGGCAAGCGACTTGGCGGCCAACCGCCAGTGGATTGCACCCGAGCTGCTGGTGCCCGCGGGTGATGCAGGCGCACTGTCCAATGTGCTGCAACGGCTCGCCGGTGATGATGGGCTGATGCACCGCATCGGAACCCGCAACGCCGAACGCATGGCGCTGGAAGGTGACCGCAGGGTCCAGATGGACCGCATCGACCGGCTATATCGGCAACTGCTGAAATGACAGACACCCCCACCCAACGCCTCATCAGCGTCATCGCCCCCTGCCGCAACGAGGCGGCCTTCATCGACGCCTTCTGCGACTCGGTGCTGCGCCAGCGGCTGCCCGGCGGCTGGACCATGGAGGTGCTGATCGCCGACGGCATGAGCGACGACGGCACGCGCGAGCGCCTGCAGGCGCGCTGCGCCGCCGACCCGCGGCTGCTGTGCGTGGACAACCCCGGCCGCATCGTCTCCACCGGGCTCAACGCCTGCATCGCGCGCGCGCGCGGCGAGGTGATCGCGCGGCTGGACATCCACAGCGAGTTCGCGCCCGACTACCTGGCGTGCTGCATAGAGCAGCTTGCGCGCAGCGGCGCCGACAACGTGGGCGGGCCCTGGGTCGCGCGGGGCAGCGGCCCCATGGGCGCGGCCATCGCCGCGGCCTTTCAGTGCCGCTGGGTGGTGGGCGGCGCGCGCTCGCGCGACCTGGCCTACGAGGGCGAGGTCGATACCGTGTACCTGGGCTGCTGGCGGCGCGAGGCGTTCACGCGCTATGGCCCGTTCGACGAGACGCTGGTGCGCAACCAGGACGACGAGCACAACCTGCGCCTGCGCCTGGCCGGCGGCCGCATCTGGCAAAGCGGCACGATACGCTCGGTCTACCACCCGCGCGGCTCGCTGCGCCACCTCTTCGCCCAGCAACGGCAGTACGGCTACTGGCGGCCTTTCGTGGTGCGCAAGCATGGCCAGCCGGGCTCCTGGCGCCAGCTGGTGCCGGCGCTGTTCGTCGCCGCGCTGCTGCTGTGCACACTGCTGCTGCCCTGGTCGCGCTGGCCCCTCGCCGCGCTGCTGGCGCTGTATGGCGGCTACCTGGCGCTGGCCAGCGCGGCCGCGGCACGCGCCGCGGGCTCCTGGCGCCTGCTGGCACGCCTGCCGGCCGTGATCGCCGCCTTTCACCTGGGCTATGGCTGGGGCAGCTGGCGCGGCCTGTGGGACGTGCTGCGCGCGCGCGGGCCCTCGTCACGCTTTGCCAGGATCACGCGATGAATTCGTCCGAGACCCATGCCATCGAGGCACGCTACGCACGCCGCGACGGCGAGGCCGATGCGCTGCGCTACGGCCTGTACGCCAACGCGGCGGCACTGCAGGCGCAGCAGGAGCGGCTGCGCGCCCTCATCCGGCTGTGGCGCGCGCACGGCTGGCCATCGCTCGCGGGCCGGCCGATGGTCGAGGTGGGCTGCGGCAGCGGCGGCAACCTGCTGGATCTGCTGCGCCTGGGCGCCACGCCCGCGCAGCTCACCGGCATAGAGCTGCTGCCCGAGCGCGCCCAGGCCGCGCGCGCGCTGCTGCCGGGCGACGTGCGCATCATCCACGGCGACGCCTGCGCCGCACCCATACCCGATGCCAGCCAGCAGGCCGTGCTGGCCTTCACCGTGTTCAGCTCGCTGCTCGACCCGGCCTACCGCCGCCAGTTCGCCGCCCAGCTGTGGCGCTGGGTGGCGCCCGGCGGCGGCGTGCTGCTCTACGACTTCGTCATCGACAACCCGCGCAACCGGGACGTGCGCGCGCTGCCGCTGGCCGAGCTGCGCGCGCTGTTCCCCGGCGCGCGCCTGCATTCGCGCAGCCTGACGCTGGCGCCACCGCTGGCGCGGCGGCTGCCGGTGGCGCTGATCGCCACGGCCGCCCTGCTGCCCCCGCTGCGCACCCACCGCCTGACCTGGGCGGTCAAACCCGCATGACCATGACCGACACCACGCCCCCCTTCCTGCCCTTCGCGCGCCCCGACATCGGCGAGGCCGAGATCGCCGCCGTCACCGATGCCCTGCGCTCGGGCTGGGTGACCACCGGCCCCAAGGCGCGCGCCTTCGAGGAGGCCTTCACCGCCTACCTGGGCGGCGACGGCCTGCAGTCCATCGCCGTCAACTCGGCCACCGCCGGCCTGCACCTGGCGCTGGAGGCGCTGGGCATAGGCCCGGGCGACGAGGTCATCGCCCCCACACTGACCTTTACCGCCACGGTGGAGGTGGTGCGCTACCTCGGCGCCGACCCGGTGCTGGTGGACGTGGACCCGGTGACGCTGAACATCGATCCGGAGAAGATCCGCGCCGCCATCACCCCGGCTACCCGCGCCATCATGCCGGTGCACTACGGCGGCCTGGCCTGCGACATGGACGCCATCCTGGCCATCGCTCGCGAGCATGGCCTGAAGGTGGTCGAGGACGCCGCCCATGCCCTGCCCACCACCTGGCAGGGCACGCTGGTGGGGCGGCTGGCGTCCGACGTGACGGTGTTCAGCTTCTACGCCAACAAGACCATGACCACCGGCGAGGGCGGCATGGCCGTCACGCGCGACCCGGCGCTGGCCGAGCGCATGCGCGTCATGCGCCTGCACGGCATGAGCCGCGACGCCTTCGACCGCTTCACGTCCCGGACGCCTGCCTGGTACTACGAGGTCGTGGCCCCGGGCTTCAAGTACAACCTGACCGACATCGCCGCCGCGCTGGGCCTGGCGCAGCTGCAGCGCCTGCCGCAGTTCCTCGCGCGGCGCCAGCAGCTGGCCGGGCGCTACCACGCCGCGCTGGCGGGCCCGCCCCTGGTGCTGCCGGCCGATGCGCCGGCCGGCGACATCCATGCCTGGCACCTCTACGTGGTGCGCCTAGCGCCGCAGGCGCGCCTGTCGCGCGACGCGCTGATACAGGCACTGGCCGACCGGGGCATAGGCACCAGCGTGCACTATGTGCCGCTGCACCGCCACCCCTACTGGCGCGACCGCTACGGCCTGACGCCCGAGCGGTTCCCGCAGGCCGACGCGGCCTACCAGGGCATGCTCAGCCTGCCGCTGTTCACGGCCATGACGGACGCCGAGCAGCAGCGCGTCATCGACGCGCTGCACGCACTGCTGGGCTGACGCCGGGCCATGGCCAAGCGCCTCTTCGACCTCGTCCTGGCCGCGCTGGCCCTGCTGCTGCTGTGCGTGCCGCTGCTGGGCGTGGCGCTGTGGGTGCGCCTGGACTCGCCGGGGCCGGTACTGTTTCGCCAGCGCCGCGTGGGGCGCCACGGCCGGCCCTTCGACATCTACAAGTTCCGCACCATGGTCGTGGATGCGCAGGCCCTGGGCCCGCAGATCACCATAGGTGCCGATGCGCGCATCACCCGCGCCGGCCGCTGGCTGCGCCGCAGCAAGGTGGACGAGCTGCCGCAGCTGCTGAACGTGCTGCGCGGCGACATGAGCCTGGTCGGCCCGCGCCCCGAGGTGCCGCGCTACGTGGCGCTGTACCCACCCGACGTGCGGCGGGCCGTGCTCGGCGTGCGCCCCGGCATCACCGACCTGGCCTCCATCGCCTTCCGCGACGAAAGCAGCCAGCTGGCGCAGAGCACGGACCCCGAGCGCACCTATGTCGAGCAGATCCTGCCCGCCAAGCTGGACTACGCGCAGCGCTATGTGCACTCGCGCAGCCTGTGGCTGGACCTGCGCATCATCGCCTGGACCATCCTGGCCATCCTGGGCCGGCCCGTGAATCCGGCGCCAGCCCCAGGCCCCGGGACAAAACCCTAAAATTGCGGGTTTGCCCCTTACCGCCCAACGGCATCATGTCTGAACAAAACCAAGCCTCCCCCCTGCCCCAGGACGAAAACCAGCTCATCGCCGAGCGCCGCGAGAAACTCAAGGCCCTGCGCGAGGGCCAGGCCCAGGGCCGGGGCGTGGCCTTCCCCAACGACTTCAAGCCGCAGCACCACGCCGCCAGCCTGCAGCAGCAGTACGGCGCGCAGGACGGCGAGGCGCTGGAGGCGCAGGGCGTGTCCGTCAGCGTGGCCGGCCGCATGATGCTCAAGCGCGTCATGGGCAAGGCCAGCTTTGCCACGCTGCAGGACGGCTCGCTGGGCGAGACCGGCGGGCGCATCCAGCTCTATGTGACCCGCGACGCCGTGGGCGAGGACCTGTACGCAGATTTCAAACGCTGGGACCTGGGCGACATCGTGGGCGCTGAAGGCCAGCTGATGAAGACCAAGACCGGCGAGCTGTCGGTCAAGGTCACACGCCTGCGCCTTTTGACCAAGAGCCTGCGCCCCATGCCCGACAAATTCCATGGCGTGGCCGACCAGGAGGTCAAGTACCGCCAGCGCTACGTCGATCTGATGACCGACGAGACCGCGCGCCGCCGCTTCGTGGCGCGCAGCAAGGCCATTGGCTCGATCCGCAACTTCATGATCGGGCATGGCTTTCTGGAGGTGGAGACGCCCATGCTCCACCCCATCCCCGGCGGCGCCAACGCGCGCCCCTTCGTCACGCACCACAACGCGCTGGAGCAGGAGATGTTCCTGCGCATCGCCCCCGAGCTGTACCTGAAGCGCCTGGTCGTCGGCGGCTTCGAGCGCGTGTTCGAGATCAACCGCAACTTCCGCAACGAAGGCATCTCGGTGCGCCACAACCCCGAGTTCACGATGATGGAGTTCTATGCGGCCTACTGGAATTACCGCGACCTGATGGATTTCACCGAGGACCTCGTGCGCGATGCGGCACTCAAGGCCACGGGCGGCCTGCAGCTCAGCTACGGCGGGCGCGCGGTGGACCTGTCCCAGCCCTTCCAGCGCCTGACCATACGCGAGGCCATCTATGAGTACACCGAGGCCGGCGCCCATGTCGACGACGCTGCGTGGCTCATCAGCGCGCTGAAAAAGCTGGGCATGAGCGAGGAGAAGGAGCGCCTGTCCACGCGCTCGCTGGCCAGCCTGCAGGTGCTGTACTTCGAGGAGACCGTGGAAGACAAACTCTGGCAGCCCACCTTCATCATGGAGCACCCGACCGAGATCTCGCCGCTGGCGCGCGCCAACGATGCCCGCCCCGAGGTCACCGAGCGCTTCGAGCTCTACATCACCGGACGCGAATTCGGCAACGGCTTTTCCGAGTTGAACGACGCCGAGGACCAGGCCGCCCGCTTCAACGCCCAGGTGGCCGCCAAGGACAGCGGCGACGACGAGGCCATGTTCTTCGACAACGACTTCGTGCGCGCGCTGGAGTACGGCATGCCCCCCACCGGCGGCTGCGGCATTGGCATTGACCGGCTGATGATGCTGCTGACCGACAGCCCCAGCATCCGCGACGTGATCCTGTTCCCGGCGCTGCGCCGCGAACACTGAGCCCCCAATGCTGGAGCGTTTGAAAGCCATTCTTCCGCCATGGATGCATGACTGGCTCGACATCATCGTGCCGGGCGTGCAAATCACGCTCATCCTGCTGGCGGCGCTGCTGCTGCATTACCTGCTGCGGCGCCTGATCCGGCGGGCCAGCGACCACTACCAGTTTCCACACGAGCTATTGACCCCGGTGAATGCCGTGGTGCGCTGGCTCGTCCTGGGCGGCGCGGCGTTGTTGGCGCTGGAGCGCCTGGGCGTGTCCGCGGCCGTGCTGTGGACCGCCTTCACCGGCTTTGCCACCGTGGGCGCCGTAGCCTTCTTCGCGGCGTGGAGCGTGCTGTCCAACCTGTTCTGCGCCTTCCTGATCCTCACCGTGGGGCCATTTCGCGTGGGCGACCACATCGAGTTGCTGGATACGGCAGATAAACCGGGCGCGCTTGGGCGCGTGCTGGACATCAACCTGCTCTACACCACGCTGGAAGACGCCACCGCTGCCGAGGCGGGGACACTGCTGCAGATTCCGAATGCCCTGATCTTCCAGCGCGTGCTGCGCCGTTGGCGTGCGGGCATGCAGATCCCCTCTTCCAAGCTACATCCAGCAGCTGCCACGCAGACGACGGTTGGTGCAGAATCGACGCCTGCCCCAAAGCCCGCCAGTTTCCCTTGAATGGTTGAGGGGCAATACCGGAAAAAATTGACTCAGGACAATTTTTTCGTCAGCCGTAGCAAAAAATTGGCAATCGCGCCAGCCTTGCTTACCCTGTTGCCAATACCATGCGCACGGACAATCATGGCGGTCTTGATCGCAGGCTCCTACCGGGGCCTGATGATTTTTCAGACCGCTTTACCCAAAGTTGGAGATCGTTTTATGAGCATTCCGTTCCGTATGCATACCGTCGTCGCAGCGCTTGGCCTGGCCAGCGCTGCTTTGCTTTCTACCGCACATGCGCAGGTCAAGATCGCCATGGTCATTCCGGCCACGGGCCCCGTCACCCAATATGGTGACATGATCAAGGAAGGCGTCTCCACGGCCGTGGAGCAGGCCAACGCCGCCGGCGGCATCAACGGCAAGAAGATCGAGCTGGTCACCGTGGACGATGCCTGCGAGCCCAAGCAAGGCCCCGTCGCCGCCAACCGCGTGATCAACGACAAGATCCACTATGTGGTCGGTCCCGTGTGCTCCGGCGCAGCCATTGCCGCCGCCCCGATCTACAACAACGAGGGCGTGGTCGTCGTGACCCCCTCGGCCACCTCGCCCGCGCTGACCGAGGGCAAGAACTACCACTTCATCTTCCGCACCATCGGCCGCGACGACCAGCAGGGCCCCGCTGCCGCCAAGTTCATCGCCGAGAAGATCAAGCCCAAGAAGGTCGCCATCCTGCACGACAAACAGTCGTACGGCCAGGGCATCGCCTCCTCGGTGCGCGACGACCTGAAAAAGGCCGGCGTCAACGTGGTGCTGTTCGAGGGTATCAACGCCGGTGACAGCGACTACTCCGCCGTCATCACCAAGCTCAAGAGCGCGGGTGTCGATTTCGTCTACTACGGCGGCTACCACCCCGAAATGGGCCTGCTGCTGCGCCAGGCCGGCGAGCAGGGCCTGAAGGTGAAGATGATGGGCCCCGAGGGCGTGGGCAACCCCGAGGTCAACGCGATTGCCGGCCCCGCCGTCGAAGGCATGCTGCTGACCCTGCCTGCCGACTTCTCGACCAACCCCAAGAACGCCGCCATCGTCAAGGCCTTCAAGGACAAGAAGCGCGACGCCGGTGGTGCCTTCCAGATGACTTCCTACGCTGCCGCGCAGGTCATCATCGACAGCATCAAGGCCGTGGGCGACAACCCCGCCAAGGTGGCCGATCACATGCACAAGGCCACCTTCGAGACGCCCCTGGGCGCCATCGGCTGGAACAAGAACGGTGACCTGAAGTCCTTCGACTTCCAGATCTTCGAGTGGCACAAGGACGGCAGCAAGACCGTCGCCAAGTAAGCCCGCAGCTACTGGCACCCCGACGCCCCCTCTCAGGAACCCGGGCGATCGGGGTTTTTGCCGTTTGCCTGAAACGCTGTAAAAATGCCCGGCATCCACGCCGGGTGGTCTTGCCGTTTCCGGGCAGTCCCCTTTTTGTTCCATCTCTTTATCGAGAGGCCCAGGATGTCTGAATTCCTGCCGCAGCTGCTTCAGCAGCTCTTCAATGGCCTGTCGCTCGGAGCGATCTACGCCCTGATTGCCATCGGCTACACCATGGTGTACGGCATCATCGGCATGATCAACTTCGCGCACGGCGAAATCTACATGATCGGCGCCTATGCGGGCCTGGTCACGCTGGCGTCCATAGGCACGCAAAGCGGCCTGCCGATCGCCATCATCATCGCCCTCATGCTGCTCGTGGCCGTGCTGGTCACGGGCGTGTACGGCTTCGTGGTCGAGCAGGTGGCCTACAAACCGCTGCGCAACGGGCCGCGCCTGGTGGCGCTGATCTCGGCCATCGGCATGTCCATCTTCCTGCAGAACTGGGTGGCCCTGGGCCAGGGCGCGCGCGACATGGCCGTGCCCTCGCTGCTGCCAGGCGCACTGCGCTTTGGTGGCGAGGGCGGCTTCGAGATCTTCGTGCCCTACACCCGCGTGCTCATCATCGTCGTGACGGTGGTGCTGATGATCGCCCTCACGCTCTACATCAAACACTCGCGCATGGGACGGGCGTCGCGCGCCTGTTCGCAGGACATGCACATGGCGCGCCTGCTCGGCATCGACGTCAACCGCGTGATCTCGTTCACCTTCATCCTGGGCGCGGTGCTGGCCGCCGTGGGCGGCGTGTTGATCGCGCTGGCCGTGGGCAAGCTCAACCCCTTCATCGGCTTCATCGTCGGCGTGAAGGCCTTCACGGCCGCCGTGCTCGGCGGTATCGGCTCGATCCCCGGCGCCATGCTGGGTGGCGTGCTGCTGGGTGTGGCCGAGACCTTCGCGGCCGCCTACATCTCGTCGGAATACAAGGACATCGTGGCCTTTGGCCTCTTGGTGCTGATCCTGCTGTTCCGCCCCACGGGCCTGCTTGGCAAACCTGAAGTGGAGAAAGTCTGATGAGCGCCGCTATCACCTCCTCCCGCCCCGGCTGGCGCCAGAACCTGGCCCACGCCCTCACGGCCACGGTGCTCACCGCCGTGGTGGTCACCCCGATCTTCGGCCTGCACCTGGAGCGCGCGGGCGTGCGCACCGTCATCGCGCCGCACTGGGGCAACGTGGCCTGGGCCTGCCTGCTGGTCTTCATCGCGCAGATGCTGCGCCCGCTGCTGGCGGGCCGCGGCCTGCGCCTGCCCTGGCCCAAGCTGCCCGCCATTCCCGCACGCCAGCGCGGCGTGTGGATTGCCGCGGCGCTGCTGCTGGCCGTGATCTGGCCCTTCTTTGGCGGGCGCAACGCGGTCGATATCGCCACCCTGGCCATGATCTACGTCATGCTGGGCCTGGGCCTGAACGTGGTGGTGGGCTTCGCCGGCCTGCTCGACCTGGGCTTCGTCGGCTTCTACGCCGTCGGCGCCTACACCTACGCCCTGCTGTTCCACTGGGCAGGCTGGAGCTTCTGGCAGGCGCTGCCGCTGGCCGGCTGCGCATCGGCGCTGTTCGGCCTGGTGCTGGGCTTTCCGGTGCTGCGCCTGCGTGGCGACTACCTGGCCATCGTGACGCTGGGCTTTGGCGAGATCATCCGCCTGCTGCTGACCAACCTGACGGACTTCACCGGCGGGCCGGACGGCATTTCGGGCCTGCCCAAGCCCTCGGTCTTCGGCCTGGAGTTGGCGCGCAGCCCCTCGGTCGAGGGCGCGACCACCTTCCACCAGTTCTTCGGGCTGGAGTTCAACTCCATGCACATGGTGATCTTTTTGTACCTGATGGCGCTGCTGCTGGCCATGGTGACGCTGACCATCAGCAACCGCCTGATCCGCATGCCCATCGGCCGCGCCTGGGAGGCGCTGCGCGAGGATGAGATCGCCTGCCGCTCGCTGGGCCTGAACCCCACCAAGATCAAGCTCTCGGCCTTCACGCTGGGCGCCATGTTCGCGGGCTTTGGCGGCGCCTTCTTCGCCGCACGCCAGGGCATCGTGAACCCCGAGTCGTTCACCTTCATTGAGTCGGCCCTGATCCTGGCCATCGTGGTGCTGGGCGGCATGGGCTCGCAGCTGGGCGTGATCCTGGCCGCCATCCTGCTGACCGTGCTGCCCGAGTTTGCACGCGAGTTTGCCGAGTACCGCATGCTGATCTTCGGCCTGGTGATGATTCTGATGATGATCTGGCGACCGCAAGGCCTGCTGCCCATGCAGCGCCACCATGTGGAGGTGAAATGATGGCAGCCGGCAACAGCTTTTTGCATGTCGATGGCCTGAGCATGCGCTTCGGCGGCCTGCTGGCCGTGGACGGCATCGCCTTCGACGTCAAGGAACGCGAGATCTTCGCCATCATCGGCCCCAACGGCGCGGGCAAGACCACGGTGTTCAACTGCATCAGCGGCTTCTATCGCCCGACCACCGGCAACATCCGCCTGCAGGGCCAGGACATTGCCGGCCAGGGCAGCCACAACGTGGCGCTGCACGGCCTGGTGCGCACCTTCCAGAACGTGCGCCTGTTCAAGCACATGACGGTGCTGGAAAACCTGCTCGTGGCCCAGCACCGCCACCTGGCGACTAACCTGCTGTCGGGCCTGTTCAAGACGCGCAGTTACCGCGAGAGCGAACAAAGGGCTCTGGACAACGCCCTGCACTGGCTCGACTACATGGGCCTGCGCGAATTCATCAACCGCGAGGCGGGCAACCTGGCCTATGGCCACCAGCGGCGCCTGGAGATTGCGCGCTGCATGGTCACCAAGCCGCGCGTGCTCATGCTCGACGAACCCGCCGCGGGCCTGAACCCGCAGGAAAAGAAAGACCTGCAGGGCCTGATCGAAAAGCTGCGCCAGGAATACGGCGTGGCGGTGCTGCTCATCGAGCACGACATGAGCCTGGTGATGGGCGTGTCCGAGCGCATCCTGGTCATGGAATACGGCCGACCCATCGCCCTGGGCACGCCGGACGCCATCCAGAAGGACGAGCGCGTGATCAAGGCCTACCTGGGAGAAGAATGATGGCGCAGCCCACCATGCTGGAATTCAAGGGCATCAGCACCCATTACGGCGCCATCTGCGCCGTCAACAACGTCAGCCTGCATGTCAACCAGGGCGAGATCGTCTCGCTCATCGGCTCCAACGGCGCGGGCAAGACCTCGCTTTTGATGACGCTGTGCGGCAGCCCGCGCGCCAGCAACGGCCAGGTGCTGTTCGAGGGCGAGGACATCACCAACGCGCCGTCGCACCTCATCATGAGGAAGGGCATCGCCATCTCGCCCGAGGGGCGGCGCATCTTCCCCGCCCTCACGGTGGTGGAGAACCTGCAGATGGGCGGCTTCTTTCAGTCCAAGGACGCGATCGCCGAGGGCATGGAATACGCCTTCAAGCTCTTTCCGCGCCTGAAGGACCGCGCCAACCAGCGCGCCGGCACGATGAGCGGCGGAGAACAGCAGATGCTGGCCATAGGCCGCGCGCTGATGAGCAAGCCGCGCCTGCTACTGCTCGACGAGCCCACGCTGGGCCTGGCGCCGCTCATCATTGCGCAGATCTTCGAGATCATCCAGGCCATCCGCGCCCAGGGCGTGACCGTGTTCCTGGTGGAGCAGAACGCCAACCGCGCCCTGTCCATCGCCGACCGCGGCTATGTGCTGGAGACGGGACGGCTGGTGCTGGAGGACACGGGCGCCAACCTGCTGACGAATGCCGATGTGCGCAAGGCGTATCTGGGGGCATAAAACGCTTCCTGCCGGCAAAAATAGAAGCGGCCCCTGCCGCTTTTGTTTTGATAGCTGCCGGCGCTTTCTCCATAAACCACCGCCAGGGAACTGGCCCCATATCTGGCACGCAACGTAGGGTTGCAGCAAGGCATCGCCCCCCTCGCGCGCAGGCCAACCTAGAATGCCGGTTCCCGAAAGAACCGTCATGGCCGTGGCCATGAAGGGCTTTCATTCTTGCAACCAAGAGTGGTGAAGATGAGCAAGCCTTTCATTTCCCTGTGCCCGGAGATTACTCGGGCCAACGCGCTGACCCTGATGGACTGGCTGGAAGACGAGAGCGTCGTCCGCTACCTCAGCGATTCGCGCCACGTCTCCCGCTTCATCGAACACGTGATAGGCCGGGTCCAGCTGCCGATCCTGACCCATCTGTTCAACCAGGGCGGCCGCTTCTTCATGGCCTGCGACCGGCATGACGTGCCGGTGGGCTTCGTCCGGCTCGTCAAGACGGGCCGGGACTGCGAGATGGTTCTGGTCATCGGAGACCGTGACAACTGGGGCCGCAGGCTCGGCGCCAGCGCCATCCGCGAAGGCATGAAGCTCGCCTTCTTCGACATGCGGGCCGACAGGCTCATTGCCAAGATCCACGCAGACAACGCGCGCTCGCTGAAGGCCTTCCTGCGCAGCGGCTTCCTGATTGAAAGCGAAACGCCTGCGCTGAAGTCGTTTTCCATGACTTCGGAGCGCTATCTGCGGCTCTTGCGCGAAGGCGCCGTGGGCGAGCCCAGCGATATCTGCATCACCGAGATCGACCGGACCCGGCTCAGGAATCTGCTCACGCTCGAGCAGGGCCCGGCCGTCGTCGATCTGGAGCACGAGGTCGAGCGCGCCATCGTCGTCGATGCGCAGCAGGTCGCGCGCAATGTGGTCACGATGAACTCCAGGGCCCTGCTGCGCCTGGACGACGAGGAAGTGGAAGTGGCCCTGGTCTACCCGGAGGACGCGGACGGCAGTGCCGGCAAGCTGTCGGTGTGCTCCGGCGTCGGCACCGCGATCCTGGGCTACAAGGAGGGCGACGCCATCGACTGGCGGCTGCCGGACCGGACCCGCCGTATCTGCATCGGGAAGGTGCTCTACCAGCCGGAAGCCGCGGGCGATTTCCACCTGTAGGTCCGCATGCCGCGCGTGATTCGGCACCAGCGCAAGAAATACCCCTGTATGCCTCGCCAGCCCTTTTCGGATGGGCACCCGCCGCGCTGCACATGGCCCAGCACGGTGGCGCGCACCTCGCTTTGCAAAGGCGGCTGCACCCACGAAAGCAGAAGGACGTGCGGCGCGTCGCCCATCAGGCCCCAAACCGCCGGCAATGCCCAACACCTCGATATCCGCGGTGCTGAACAAGCGCACGCGCAACCGGGCGCCCTTTGGTGGGGTGACTTTGGGCCCGAAGCGGAAATCGGCCGTCAATACGCACTCGCAATCCAGCGATGAACAGGCGTTGGGCGCATGAACCATGCGACAACGACCTTATCGCTTGATGCGCGTCAGTTGGTCAGTCGGCATGTATGTTGTTCGCTCGCAGCACGGTTTGCCAGTAACGCTGCTCTTCAGCAATGCGAGCTAACAGGGCCGCAGGCAGACTGGAGGCGGGCGTCATGCCCGCCTGAACGAAGGTGGCCATAAGCGCAGGGCTAGCCAGTACCTCGCGCAGTACCGCGGAGATAGCCTCTACGGTGGACCTTGGCACCCGGCCGGACGCGAAGAACGCAAACCACTCCTTGACCACCAGTTCGGGATGCCCGCCTTCGACGAACGTCGGTACATCGGGAAGGTAGGCGCTGCGCGTTTGTCCTGAGGAGGCGAGCACACGCACCCGGCCCGTTGCATGGTGCTGCCTCAGAAGGCCCTCTGGCAGCACGAGCGCGGAGATCTGGCCGCCCAGCAGAT
Source organism: Pseudomonadota bacterium (assembly GCA_018241405.1). Taxonomy (GTDB): domain Bacteria; phylum Pseudomonadota; class Gammaproteobacteria; order Burkholderiales; family Burkholderiaceae_C; genus Alicycliphilus. The sequence continues at coordinate 86,673 of JAFEDY010000019.1, read as the reverse complement.
GGATCACCGCAGGCGGTCCGCCTGAATAGGCAACGTGTTGCCAGCCCAAAGCCTCCTTGCGAAACCACATCGTCGCCAGCAGGTGCGGCAGGGTTCCGACGCCCGGCGAGCCGATGTGGGCCCGCTGCGGATTCCGGCGCAGCCACGACGAAAAGTCGGCGAGTGTCGTCACATCGACCGGCACCGCCGGACCGACGGCGAGTCCGAGAACCATTTCGCTGGCGAGCGACACGGGCTGCAGGTCGGCAGCGGCGTCGTAGCCCGGCTTGTCGTAGAGGTAAGGGTAGACAGTGGCGATGGCGCCTTGCGCCAGCAGCAGCGTGGAGCCGTCGGCCGGCGCCGCCCTCAGCGCCGCGACGCTCAGCCGGCCCGCGGCGCCGGGACGGTTGTCCACCAGCGCGCGCCGGCCTGAGGCTGTGGGCAGTTGCAGGGCCACAGCGCGGGCCACGAGGTCGGGGATGCTGCCGGCCGGGCCGCTGCACAGAATGCGTAAGCCCGCCTCGCTTGCCGTGGCGGCATGTCGCGCCACCTCCACGGCGGCCAGAGTCAGGGCAACGGCACGCAGCAGGCCGCGGCGCGACAGTGGCAACGCTTGGGTGCGCGAAGCGAGCATGGTGCACTCAGGGTTTGCGGGCCGCGGTGAGCAGCAGCTCGTTGGGGCCGACCCAGCCAGTGGGGGTGTCGAAGGCGCGCAGTTGCGTCCGGATGTCGTCCCACGCGGCCTGGGCCGCAGTGACATCGAGTCCGTCCAGGATCTGCAGGATCGGGCTGGCGGAACTGCGTACGAAGGCCAGATAGTCGTCCGCCGAAGGCAGACGGAACGGCGCATCCATCACCGTGGTCGCGGCATCGCAAAACCCCGCATCGTGCATCAGCGTATCGAGGTGCCCGCGACGGCCCAGACTGAACAGGCTGCCAGGGGAAAAGGGGTCGGGCGCGGCCAGACCCGCATGCCGCAGCGCGGTAGCCATGAGGAGCGCGACACAGGGATTGCGCTCAGGACCAGAGAACACCACCGTGCACACCCAGCCGCCGGGGCGCAGCGCTCGATGCATCTCGCGCAGGCCCTGCAGCGGCTGCGCAAACAGCATCAGGCCTAGCCGGCACACCACCGCATCGAAACTGCCCGCATCGACCTGGAGGTCTTCGCCATCGGCCACGCGGAACTGCACGTTGCCGTGACCGGCACCCTTGGCGCGCAGCTGCGCCCGCGCCACCAGCGCTGGCGAAAGATCGGTGGCCAGCACCGCCCCCATCGGCCCTGCGCGCTCGGCCACATCCAGCGTCTGGTCGCCGGCCCCCGCCGCCACGTCGAGCACGCGCGCGCCCGACTCCACGCGGGCCATGGAGATCATCGCGTCGGTAGCGCCGCGCAGCCAGGCGCGCAATTGCGGCGAGTGCGCGTCCCAGCCGGGCGCGGCGGCGTCCCATTGCCGGCGCATGGCGGCTTTGTAGGCCTGGGGATCGGAGATCGACGATTTCATGCAGATAGCCTACCCGCCTCGGCCTCGCGCCGGAAGCCGCAAAGCTGCAGAATGGGGCCGCAATGGCGCATACCCCGCAAGACTTCGACTGGGACGATCTTAAGCACCTGCTCGCCGTGGCACGGCACGGCAGCTCGCTGGCGGCCGGCCGTGCGCTGGGGCTGGATCAGTCCACCGTGCAGCGCCGACTGGCCGAATTGGAGCGCCGTTTCGGCCAGCCGCTGGTACAGCGCCAGCCCACGGGCTATCGGCTCACCGAGTTCGGCCAAGCGCTGCTGCCCTACGCCCAAAAAGTGGAGGACGCGGTGGCGCAGTTCAAGCAACGACTCGCCACGGTCGCGTCCGAGGTGACGGGGACCGTACGCGTGACGTGCCCCGAGCCCATCGTGAATCGCATCATCCAGACGGGCTTGATCGATCGCTTTCACGCGAGGTACCCTGCCTTGCTCGTACAGTTCGTGATGAGCGACAAGTACATCGACCTCCTCCAGGGCGAAGCGGATGTAGCGCTGCGCTCCGGCGACACCGACGACGGTGAGTTGCTTGGCCGCAAGCTCGGCGACTCCATCTGGGCGGTGTATGCAAGCCGCAGCTACATTGATCGCCACGGCCAGCCCACGACTATCGACGAGCTCGCGCAGCATGCGTTGGTCGGGTTTGACGACACAATGGCAAAGCACCGCATCGTGCAATGGCTGCGCAAGGTCGCGCCGAATGCGACGATGGCGGCGCGCAGCAGCAGCGTCCTCGGCCTGATCTATTCCGTCAAGGCGGGCATCGGCATAGCGCCCCTGCCCCTTGCGCTGGGTGACGCAGAGCCCGATCTCGTGCGGGTGCTGGGGCCAGTGCCCGAGTTGTCGCGCATCTGGCGACTGCTGACCACGCGAGAACTTCGGCACACGCCCCGCGTAGCCGCGTTCTTCGACTTCGTCGTGGAAGAGATTGAGACGCTGCGGCCGATCATCACAGGCTGAGCCCAGCCTCAGAGGGCAACGCGTTGACCTGGTTGGCGAGCACCATGGAGCGCGCCGGAAATCCCCAGGCACACCCCAATATCCCGCGCCATGACGAGCAGTTCATGGTCCGGCGGCACCTTGCGCTGGGTGTTCGCCACCTGGGCGATGTCCACGCTGTCGATGCGCCCGCCCTGCAGCGTGACCATGCGGTCCAGGCGGCCGCCGAGCACCAGCTGCGCCGCGTGGTGGCCAAAGCGCGTGGCCAGCACGCGGTCAAACGGCGTGGGGTCGCCGCCGCGCTGCACGTAGCCCAGCACGGTGGCGCGCACCTCGCTCTTCAAATGCGGCTGCAGCTGCTGGCGCAGCACATGGGCCACGCCCCCGAGGCGCACGGGGTCAGGGCTGTCCTCCACGCGTTCGCGCACGGTGAGGGTGCCGCCGCGCGCCTTGGCGCCCTCGCCTATGCAGATGATGGTGTAGCGCTGGCGCCGCTCGCGCTCGCGCTCGCGGCAGCGGCGCACGATGGCGTCGATGTCGTAGTCGATCTCGGGCAGCAGGATGATGTCGGCCGCGCCGGCGATGCCCGCCTCCAGCGCCAGCCAGCCGGCGTGGCGGCCCATGGTCTCGACGATCATCACGCGGTGGTGGCTGCTGGCCGTGCTCTCCACGCGGTGCAGCGCCTCGGTGGCGGTGGCCACCGCCGTGTCGAAGCCGAAGCTGCGCTCGCACAGCGCGATGTCGTTGTCTATGGTCTTGGGCACGCCCACGCAGGCCAGGCCGATCTGCTTCAAGCCGTGGGCCAGGCTCATGGTGCCGTCGCCGCCGATGACGACCACCATGTCCAGCCCCAGGGCGCCCACGTTGCGCTGCACCTGCGCCAGCGTGGCCGTGTCCCGCAGCGGGTTGGCGCTGTTGCTGGTGCCCAGAATGGTGCCGCCCATGTGCAGGATGCCCGAGACCTGGTCCCAGGCCAGGGGCCGGGCGCGCGGGGCCTTGCCCATCAGGCCCTCGAAGCCGTCGGCAATGCCCAGCACCTCGCAACGACCCAGCTGGATCAGCGACTTGGTGACGGCGCGGATCACCGCGTTCAGGCCCGGGCAGTCGCCGCCGCCGGTCAGGACTCCCACGCGCATGGATGCCACCCTCCCCTTTATGGCAGCAGATCCAGCGCGTGCATGTAGGCCGGTTGCACCATCAAATCGTCCCAGGGCTGGGGCAGTGTCTCGGGCAGCAGGGCCAGGCGGCGCGACTCGCTGGCGCTGCTGGCCTGCCAGCGGCCGGCGGTCTGGGCGGCGGCCAGGCCGTTGATCAGCTCGTCCACGGCGGCGCCATCGCCCAGGCTCTGGTTGCACAGCAGCACCAGGTCGCAACCGGCATTCAGGGCCGCCACGCCCGCGTCGGTGTAGCTGACGACCTGGCCGTCCAAACGCCGCGCCCCCTCCATGCTCAGGTCGTCGCTGAAGATGGCGCCGTCAAAGCGCAACCGGCCGCGCAGGATGTCCTGCAGCCATTTGGCCGAGAAGCCCGCGGGACGGCTGTCCACTTTGGGGTAGATGACATGGGCGGGCATGACGCTGGTGAGCACGCTGGACAGCCAGGGGTAGGGCGCGGCGTCGTCCTGCAGGATGGCCTTGAGGCTGCGCTTGTCCACCGGAATCTCGGTGTGCGAATCGGCGCGCACGTTGCCGTGGCCGGGAAAATGCTTGCCGCAGTTGGCCATGCCGGCCTGCAGCAGGCCCTGCATGAGCGCGCGCGCCAGCATGGCGACGACGCGCGGGTCGCGCGCGAAGGCGCGGTCGCCGATGACGCCGCTTTCGCCCCAGTCCAGGTCCAGCACCGGGGTGAAGCTGAAATCGACGCCGCAGGCGCGCAGCTCAGCTCCCAGCACATAGCCCGCCGCCGTGGCCGCATCCATGGCGCGCAGGGCGCCGCTGCCCTCGCGGTGCCTGGCGCCCTTGCCATCCTGCAGCCACAACTCGCCCAAGGCGCGCATGGCCGGGATATGGGTGAAGCCGTCGGTGCGAAAGCGCTGCACGCGCCCGCCCTCGTGGTCTACGCAGATCAGCAGGTCGTGGCGCACGGCCTTGATCGCCGCCGTCAGTTGCAGCAGTTGCGCGCGGTCCTGCCAGTTGCGCGCAAACAGGATGACGCCACCCACCAGCGGATGCTGCAGGCGGCGGCGGTCGGCGGTGGTCAGCTGGGTGCCGGCCACGTCGATGATCAGGGGGGCGTGTTCCGTCATTGCTTGGTTACTTTCGTTTTGATAGCTGCCCGCGCATGATAGGCGGGCGCTAGGGGAGATTTTGGCTTCAATCCTTCTCGACCACGCAAAAACTCGCGGCGTAGTCGCTCTCATCCGTCACGCTGATGTGGCAGCGCAGGCCGCGCGCCTCGAACCAGTCCTTGAGCGCGCCATGCAGCACGATGGCTGGGCGCCCGCCCGGCAGGTTCACCACCTCGCAGCGGCGCCAGCTCATGGGCATGGTCATGCCGAGGCCAATGGCCTTGCTGAACGACTCCTTGGCAGAAAAGCGCGTCGCCAGAAAGCGCACGCCGCGTTCGGGCCAGCGCGCCGAGCGGGCGCGCCAGGTGGCCAGCTCGCCTACTGCCAGCACGCGCTCGGCAAAGCGCTCGCCGTGGCGCTCCAGGCTGGCCTGGATGCGGCGCACGTCGCAGATGTCTGTGCCTATGCCGTAGATCATGGCTTATGAGCGAAATATGCCGCCAGCGCTTATACAGCAAGCGTTGGCAGCTATCACTTCAAGAGTCACGCTCGGCCATGCCCTGGTCTATGCAGCGCTGATAGGCGCGCACCGTGTCGGCGTAGCCCAGCTCCAGCGCGTCGGCGATCAGGGCGTGGCCTATCGACACTTCGAGCACGCCGGGCACATGGCCCAGGAAGTCGGCCAGGTTGTCGCGGTTCAGGTCGTGCCCGGCGTTCACGCCCAGACCCGCGGCGGCGGCGGCCATGGCGGCCAGGCGGTAGCGCGCCAGCTCTGCGGACTGCTCAGGCGTGCCCCAGGCGGCGGCGTAGGGCTCGGTGTAGAGCTCGACGCGGTCGGCTCCAGCAGCGCGGGCGGCGGCCATTTGCTCAGGGATGGGGTCCATGAACAGGCTGACGCGCACGCCCAGCTCGCGGCATTCGGCGATCAGCGGCGCCAGGCGCTCGGCATCGTCGGGAAAGCGCCAGCCATGGTCGCTGGTGAACTGGCCCACGCTGTCGGGCACGAAGGTGGCTTGGGTAGGAAGCACCTGGCGGATGAACTCCATCAGGTTGTGCGTGGGGTTGCCCTCGATGTTGAACTCGGCCTGCGGCCACTGCCTGAGCAGCGCGGCAAGGTCATGCACATCCTGGGCGCGGATATGGCGCTCGTCGGGCCGTGGGTGCACGGTGATGCCCTGCGCGCCCGCCTGCAGGCACAGCTGCGCGGCGCGCGTGACGCTGGGTACGCCCAAGTGGCGCGTGTTGCGCACCAGGGCGACCTTGTTGACGTTGACCGAGAGGGCGGTGCGGGGGTGGGAGGTCATAGCGATTGCAGATCCATCATGAGCTGGCGCGTGCGCAACAGGGGGCTGCCGCAATGGTATTGCAGCAATGCCCGCAATTGTGCTTTGAGCTCGCCCGCGGCCTGGGTTCCCGAACCGGCCACGGTTCGCAAGACGGCCGTGTACCCCGCGGCCCCGCCCTGCGCCAGCGCCTGCTGCAAGGCCAGCCACTGGGCGCCCGCAAGGGCCGCGCGCTCGCCGTCAGCGGCAGCGCGCAGGCCGCCCTCGGCGACCAGGGTGTAGCGCGCCTCAGGCAGCAGCGGGGACAGCGTGGCGGTCTCGGCGTCGAGGGTGGGCAGCAGGCCGATCTCGCGCAGCAGCAGCAGCTCGAAGGCGCGCAGCACGGGCTCCAGCGCGTCGCCATGGGTGCCGCTGCCCAGGACGCGCACCACGCCGGCATACAGGTCGAAGAGCGGGGCATGCGTGTCCTCGCGCGCCAGCAGGCGCATGAGCAGCTCGTTCAAATACAGGCCGGCCAGCAGCGCATCGCCCGTGGGCATGACATGGCCGCCCACCCATTCCGCCCCCTTGAGCGCGTGGATCTCGCCCTGCCCCGGCTCGCCCGCCCAGCCCCAGGACAGGCGCAGCGGCAGCAAAGGCAGCAGCACGGGGCGGAAGTTGGAGGTGGGCTTCTTCGCCCCCTTGGCGACCAGGGCCACGCGGCCATAGTGGCGCGTGAACACGTCCAGGATCAGGCTGGACTCGCTCCAGTCATAGCCGTGCAGGATGTAGGCGGGCTCATCATGGATGCGGCGCGTGGCCATTGGCAGCTACTATTTCAATAGCTTCCAACGCTTGATTGACAAGCGTAAGAGGCCATTTCATTCATACCCAAAGCTGCGCACGCGCGCCTCGTCGTCGGCCCAGCCGGAGCGCACCTTGACCCAGACTTCGAGGAACACCTTGGCGTCCATGAGCTTTTCCAGCTCCTGGCGCGCCTCGGTGCTGATGCGCTTCAGGCGCTCGCCCTTCTCGCCTATCACCATGGCCTTGTGGCCGTCGCGCTCGACCACGATGGTTGCGGCGATGCGCAGGAAGCGCTTATGCTGCTTGCTCTTTTCCTCGTCCCATTTGTCGATGACCACGGTGGAGGTGTAGGGCAGCTCGTCGCCGGTAAAGCGGAACAGCTTTTCGCGCACGGTCTCGCTGGCGAGGAACTTCTCGCTGCGGTCGGTCAGCTCATCCTCGGCATACCACCAGGGCTGCTCGGGCAGGTATTTCTCGCAAATGCCGAACAGGCGCTCTATGTCGCCGCGGTTCTTGGCCGACATAGGCACGAACTCGGCGAACGGGTGGCGTTCCTGCATGCCCTTGAGCCAGGGCGCGATCTCTGCGCGGCGGTGCACGGTGTCGAGCTTGTTGGCGATGAGCAGCGTGGGGATGCCGGGCTTGAACAGGCTCAAGACCTTGGCGTCGGCCAGCGTGAAGCTGCCGGCCTCGACGACGAACAGGATCAGATCCACGTCGCCGATGGCGCCCATCACAGTCTTGTTCAGCGACTTGTTCAAGGCCGTGCTGTGCTTGGTCTGAAAACCTGGCGTGTCCACGAACACAAACTGCGTCTGCCCGCGCGTGCGTATGCCGGTGATGCGGTGGCGCGTGGTCTGGGCCTTGCGGCTGGTGATGGAAACTTTCTGGCCCACGAGCGCATTCATCAACGTGGACTTGCCCACGTTGGGCTTGCCGACGATGGCGATCAGGCCGCAGCGCTGGCCCTCGGCGCCAGCACCCGCGGGGCGTGCCGCAGAGAGCATGGATTCAAGGTCATTCGGGGTGCCAGCGCCCGGTTCATCGGCGCCGCCAGCTTCTGTATTCATAGCATTCATGAGCGCTTCGCTTTCAATTGGGCCAGCATGGCGGTGGCCGCCGCCTGTTCCGCCGCGCGGCGCGACGCGCCGCTGCCGCGCGCGGCCAGCTGCAGCGCCGGGACTTCGCAGGCCACATGGAACAGCTGCTTGTGCGCGGCGCCGGTGGTGTCCACCACCTGGTACTGCGGCAGGCTCATTTTGCGGCCCTGCAGCCACTCCTGCAATGCGGTCTTGGCGTCCTTGGCGGCCTCCTGCAGGCGTGGGCTCAGCTCCACGCCCTCGAACAGGCGGTGCACCAGGGCCTGGGCCGGCTCGTAGCCCGCGTCCAGGTAGACGGCGCCGATGATGGCTTCGAGCGCATCGGCCAGGATGGAGGGGCGCTCTTTGCCGCCGGACTTGGTCTCGCCCTCGCCCAGGCGCAGCAACTGCGGCAGCGCGAGGCGCAGCGCGATGCCATGCAGCGAATCCTGCTTGACCAGCAGGGCGCGCACGCGCGAGAGCTCGCCCTCGGGCAGGTTCTGCATGCGCGTGAACAGCAGGCTGGAGACGGCCAGGTTCAGCACCGAGTCGCCGAGGAATTCCAGGCGCTCGTTGTGCTCGGCGGAGAAGCTGCGGTGCGTGACGGCGCGCTGCAGCAGCGTGGGGTCGGAAAACGTGTGTTGCAGCCGCTGCTGCAACGCCAAAAGACTATCGGTTGGCACTAATTCGTCGATTCCTGGAAGCGGTAGACCAGGTAGGCCGGCCCCGCCAGCGCAATCTCGCGCGCATAGTTGAACGAGACGACCACCTTGTCGTTGCGCTTGGTGATCTCCAGGTCCTTGCCGGAGATGGAGTGGATGTCGTCGATCTGCGCGGCGCGGTCGAACGCGGCGCGGATCTCGGGCACGGTATTGCCGTCGCGCGCGGCCTTGGCGGCCGCCTTCTTGATGGCCGCGTATTCGATGAACACCGGAACCGACTGGCCGCCGATGGCAAATGCCGCGACGGCGATCAGGCCCACGAAGATCACACCAATGAAAGACAAGCCCCGTTGGCGCGAACGTGCCGCCATGCGTTGCAGACCCATACCTATCCCCTCCCTCAGTTGAACGAGCCTATGCGCTTCAAATCACCAAAATTCATCCACACGAAGAAGGCCCGGCCGACGATGTTGGCGTCTGGCACGAAACCCCAGTAGCGCGAATCGAGCGAATTATCGCGGTTGTCGCCCATCATGAAATAGTGGCCCTCGGGCACCTTGCAGGCCACGCCCTCGACGCTGTAACGGCACTGGTCGCGAAACTGGAAGTTGCTGGCGCCCTGCACGAAGGCCGGCACCTCGGGGTTGATGAGGATGCGGTGCTTGTGCGTGCCCAGCTGCTCCTCGAACTGCTTGAAGTAGCGCATCGCGTCGCGGTCGAAGAAGTCGGGCAGGGCCGCGGTCGGCACCGGCTGGCCGTTCACCGTCAGGCGCTTGTTCAGGTAGGCCACCTCGTCGCCGGGCAGGCCGACCACGCGCTTGATGTAGTCCATGCTGGGCTGGGGCGGGTAGCGGAACACCACCACGTCGCCGCGCGCAATCGGATTGCCCTGGGTGATCTTGGTGTTGACCACGGGCAGGCGCAGGCCGTAAGTGAACTTATTCACCAGGATCAGGTCGCCCACGAGCAGCGTGGGGATCATCGAGCCCGAGGGGATCTTGAACGGCTCGAACAGGAAGGAGCGCAACAGGAACACCACGGCGATGACCGGGAACAGGCCCGCCGTCCAATCGAGCCACCAGGGCTGCATGAGGATGCGGCCCTTGGCCTCGGCGACATCGCCGTCCACCTTCTGTATGCCCATGCGGTCGAGCTCGGCACGGCGCTGGGCCGCGGCGTCTTCCAGCGCCTGAGCGGCCTGGCGCCGGCGCGGCAGGAACAGGAAGCGCTCGGCCAGCCAGTAGCCGCCCGTGACCACGGTGGCCAGAAACAGCAGCAGCGCGAAGTTGCCCTCGATGGCGCCCGTGTACCAGGCCCCGATATAGCCCACGAAGGCCGCGAGCACCGCGCCCGTGATGTATTGCATGGCTTGCATCGCTAATCAATCCTCCACCTGCAGGATGGCGAGGAACGCCTCCTGCGGCACTTCCACCGAGCCGATCTGCTTCATGCGCTTCTTGCCGGCCTTCTGCTTTTCCAGCAGCTTGCGCTTGCGCGTGATGTCGCCGCCATAGCACTTGGCCAGCACGTTCTTACGCAGCGCCTTGATGGTCTCGCGCGCGATGATGTTGGCGCCGATCGCCGCCTGGATGGCCACGTCGAACATCTGGCGGCTGATGATCTCGCGCATCTTCGCCGCTACGGCGCGTCCGCGGTAGGCCGCCTGGGTGCGGTGCACGATGATGGACAACGCGTCCACCTTCTCGCCGTTGAGCAGGATGTCCACCTTGACCACGTCCGAGGCGCGGTACTCCTTGAACTCGTAGTCCATGGACGCGTAGCCGCGACTGACCGATTTGAGCTTGTCGAAGAAGTCGAGCACGATCTCGCCCAGCGGCAGCTCGTAGGTCAGCATGACCTGGCGGCCGTGGTACTGCATGTTCATCTGCACGCCGCGCTTCTGGTTGGCCAGGGTCATCACCGGGCCGACATAGTCCTGCGGCATGTACAGGTGCACGGTGACGATGGGTTCGCGGATTTCCTGGATGCGGCCCTGGTCGGGCATCTTGGACGGGTTCTCGACCATGATGACCTCGCCGTCGCCCTTGACCACCTCGTAGACCACGCTGGGCGCGGTGGTGATCAGGTCCTGGTCGAACTCGCGCTCCAGGCGCTCCTGCACGATCTCCATGTGCAGGAGGCCCAGGAAGCCGCAGCGAAAACCGAAGCCCAGCGCCTGGCTCACCTCGGGCTCGAAGTGCAGCGAGGCATCGTTCAATTGCAGCTTCTCCAGCGCGTCGCGCAGCGCGTCGTACTGGTTGGCCTCGGTGGGGTAGAGCCCGGCGAACACCTGGGGCTGGATCTCCTTGAAGCCGGGCAGCGCCTCGGTCGCCGGGCCGGCGTTATTGGGCAGCTTCTTTTCCAGCGTGATGGTGTCGCCCACCTTGGCCGCCTTCAACTCCTTGATGCCGGCGATGATGTAGCCCACCTCGCCGGCCCGCAGCTGCTCGCGCTGCACATTGGCGGGGGTGAAGACGCCGAGCTGGTTTGCCTCGTAGGCCGCGCCCGAGGCCATCATCTTGAAGCGCTCGCCCTTCTTCAGCTCGCCATCGACCACGCGCACCAGCATGACCACACCGACGTAGCTGTCGAACCAGCTGTCGATGATCATGGCGCGCAGCGGCGCGTCGGCTTTGCCGCGCGGCGCCGGCACCTTGGCGACGATCTGCTCCAGCACGTCGTCTATGCCCATGCCGGTCTTGGCCGAGATGGCAATGGCCTCGCTGGCGTCGATGCCGATCACGTCCTCAATCTCGGCCTTGGCGTTGTCCGGGTCGGCCTGGGGCAGATCCATCTTGTTGAGCACGGGCAGCACTTCTACGCCCAGCTCCAGGGCCGTGTAGCAGTTGGCCACGGTCTGCGCCTCCACGCCCTGGCTGGCGTCCACCACCAAGAGCGCGCCCTCGCAGGCCGACAGCGAGCGACTGACCTCATAAGAGAAGTCCACATGGCCCGGTGTGTCGATCAGGTTGAGGTTGTAGACCTGGCCGTCGCGGGCCTTGTACGAGAGCGCCGCGGTCTGGGCCTTGATGGTGATGCCGCGCTCCTTCTCGATGTCCATCGAGTCGAGCACCTGGGCCTCCATCTCGCGGTCGGCCAGGCCACCGCAGCGCTGGATGATGCGGTCGGCAAGCGTGGACTTGCCGTGGTCGATGTGCGCAATGATCGAAAAATTTCTGATGTGGTTCATCAACGGGATACAACAAATGATGGACCGGCTGGATCCAGGGCAAGAAAAAAGGGCGCGTCAATCAAGCGACGCGCCCTGAACCAACAATCTTTGGCAACTGCGATAGTTGGAGCCTCATTGTAGGCAAAAAGCCCCCCGCGGGGAGGGCATCCAAGGGTTGGTCAGGGTCGTTGCCATGGTGCAACGAAAAACTTATCAACAAATTATCCACATAAAAACAGGCAACCGCTGAACAACAGGTGCGCAAACTGTGGAACATCTGTGGATGTCGCCATGCAATGGCGCACGACGACGCAGCGGCGGCGAGTTTATATTGAATCGCTCTGTATCAAGGGCGCCATTCTATCGAAATGGACGAATAGAAATTTTCAACGCGCGGGGCGGATCAGCGCGTATTGCGCCCATTCGCCACGGCGCAGCAGCACGTTCACGGGCTTGCCCTTGTCGGCCTTGGCCAGGGCGGCATCGAAGTCCTTGAGACTGCGGACCTCGGTGTTGGCCAGCGCCACGATCACGTCGTCGGCACGCAGTCCGGCGCGTGCGGCCGCGTCGTCGGCCGACACCACGCGCACGCCGCCCTTGATCTTGAGCTCCTTGGCCTGGGCGGGCGTGAGCTCCGCCACCACCAGGCCAAGCTGCTGCGCGGCCGTGGTAGCGGGCTTGCCCTTGCCGTTCGCATCAAGAGCCTTGGCGGCGACCTTTTCATCGGGTTCGACCTCGGCAATGGTGATCGACAGGTCCCGCGAGGCGCCGCGGCGGAACACCGTGATGCCGGCCCTGGTACCGGGCTTGGTGTTGCCCACCAGGCGCGGCAGGTCAACCACCTTCTCGACCGCCTTGCCGTCGTAGCGCGTGATGATGTCGCCGGCCTCGATGCCGGCCTTCTCGGCGGGCGAGCCGGACTCGACGCCGCGCACGAGCGCGCCCTGCGCCTTGCCCAGGCCTATGGACTCGGCCACGTCCTTGGATACGGGCTCGATCTGCACGCCGATGCGACCGCGGCTCACGCGCCCGCTGGTGCGCAGCTGCTCGCTCACGCGCATGGCCTCGTCGATGGGAATGGCGAACGAGATGCCCATGAAGCCGCCCGAGCGCGAGTAGATCTGGCTGTTGATGCCCACCACCTCGCCGCGCATGTTGATCAAGGGACCGCCCGAGTTGCCGGGATTGATGGCCACGTCGGTCTGTATGAAGGGCAGGTAGTCGCCCGTGTCGCGCTGCTTGGCGCTGACGATGCCGGCCGTCACCGTGTTATCCAGGCCGAAGGGCGAACCTATGGCCATCACCCATTCGCCGGTCTTCAGGCGGCTGACGTCGCCTATGCGCACCGCCGGCAGGCCTGTGGCGTCAATCTTCACCACGGCCACGTCGGTGCGCTTGTCGGCACCGACGATCCTGGCCTTGAACTCGCGCTTGTCGGTCAGGGTCACGATGACCTCGTCGGCGCCATCGACCACATGGGCATTGGTCATGACAAAGCCGTCACTGCTCAGGATAAAGCCGGAGCCCACGCCGCGCGACTGCTCCTCGGGCTGCTGGCGCCGGGGGCCCTGCTGACGTGGCACGTTGGGCACGGGCAGACCGAAGCGCTTGAAGAACTCCAGCATGTCCTCATCCATGCCGTTCATCGAGGGTCGGGGCGCCACCTTCTCGACGGTGCGTATGTTCACGACCGAGGGCCCCACCTGTTCCACCAGCTCGGTGAAGTCGGGCAGGCCCCGCGGTGCGGGAGCCGATTGCGCTGCTGCCAGGCCCGGAGCCGCCAGCAGGCCAGCGCCCCCGGCCAGCGCCAGCATCACGGCCAACGTGCAGGACTGCAGCCCCTGTTTCCACTCGATCCTCTGCATCATCGATCCATCCCTTCCTCAATAGTTGCCCGCCGGTCCACGGGAATGCAGTGTGTGAAGCCGCGCGGCGGCATTGGTTCCCCGCTTCACCGCCCGTGCCGCAGGGCTTGCATGAATTGGCGCAGCGTGCGCTCGGGTACCTCGCCCACGGCGGTGACCCAGGTTTCGCCACCGACCTTCTGCGCCAGAACCTGTGTGGCGCCCAGGTGCAGCGCCTGTGGCGCCAGCGGGTGGCGCCGCACGTCGTAGGGTTCCAAGAATACCGACAGGCTGGCCAGTCCATCGGAATATATGCACTGAAGGACCGGTTGCGCGGGTTCGGCTGGTGCGAGGCTGCGCCTGTTGTAGCACCCCTGGGACGCAAACCCGGCCAGGTTCTCGGCCATGCTCCAACCCTCGGCCTGGGCGCTGGTCGGCTGCGTGGCCACGGTCACCAGCCGATAGCCGGCCACATCGTCCATCATGCGCCCCATGGATTGCAGGCCCAGGGGCACGCCCATGGTCAGCTCCGAGAACGCCGCCTGCTCCAGCACGCGCCCCTCGCCGTCAATGGTCTGCATCTTGACGAGCAGACCAGACGCACGATCGATCCAGACACGGTGGCCATAGCGCCAGGCGTCGCGCGGCACGAAGCTCAGCACTTCGGCGTCGAGCCCGGCCACGCGCTCCTGACCGCCCATCTGCACCTGATAGTGCCGCTTCGGCAGCACGCCACTGGCCTGCGGCAAGGCCGGGAAGGTGCCCGGCGCACGCTGCATCTCGCTGCGCACAATGCGCTCCTGCGGCAGGAAGGTGCGCACCTCGCTATCGCGGCGAAAGACGATGCGCGGCGTGCCGCTCAGCGCCTCCACGCGTTCGATCTGGCTCTGCCCGTCACAAGCATGCCAGACGCGCGCGCTGGACATGCCGCCATGCGCCGCCAGCACCACAAAGGTGCCGCTGTAGTTGCGCTCGATGGCAGCCTGGCGCATGCGGGCAATCCAGGCCGCCGCGTCCAGCGGCTCGCCCGGTTGCGCCGCCGCCAGTACCAACGTCGCCGGCTGCTGCGCGCGCGCCACTGGCAGGGACAAGAGGGCCAGGCAGCCGAGCATGGAAAGCACCGCATATCGCGCCCGCCAGCGTGGCGTGACGCCATGGCGCCCTGCTATCGGCCTGCCCTGCCCCCTCATGCGCCCGCCTGCCCTTAACGCGACGGGGCCTCGAAGGTGGCATTGCGCAGGAAGCCCGCGGGCATCTGCAGCGCCGAGGCGCCGCCGAATTGCCTATGCGCAGCCAGCAGTTCATCGAGGCGCGGGTCACGGATCATGATTTGCTGGCCCTGCGGCCCGCCAGCCGTGGCCACGAACGCGGGAGCCGTGGCATCGACAGGCGGTTGCACCACGGCCAGTTGCGCCCCCTGCGGCGCGCTGCCGCCACCCGGGCCCAAGGCGCTCCAGCCCAGGGCCGCCACGGCGGCAAGCGAGGCAAAGCCCGCCGCGAGCTTCCAGCGAAAGATGGAGACATTGGCCGCCGCGTCGCGCCCGTGGAGTGCTGCCTTGTGTGACGCGGGCGCCACCTGGGTCAACGGCTGAGGCGGGGCCAGGCCGTCATGGCGCGGTTCCAACGCCAGTTGCGCGCGCAACCGCCCCAGCAGTGCCGGATTGCCCACCTGCGCGACCTCGGTGCTGCGCAAGGTGTCGCCAATCAGGTGATAGAGCCGCCAGGTTGATTCGCCCTCATCGGTAGCGGCGTAGGCCAGCGCCTGGGCAAACTCTGGGCCCTGCAATTCGCCGTCGGCCAGGGCCGACAGGTGTTCACGCATTTTTGCATCGTCGTTCATGGAGTCACCTGCCATAGCGCGCACTATTTGACCTTGTTGCTACCACCGCTTGCCCGATTGATTCTCAAGCAGCGGCTTGACCTTCGCCGATATGGCCTCACGGGCCCGGAAGATCCGCGATCGCACGGTTCCTATCGGACATTCCATGGCCACGGAAATTTCCTCATAACTCAAACCTTCGATCTCCCTGAGCGTCACGGCCTGGCGCAAGTCCTCGGGCAAGGCCTCCATGGCGGCGTTCACTGCCGCGGCCACCTCTTGGGCCGCGAGCACGGTTTCAGGGGTCTCGTCGCTGGTTAGTTCGCGGTCCAGCAGGGAAGTTTCATCTTCCTCGTCGCTGTTTGAGCGCAGGCTGCTCTCGGAGATCACCGGGTCGCGCCTGATGTCCACCAGGGCCTTCTTGGCGGTGTTCACGGCAATGCGGTACAGCCAGGTGTAGAACTGGGCCTCGCCGCGAAACTGATGCAGCGCACGGTAGGCGCGCAGGAAGGTTTCCTGCGTGATGTCGGGTATCAGGTCCACGTCGCGCACCATGCGACCCACCAGGCGCTCGATGCGGCGCTGGTACTTGATGACCAGCAATTCATAGGCCCGCTGATCGCCGGCGACCGTACGCTCGACCAGGCGCATGTCGCTGTCGGCGGAATCGGCTGGCGCGGGCGTGGGTGCTGTCATGTCTTGGGGCTTGCTCCGCCTTCGGGCTGGGAGGGCGCCGTGTCGGTGATTGCAACCGATCCTGGCGCCTTGTCATGGGCCGGCGAATATACCGCACGCCGCAGCGCGGCCCATTGCACAGGGTCGCTGCGCCGTTCAAGCCAGAGCCACGAAGACCGCCCCTTCAGGGTTTGCACAGACAGCAGCAGCTGCGACTGCAGGTCCAGATGCACGCGTGGCCTGGCCTGGACCGGCGTGCCGTCATCGAGCCACCACAGGCCGCCATCCCAGGCCAGAGACCCCCTGGGCATATTGCGCCAGCCGAGCCAGGCCGAGGTGGTACACAGCAGCCAGAGGCCCAGGCCGAGCGAGGCCTTGAGCGCAAGCTGCGCAGTGGCAGTACCCAGCACCAGCCAGGCGAGCGTGCATGCCAGGCCAGCGCCGGCCACGAAGGCCAGCGCCCACGCCGGCAGCACAGAACGGCCGTAGGGATAGCGCACGGCAGGGGCATAGGATGGTGCGCGCATGTGGCGGGGTTAGGGCTACGCCCAATGCGGCATCAAACCGTACGGACCTTGCGCCGCGCCTGCGGCGAGGCACTCAGACGCGCTGGAACACCAGCGTGCCGTTGGTGCCGCCAAAGCCGAAATTGTTCTTCACGGCGACATTGATCTTCATGTCGCGCGCGGTGTTGGCGCAGTAATCCAGGTCGCACTCCGGATCCTGCTCGAAGATATTGATCGTGGGCGGCGCCTTCTGGTGGTGCAGCGCCAGCACGGTGAAAACGCTCTCGATGCCGCCGGCGCCACCGAGCAGGTGGCCGGTCATGGACTTGGTCGAGCTCACCACCATCTTCTTCGCATGGTCACCCAGGGCGGCCTTGATGGCATTGGTTTCGTTCAGGTCACCCAGCGGCGTGGAGGTACCGTGGGCGTTCAGGTAATCCACCTGGTCGGCGTTCAGGCCCGCATTGCGCAGCGCGGACTGCATGGCGCGGCGCGGGCCGTCCATGTTGGGGGCGGTCATATGGCCGGCGTCGGCACTCATGCCGTAGCCGGTGATCTCGGCGTAGATGCGCGCCCCGCGCGCCTTGGCGTGCTCGTACTCTTCAAGTACCAGTACGCCCGCGCCTTCGCCCAGCACGAAGCCGTCACGATCCTTGTCCCAGGGTCGTGAGGCCGTCGCCGGGTCGTCGTTGCGCGTGGACAGTGCGCGCATGGCGGCAAAGCCGCCCACGCCCAGCGGGGAAACAGTGGACTCGGTGCCGCCTGCCACGATCACGTCGGCATCGCCGTATTCGATCTTGCGGGCGGCCTCGCCGATGCAATGCAGGCCGGTGGTGCAAGCCGTGACGACCGAAAGATTCGGCCCCTTGAAGCCAAAGCGCATGGACACATGGCCGGCCACCATGTTGATGATGGACGCCGGCACGAAAAACGGCGTGATGCGGCGCGGGCCGCGGTGGGTCAGTTCCGCATGCGTGTTCTCGATCAGCGGCAGGCCGCCGATGCCGGAGCCGATGATGCAGCCGATGCGGGTGGCCAGCTCCTCATCCAGCGCCTCGCCCGTGGGCAGGCCCGCATCGCGCACCGCCTCCTGGGCCGCAGCAATGCCGTAGTGGATGAAGCTGTCCATGGTGCGCGCATCCTTGGCGCTCATGTAGGACTCCAGGTCAAAACCCTTGACCTCGCCGGCAATCTTGCAGGCAAAGTTCGACGCATCGAACTTGGTGATGAGGTCGATGCCGGATTTTCCGGCGAGGATGTTGGCCCAGGCGTCCTGCACCGTGTTACCCACGGGGCTGACGCAACCCAGGCCGGTCACGACAACGCGACGACGGCTCATGCGTTAAACCTTTTGCTGATCGGGTGCCGCGCCCCGGTAGACACGGGGCCGCAGCGACTTAGGCCTTCTGGTGGGTGTTGGCGTAGTCGATGGCGTTTTGCACCGTCGTGATCTTCTCTGCGTCTTCGTCAGGGATCTCGATGCCGAACTCGTCTTCCAGAGCCATCACCAGTTCCACCGTGTCCAGGGAGTCGGCACCCAGGTCGGCCACGAAGGCCTTTTCGTTGGTGACTTGAGACTCTTCCACGCCGAGTTGTTCGGCAATGATTTTTTTGACACGTGCTTCGATATCGCTCATGGTTTCCCTCAGGGGGTTGTGAATGAATCCGCGATTCTAGCCGCTTCGGGCAAAGTCCCCTAGCAGCCGGCCGTACGGATAGACCGGCGTTAACTGGCTTGAATTACATGTACATGCCGCCATTGACGTGCAATTCCTGCCCCGTCACATAGCCGGCGCCGGCCGATGCGAGGTAGGCCACCGCATGGGCGATGTCGCTGGGCTGGCCCAGATCGCCCATGGCGATCTGCGATTTGAGCGCCTTCTTCTGCTCTTCGGGCAGGTCGGCCGTCATGTCGGTGGCGATGAAGCCTGGGGCCACGCAATTCACGGTGATGCCGCGGCTGCCGAGTTCGCGCGCCAGAGCGCGCGTCATGCCGGCCACGCCGGCCTTGGCCGCCGCGTAGTTGGCCTGACCCGGGTTGCCCGAGGCGCCGACCACACTGGTGATGCTGATGATGCGGCCAAAGCGCTGCTTCATCATGGGGCGAATGGCGGCGCGGCTGACGCGGAACACGGCCTTGAGGTTGGTGTCGAGCACGGCATCCCAGTCGTCGTCCTTCATGCGCATGGCCAGGGTATCGCGCGTGATGCCGGCGTTGTTCACCAGCACATGCAGGCCGCCATATTCCTTGACGATGGAGTCGATCAGCGCGTCCACGGCGGCGCCGTCGGTCACGTTGAGCTTGACGCCCTTGCCGCCCTGGGCCACCAGCGCCTGGCCGATGCGCGCCGCGCCATCGTCGCTGGTCGCCGTGCCAATCACGCGCAGACCGCGCGCCGCCAGTTCAGCCGCAATCGCCGCGCCGATGCCACGCGTGGCGCCGGTGACCAGCGCAATCTGGGGGGTCGTCTCACTCATGCCAGCAGCTCCTTGGTTTCGGCCAGCGTGGCCGGGTCGAACAGAGAGGCGCCAACCAGTTCGGCGTCTATGCGTTTGGTCATGCCGGCCAGCACCTTGCCGGGGCCGCATTCGATCACATGCGTGACGCCACGGGCCTTCAAGGCCTGCACGCATTCCACCCAGCGCACGGGGCCGAAGGCCTGGCGGTACAGGGCGTCGCGGATGGCGTCGGCATCGCTTTGCACAGCCACATCCACGTTGTTCAACACGGGGATCTGCGGGGCAGACAATGGCAGAGCGGCCAGCGCCGCGCGCAGCTTCTCAGCCGCGGGCCTCATCAGGCTGGAGTGGAAGGGCGCCGACACGGGCAGCGGCAGGGCGCGTTTGGCGCCGGCCGCCTTGAGCAGCTCGCAGGCCTTGTCCACGCCGGCCTTGGTACCGGCGATCACCGTCTGGACGGGGTCGTTGAAGTTCACGGCCTCGACCACCTCGGGCGAACCGGCGCCGAAGCCGGTCGTGGCCTCGGCGCAGCCGGCGATGACCTTGACGGCATCCAGCCCCAGGATGGCTGCCATGGCGCCCACGCCCACGGGCACGGCCTCCTGCATGGCGGCGGCGCGCAGGCGCACCAGGGGCGCGGCCTGGGCCAGCGTCAGCACGCCCGAGGCCACGAGGGCCGAATATTCGCCCAGCGAATGCCCGGCCACGAACGCCGGCAGCGCGCCGCCTTCGGCGCGCCACACGCGCCAGGCGGCCACTCCGGCCACCAGCATCACGGGCTGGGTGTTGGTGGTCAGGGCCAGTGCCTCCTTGGGGCCGGCGTGGATCAGCGCGGCGACGTCCTCGCCCAGCGCATCGGAGGCCTCGCGCAGCGTCTCGGCCACCACGGGGTGCTCGCCCCAGGCGTCCAGCATGCCTACCGACTGCGAACCCTGACCTGGAAACACGAAAGCAAAGGATTTAGACATGGTCGATAAACTTTTTAAAAAGCCTCTAACGCTTATACAGAAAGCGCTAAAAGCTACATTTTCAGGAGTACGGCACCCCAGGTAAAGCCACCGCCCACGCCTTCGAGCATGACGGTCTGGCCCGGCCTGACCCGGCCCGCGCGCACGGCATGGTCCAGGGCCAGCGGTATGGACGCAGCCGAGGTGTTGCCATGCTGGTCCACCGTGACCACCACCTTGTCCATGGGCAACTTGAGCCGGCGCGCCGTGCTTTGCATGATGCGGATGTTGGCCTGGTGCGGAATCAGCCAGTCGATGTCGGCTTCCGTGAGCCCGGCCTTGTCCAGCGTGGCACGCGCGGCCTTTTCCAGCACGCCCACGGCCAGCTTGAACACCGCCTGGCCATCCATCTTGAGCAGCGGATCACCCAGAACCTGCCCGCCATAGACATTGCCCGGCACGCACAGGATGCCCACATGGCTGCCGTCGGCGTGCAGGGCGCTGGCCAGGATGCCGGGCGCATCGGAAGCCTCCAGCACCACGGCGCCGGCGCCGTCGCCGAACAGCACGCAGGTGGTGCGGTCCTGGAAGTCCAGGATGCGGCTGAAGACCTCGGCGCCCACCACCAGAGCCCGTTTGGCGGCCCCCGTCTGGATCATGGCGTCGGCCACCGTCAGCGCATAGACAAAGCCGCTGCAGACGGCCTGCACGTCGAACACCGGGCAGCCGTTGGTAATACCCAGCTTGTGCTGCAGGATGGCGGCCGTCGAGGGGAAGACCATGTCCGGCGTGGACGTGGCGACGATGATCAGGTCGATGTCCTGCGCCTGTCGGCCGGCCGCCTCAAGGGCTTGGCGTGAAGCCTCAAGCGCCAGGTCGCTGGCGGCCACGTCGCGCTCGGCGAAATGGCGCGCGCGAATGCCAGTGCGCTCCACGATCCAGTCATCGGAGGTTTCGATGCCCTGCCCGGCCAGTTGGGCAACCAGGTCATCATTGGTCACACGGCGCGGCGGCAGGTAGCTGCCGGTGCCGGTAATGCGGGAGTAGCGTCTCATTAATAGAAGGACCTGGAAGGGCCACGGCCGGTCAGGGTGCAGGCTGGGCGCCTGCGGCGGCCAGCAGGGGCGCCGCATGCGCAACCCGCGCCCGGACGCGGTCGAGCAGGTTGTTGCGGGCCGCATCATACGCCCGGTTCAGGGCCTGTTCGAAGGCCAGCGCATCGGCCGAGCCATGGCTCTTGAACACCAGGCCGCGCAGGCCGAGCAGGGCGGCGCCGTTGTAGCGCCGATGATCCATGCGCCGCATCAGCGCAGACAGTACGGGATAGGCAATCACGGCCGCCAGCTTAGTGAAGATGTTGCGCGAGAACTCCTGCTTGAGCCCGCCGACAATCATCGCCGCCACCCCCTCGCTGGCCTTGAGTGTCACATTGCCCACGAAGCCATCGCAGACCACGATATCCACAGTACCCTTGAAGATGTCGTTGCCCTCGACATTGCCGTAAAAATTCAAATCACCGCAGTTAGCCGCAGAACGCAGCAATTCTCCGGACTTTTTAATGACTTCGCTGCCTTTGATGAGCTCTTCGCCAATATTGAGCAAACCCACGCTGGGTGCGTCCTGGTTCTTGAGAGCGGACACCAGGGCCGAGCCCATCACGGCAAACTGCAGCAGATGCTCGGCCGTGCAGTCCACGTTGGCGCCCAGATCCAGCATGGTGGTGTCCGTCCCTTTGGCATTGGGAAGACCAAAGGCGATGGCCGGGCGGTCTATGCCGTCCAGCGTCTTGAGCAGGTAACGCGCAATCGCCATCAGCGCACCGGTGTTGCCGGCCGACACCGCCGCCTGCGCCGCACCATCCTTGACCTGCTGAATGGCCACGCGCATGGAGGAATCCTTCTTGCGCCGCAGCGCCACCTCTACAGGGTCGTCCATGGTGACGACCTCGGAGGCCGCCACCACCATGGCGCGCTCATGCGTGAACGCCTGCAGGCTGGCAGGCTGACCCACCAATAGCAGGCGTGCCTCGGGGTGATGCTCTAGAAACTGGCGGCACGCGGGAAGCGTGACACCGGGGCCATGGTCGCCCCCCATACAGTCAACAGCCAGTGTGATCATCGGCGGGTAGTCGGTCCGTCAGGAAGTTGATTGTCATTCCAGCACGCCAAAACAACAAAGGCCCGCGCTACCTCATGTGTAGCAACGGGCCCGTTGTTGGGCAGCCTGGATCAGGCTTCGGACTTGTTCTTCAGCACCTGGCGGCCACGGTAGAAACCGTTGGGGCTGATGTGGTGGCGCATATGGGTTTCGCCGGTGGTGGGCTCGACGGCAATGCCGGGCACCGTCAGGGCGTTGTGCGAACGGTGCATGCCGCGCTTGGAGGGGGACTTCTTGTTTTGCTGAACAGCCATGATCGGCTCCTAGGGTCTTGAAGGGGTTGGTAAAAAACGCGATCAGCCCATTAAAGACACGAGGGGGTTTCGCGCGAAGCCTGCCATTATATGACAAATGCGCTTGCGCCCCGAAGTAAGCTAACAGGGAGAGGGCTACGGGGTGGGCTTGTCCTTGCGCAATCCCGCCAGGGCCGCAAACGGGTTGGGTTTGTGCGCGCTGGCCTCTTCGAAATCCTCATCGCTTGACGCGAGCCTGACCTCGTCGGGGCATTCGTCATGGCGCGGCACCACGGGCAGCGCCATCAGCAATTCATCCTCGATGAGCTCACGCAGATTGAACTCGCGGCTGAGCGCCAGCAGGTCTTCCTCGCTGTCGTTGTCAAGCGCTTCGGCAGTGGCCTCGTCGGCCACGAAGCGAAACTCGCGCTCCACCTCTAGCGGCACGTCCACCGGATGCAGGCAGCGCTGACAGGTCATGGGCAGGGTTGCGCTGGCCTTCAGGCGCAGCCAGACCTGGCCGTCCATGCCATGGGAGCTGCGCAACTCGCCATCGGCCATCCAGTCCACGCGAAGGTCGGGGTGCAGACCCTTGGCCTCCTCGGCCAAGCGCTGGTATTTGAGAAGCGTGTCATGACCGGACAGGTGAGCGCCGGCCTGGGCAAAGGCCTTGACGTCCAGCCGGTCGGGGGAATGTTCCTTGGTCATGGCGGGCAGTGTAAGAGAATCAGGGCATGCCGGAACCCTCCCCCCTGCCCCGCTCCCTGGTATTGGGATCGACCTCGCGCTACCGGCGCGAACTCCTGGCCCGCCTGGGCCTGCCCTTTGATGTGGCCGCCCCGGCGGTCGATGAGTCCCCGCTGGCGGGCGAGGCACCCCGCGCCCTGGCGCAGCGCCTGGCCCTGGCCAAGGCCCGCGCGGTGGCCGCGCAGCACCCTGATGCCGTCGTCATCGGCTCGGATCAGGTCGCCGACCTGGGCGGAGAGTCGCTGGGCAAACCCGGCAACCACGTGCGCGCCACGGCGCAGCTGCGCCGTATGAGCGGCCAGTCCGTCATCTTCCAGACCGCCGTGGCCGTGGTCTGCCAGGCCACGGGCTTTGAGCAGGTGGATCTGGCTCCGGTGCGCGTGCGCTTTCGCGAGCTCTCTGACGCCGAGATCGAACGCTATCTGCGCGCCGAGCAGCCCTACGACTGCGCCGGCAGCGCCAAGAGCGAGGGCCTGGGCATCGCCCTGCTGGACGCCATCGACAGCGACGACCCCACGGCCCTGGTCGGACTGCCGCTGATCCGCACCTGCCGCATGCTGCGCGCCGCGGGCCTGGTGCTGCCATGAACCAAGCCGCCGCCAAGGGCACGCTGTACCTGGTGCCCGCGCCGCTGGACTTTGGCTGCAACGGCGAAACCGCCCTGGCCGAGGTGCTGCCCGATGGCACGCTGCGCCAGGCCGCCCAACTGACGCACTGGATCTGCGAAAACGCCAAGAGCTGCCGCGCTTATCTGAAACGCGTAGACGCCCTGCACCCGCTGGCGACTCCCCTGCAGCAGCAGCAGATCACCGAACTGCCGCGCGAGGTGCACAAGAAGGGCGACCACGGCGGCAAGGGCCATGCCAGTTTTGACGCCAGAGCCCTGCTCGCCCCGCTGCAGGCCGGGCAGGACATGGGCCTGGTCAGCGAGGCCGGCATGCCCGCCGTGGCCGACCCCGGCAGCTCGGTGGTGCGCGCCGCGCACGACCTGGGCGCGCGCGTGGTGCCGCTGGTGGGCCCGGTGTCGCTCTTGCTGGCGCTGGCGGCCAGCGGCCTCAATGGCCAGAACTTCGCCTTCGTCGGCTACCTGCCGCAGGACGCGGGCGAACGCACCCAGCGCATCCGAGCGCTGGAAACGCTGGCGCTCAAGACCGGCCAGACACAGCTGTTCATCGAAACGCCCTACCGCAACGCCGCGCTATGGCAGGCCCTGCTGCAAACCCTGCAGCCCGGCACCCGCCTGGCAGTAGCCGCGGGCCTGACCATGGCCCAGGGCCAGGTGCAAAGCCACAGCGTGCGCGCGTGGCAGCAGCTGCAACTACCCGCCGACAAGCACACGCCCGTGGTGTTTGCCCTCGGGGCATAGCGCTTCAGGCCGCGGTCTTCCTGGGGACCGTCTTTTTTGCGGCGGCCTTCTTGGCCGGCGCCTTTTTCGCCGCGGCCTTCTTCGTTGGTGCCTTCTTCACGGCGGACACGGCCGTCTTTTTCGCCGCCGCCCTTTTTTCACGCTTGGCAGGCTCGACGGCCTCCACAGCCACGACCAGATCGATACCGAACACGTCCGCGAGGGCCGCATCCTCCAGCACCCGGGCCTTGGCCGGCATTTTTTTCGGGGTGGACAGCACGCCCGCCTGGGCCGTGAGCAGGTCGTGCGCATCCACCTGGCGCAGCACGAACAGCAGCTCCGGCTTCTCGTCCAGGCGCGCGCCCACGCCGTAAAGCACGGCGGCGACATGCTTGCACATCTGCGCCCAGTCGGGGCAGGAGCAGCCCAGGTCGATCTCGCCCGGTGTGGGGAACATGCCCTGCTTGCGGTCGCACAGCCTGGTCATCACCGCCTGCGACAGCTTGCCCTGCAGCAGCTCCACCAGCGTGGCGATGGAGCCCGTACAGTGAGCCACCAGCGTCTGCCACTGCGCGGGCGGCAGGGGTTTGATACCGATCTCGATCTGGTAGAGGCTGGAGCCCATGACCTTGGCGATGACCTTGCCCGGCGCGATCTGCAGGTCGATGACCGAGCCATTGCGCAGATAGCTTCTGCCGCGCGGCAGGCGGTTTTCGAAGTCGCTGTAGGCCTCCAGGTTCTCGCACCAGGCCTTGCCCCAGAAGGTGTTGGCGATGCTGCGCCCCTCTACCTTTACGGGCGACAGGCTCTGTCCGGCCTTGCTGGCCTTTTGCACGACACGCTCGGCCTGCGCGCGCCGCTTGGCCACGGGCACATAAGGTTTCCAGCCCCAGCTCATGCGTCACTCCCTGTCGCGTGTATGTCAAGTTTCACCAGGTTGAGCAAGGCCTCGTCGCTCATCTCCGTCAGGTTGATTTCGCCGCCGCCCTCGACCACGTCCTGCACCAGCTGCTGCTTGGTTCGGATCAGGGCGTCGATGCGTTCTTCGACGGTGCCGCGGACGATGAACTTGTGCACCAGCACGTTGCGGTGCTGGCCTATGCGGTAGGCGCGGTCGGTGGCCTGGTTTTCCACCGCCGGGTTCCACCAGCGGTCGAAGTGCACCACATGCGAGGCGGCCGTCAGGTTCAGGCCCGAGCCGCCGGCCTTGATCGACAGCACGAAGAACGGAACTTGCTCGTCCTCCTGAAAGCGCTTGACCAGCTCGCGCCGCCGCGCCACGGGCGTGCCGCCATGCAGCACCAGGCCTTCGCGCCCAAAAACGCCGCCCAGAATCGCCGCCAGCGGCGCCGTCGTCTCCTGGAACTGGGTGAAGACCAGCATCTTCTCCTGCCGCGCGGCCACGGTCTCGGCGATCTCGCGCAGGCGCGCAAACTTGCCGCTGGCCTCCGGCAGCCAGGCGCCGTCGCCCAGCCATTGCGAGGGGTGATTGCAGATCTGCTTCAGGCGCATCAAGAATGAGAGCACGAGCCCCTTGCGCTCCATGCCCTCGGATCGTTCCAGGGCCTGCTCCAGCGCCTTGACGGCCTGCTGGTAATGCGTGGCCTGCACGGCGCTCAGGCTGCACCAGGCGGCGACTTCGGTCTTGTCGGGCAGATCTGCGATGACGCGCTTGTCGCTCTTGAGGCGCCGCAAGATGTAGGGCCCCACCAGCTGGCGCAGGGGCGCGTACTGGCCCGATTCGGCCAGCCGTTTGGCAAAGTTGGCAAACACCCGCTCGCTGCCCAGCAGGCCGGGGTGGGTGAAGTCGAAGATCGACCACAGGTCGGACAGGCGGTTTTCCACCGGCGTGCCCGTGAGCGCGATGCGCGTGCCGGCCTGCAGCTTCTTCACCGCACGGGTCTGCTGGGCCGCGGGGTTCTTGATGGCCTGGGCCTCGTCCAGCACGGCCAGGCGCCAGCGCTGTGCGCCCAGGGCCGGGGTGCGCGCGAGCTGGCCGTAGGTGGTGATGACGAGGTCGTACCCGGCCAGCGCATCGGCATCGAGCGCCTGCAGCTCGGCACGCGCCAGCGCCGACGGGTGGGCCAGCAGGCAGCGCAGGCTGGGGGCAAAGCGCTCGGCCTCCTGCGCCCAGTTGGCCAGCAGCGACGCCGGCGCCACCAGCAGGCTGGGGCCGGCGCCGGGCGCGGCCTTCTTCAAGACCAGCAGCAGGGCCAGCACCTGGATGGTCTTGCCCAGGCCCATGTCGTCGGCCAGGCAGGCGCCCAGCCCCAGGCGCGTGAGAAAGTGCAGCCAGCGCAGGCCCTCCTGCTGGTAGGGGCGCAGCTGGGCCTTCAGCAGCCGGCCCGGATCGACGGCGGCCAGCGCCGCGGGCGTGCGCAGGCCGCGCAGCGCCTCCGCCAGCCAGGGGCCGGCGCTGATGCTGCTCCAGTCGGGGTCGGGGACGTCGCCCCCTAGCGCGGCACCCGACAGCAGGCGCATGGCCTGGGCCAGCGGCATGCCACGCTCGGCGTCCTGCTGCATCTGGCGAAAGCGATCGAGCAGGCCCGACAGGCGCCGCGCATCGACCTGCACCCATTGGCCGCGTATCCACTGCAGGCCGCCGGCCTGCTCCAGCAACTGGCGGATCTCCTCGGGGCTGAGCGGTTCGCCATCCAGGCTCACGTCCATCTGAAAGTCGAGCATCGCATCCAGCCCCACGCCCCCGGCGAGCTGGCTGCCCAGCGCCACGCGCACCTGGGGCCGCGCCGGGCGGCCGCTGCGCCACTGCGCGGGCATGCGCACGACGATGCCCGCGGTCTCCATGCGCGGCAGGTCGGCGAGAAAGCGCAGCGCGTCGGCCACCTCCCAGCGCAGCGGGTGGTAGATCTCGCCGGCTTCCACCATCTCGGCGATCCAGGCGCAGTCGGCCGCGGCGCGCTGCACCGGCATCAGCAGCGACAACAGCTGCGCTTTCTTGCGCTGGCCCGAAAACTCCTTGAGCGCCTGCGACAGCGGCACATGCTGGGCCTTGCCATGGGCCGACAGGCGCGTGGTGTAGGTGGCCAGAAAGGCGAAGGGCGCGTCCGGATCCTTGCGGTTTTCCGCCAGGTTGAAATGCACGCGGCCCACCAGATTCCAGGCGGGGTAATGGGTCTTGAGATATTCCACCAGCGCCAGCCCCGCCGTGGCACAGGCCGCCTGCAACGCCGCGGCCATGTCCTGCCACAGGGCCAGCAAAACCTCGCCGCTCAGGTACTCGGCCCCGGCCATGGGCGGGGCGTTCAGCAGCTGGGCCTGCAGGGCCTCGGCATCCGGCGGGGGTACGGCCGTTGCCGCGCCCTCATCGGCCGGCTGCGTGGTGCACAGGGCCGTGAAATAGCGCACGGCCCCGTCCCGCCACCAGGCCCAGACCGGCGGCAGGGCGCTGGCGGCGCACACCCCGCCCAGGTGCAGCAGGCCCGGCCCCGCGCCTTGGGCGAAGGCGGCTGCAATGGCGCCCTGCAGGCCTTCGGGCAGGGGCGCGGACTCGGTGTCGGGACGGCAGGAGAGGTGGCCCGCCGGCGACAGTGCAAGGGCCAAGGGGGCGGCTGGGAGCTTCATATCGCGGGAAATGCCGCAGGCAGACAATTTATAGAGAAAACCGGCCCCAGCCCACTACCATCAAACGCTGGCAGCTATGGTTTTCAAAACGGCCGGGGCAACCCTCAGCGCAGCGCCGGCGCCGAGCGCATGCCGCGCAGCACAACCTCACCGAAGGTGGCGCCAAACTTGCGCGCCAGGCGCTCGGCGACGTTGTCGCGGCGCGTGTAGTCGATCACTTCCTCGGCCTTGACGATCTCGCGCGCCACGTAATCCAGGCTGCCGTACTGGTCGGCCAGGCCCATCTCGATGGCCTGCTGGCCGGTCCAGAACAGGCCGCTGAAGGTCTCTGGCGTGGCCTTGAGGCGCTCGCCCCGGCCCTTTTTGACGGCGGCGATGAATTGCTGGTGAATCTGGTCGAGCATGACCTGCGCGTAGCCGCGCTGCGTGGCCGACTGCGGGCTGAAGGGGTCGAGGAACCCCTTGTTCTCGCCCGCGGTCAGCAGGCGGCGCTCGACGCCCAGCTTTTCCATGGTGCCGGTGAAGCCAAAGCCATCCATCAGCACACCGATGCTGCCCACGATGCTGGCCTTGTCCACAAAGATTTCATCGGCCGCCGCGGCGATGTAGTAGGCGGCGGAGGCGCAGGTTTCCTCGACCACCACGTACAGCGGCTTGTTGTACTTGGCTTTAAGGCGCACGATCTCGTCGTTGATCATGCCGGCCTGCACCGGGCTGCCGCCGGGTGAGTTGATGAGCAGCACCACGGCCTGCGAGCCCGAATCCTCAAAGGCGCTCTTCATGGCGGCCACGACGAACTCGGCGCTGGCCTCGGCGCCCGCGGCGATCTCGCCCTTGATGTCCACCACCGCTGTGTGCGGAGCGCTCTTGCTGGTGCTGGTGAGGTCGCGCTGCACAACCGCCCAGACCACCAGGGCAATCAGCGCCAGCCAGCCGAAACGCCAGAAGTTGCGCCAGCGCCGCGCCGCGCGCTGCTCGGCCAGGGTGCCGAGCACGAGTTTTTCGAGCACCTCGCGTTCCCAACCGGGCGCCGCGGAGACGGCTTTTTTTGCTTCTTTTTCAGTAGCTGCACGCGCCCACAGGTCAGTGGGTTGCGGGTGTTCTCCCTCGAATCCGGTGGGTTCGGTACGGGTCGGCTCGGTCATATTTTCAGAATGCTACGGGGTGTAGATCGGGGGCAGTATGCCAGTACACCAAGCCACCTTCTTCGGTCAAGACCACTTTGACCAGGGGCCCGCGCCCCGGGCCGCCGAGGCAGGCGCCGGTGTCGGGCGCAAACACCGCACCATGGCTGGCGCAGATGAGCAGGCAGCCACTGTCGTCGAAGAAGCGGCCCTCCTGGCAGTCCAGCTCCATGGCCACATGGCTGCAGCGGTTCAGGTAGGCGTGTACCTGGCCTTCAAAGCGGATGGCGAAGGCGCGCAGGTTCTGGCCACGGTGGCAAACATCGAAGGCCACGGCCAGGCCGCCATCGATGAGCGCCTCACTGGCACACAGGGCTATGCGCTGGCCTATAGCCTCGCTCATCACGCATGCTCCAGCAACCAGCGGTGCAGCTCGGCCACGGTCGGGAGCACGCACAGGGGCCCCAGCGCGGCAAAGTCCGCCGTATCGTGCGCGCCATAGCCCACGCCCAGGCTGGCGCAGCCGGCGGCGCGGGCCATTTCCAGGTCGTGCGTGGTGTCGCCGATCATCAAGAGGCGTCCCGGGGCTACGTCAAACTCGGCCATCAGCTCCTGCAGCATCAGTGGGTGGGGCTTGCCGGCCGTCTCGTCGGCCGTGCGCGATCCGTCGAACATGCCGCGCAGCTGCACCATCTGCAGCACCTGATCCAGGCCGCGCCGGCTCTTGCCCGTGGCCACGGCCAGCAGGTGGCCGCGCGCGCGCAGCGCCTGCAGCATGGGTAGCACGCCGTCGAACAGGCTCACATCCTCCTGGCGCTTGAAGTAGTGGTAGCGGTAGCGGTTGGCGAGCTCGCCGTATTTCTCGGGCGGAACGTCGGGCGCGGCATGGGCCAGGGCCTGGGGCAGGGCCATGCCTATGACCCAGGCGGCGGCCTCGTCACTGGGCACTGCGCCGCCCACATCGCGCACGGCATCCTGGATGCTGCGCACGATGATGGCGGTGGAGTCAAACAGTGTGCCGTCCCAGTCGAAGGCGATCAGGTCGAAGCGGCGCGGGCGGAATTCAGGCATGGGCGGGTTCAGAGTAGAGAAAGGCCGCCAGCTCGGGCGGCAGCTCGGCGCGCAGCGTGAGGCGCTCGCCGCTGGCCGGGTGGTCGAACTGCAGCCGCCAGGCGTGAAGAAACATGCGCCTCAATCCGTGTTTTTGCAGCCGCTTGTTCAGCTCGAAGTCGCCGTACTTGTCGTCGCCCGCTATCGGGTGCCCCTGGGACGCCAGGTGCACGCGGATCTGATGCGTGCGCCCGGTCTTGATGGTCACCTCCAGCAGGCTCATGGCGGGCAGCCCCTTGAGCGTCTGCGCCGGGATCTGCTCGCGCACCCTGACCAGGGTGATGGAACGCATGCCATCCGGGTCGTCCTGCGTGGTCACGCGCACGCGGCGCTCGCCGTCTTCCTGCAGGTATTTGTGCAGCGGCAGGTCGATGACCTTCTTGTTCGCCGGCCAGGCACCCTGCACCAGGGCCAGATAGGTCTTGCCGGTCTCACGCTCGCGGAACTGGTCCTGCAAGTGCTTGAGCGCCGAGCGGCGCTTGGCCACCAGCAGAATGCCCGAGGTCTCGCGGTCCAGCCGGTGCACCAGCTCCAGGAACTTGGCCTGCACGCGCGCCTGGCGCAGTTGCTCGATGACGCCAAAGCTCACGCCGCTGCCACCGTGCACGGCCACGCCGGCGGGCTTGTCGAGCGCAATCAGCTGCTCGTCCTCCAGCAGGATGGGAAATTCACGCGCGGGCGCGGGGCGTTCGGCCTTCTCGGCGATCTTGTCAGACACGCGCACGGGCGGCAGGCGCACCAGATCGCCCGCCGCCACGCGCGCGTCGGCGCTGGTGCGGCCCTTGTTCAGGCGCACCTCGCCGCTGCGGATGATGCGGTAGACATGGGTCTTGGGCACGCCCTTCAGGTGGCGAATCAAAAAATTGTCGAGACGCTGGCCCGAGGACTCGGCATCGACCTCGATGATGCTGGCCGCGGGGGCCTGAACGGTAGCCCGATCCTGGGCGGGTTTGCCGCCTATAATGTGTTTCACCTGCGTGACGAATGTGTAAGCGGTTGATTTGTCTGGAGTTTAAAGGACACTACCCGACTCGGCGCGCAGCATGGTCGATGCCAACGGGTGTCGTGCGCGCGGATTGCAGGCCGGATGCCTGCGATGGCCCGCACGCCACTCGGCAGGCTGACACATCGAAACACTGAATACGGAATTTCCAGGCCGGCCGTCCCGCCCCACCAGGGCGCGGCGGCCGGCGGATCAAAGCGAAAACATGTGGGTACTGCTGGCATGGATGGTGTCATTGTGGCGCGGGCGTCAGCCCCTGCCATGGGCACAGGAATCGCCCGCCGCGCCCGTCCGGCAAGCGCAGCCCGCTACCATTTCGGTAGTGCACCCGCGCCCGCTCCGGCTCGCCCCCATCCTCGCGCCCCCACCCTGCCCGCGCAGTTAGGCAACTGCGCGGCCGCAGGCATCCCGGCCATTCCTTTCGTTTCGATGCGTCAGTCCAGGCATTCCCGGCTCGTTTAGAGCCTGTAGGTATTGGTTTGACACCGGCGGGACACGCCATGGCAGCCCTGTTGGAGCGCTGCGCGCAGTCCCGCCAGACAACATAACGAAAAGGACACGCATCATGAAACGGATGCTCATCAACGCCACGCAGCCCGAAGAGCGCCGCCTGGCCATCGTCGACGGCCAGAAGCTGCTGGACTACGAAATCGAAATCGAGGGACGCGAGCAGCGCAAGGGCAACATCTACAAGGCCGTGGTGACGCGCGTGGAGCCGTCGCTCGAAGCCTGCTTCGTGGACTACGGCGAGGATCGCCACGGCTTCCTGCCGTTCAAGGAAATCTCCAAGCAGTATTTTGCCGAGGGCGTTTCGCCGTCGCAGGCGCGCATCCAGGACGTGATCAAGGAAGGCCAGGAACTCATCGTCCAGGTCGAGAAGGAAGAGCGCGGCAACAAGGGCGCGGCCCTGACCACCTTCATCAGCCTGGCAGGCCGCTACGTGGTGCTGATGCCCAACAACCCGCGCGGCGGCGGCGTCAGCCGACGCATCGAGGGCGAGGACCGCGCCGAGCTGAAAGAGGCGATGGACCAGCTCGAATACCCCAAGGGCATGAGCATCATCGCGCGCACCGCCGGCATCGGCCGCAGCGCCCCCGAACTGCAGTGGGACCTGAACTACCTGCTGAAACTCTGGAGCGCCATCGACGGCGCGGCCAAGGCGGGCAAGGGTGCCTTCCTGATCTACCAGGAATCGAGCC
The DNA here is from genome assembly GCA_018241405.1 of Pseudomonadota bacterium. Taxonomy (GTDB): domain Bacteria; phylum Pseudomonadota; class Gammaproteobacteria; order Burkholderiales; family Burkholderiaceae_C; genus Alicycliphilus. The sequence continues at coordinate 54,276 of JAFEDY010000019.1, read as the reverse complement.
TGGTGATCCGCGCCATCCGCGATTACTTCAACAATGACATCGGCGACATCCTGATCGACACCGACGACATCTACGAGCAGGCGCAGCAGTTCATGGCGCACGTGATGCCCGAGCATGCCGCCCGCGTCAAACGCTACCGCGACGACGCGCCGCTGTTCTCGCGCTTCCAGATCGAGCACCAGATCGAATCGGCCTACGCGCGCACCGTCACGCTGCCCTCGGGCGGCGCCATCGTCATCGACCACACCGAGGCGTTGGTCAGTGTGGACGTGAACTCGGCACGCGCCATCAAGGGCGGCGACATCGAGGAAACCGCCACGCGCACCAACCTGGAGGCCGCCGACGAGGTGGCGCGCCAGATGCGCCTGCGCGACCTGGGCGGCCTGATCGTCATCGACTTCATCGACATGGAGGAGTCGAAGAACCGCCGCGAGGTCGAGAACCGCCTGCGCGACGCGCTGCGCCAGGACCGCGCACGCGTGCAGTTCGGCACCATCAGCAAGTTCGGCCTGATGGAGATGAGCCGCCAGCGCCTCAAGCCGTCCCTCTCGGAAGGCGCCCACATCCGCTGCCCGCTGTGCGACGGCACGGGCCATGTGCGCGACACGGAAGGCTTCTCGCTGCAAATGCTGCGCATGATCCAGGAGGAGTCCATGAAGGACAACACCGCCGCCGTGCACTGCCAGGTGCCGGTGGAGGTGGCGAGCTTCCTGCTCAACGAAAAGCGCACCGAGATCGCCAAGATCGAGCTCAAGCAGCGCGTTTCCGTGGTGCTGATCCCCAACAAGTCGCTGGAGACGCCGCACTACAAGCTCGAACGCCTCAAGCACGACGACCCGCGCCTGGAGAACCTGGACTCCAGCTACAAGCTGGCCGACGTGGTCGAGGAGCAGACCCGCGTCACGCGCCGCTCGCAGGAGCCGACGAACAAGCAGGCCCCAGTGATCAAGGGCGTGCTGCCCGACGCACCGGCCCCGGTGGCCGAGCCGCGCCCCGAGGGCGCCGCACGCGGCGGTGCCCGCGGCCAGGGCCAGCCACGCGCCGCGGCCGCCCCCGCCCCGACGCAGCCGCGCCCGGCGCCGGCGCCCGTTCCGGAACAAGGCTTCTTTGCCTGGATCAAGAGCCTGCTCGGCTTCGGCCCGGCGCCCGCACCCGCCCCCGTGGCCACGCCGGCGCCGCAGCCGGCCGAGCCGGCGGCGCGTGGCGAGGCACGCCGCGACGGCCGCGGTGGTGAGCGCGGCAACCGCCGCGGCGGCGAACGCGGTGCCGCGCGTGACGTGGCCCGCGAGGGCGGCAGCCCCGAGGGTCGTGGCGGCCGCCGAGGCGAGCGTCCGGCCGAGGGCCGCGAGAACCGCGAGCCGCGCAACGGCCGCGATGGCGAACGCCGCGGCGAACGCGCCGAGGGCGATGTCCGGCGCGAGCCACGCGAAGGCCGTGGTGGCCGGGAGCGTGGCGAGCGCAACACCCAGCAGCAGGCCCAGGCCGCGGCAGACCCGGCGGCCGTGAACCAGGCCGCGGCGGACAGCGCTGGCGCCGAGTCCAGCGCAGCACAGGAGCGCAGTGAACGCGCCCCGCGCAATGCCGAGCGCGGCGAGCGTCGTGAACGCGGAGAGCGTGGAGAGCGTGGCGGCGAACGCCGTGAGCGCGCCCCACGCGCCAACGCCGCCGACAACCAGGCACCCGTCGCCGACTTTGCCGACACCGCACCGCTGGCCGCGCTGCCCGACCTGGACCTGACGGCCAACGAGATGGCTTCGGCCGCACCCGAGGCCGCCAACGGCAGTGAGGAGCGCCGCGAACGCCGCTCGCGAGACCGCTACGGCCGTGACCGGCGCGAGCGTGGCGAGCGCAGCCCGCGCAACGCCGAGGCCGCACCCGCAGCGCCGCTGATGGAGTTCGACCTGCCCGCAGCACCTGCAGCGCCCGCCGAGGCGCCGGTTGCAGAGCCCGCGTCCGAGCCGGCGCGCCGCAGCTACTTTGCGCCGCCGGTGGCGGCTCCCGCCGCCGCAGCGGCCGCCGAGCCCGTCGCGCAAGCGGTCGCCGTATCGCCCGCAGTAGCGCCCGTGGAGGCCCCGGCCCCCATGCCGGCCGCAACCGTGGCCGAAGCGGCGCCCACGGCCGCGCAAGCGCCTGCGCCGGCACCCGCGCCGGCCGAAGAAATGGCCCCGGCGGGCGGCATGCCGCGCGTTCAGGCCTTCACGCTGCCCGTGGACTCGCTGCAGCAGATCGCCCAGGCCTCGGGCCTGGAGTGGGTCAACTCCGACGCCGAGAAGATCGCCGCCGCGCAGGCCGCCATCGCCGCCGAGCCCAAGCCCGTGCGCGTGCCGCGCGAGCGCCCGCCCGCGGTGATGCTGGACGAAGGCCCGCTGGTGCTGGTGGAAACGCGCCGCGACCTGCGCGCCTTGGAGCTGCCGTTCGAGAAGGAAGGCACGGCGGCATAAGGCACGTCCGTACGCCATGACACCGGGGGCATCAGCCCCCGGTTGCGTTTTTACTATTTAAACAATAGCTGTCAGCGCCTTAAAAATAAGGGCCAAATTGATTTGGCGTGCAACTGACAGCCAGGAGTCACGCATGCTGTTCCTGCTCTCCCCCGCCAAGTCGCTGGACTACGACAGCCCCCTGCCCGAGGGCCTGCCGCACACGCGCCCGGTCTTCGTGCCCGAGGCCGAGCGGTTGATCGCCGTGCTGCGCGAGAAGTCGCCGCAAGAGGTGGCCTCACTCATGTCCATCAGCGACGCGCTGGCCGCGCTCAACGTGGCGCGCTACGCCGCCTGGCGGCCGCGCTTCACGGCAGCCAACGCGCGCCAGGCCGTGCTGGCCTTCAACGGCGACGTGTACGAGGGGCTGCAGGCGCACACCCTGTCGGGCGACGAGCTGGACTGGGCGCAGCAGCATCTGGCGATATTGAGCGGCCTGTACGGCGTGCTGCGCCCGCTGGACTGGATGCAGCCCTACCGCCTGGAGATGGGCACGCGCCTGGCGACCGAGGCGGGCGCCAATCTCTACCAGTTCTGGGGCGCGCGCATTGCCGAACACCTGAGCCAGCGCCTGGCGCAGGACGTGACGCCCGTGGTGGTCAACCTGGCATCACAGGAATATTTCAAGTCCGTGGACCGCAAGGCGCTCAAGGCACGCGTCATCGAATGCGTGTTCGAGGACTACAAGGCCGGCCAGTACAAGATCATCAGCTTCTACGCCAAGCGCGCGCGTGGTCTCATGGCGCGCTACGCCGTGCAGCACCGGGTCACCACCCCCCGCCAGCTCGAAGGGTTTGACCTGGAGGGCTATGCTTTGCACCCCGCCAGCAGCACGCCAGAGCGCCTGGTATTCCGCCGCAAGACCCTCTGAACACGGAAGCCCTCCATGACCGCATCCCAACACGTCACGCCCGAGCTGCGCCAGTGGATCATCGAGCAGGCCAGCTCCGGCATCACCGCACCCGCGCTGATCACGGCCATGCAGGCATCGGGCTGGGCCGAGGATGTTGCCGTCCAGGCCGTGGAGGAGGTGCTGCGCGCCCACCTGGACCAGGTGGCGCGCGAAAAGGGCCGGCCGGCCGGCGTGCCGGTGCCGGAGCCTTCATTAGCCGACTCGCCGCTGTTCATCGATGCGGGCGACCGCCAGGTCGAGGTGCTGATGGCCATGGCCAACCCGCGCGTGGTGTTGTTCGGCAACCTGCTGTCGCCCGAGGAATGCCAGGCCATCATCGATGCCGCGGGCTCGCGCATGGCGCGCTCGCTCACCGTGCAAACCCGCACCGGCGGCGAGGAGGTCAACGCCGACCGCACCAGCGACGGCATGTTCTTTGAGCGCGGCGAGAACGAGGCCGTCGCCCGCCTGGAGCGGCGCATTGCGCGCCTGGTGAACTGGCCTGTCGAGAACGGCGAGGGCCTGCAGGTGCTGCATTACCGCCCCGGCGCCGAGTACAAGCCGCATTACGACTACTTCGACCCCGCCCAGCCCGGCACGCCGACCATCCTCAAGCGCGGCGGCCAGCGCGTGGCCACGCTGGTGATCTACCTGAACAACCCCGCCAAGGGCGGCGGCACCACCTTTCCCGACGTGCCGCTGGAGGTGAGCCCGCGCCAGGGCAATGCCGTGTTCTTCAGCTACGACCGACCTCACCCCAGCACCCGCACGCTGCACGGCGGCGCGCCCGTGACCGAGGGCGAGAAGTGGATTGCCACCAAGTGGCTGCGCGAACGCGAATTCAAATGAAACAGGGCTCCAGCGCCCGTCCATCAAGCGCTGGCAGCTATTGAATAAATAGTATTCCATGACCACGCCAGAACAGTCCCAGCTCGGCCGCACATCCGCCTACGCCGACCAGTACGACGCAGCGCTGCTGTTTCCGCTGCCGCGCCAGCCAAAGCGCGCCGAGATCGGCATCACCGCCAGCGTGCCCTTCTTCGGCGCCGACCTGTGGACGGCCTATGAACTGTCGTGGCTCAACGCGCGCGGCAAGCCCCAGGTGGCCATCGCCCACATCACGGTGCCCTGCGAGACGCCCAACATCGTGGAGAGCAAGTCCTTCAAGCTCTACCTCAACAGCTTCAACGGCACGCGCCTTGCCGGCCTCGATGAGGTGCGTGCGCACATACGCCAGGACGTGAGCGAAGCCGTCTGGCGCGGCGCCTCCACGGCAGGCACCGTGGGCGTGCGCCTGGTCACGCCCGAGCAGTTCGACCAGGAGCGCGTGCACGAGCAGGACGGCCTGCTGCTCGACCGCCTGGACATCGAGTGCACCCAGTACCAGCCCGCACCCGAGCTGCTCAAGGCCAACCATGACGAGGCTCCGGTCAGCGAGACCCTGGTGAGCCACCTGCTCAAAAGCAACTGCCTGGTCACCGGCCAGCCCGACTGGGGCAGCGTGCAGATCACCTACAGCGGCGCGCAGATCGACCAGGAGGGGCTGCTGCAGTACATCGTGAGCTTTCGCGGCCACAACGAATTCCATGAGCAATGCGTGGAGCGCATCTTCATGGACATCTGGCAGCGCTGCCGTCCCATCAAGCTGGCCGTGTACGCACGCTACACGCGCCGCGGCGGGCTCGATATCAACCCGCTGCGCACCAGCCACCCCATGCCGCTGCCGGACAACCGGCGCACGGCGCGGCAGTAGTCACTCCATCAAAAAAGCGGCGCGGTGAACGGGTCGGCCTGCGCGTCGTGGCCGGTCGCGGTTGCGGCCGGGTCGTCCGCACGCAGCAGCGTGCCCACGCGCACGCCCAAGAGGCGCAGGCGTTTTTGCAGCGGCACGCGCTTGAGGCATTGCCCGGCCGCGCGGCGGATCGCCACCGCGTCCTGGGTGTAGATGGCCACGGTCTGGTCGCGCGTGGCAATCTTGAAATCCTCATAGCGCAGCTTGATGCCTATGGTCCTGCCCACATAGCCCTTGCGCTGCAAGTCATCGGCCACCTGCTGGCACAGCTCGGTGAAGATCTCGCCCAGGAGCGCCTTGTCGCGCACGGCGTGCAGGTCGCGCTCGAAGGTGGTCTCGCGGCTCATGCTCACGGGCTCGCTCTCGGTCACCACGGGGCGATCGTCGCGGCCCCAGGCGGCGTCGTGCAGCCAGGCGCCGCTGCTCTTGCCGAAATGCGCCACCAGCCAGTCGCGCGGGCGCGCCGCCAGCTCGCCAATCGTGGTGATGCCGTGCTGTTGCAGCTTCTCGTTGGTCTTGGGGCCTATGCCGTTGATCTTGCGGCAGGCCAGCGGCCAGATTTTTTCCTGCAGATCTTCAGGGTGGACGATGGCAATGCCGCCCGGTTTGTTGAACTCGCTCGCCATCTTGGCGATGAGCTTGTTGGGCGCCACGCCGATGGAGCAGGTCAGCCCCGTGGCGTCGAGGATGCTCTTCTGAATCAGGCGCGCGAGCACGCGCCCGCCCTCGCGCTGGCCGCCCGCTACCTGCGTGAAGTCGATGTAGACCTCGTCCACGCCGCGGTCCTCCATGACCGGGGCGATGTCGGTGATGACGGCCTTGAACCGGCGCGAGTAATGCCGGTACTCGGCAAAGTCCACGGGCAGCAGGATGGCGTCGGGGCACAGGCGCGCGGCCTTCATCAGCCCCATGGCCGAGCCCACGCCAAAGGCGCGCGCGGCATAGGTGGCGGTGGTGATGACGCCACGGCCCGCATAGCCCGACAGGCGCGGAAAGTCGGCCAGCGGAATCTCCTGCAGACGCCCGGCGTAGGCCGCCAGCAGCGCATCGTCCTCATGCCGACGCCCGCCGCCTATGACCACGGGCAGGCCCTTGAGCTGCGGGTAGCGCAGCAGCTCGACGGAGGCGTAGAACGCATCCATGTCGAGGTGGGCGATGCGGCGGGTCAGGTCAGAAATGGAATCGGCAGCGGTCACGGCCGCCATTGTGGCCCGTGCCTCACACGCCCTGCAGGGTGATCAGCACCAGCCCCAGCACTATCAGCGCCATGCCCAGCTTCTCGGGCCGGCTGAAGGATTCGCTCAGCAGCCGGCGCGACACCAGGTAGCTGAACACGACCTCCACCATGCCCAGCGTGCGCACCTCGGCCGCGCCCTGCATGGCGTAGGCCGTGAACCAGGCGAGCGATGCGGCCGCGCCCATGCTGCCCGCCAGCAGCGACAGCCGCCAGGCAGGCCACAGCGGGGCCAGGCCCCTTTCCGTGCGCAAGGCCACCCACGCACCCAGCCCCAGGGTCTGCAGCGCCTGGGCAATCAACACACCCCATGCGCCGGACAGCCAGGGGGTCTCGGCCCCCAGGGCCAGCGCGCCGCCGCGAAAACCCACCGAGGCAATGGCAAAGCTGGCCCCGCAGGCCAGGCCGTAGAGCGCCGGCCGGCTGGCCCAGGCCGACAGCGACAGCAGCTGCCCGCGCGGCGGCAGCGACAGCAGCAGCACGCCGGCCGTGGCCACCACCATGGCCAGCAGCGCCAGCGGTGTGGGCAGTTCATGCAGCAGCACCGTGGCGAACAGCGCCACCTGCAGCACCTCGGTCTTGGACAGGGTCACGGCCACGGCGAAGTTGCGCTCGGTCATGGCCAGCAGCAGAAAGGCCGTGCCCAAGATCTGGAAGAAGGCCCCGAGCGCAATCCAGCCGAGGTAGACGGTGCTGAACTGCGGCAGGGCCGGCGTGCGATCGGGGCACCCATACAGCAGCGCCAGCCACAGTGCGGCAAACGGCAGGCCATAGAGAAAGCGCACCAGCGTGGCGGGCAACGTGCCCAGTTCCTGGGTCAGCGTGCGCTGGGCGGCGTTGCGCGCCGTCTGCGCCAGGGTGGCAAACAGTACCACCGGCACCCACGCGTACCCCATCCACTGTGACGACTGCATCAATCCATCCGCTTTGCAAGACCCACGCCACATGGCGCAACGCCAGCATAGCCGCGCCCCAGCAGCGCGCGCCCGCACCGTTGACGGGGACTGCCCGCGCCAGGCGCGAGGCCGGACCTTTGCCATGATGTGCTCGTCCGCGCCGGGCGATGCACTTCGGCAGACCCATGACTGCACTGCCTGGGGCAAAACGCCGCTGCGCACGAGGTGTGCGACGGGGCGGTGTCAGTTGCCAGCCGGGCGCCCTACGCTCGCTGGCACGCAATGGATCACCTATAGATTGGCTCCTGTAGCGGTTTCTAGTGAAGAGCCTCTGCAAACCCTCCGTCATCCCCGCGAAGGCGGGATCCACAGCGGTGACGAAGCAACGGTTGGGGTTGCACGTGGATCCCCGCCTTCGCGGGGGTGACGGCCGCTGCAGACCTAGCTTGCCGTGGCCGGGCGAATCAACGGACATCGCTACTTGAGCCTAAAAATTTTCCTGCGCGCCGAATCCAGCGCCTGCCCGACAGCGTATGGAGGGATGTCGGGTGCCCATGCGCACCGACTCTTCATCCACGTTGACAGGAGCACACCATGAGCACGAATCTCAATCTGCATCGCACCCCGCTGGCCGCCTCGCGCCGCGGCTTTCTGGGCACGACGGGAACGCTGTCGGCCGTCGCCGTGGCCCTGCTGGCCGGGCGCGATGCGCTGGCCCAGGGCATGGGCGGCGACCCGTCCAAGGACGTGTCCATTCTCAACGTGGCCCTGGGCCTGGAGCACGAGGCCATCAATGCCTACCAGCTCGGCGCGGGCAGCGGATTGCTGCAAAAGCCCGTGCTCGACGTGGCCGTGCAGTTCCAGGGACACCACAAGGCCCACCGCGATGCGCTGATGGCCACCATCCAGAAGATGGGCGGCATGCCGGTGGCCGAGAAGTCCCTGGACGACTACGCCAAGGCGCTGCAGGCCGGCATGCTCAAGAGCCAGGCCGACGTGCTGAGCCTGGCCACGCGCCTGGAACTGGGGGCGGCCAATGCCTACATCGGCGTGATCCCGTCGCTGGGCAGCCATGACCTGGCCAAGGTGGCAGCGCGCCTGGCGGCCGACGAGACCATGCACTTCACCGTGCTCACCTCGGCGCTGGGCCGTGCGCTGCCGTCCGGTGCTCTGTCTTTCGGAGCATAAAGCCATGGCACTGGCACCCGTTCTGGGCGCGTGGCTGCTGCTGGCTTGCGTGCCGGCAGTGGCCCAGTCGGTCGAGCGCGGCCGCACGCTCTATGAAAGCCGCTGCAGCGCCTGCCACAGCGTTGACGCGAACCGCACCGGCCCCATGCATGCCGGCGTGCTGGAGCGTCGCGCCGGCAGCGTGCCCGGTTTCAACTATTCACCGGCGCTGGCCTCCAGCCGCATCGTGTGGACACGCGCCAACCTGCTGGCCTGGCTGGCCAATCCCGAGGCCCTGATTCCCGGCCAGGCCATGGGTTACCAGGTGCCCGACGCCCGCGACCGCGAGGACCTGGTGGCCTACCTGGCGACGCTGGGCGCTCCAGCGCCGCGCTGACGGCCTGCGCATGGAGCCGGGCCCCGGCACCTTCAGGCCACGGGATAGGTGCCGGGCACGAGGATGGAGCGGTCCACGTTTTGCAGGTTCGTGTGGCCGCAGAAGGCCATGCTCACGTCGAGCTCCTTGTGGATGATTTGCAAGGCCTTGGTGACGCCGGCCTCGCCAAACGCGCCCAGGCCGTAGACCATGGCGCGGCCAATCATGGTGCCGCGGGCTCCAAGGGCCCAGGCGCGCAGCACGTCCTGGCCGCTACGGATGCCGCCGTCCATCCACACCTCCAGCTTGCCGCCCACCGCGTCCACGATGGCCGGCAGCGCATGGATGGCGGATGGCGCGCCATCGAGCTGGCGCCCGCCGTGGTTGCTGACCACGATGGCGTCGGCGCCGTTGTGCGCGGCAAGCAATGCGTCCTCGACCTCCATGATGCCTTTCAGGATCAGCTTACCGCCCCATTGCTCCTTCACCCAGCGCACATCCTCCCAGGACAGTCGCGGGTCAAACTGCTCGTTGGTCCAGGCGGCCAGCGAGTTCATGTCGGACACGCCCTTCACATGGCCCACCAGGTTGCGGAAGGTGCGTCGCTGCGTGCCCGCCATGCCAAGGCACCAGCGCGGCTTGGTCATGAGGTTGAGGATGTTCTTGATGGTCGGCCGGGGCGGCGCGGTCAGGCCGTTCTTGATGTCCTTGTGGCGCTGGCCGATCACCTGCAGGTCCAGGGTCAGCACCAGGGCGCTGCACCTGGCGTCCTTGGCGCGTTGGATCATGCGCGCCATGGCGTCCCGGTCGCGCATCATGTAGAGCTGGAACCAGAACGGAGCGCTGGTGTGCTCGGCAATGTCCTCGATGGAGCAGATGCTCATGGTCGAGAGCGTGAACGGGATGCCGAACTTCTCGGCCGCGCGCGCGGCGTGGATCTCGCCGTCGGCATGCTGCATACCGGTCAGGCCCACGGGCGCGATGCACACCGGCATGCTGGCCTGCTGGCCCACCATGGTGGCGGCGGTGCTGCGGCCCTCCATGTTCACGGCCACGCGCTGGCGGAACTTGATGGGCGCAAAGTCGCTTTCGTTGGCGCGGTAGGTGCCCTCGGTCCACGAGCCCGAGTCGGCGTAGTCATAGAACATGCGCGGCACGCGGCATTCGGCAACCACACGCAGGTCTTCGATGCAGGTCATCTTGGAAAGGTCGGCCATGAGGTGTCCCGGGTGTTGCTCAGACAGGCGCGCATGGTAGCCCGGACGGCCTGGTGTGGGTTGAGGCGTTTTGCGCGGGGCGTGAAACTTTTGCAATCCGCGCCTACCATGCGGGCCATGATCACGCTCTACACCGCCGCCACGCCCAATGGCCACAAGGTCTCTATCGCACTCGAGGAACTCGCCCTGCCCTACGAGCTGCGCGTGCTCGACCTGGCCGCAGGCGAGCAACAGCGCCCCGGGTTCCTCGCCATCAACCCCAATGGACGCATCCCGGCCATCGTGGACCATGCGGCGGGCGACTTCGCGGTGTTCGAGTCCGGCGCCATCCTCGTCTACCTGGCCGAGAAGACCGGCCGGCTGATGCCGCAGGACGCCAAGGGGCGCTCGCGCGTGCTGCAGTGGCTGATGTTCCAGATGGGCGGCGTGGGCCCGATGATGGGCCAGGCGAATGTGTTCTACCGCTACCTGCCCGAGAAGCTCCAGCCGGCCATAGATCGCTTCCAGGCCGAAGGCCGGCGCCTGTTCGAGGTGCTCGACGGCCACCTGGCGCAGCACGAATGGCTGGCCGGCGACTATTCGATTGCCGACATCGCCAACTGGGCCTGGGTGCGCACCCACCGCTGGTCGGGCATCTCCATCGACGGCCTGCCCCACCTCAGGCGCTGGCGCGACGCCATACGCGAGCGCCCGGCGGTGCAGCGCGGGCTGGAGCGCCCGCCGGCGCCGCTGCGCCTGGCCCAAGGCGGCAGCGACGATGCCCAGGCCCAGGCATTTGCAGAACGCGCCCGCACCATGGTGGTGACGGGCCGGCCACAACCCCCGCAGGAGACTTGAAGCATGAAACTCTATACCGCGCACCGCGCACCCAACCCCAGGCGGGTACTGATGTTCCTGCACGAAAAGGGCATAGGCGGCATCGAGATGCAGAACGTGGACCTGAACGCGGGTGAGCACCGCGCTCCCGCCTACCGCGGCAAGGTGCCGGTGGCGCGTGTGCCCGCACTGGAGCTCGACGACGGCCGCTGCCTGAGCGAGACCCGCGCCATCTGCTCCTATCTGGAGGGCCTGCACCCCGCGCCCAACCTGATGGGCCATGACAGCGAGGAGCGCGCCTTCATCGAGATGCACGACCGGCGCGTCGAGTGGTACTGGCTGCTGCCCATCGCCAACTGCGTGCGCCACACCCACCCGGGCCTGGCGGCGCTGGAGCAGCCGCAGTTTCCCGACTATGGGCGCGCCCAGGGCGAAAAGGTGCGCGAGGCGGCGCGCTGGCTCGACGAGGCGCTGGCGCAGCAACCCTGGGTGGCGGGCGAACGTTTCACCATCGCCGACATCACGGCCTTCTGCGCGCTGGAGTTTGCCCGGCTGGTGAAATTCAACGCGGGTGCGGAGGGCTTTTCCGCGCTGCAGGCCTGGCGCGACCGCGTGGCAGCACGCGAGAGCGCGGGCGTGCAATAGCGCGGGCGGCGGTGCTCAGCGCACGCCCGCGCCGCGCACCTCGAACTGCAGCTGGTCCAGCACCCGGCCGCGTGCGTCGCGCAGCTCCAGCCGGTGGCGTCCGGGCCAGGGCAGCCAGGCCAGCCGCTGCCCCTGGCCGGCCTGCGTACCGTCGATAAACCAGCGCAGCCCCGGCGCGGCCCCCGTGGCCTGCAGCTGCAGGCGCTGGTGCGCAGGCGGAATGTCGGGATCGAGCGCAATCACGCTGCCGGGCGCCGGCGCCACGATGCGCGCTGCCGAGTCCTGCGCCGGCGCGGTTTTCTTGAAGTGTTTTTGGCCTCCAGCGCTATCAGGATAAGCGTATAAAGCTTCACTATTAATAGCAAAAACCGACTGCTGCGTGCCGCGCAAGAACCATTCATCACGCGCGCTCTCGGGTGCGTCGGCGAACACAACCCGCTCGCGCACCACGCCGGCCGGCGGCTGCGGCGCCCGGCTGGGATTGGCGCGGTGCAGCCAGGTCATGACCTCGGCCCAGATGGGCGCGGCGCCGCTGATGCCGCTGACGTCGTGCATGGGACTGCCGCTGGCGTTGCCCATCCACACGCCCACGGTGTAGCGCGCCGACCAGCCCAGGGCCCAGTTGTCGCGCATGTCCTTGCTGGTGCCGGTCTTGACGGCGCTCCAGAAGCGCGTGTTCAGCACGCTGTCGCCGCCAAAGGTGGGCACGCGCGCGTTGGCGTCCGACAGCATGTCGCCGACGATGAAGGCCGCGCCCGCATCCAGCGCCTGCGTGAACGCGGGGCGCGCGCCGGGCAGAGCGGCCGCATACGCCACGGGGCTCAGGCGCCCGCCGTTGGCAAGCGCCCGGTAGGCGTTGGTCAGCTGCAAAAGCGGCAGCTCGCTGCTGCCCAGCGCCAGGCTGTAGCCGTAGTAGCCGCCCGACTCAAGCAGCGGCAGGCCCAGGCGCTTGAGCTGGTGGAAGAAGGCATCGGGCGACACCATGACCAGGGTGCGCACGGCCGGCACGTTGAGCGAAGCCGCGAGGGCCTGGCGCACCGACACCCAGCCCTTGAAGCGCCGGTCGTAGTTCTGCGGGATGTACAGGCCCCCCGCCGTGGCGAGCTGTGCGGGCGAGTCGTCGATGAGCGAGGCTGCCGTCAGGCGCCGCTCGGCAATCGCCTGCGCGTACAGGAAGGACTTGAGCGTGGAGCCGGGCTGGCGCGGGGCGAGCACCGCGTCCACCTCGGCGGCACGGCTCAGGTCGCCGGAGGAGCCCACCCAGGCCAGCACCTCGCCCGTGGCGTTGTCCAGCACCACCAGGGCCGCGTCTTCCACATTGCGCCCGTGCAGCTCGCGCAGGTGGCGGGTGAGTGTATCCAGCGCCACGCGCTGCAGCGGCGCGCTGAGCGTGGAGCGCAGGCGCTGGGGCGCGCCGCCCTCCAGGCGCGCGGCGCGCTGGCGCAGCAGCTGGCGCGCAAAGTGCGGGGCGATGCCCTCGCTGGCGTCATAGGCGCGGCGCTGCAGGGCGGCGGCGGTGAACAGGTCGAGCGCATCGCAGTCAGCGGGCATATGCATCTCGCGCAGCACGCCGCAGGCGCGCCGCGCCACCAGGGCCGGCCGGGCGTTGGGCGCGCGCACCAGGGCCGCGGCCACGGCGGCCTCGCGTGCGTCCAGGCCATGTGCGGCCTTGCCGAACAGGGTGCGCGACAGCGCGTCCAGGCCCACCAACTCGCCACGAAACGGCACGAGGTTCAGGTAGGCCTCCAGGATCTGGTCCTTGCGCCATTGCCGCTCCAGCCGCTGCGCGGCCACGGCCTGGCCCAGCTTCTGCGTGACCGTGCGCCCGCTGCCGCTTGCGCGCCAGTCCTCGTCGAGCAGGCCCGCCAGCTGCATGGTGATGGTCGAAGCCCCGCGCGTGCGCTGGTTCCACAGGTTGGCCCAGGCCGCGGCAGACACGGCGGCCCAGTCCACGCCGCTGTGCTCGTAGAAATGCCGGTCTTCGCTGAGCACCAGCGCCTGGCGCAGCGCGGGCGACACATCGGCAAGCTGCAGCCACTGGCCGCGGCGCACCCGGGCGTCGGTGCGCAGGCGCTGGATCACCTCGCCTTCGCGCGAGAGCACCAGGGTCTCGGACGAGCGGAAGTCCGCGCGCACCGCGTCAAAGCCGGGCAGCGCCCAGGCGCGCAGGGCCGCCAGGGCCAGGCAGAGGGCGACGGCCGCCCGGCGCATCACCGCGCGGCGCGCTGGCCACGCAGCAGCGCCGCATCACACCAGCGCTGCGCCACCCGGGGCGAGGTGGCGCACACGGCGTCATGCGTGGCGGTGGCCACGGCGCGCTCCAGCAGCTGGATGTCGGCCTCGTGCTGGCGCGCCACATGCGGGTCCTCGAAGAAGATGGCGCGCTGGCAGCGGCGCTCCAGCACCAGGTCGGCGATCTGCGCGTCGCCGCCCAGCGGGCCGCTGTTGTAGCGATCCACCCAGGGCCGGTCGGCGGGCCAGCCGCGGCTCAACGCCAGCTCGTTCAGGCGCTGGCCGGTGGTGCCGGTGGCCACGCGCCGGCCAAAGCGCGACAGCAGATCGAAGTTGCGCGCGGCAAAGTCCAGCATGGTGGTCTTCATGGCGTCGTGCGCGATCAGCGCCAGGGTCTGCGCACCGTAGTCATGGAAACGATCGGCATGGCGATCCGGCTGCAGGCCAGCGTGCATGCGCTCCATCTCCACCCAGTCGCGCGCACTGGCCACGGTGGACAAAAAGGGCTTGCCGTGGATCACGCACTGGCGCTTGAGCGCCAGCGCCTCCGGGAAGATGGACGAAGGGTCCACCGGGTCGATGAGGTAGATGGCGCCGTCAAGCGTACGGCCCTCGCCCGGCATGCCCACCACCTCGGCCACCAGCTTCATCAGACCGCCATCGCGCCCATAGGGGTAGCGCAGCAGCGGCGCGTAGCCCTGCAGCATGCCGGCGGCAGAAATGGCATCAAAAGTGCGGCCCACGGCATGCAGGCCGAGGTGGAGCTCGCGCATGCCGGACTCGCAGGCGCGCAGCAGGACAAACAGCGCGGCGTCTTCGGTCTGGTGGTGCAGGCGGTTGGCGGCTAGGCCCATGAGCATGTGCGGCGTCCTTATGTGTTGAGGAGTGCGAGGCATGCATCGTAAGCGCCGCCAGGCAGGGCGCGGGCATTGACCAAAATCAAAACCCTGCTTCCAGCACATCACCAGACTGCCTATGGCATGCAGGATCAGCCATGAGCCGCAAGAAGTTTCCCCTCAACCCCGCCCGCCCCGAGCGCACCTGCTGGGGCTGCGACCGCTATTGCGCGGCCGACTCCATGCAGTGCGGCAACGGCTCGGAGCGCAGCCAGCACCCCGCGGAGCTGTTTGGCCCCGACTGGGCCGAATGGCTGCCGCCCGGCGGCGAGGATGCGCCGCCCCGGGACGCGGACGACACAGCCGGCCCCACCCCTGCCCCAGGGTGAGCCTGCGGTCCTATGGCTTCATTTGCAGACCTTCGGAGGCCACTGCCGCCATCTGATCGGCATAGGCAAACAGCCCGGCCTGGCCCCCGGTGTGCAGGAACACCACATGGTCTTCGGCGGACCAATGGCCGCGCCTGGCCAGGTCGATCAAGCCACCCATCGCCTTGCCCGTGTAGACCGGATCGAGCAAGACGGCCTCCAACCGCGCCACGCTGCGTATCGCCGCCATGCCGGCGGCGGTCGACAGGCCGTAGCCGTCCCCCACATAGCCATCCATCAGCCTCAGGTCCGCAGCGTCAAACGGCCTGACAACATCCAGCTGCGCCAGCGTTGCCTGCACCTGGCGCCACACCATGGCGGCCTGTGCGCCGACCTCTCCCATGATGTTGATGCCCATGACCTGCACGGGCAGGCCCAGGGCCAGCATGCCGGCCTGCAGGCCCGCGTGCGTGCCCCCGCTGCCGGTGGCAAGGACGATGTGCGTCAGGGGAACGCCCATGTCTCGCGCCTGCTGCGCCAGCTCGCGCGCGCATTCGACATAGCCCAGATTGCCGATGGCGCTGGAGCCTCCCATGGGCACTGCGTAGGGCCGCTGACCCTGGCCGCGCAGCTCGTCGCAGAACGCGGCGAGCTGTGCGGCCATGTCGGTGCCGCGCGGATAGCGGAGCACGCGCGCACCCAGCAGTGCGTCGAGCATCACGTTGCCGCCATGCTGGTAGGCGGCGCTGGCGATATCGACCTTGTCTTCGAGCAGGGCCACGCAGGCCAGGCCCAGCCTGGCTGCCGCCGCAGCCGTCTGGCGCACATGGTTCGATTGCAGCGCCCCCACCGTGACGAGCACCGTCGCGCCCTGTGCCAGGGCGTCACCGAGCAGGAATTCAAGCTTGCGTGCCTTGTTGCCGCCGGTGGCCAGCCCGGTGCAATCGTCGCGCTTGACATACAGGCGCGGGCCGCCCAGCCATTCACCCAGGCGCCTCATGGGCTCCAGCGGCGTGGGCGCATGGCCCAGGCGCACGCGCGGCATGTGTGCGGTCAGCGCCTTCATGTCGCCACCGACCAGGGCGAGCGGATGTCCGCCAGGAAGCGCTGCGCGCGCGGATGCTCGGGCCGGCTGAAAAAGTCCTCGGGTGTGGCGCGTTCGAGCACCTTGCCCTGATCCATGAAGATGACCCGGTCGGCGACCTCACGCGCAAAACCCATCTCGTGCGTGACGCAGACCATGGTCATACCGTCGCGCGCCAGCCCCTTCATGGCCTGCAGCACCTCGCCCACCATTTCGGGGTCGAGCGCCGAGGTCGGCTCATCGAACAACATCACCGGCGGGCTCATGGCCAGGGCGCGCGCGATGGCCACGCGCTGCTGCTGCCCGCCGGAGAGCTGCGCGGGATAGGCCTCGGCCTTGTGCGCCAGGCCCACGCGGTCAAGCAGCGCCATGGCACGCTCGCGCGCCTGCGCCTTGCCTTGCTTGAGCAGGCGCATCGGAGCCAGCGTGCAGTTCTGCAGTACCGAGAGGTGCGGAAACAGATTGAACTGCTGGAACACAAAGCCGATGCGGCTTCGGAGCGCATCCACGCTGACACCGCGGGCATGGATGTCCTGGCCGTCGATCAGGATGCGCCCTTTCTGTATCGGTTCGAGCCGGTTGAGCGTGCGGATCATGGTCGATTTGCCCGAACCCGAGGGCCCGCACACGACCACCACCTCGCCCTTGGCCACGGTCTCACTGACATCATCAAGGGCGTGATAGTCGCCGTACCACTTGTTCACATTTTCCAGGGTGATCATGGTCCTACATACTCCCTACGTTACCGGCGGCAAGTCGGCGCTCCAGCCAGAAGGCGCCGCGCGACAGGCCAAAGCACATCACGAAATAGGTCAGGCCGAGCAACAGGTACACCTCGGCGGACTTGGTCATCAGGCGGATGCCTATCTGCCCGGCCACGAACGAGATCTCCGGCAGGCTGACGATGTAGCCCAGCGATGTCTCCTTGATGGTCGAGACGAACTGGTTCACCAGGGACGGCAGCATGTTGCGCAGCGCCTGCGGCAGCACCACCAGCCCCATCGCGTGCAGGTAGGAAAAGCCCAGCGAGCGCGCGCTCTCCATCTGCCCGCGCGGCAGGCTCCGGATGCCCGAGCGGATGATTTCCGCCAGATAGGCGCCATCGAAGATGACCAGCGCCGTCAGCATGGTGTTGAACTGGTCGGTCTTGTGCCCCGTCACGGAGGGCAGCAGGAAGTAGGCCCAGAAGATCACCATCAGCAGCGGCGTTCCGCGCACCACATAGACCAGCGCGGTGGCCGGCCAGCGCAACACGGCGAACGGACTGATGCGGCACAGCGCCAGCAGCAGGCCCACCGGCAGGGCGAGCACCAGCGCCAGGGCCGCCAATATGAGCGTCAGCGCCAGTCCGCCGAGCGCGCCGTTGGGGTACTGGCCTATCAGATAGAACACCCCATAGGTCTGCAGGATTTCAAGCATTCACGAACTCCTTACGGGATAAGCATGCTGGTACCAGCTCGACAGCAGCGTGATCAGCAGCGAAATGCCCAGATAGCCGGCCGTAGCGAAGGTGAAGGCCTCGTGCCAGCGGAACGTGGCGCTCTCCACCTGCTGTGCCTGGTACATCAGCTCGCCGACACCGATCACCATGGCGATGCTGGTGTTCTTCCACAGGTTCAGCGTCTGGCTGATCAGTGGCGGCACCGTGATGCGCAGAGATTGCGGCAGGATGACCAGCCGCATGGCCGCCAGGAAGCCGAAGCCCAGCGCACGGCTGGCCTCCATCTGTTCCTTGGGGATGGAGCGCAGGCCGCTGCGCAGGTCTTCCGACATATAAGCCGCCGTATAGAGCACCAGTGCGACAACGGCGCTGGAAGCTTCCACGTTGCCCTCGTACAGCCACGCCTTGGCCGCATCGGGCAGCACCTCCGGCGCGCCGAAGTACCAGAACAGCATGTGCGCCAGCAGGGGCACGTTGCGCACGGCCTCAACATAGGTCATCGCCGCGCCACGCAGGGCAGCGACCGGCGAGATCCGCATCACGGCGATGACTATGGCCAGCGGTAACGCGAAGGCCAGGGTCACCAGCGCGAGCTGGATCGACAGCAGAAGGCCATTGAGGAGCCATTCGTGGTACTGGCCCGCCAACAGCATGGAGAGATTGAATCCGGTCATGGCTTGTCGCCGCGCCCGCCTTGCGCCGGGCGCTTCGGCTCAATCAATCGATCTTGTCGCTCTCGATCCTGAAGGATCGGCTGGCAAAGCCCATTTGGGTCGTCGGGCCGAACCATTTCATGAACAGCTTCTCGGCCTCTCCGGACGACTCCAGCTCGCGCAGCACCCTGTTGACCTGTTCACGCCAGGCCTGCTCGCCCTTCTTGATGCCAAGGGCCAGGTACTCTACCGATATGCTCTCCGGCAGGATCAAATAGTCCTTGGCGGCACCGCCCATCTTGGAATAGTTGTTGACCAGCGAGGTCTCATCGTTCACATAGCCCACTCCCTTGCCCTGCTGCAGCGCCAGGAAGGCCTGGGGCGAACTATCGAAGGACACGATCTGCGCCGTGGGCAAGGCCTTCTTGATGTTCAGCTCCATGGTGGAGCCCTTCATGGTCAGCACCTTTTTGTCGGCCAGCTGCGCCAGCTGCGTGACGCCGCTGGCTTTCTTGACCATCACCTTCTGCCCCGTGACGAAGATGGAGAGCGAGAAGTCGATCTGCGACTCGCGCTCACGGTTGTGGGTGAGCGAGGCCGCCAACAGATCGACGCGGCCCTGCTGCAACTCGGGTATGCGCGCCGCGCCGGCCAGCTGCCGCAGCACGGGCTTGACACCCAGGCTCTTGGCCACCGCATGGCAGATGTCCACGTCGTAGCCGACGATCTCGCGGCTGGCCGGATCCTTGATGAAGCTGAAGGGCTCGTCGGTGCCGAGCACGCCGCACACAAGTTCGCCCTTGCCCTTGATGTCGGCCAACTGATCGGCAGCGGCCGGCAGGCTGGCCGCGGCCAGCAGGGCGGCCAGTGCCAATGCGCAGCCGCGCTTGAGTGTCAGATGCTTGTTCATGCTATGTCTCCTGGTGTTGCTGAGGGGTGGTTGAGGAAAAGGAAAATGAGCGGGGCTTGCTGCGCCGGCACGCATCCCGCACGAAATGCCCTAGGCAGCCTGCTCGCTGCGCAGCCGGTCAAATCCAGCTGCGAGGTCAGCGATCAGGTCCTCGGGGTTCTCAAGGCCGACATGCAGCCGCAGAAGCGGACCACGCCCCTGCCATGGTTTGGCGGTACGGTCTGCGCCGGGGTTGGTCAGCAGGATCAGGCTCTCGAAGCCGCCCCAACTGAAGCCCATGCCGAACAGATGCATGCCGTCGAGCATGGCGGTCACGGCCTTCTCCTGCATCGGCCGCAGCTCCACGGCGAACAGGCCGCAGGCGCCGGTGAAATCACGTTTCCAGAGCGCGTGCCCGGGGGCATCGGGCAGGGCCGGGTACAGCACCTGCTCCACCTCGGGCCGGGCGGCCAGCCACCGCGCCACCTGCTCGGCATTGCGTTGGTGGCGGTCCAGCCGCACGGCCAACGTGCGCAGGCCGCGCAGCGCAAGGAACGCATCGTCGGGGCTCACCGTGAGGCCCATCTGCTTGTAGAAGCCGCGGATGCGGGGATATAGAGCCTCTGTGGTGAGGATGACCCCCATCAGCACGTCCGAGTGCCCGACGATGTACTTGGTGGCGGCGTGCACCGACACATCGACCCCATGCTTGAACGAGGCGAAATGGATGGGTGTGCCCCAGGTGTTGTCCAGCATCACCAGGGCACCATGCTCGTGGGCGACCCGGCTGATCGCAGGAATGTCCTGCACCTCAAAGGTGAGAGAACCCGGCGATTCGACAAACACGACCTTGGTGTTGGGCCGCATCAGGGCACGGATACCGGCGCCTATCGTCGGATCGTAATAGGTGGTCTCTACACCCAGGCGCTTGAGTGCTCCGTCACAAAACGCGCGGGTCGGGTCGTAGACCGAATCGGTCATCAACAGATGGTCGCCCGGCTGTAGCGTGGCCAGCAGTGCGCAGGTCAGGGCGGACAGGCCGCTGGGCATGAGCATGGCACCATGCGCGCCCTCCAGCTCGCACAGCGCGGACTCCAGCGCGCGCGTGGTCGGGTTGCCATGCCGGCCATAGGTATGGGGCGTGCCATACACGGAACGCAAGGCATCAACAGTGGGAAACAGCAGCGTGGAGGCACGATAAACCGGTGTATTGACGGTGCCTCCCGTTTCTTTTTGTGCCCGGCCACTGTGGGCGAGCAAGGTTTCGGTATGAACGAAGTGTTGCGGCATGGCCTTGGGAATCCGGTGAGTGGTTGGGCGAATGACGTTCGGCAAAGCTGGCCCCCCTGACAGACAAGGCCGCGGCCCCGTCCCGGGGGAGCGGCGCGATCAGCTCACCTGCGCCACGCCGTATTGCGAGGACAGGTAGCGCCGGATCTGGTCGGGCGCGTCGATGAAGCGGACTCCCTGGTGCGAGCGGATCTCAACGCCGGCATCGGCAGGCACCTGGTCAGCACCCAGCACCAGCACCGGCGCGGACTGGTTCTCCTCACCGATGAGCGCGACGATGGCGGCGCGCGGGCGGGGCGCGTCGATGTAGTGCACATCGACTGCACTGCGCAGCTGCGGGAAGAAGCTCAGCAGCCCCTCCACGCCCACCGCGTCGCCGCAGTAGAAGGGGCCCTCCGACTCCTTGAAGAAGCCGGGCCTGAGCATGAACAACTGGTCTTTTTGCATGGAAGTTCCTTGGGATATAGGTTCAACGGAGGGGACGATGCGGGCCACCAGGGCGGGTGCATCGTGGTTGAAATGGTAGGAAGCGCCCGCAAATCGGACGAGTGGCATGAATGCCAACTTACGTAATAATCATGCCAATATGGAAACCACCCCCATCGACCCTGGACTGGTGGCCGCCGTCGTATATGACGGCCTGAGCCTGTTCGAATACGGCTGCACCGTCGAGGTCTTCGGCCTGCCGCGGCCGGAGCTCGGTGAGCGCTGGTACCGCTTTGCCGCCTGCGCCGCCGAGCCCGGAGCGCTGCGAGGTGCGGGCGGAATACAGGTGCAGCCCGCGGCGGGGCTGGAGCTGCTCGAACAGGCGCGCACCATCATCGTCCCCGGGTGGCGCGCGGTGGACGCCCCCGTCCCCGAGCCGCTGTGCGCGGCCCTGCGGCAGGCCCATGCGCGCGGCGCACGCATCCTGTCCATCTGCACGGGCGCCTTCGTGCTGGCGGCCGCGGGCCTGCTCGACGGCCGGCGCGCCACCACGCATTGGCGCCATGCCCCCACGCTGGCGGACCGCTATCCGCGGGTGCAGGTGCAGGCCGATGTGCTGTACGTCGATGCGGGCTCCATCCTGACCTCGGCCGGCAGCGCGGCCGGCATTGACCTGTGCCTGCACCTGATCCGCCGCGACCTGGGCCCGCGCGCGGCCAACCATGTGGCCCGGCGCCTGGTGATGCCGCCGCACCGCGAGGGCGGACAGGCGCAGTACATCGAGGAGCCCGTGTCCCGGCGCGCCAGCGCATCGCTGGCCCCGCTGCTCGACGCGGTGCGCGCCAACCTGAGGGGGGACTGGCCCATCGCCAGGATGGCGGCACACACCGCCAGCAGCGCACGCAGCTTCCAGCGCCACTTCGTCAGCGCCATGGGCATGCCGCCGGGCGAGTGGCTGCTCGCCCAGCGCCTGGCCGCTGCCAGGACCCTGCTCGAAGAATCGGATGCCGGCGTGGATGACATCGCGCTGCAGGTCGGCTTTGGCGACGCCGCAACGCTGCGCGGGCATTTTCGCAGCCGGCTCGGCACCAGCCCGGGCGGCTATCGCAAGCGGTTCAAGGCATGAACATCACGGCGCCACGGTGCGGCCACCCCAACACCATCGTCCCCACGACGCGGCATTGCAGAGGGTGCCTGGCCCAATGCACAGGCACATGGACTGCAATCGCGCGAAGCACTTCTGTTTGGATCACCTGCTCGCTTGCATTCGCAAACCTGTGCGCACTGTAGGCCACCGATGTGACGGCCGCATGACGGCGCACAGGCCTGCGGTTACATCACCAGGCCACGGAAAGAGGCTGATTCTCCCCATCGGGATAGACGGCCTGGTAGGCCAGCTGCGCCTGCAGCTGGGCCGATTGCCATTCGCGGTTGCGCTCGCTCAGGTAGTTGAAGAACAGCGTGGGCGCGGGGTGGGCCGAACGGGCGATGACCCGCTGCACGGCCTCGCGGTCGGGGTGGCCGAACTGCGCGCCATTGCTGCTGAACAGAAAGCGCGGGCTGTCGATCAGCGCCATCAGCTCGTCGTTGGTGTTGCTCTTGCTGCCATGGTGGGCGAGCTTGACGGCATCGACCTTCAGGCGCTGCTGCCCGCGCGCGGCCAGCAGCCGACGCAGCGAGGCGCAGACGATGTCTGGATGCGCGTCGGCCAGGAACAGGCAGCTCTTGCCCGCGTATTCGGCCAGGAAGGCGATGCTCGATCCATTGGCCGCCGAGTTGTCGGGTTTGGACTGCTTTTGCAGCAGCGCGTCCAGCTCGGGCGTGCTGCCCAGCAGGCCCTGGCCCGGCAGGTAGCGCTTCTGCGTCGCCAGCTGCTGCCAGGCAGCATCGAGGTCCCCCGGCGTGAAGGCGCCCGCGATGTCCTTGCGCCAGGCATCGCGCATCTTGTCGAGCTTTTGCGGGCTGGGCGACAGCAGCGTGAGCCGCATGCCGCCGGCCAGTTCGCGCTCGGGTAGCGGGCCCGCGTCCGGCACCACCACGGCCTGGCCGCCGAAGGCGCCGTTCCATTGCCCATCGTCCAGGCGGCGCGCCAGCAGGGCGCTGAAATATTCGCCCTGCTTGCCGCCCAGCAGGCCATGGGCCTGTTCCAGATGCCGCCAGCCGTTGAACCAGCAGTCCTTGGCGACGAAGGGCCAGGGCCTGGGGTTGGCAAACAGGCGCACCAGGCCGTCGACATGGTCGGTATCGACATGGCTGAGCACGATGAGTTCAAAGCGCCGGTCGCCCGCCGGCAGCTGGCCCATGCGCTGGTCCAGCGCGCCGTAGGCGCCTATGGGACCGCCGTCGATGAGCAGGCGGCGCGTGCGGCGCGCGTCGCCGTATTCGACGAGCAGGCAGTCGCCGTGGAGCGCGGGCAGCATCTCCACGCGCATGAAGGTTTGGGCTGGGTCGGTCATTGCAGTCTCCAGTCGGCGTCGCCAAAGGCCACCACGCACAGGGCCATGGGCACGCTCTCGAGCAGCGCCTTGCGCTTGGCGTCGCGGATCAGCTCGCCCAGATAGGGCGTCGACGAGGCCTCCGGCCCCATGAGGCCGGCCAGGATCAGCGCGCCCACGCGGACCGCATGGGCGCCGAACACGGTGGCGATGGTGGAGACGACCACCGCCGCCCCCGCCTGGCGGAAGAAGCGCACATGGCTGGAAAAATCCTGCGCCGTGCCCGCCACGTCGCAGCCCAGCAGAAAGACCAGCGGCGGCGGGCCGGCGGCGGTGCGCACGTAGTCCTCAGGCAGATCGAGCGTGTAGAGCTTTTTGCCGCCGATCTCCAGCAGCATGTCCTCTTCCTTGCCCTCGTTGTGCGGGAAGGCCACCAGCAGCGCGGGACTCTTCTGCGTCACCAGCCGGCGCCACTCGTCCCAATCGCCCGCGAGCGCGGGTGCGCTGCCCAGGCCCGCCTGCAGTGCCTGGATGAGCGCCTGCACCTGGGTGTCCTGCACCTCATGGCTGTGGCCTACGAGCGCGCCGCGCCCCAGATCGAGCCGGTCGCGGCCCTCGCCGGCCTCGGCCTGCACGGCCATCTGGGCGCCGTCGGGCAGGTGCGCGCGCGGGTCGAACAGGTGGCGCTCAATCACCTTCTTCAGGCCCCAGAAGCCCATGGGGCAGACATGCGCACGCGGGTCGGCCGAGCGCGCGCAGTCGGGCGGGCAACGCCCCTCCTGCAGCGCCTGGCGGTGCTGCGGGCAGACCGTGGCGTCGGGGTTGGGGGCGTTGTAGTCGTACATGAATTCCAGCGGCACGACCGCATCGGGGCGGGCGCTGACGACCTGCACATGGCTCACGGCCGCGTCGCCGACATCGAAGCCCTCGCTGGCCAGGGTCTTGAGCTGATCGCGGTAGAGCAGCGAATACAGGTTGGCCCCCACACGCGCCAGCCGCACCAGCAGGCCCGGGTTCTCGCCCTGGTCCAGCCCCTCCTCATAGTCGGGCACGCTCAGGGCCACGGCCGAGAGCAGGTCGTTGATTCTGCGCACCGGCACCGCCAGGCCCTCCAGGCTGCGCGCCCAGGCGCGGCCGCCGGACACCCCCGTGGCCAATGGTTCGCCGGCCGCGGTGTGGTTGAGCACCAGGGCCAGGTCGAACTGCTGCCGGCTGCCCAGGTCGGACCAGTCGTGGCGCACCTGGGTTTCGTCGTCCAGCGTGATGCCCGCATCCTCGCCGGCCGGCGCGCCCGCGCCCTCGAGCACCTGCGTCCTGAGCAGCACGGTCTGCAGCACCCGGCCCCGGTGCAGTACGGACAGGCGCGCCTCGAAGGCGCCCGCCACGCGCGGCGTGAAGACAAAGCGCGCGGCGCTGCTGTCGCCCGTGCGCGGCAAGCGGATCTCGCGCAGCAGCGGCGTGTCGAACTGGCGCGGCTCGTGCAGCACGAGCTGCAGCCGGTGGCCGGATGCGCTTTCGGGCAGCTTGTCCTCGGGGAAGGCCGTGGGCGCGGCCACGCTGCCCGCCCGTCGGGGGCCGATGTGGATGCGCACCATGACCGGCACGCCCACGGTGTAGGCCCTGCGCTCGGCCACAAAGCGTGTCTTGCGCTTGCAATAGCTTTGCTGCTGGATATGGCGCGGCTCGCGCTCCTCGCGGTCGGCGGCGCGCTCGGCCTCGCCCAGGCGTTGGTTCAGCTCGGAGATGGCCGTGGCCTCGCCCGACTCGTGGCGAAACTCGTAGTGATCGCGCGCCGCCTCGATCGCGTCGGCCAGATCCTTGGGCGGCATGGCTCCCGCGGCAACGGGTGGCGCGCGCATTGCCGCACCGACGGGTGGCGCCGCGGCCATGACTACGTCCCGCCGAAGCAGATCCAGCGATCGCTCCGACAGCTGCAGCCTGCTGCCGGGCGCCATGCGGCGCAGGCGCTGCGTGGCGCGGGTGACGCTGGTGTCCAGGCGCGCGCGCTCCAGCAGCGCGGGCTCGGCGACAAGCAACGCACCCGCACCAAACACTTCCTTGAGGGCCTGGTCAATCGTCAGGTTGTGCGTGAGCGCAAAGCCAAAGCCATCGAGCCGGCCGGCGAAGTCCTGCAGCGAATCACCCGGGTCGAGCACCGCCACGCCATCTGCCGACAGACGCACGGCCAGTGCGCGCAGCAAGGCCTCGCGCTCGCCCGGCGGCTCGTTGCCCTGGCCGCTGATCAACACCAGTCCGCAGCGCAGCGACAGGCGGCTCGTGAGCAGCCTGGCCAGGGCATCGCTCACGCCGGCGCCGATGACGAGCACTTCAAAGCGCGAGACTGCACGCGAAGCCTCTCGCACTCGGATGGGCCAGTCGCCGGGCTTCCAGCGCTGGCGCTCGGCCAGCGCCTGGCCCAGCGGATCGCCAGGCAGGGTGGCCATGGTCAGCGGCCAGCGCCACTCCGCCCGGCCCTCTGTCGGAAACGCAGTGCCAACGAAGACGCCGGCGGCCGCGGCGCCAGGCTGCGCCAGGATGTCGGCCATGGCCATGACCCGCG
This sequence comes from Pseudomonadota bacterium, assembly GCA_018241405.1. GTDB lineage: Bacteria > Pseudomonadota > Gammaproteobacteria > Burkholderiales > Burkholderiaceae_C > Alicycliphilus. The sequence goes on along the minus strand of JAFEDY010000019.1, from coordinate 28,547 downwards.
CCATCCCGCGCACAGGCGCGCGCAGTTCGATGCGCGGCGCCTCAGCCCTTCCGTCCCGCCGGGGCAGCCCGTCGACAAGCCCGCGCCAAAGCCCCGCCAATACATCGGCCGCCGGCGCGGGCCTGGGCGAGGCACGGCGCTGGCCGGCATGCTTGACGGACAAGCGCGGCACGGCGCTACGCGCAGGCTGCTGCGGCAGTTGCCACGGCACGATGCCCGTATGGGGATCGATGGCGTCGCGGATCAGCCGGGCCAGTGCGTCCGCATGCCATCCCTCGCGTCCATCGTGGGCCTCAGCCAAGGCATCGGCGGTCAGCGTGCCGAGGACGCCCAGCGCCGCCAGGGCCGCCGGGAACGCCTCGTCGCCGAGATCCAGGCTCCATGCGTTCAAGCCATACCTGTCCATGTCGCTGCCTCTGCGTTGTGGTTGCGGTACAGGCGTGCGCCACAGGTCACAGCGGCCACTCGGGCACGGGCCAGCCGCTGGGCAGTGGCGGCGCCAGGCCCGCATTGGCGCGCAGCGATATGTCGCACAGCGCGTAGCCCCAGTTGATCAGCTGCCCTTGCCGCTCATCGTCGAAGGCGGCAAGCCGTGTGGGAACCTGTTTGAGCGCATCGCTGGCCGCGGAATCAACGGCCATGCGCGGCGCGCCAGGGGCGAATGCCGCCATGCGCGTGCCTATGCCCCAGTAGGCGCCGCGCTGGCGCTTGGCCGTGAACTCGGCGACCAGCCAACGCTTGCGCAGCGCGCGTGTCTGGTCGATCAGGATGTCACGCACCCGGCCAAGCTGCCTCAGTTTGTCTTCGTGTGGACTGTCCTCGACCTCGAAGGGTGCGCCCGCGTCGCTTGCCAGGACGATGTCCACCTTGTTGGCGTCTCCAGCCTCTAGGGCCGCGCCGTTGCCGTCATGCCTGCCGACCAGCGCCTCCAGCCCCATGTTGTCGTACACGCCGCCGTCGGCCAGAACGATGCGCCTGCGCAGCGCATCGAGCTCGGGTAACGCGCTGCCTTCGGTCCATGCGGCCGGGTCGGTTTTGAGCACGATGGGCGAGAAGATCGGCGGGAAGGCGCTCGAGGCCGCAACGGCCACCGCCAGCGCAATGTCTACGTTGTGCGCCATGCCCAGCATGTAATCGGCGATGTAGTCCTGGCGGAAGCGGAAGCTGCGCCCGGTCTGCAGATTGGTCGCATAGAAGATGAAGATCGGCGCCCCATCTGCCAGGGAAGGCAACGCCTTGAGGCCGGTGTCACCGAACAGATCCTGGCGATAGCGATCTGCCAGAAACTCGCCCGCGCTCTTGCCCGGCACAAGCGTGCCGGCCACTCCCGCGCCAATGTCGATGGTGCTGGAACACAGGCGCCGCACCGGCGCCGCGACGACCTCGGCAAAGTTGCTGGCGCGGCCGTCTGCCAAGCGCAGCTGGCGCCAGGCATGGGCCAGCACCCCCAGCACAATGGCGCCGCCCGAGACGCCGGTGATGCGATCGAGCCGGCCCAAGAGGCCCGCATCATTGAGCCGCCACAACGAGCCCAGTCCGAACAGCGTGGCCCGGTAGCCACCACCGGAGAGCGCAAGCCCCATCGTTTTTCCATCGACTGCCATCTGCCTGCCCTCCGCCGCATCCGCATGGAACGGCCGCAGTCATGGTAGACCGGTGCCCCTGCAAACACAAGAAAATCGGGGCCGTTTGGCGCAGCGTGCGCTTACGTGCTGGTGGGGTTCAGGACTGGACTCGCACCTGCCTGCATGGGCGCACCATAGCCCTGGGAGGCGAACCGCGTGCCATCGTCGAACACCAGCTCGCGCTCGGGCCAACGCATGGCAGCCAGCTTGAAGCGGCGGTTCGGGTCCTCGCCCTGCTGGCGCGCCAGCCAGCGCCCGCCCACGGAATAGTCCACGCAGAACACATTGCCGCGCAGGCCATGCCAGGCCAGCGGCGGGGTATGGCCGAAGAGGTTTTCGGCCTGCGGCCCGTGGGCCGGTGCGTCGCCGGGCTGCAGGCGGCGCCAGTAGTGGCCGACGATGACGGCCAGCGCATCGGCATATTCGTTCCACCAGGCCACGCGCTGCACGAAGCGCCATTTGCCACCGGCGTAGAAGGGCGTGCGGCATTCGCGCTCCACGCCGGCCGTGAGCACCTTGAGCGGGTTGACCATGGACTTGCCCAGCTCGCGCTCACTGTGCGCGGGCAGGAAGGGCGGCTTCTGGCCGTGGTCTTCCAGGCTGTGGGGCCATTGCCGGCGCTCTTCCTGCATGCGGCCGGCCACGTCGCTGGCCCTGGCCCGGCGCGCCGCCAGATCCTCGTAGTCGTCGTAGGCGCTGCGCGCGCCGCTGGCGGCCAGGCCGCGCGCCGTGGCGATCTGCGGCGCGCACCAGGCGGCATGGACCACGCGCAGGTCGTCCCGCTCCAGGGCAATCGGCAGCTGGGCGAGCTGCGCCAGCATGGCCGGCGCCTCGTCCATGGGCATGCGCGCAAACGGGGCGTAGCGCGCCTCGTCGGACATGCGGCGGCTGTCGAAGTACCAACCCGAGCCGTCCTTGGCGTCGTCGCGCAGCAGGTTGATCTCGTGGTTGCCCAGCACGGCCAGGGCCTGGCCACTGGCCAGCATGGGCAGGATGAGGCGCAGCACCGCGGGACTGTCGGGGCCGCGGTCGCAAAAGTCGCCGACGAACACCAGGCGGCGACCATCGGCATGCCGGCCCGCGCGGTCGTAGCCCAGATGCGCGAGCAGCTGCTCCAGCGCCGCGATCTCGCCGTGGATGTCGCCGACGATGTCGAGGGGGCCTACTGGCAGGCGCTGGACGAGGCTCATGGCTTGGTTTTCAGGAATGACATGTGGATACATGATGCCGGGTTTGGCGTCGCCCCCATGCCCCTAGGGTTGCACCACCTTCACGCGTGCGTTGGGCGCCTCGCCGAACATCTCGGGCGCATAGAGCGCCGAGACGCGGCTCGGTGGCAGCGCGAAGTCGCCCGCGTTGTTCAGGCGCAGCGTGTACTCCATCTTCACCGTGCCCTTGGGCAGGTACTCGTAGTAGCCGCGGAAGGACTCGAAGCCGCGCTCCTCGAACGCGGGCCAGCCGCTGCCGCTGCGCTTTTCGCCCTGGGTAGCGATCTCGGAATCGCGCCCCAGGCCGCTGCCCAGGATGGTGGCGCCGGCGGGCACGGGATCGGTGATCGCCACCCAGCTCATGTCCGCCTGGCCCGTGACCTCCAGCGTGACGCGCAGCACATCGCCGCGCGTGTAGCTGCCGGCGGGCAAATCCTTGTTGGCCTGCTCCACGGGCGTGATGCTGCGCGTGATAGCAAAACCCGCGCTGAAGGACTCCCGCACCGGCACGGCGGCCACCGACTGCAGCGTGAGCCAGGGCCGGCCCGGCCCCCGCTGCGTGACGCTGAGCTGCTGGCTGCCGGCCCAGGGCAGGAATAGGGTGTTGTGGGTCAGCATGCCGGGAGCGTCGGGCGCGCCGAACCAGCGGCCCTGGTGCGCGGCACCCGTGGCATCAGCGGCCTGCACGCGCGCAACCTTGGCCCAGTCCACGCTGGCAGACGCGCCGCCCATGCTGGCGCGCGTGGTGCCGGCCACCGGCGTAGCCTCCAGCCGGGCGCTGAACCGCGCCAGCGCCAGCCCACCCCACAGGTTGGCGGTGGTGGTGTGCCAGGCGCCGCCCTGCTGGCGCGCGATGAAGCCGCCGGCCAGGCGCCCCAGCTCGTCCTTCCACGCCGGGTCGTCCAGGACGGCAAGGATCAGGCGCGCGCTGTTCACGTCGGAGTTCTGCATCAGCCACCACCAGGCGTCGTCCTGCTCGGTACTGAAGCCCAGGCGACTGCCCTGGTAGGACAGGCGCGCGCGCAGGATCTGCGTGGCCTCCTGCAGGCGCTGGGCGCGCTGGGGCACGTCCTGCATGCGCCGCAGGATGTTGAGCCAGTCGATCACCGCATGCGTGGGCCACTGGTTGGGCGCAATGGTCAGGCTGGTCAGCCAGCGCGCCTGGGCCTTGCCGTAGCGCGACAGCGCCTCGATGGCGGCGAGCTTGCGCATGTCCAGATCCTTGCGCGGGCTCCAGAAATTGCGCTCTATGCGGCCCTCGACAAACGCGGCCAAGCCGCGCTCCAAAGGGTCGCGCGCCTCGGGCGGCAGGGCAAATTCGGGCGCCAGGCGCGCGGCCTCGTGCGATGCCGCCAGCAGGTAGGCGCTGAGCGTGTCGCTGCCGCGGTCGGCGCCGCCGGCCTGGGGGGGGAAGTAGTAGGCCAGGCCATCGCCGTCCAGATAGGTGGGCAGCTTGGCGACTATTGTCTGCCATGCCTTGCCGTCGCCCATGCCCATGGCCTTGCTGGCCTGCTGCTCCAGGCAGGCATAGGGGTAGCGCGCCCACCAGTCGCGCACGCCCGGCAGGCCCTCGGCCAGGCTGGGCTGCAGCGCAAGCCTCACGCCGCCGCGCCCGGGCAGTGCACCCGCGGGCGGCGCCACGTCCACGCGGTACGCCCCATCCACCTGCACCAGCGTGGCCTGCTGCACCGTAAGCGGCCAGGCCGGCACCAGCCGCTGGCTGGCCTTGAGCGCATCGCGCGCGCCGCCAAGCAGGTCGCGCGCCTCCACCTCCCACAGGATGGCCTGGGCACGCGTCTGTCCGAGCTGCGCGGGGGCGGTGACGTCCCAGGCCAGTTCGCGCGCCTCGCCCGCGGGGATGTCCACGGTCTGCGGCGCGAGCGTGAGCAGCGTGGCGCGCGGCGTGACCTCCACCTTCATGGCCCGGGCCGTGCCGTTGCGCAGCGTGAGCTGGGCGCGGTACTGGTCGTCCTCGCGCACCAGCGGCGGCAGGCCGCTGATGATCTGCAGGTCCTGCGTGGCGCGAATGCTGGTGCTGCCGGTGCCGAACAGGCCGAGGCCCGCATCGGCCACGGCCACCACCTTGAAGGTGGTCAGCGCATCGTTGAGCGGCACTGTGACGCGGGCCTGGCCCTGGGCATCGAGCTTGATGGCCGGCTGCCACAAGAGGAGCGTATCGAGCAGCTCGCGCGTGGGCGCGCGCCCGCCGCCGCCGCCCGCGGGCACGGCCTTCTTGCCGTAGTGGCGCCGGCCGATGATCTCCATCTGCGCCGTGGAGGTGGCCACGCCCCAGGCGCGGCGCTGCAGCATGGCGCCGAGCAGGTCCCAGCTGCGGTTGGGCATGAGCTCGAGCAGCGCCTGGTCTACGGCAGCCAGCGCCACCTCGGCCCCTGCGGCGGGCTTGCCGTCGGGCAGGCGCGCTTGAATGGTGACCTGTGCCTTGCCGCGCACGGGGTAGCTGTCCTTGTCGGCCTGGACCTGCACCGCAATCTGGTGCGCCGCATGGCCCACGCGCAGCTCGGCCAGGCCCAGGCGGTAGGCGGGCCTGGACAGATCCACCATGGCCGTGGGCGCGCGGTATTCGCGGCCCTCGTACCAGAAGGCGTTCCACCATTCGCGCGGCGCCTTGAAGCCCCAGGTGAAGAAGCTGTACCAGGGCACCTCGTACAGGCGCCCGCGCAGCACCAGCACGCTCACGTAGACGTTGGGCGCCCAGCCTTCTTCGATCTTGACCTCGACGGTCGGGTCCTGGCCGCTGAGCTGCACCACACGCGTGCTGATCACGCCCTCGCGCTCCACGCTGACCAGGGCCGTGGCCTGGCGAAACGGCATGCGCAGCTGCAGGCGCGCGGTCTCGCCCGGCTGGTAGTTTTTCTTCTCCGGCAGCAGGTCGATGCGGTCATGGTCCTGGCCGCCAAACCAGAGCTCGCCACGCTTGGTGACCCAGACCGAGGACGCGGCCTGGGCCTCGTTGCCGTCCTTGTCGCGTGCGCTGACGACCAGCTCCACCTCGCCTGGGTCGTCGAGCCTGGCGTCGCACAGCAGCAGGCCGCGCGCATCGCTCTTGCCGGTGCACAGCGTGCCCAGGTCGCGGGTCGTGGTCTTGTTGTCATAGCTGTAGAAGCCGCCCACCAGGCGCTTTCTGCTGCTGGTGGTGCTGCGCGCAATGGCCTGCACGGCCAGCGGCACGCCGGCCAGCGGCTTGCCACCCGCCGACAGGGCCAGCGCCTGCAGGCGCACGCGCGCGCCGCTCGACACCCAGCCCTCGGTCTTGATGCCGGCCACCACTGCCGCGGGCCACAATGTGTTGGTGCTGCGCAGGGTCTGCAGCTCGCCATTGGGGTCGGCGTAGCTGGCCTCCAGCACCAGCTCCTGCGCCCGCGGGGCCTGGGGCACGCCGTCGATCGTCAGGCGCCCGACGCCGTTCTTGTCAAGCATGAGCGGCAGCTTGTCGGCGATCACGCGCGCGCTCTGGTTTGTCGCTTCCTCATCGTCGTTGCCCGCGCTGCCCGCGTCGCGCCCGCGTGGCGACTGGAAGCTGAAGTCGTCGAAGTCGGCAAACTGCAGCGGCTTGGCGCGCACCATGGCCGACACGCGCACCGGCAGGCGCGCCGCGGCGCCGCCCGCTACGTAGCTAACCTGCACATCCGTGGGCACGCTGCGCGGGTGCACCAGGGGCTGCTGGCCCACAGGGGCAATGCGCCCCTGCAGCACGGGCAGGCGGAACTCCTCGACGCGAAAGCTGCCGGACTCCAGGCTGCGCTGCTCACCGCCTGCCTCGCCCTCTTTGCCCGCCGCACCGGCGCGCAGCTGCACCTGGTATTCGCCCAGCTTGGCGGCCGGCTGCACGGCGAAAGTGCTCTCGGCAGAGAGCCCCCCGGTCGCCGTCTTGCGCCATTGGAGCGGCTGCGTGAACTGCTGGCCGCTGCCCACATGGGTGATGAGCAGCTCGGTGGGGCGCGCATCGGGCAGGCCAAAGCCGCGGCCGGTCTCGGTGCGCAGCAGGTGCTTCATCGAAATGGTCTCGCCCGCGCGCAACAGCGTGCGGTCGAAGATGGTGTGCGCCACCTCATCGGGGCGCGGCGCGCTGCTGGTGGGCACGTTGAAGCGCCAGGGCTCTATGCCGCGCTGCCAGTCGCTCCAGGTGAAGGCCAGCTCGCCTTGCGTGCGCGCGCTCACGAAGTAGGCGCGGCGCCAGTCGTCCTCGCCGCTGCACACCGGCGGCTCGCTCGCCAGGCCCTCGAAACGGGCCACGCCGTCGGCGCCCGTCGTCGCCTTGGCCAGCGGCTTGCCGTCGCAGCTGGAGACCTGCAGTTGCGCACCCGCCACGGGCCGGCCCTTGTCCAGCGTGGTGACCCAGGCCACGGCGTTCTCGCGGCCCAGCTTGAAATGCACGCCCAGGTTGGTGACCAGGGCGCTGGTGCGCACGTACATGCTGCGCCCTGCCCCATAGCGCGCGTCCAGCAGCGACTGGCCCAGCAGCGGCGAGGCGATCTCCACCACCGAAAAGCCCGGCGGCAAGGGAATGCCCACCACCTCGAAGGGGCGCGGGTCGTCCTGGGCCGGCGCGGGCAAATCCAGCTGCTTCACGCCGGCCTGGCCGGCGAGCAGCGACAGCATGCGCGTCTGCACCTGGCCGGCATCGCGCTCATCCAGCACCGCGGGCAGCGGGGTCTTGACGTCGCGGCGGGCCTGGGCACGCTCCACCGTGGCCTCGTCATAGCGCTGCAGCTTGCGCAGCCAGGCGATGATGTCGGCGTCGCTTTCCGGCCGCAGCGTGCTCACCTTTCCGGAGCCTGGTTGCAGGCCCTGGACATCGAGCCGCGCCTCCACCTTGCGCAGCGTGACGGGCAGCAGCGCCGGGCCGTCCGCCCCCTCGGCAAAGCGCTCCACCACGCCAAAGGGCGCGGCGGCAAACTTGGCCAGCGGCGGCATGGCGCCGGTCGCCACCTTGAGCGGAAAGCTCTGCGCATTGGCCGGCGCGCGCCCGGCCGCGTCCTTGAAGCCCGCGGGCAGCGACAGCAGGTACTGCGTCTGCGGCGCAAACGGCGCGGCAAACGTCACGCCGTTGACCAGGGCGTCGCCGTCCCCCTCGCCCTCGGCTTTCGGCGCCAGCGTCTGGTCGCCGCCCTTCAGGCGTATGTCCTGGGCCAGCTTGCGCGGCACGGGCGCGTTGAAGGCCAGGCGCATGGGGCGCACGGGCAGGCAGGCAGACTGGGCGTTCTCGCGCTCGCAGCCAAACTCGACGGCAAAGGGCTGACGCACCTTGTAGGCAAAGTGCTTCTCCACGCTGTTGGCCACGCCGCTGGGTGTGGCCACACCCTTGCCATAGACCAGCTGCATCTGGCTGCCCGCCGTGAGGCGCCGCCCGCAGGTCAGCGTGGCGTAGCGCAGCGGCTCCTTGGCCGCGGCCTTGTCCAAGTGCAGGGACTTGAGCAGATCGGCGCGCTGCGTGCCCTCGACCAGGCGCACGGGCACGCGCTCGCCCACGCCCTCGGCCGCGCACCACATATGCTCCAGCAGGCTCGCGGGCGTGGCCGGGCCATTCAACTGCAGCACGAAGAACTGCTCCTCGTCGATCTCCTGCCAGGTGCCGGGGCGCACGCTCTGCACGAACGGGCCTCCAGTATTGAATTGATAGCTGCTGGCGCCCGTCAGTTGCGCGCCAGAGGCCGATTTGAATCCTGCTTTTGCGCTGACCGTGCAGCGCACACCGGGCGGCAGGTCCTGGGCAAAGTCGTAGACCCATTCGCGCGCTCCCGTCCAGCGCCCCTGGCCCTTGGCGGCATCGGCATCGCTGCAGGACAGAGTGAACGGCGCGGGTGCCTGCGGGTCGCCAAGCCGCACGGCCGGGCCGTCAAACTTGGCGACGACCTGGCGCACGCGCGCCACCTCGCCCTGCGGGGACAGGCTGGTCACGGTGAGGGCCTGGACGGCGCCAGCGGCCAGAACCAGCAGGGCCACCATCGCCCCGCGCATGCCATATTTTGTTGTCATGCCCGGAGTCCTTCCACGGCTCACTGCGGCCTGAAGCCGCTGTCCTCAATGATGCGCTGCCATACCTTGGTGTAGGCGCGCTCGCGCGTGCCAAGCTGGGTGGGCGTCATGAAGCCCACGGTAAGGCCCATGGCCGTGAGCTGCTCGCGCACCTGGGGCTGGTCCAAGACCTTCGACAGCGCCTCGGAAAAGCGCACCAGCGCCGCCTCGGGCGTGCCCGCAGGGGCATAGAAGCCGTAGTACGGCGTCTCCTCGAAGCCGGCCAGGCCCAGCTCGGCAAAGGTGGGCACATCCGGCAGCGCTGCCTGGCGCTTGCCGCCCAGCACGGCCAGCACGCGCAGCTTGCCGGCGCGGTGGTTCTCGATGAAGTCCTGCACCGAACCCACGCCCGCCGGTATCTGGTTGCCCAGCATGTCGCCGATCATGGGCGCGCTGCCGCGGTAGGGCACGGCCACCAGGTCCAGGCCATAGCGCTGGCCCAGCAGCCTGACCAGAAACTCGGGCGTCGAGGCCGGCGCGGGGATGCCCACGGCGCTCTTGCCCGCCTTGTGCTGCTTGACCCACTGCACGAACTCACCAAAGCTGGCCGCCGGGGTCGCGGCGGGCACGGCCAGGCAGTTGACGAAGGTGGCGAAGCCGCCAGCCGCCGTGAAGTCATGCGTCGGGTCGAAGCCGGGGTTCTTCACCACCTGGGGCAGGATGGAGATGGTGTGGTCATGTGTGAGGAACAGCGTGCCGCCGTCGGCCGGCGCGCTCTTGAGCACCTGGGCCGCGATCTGCCCGCCCGCGCCGGGGCGGTTGTCCACCACCACGGGCATGGCGAGCGCGTCCTTGAGCTTGTCGGCCAGCAGGCGCGCGATGGCGTCCGAGCCGCCACCGGGCGGGAAGCCCACGAGGATGCGCAGGGTCTTTGCGTCGGCCCAGACGGGGAACGCTTGAACGGCGCCGGCGGCAAGGGCGCTGGCCAGCAGGTGGCGGCGGGTCAGGGTCATGGTGGCGTCACTATGGGGTGGATTCAGGCGGCCAGGCGTGTGCGGTGGCGCGCCAGCTGCGCGCGTACCTGGGCCGGCGCCGTGCCGCCCAGGGTGTTGCGGGCGTTGAGCGAGCCCTCCAGGCTCAAGGCATCGAACACGTCCTTGTCGATCGCCGGGTGGAAGCTTTGCAGCACGGCCAGCGGCAGCTCCGACAGATCCACGCCATGCGACTGGGCGGCCTTGACGGCGTGGGCCACGGTCTCGTGCGCGTCGCGAAACGGCAGGCCCTTCTTCACCAGGTAGTCGGCCAGGTCGGTGGCCGTGGCGTAGCCCTTTTGCGCTGCGGCGCGCATGGCGTCGGCATTCACGGCGATGCCGCCCTCCTTGGCGCCGGTGGCGGGGTTTAGCTGGCCGCCAATCATCTCGGCAAAGATGCGCAGCGTGTCCTTGAGCGTATCGACGGTGTCGAACAGCGGCTCCTTGTCCTCCTGGTTGTCCTTGTTGTAGGCCAGGGGCTGGCCCTTCATCAGCGTGATCAGGCCCATCAGGTGGCCGACCACGCGGCCGGTCTTGCCGCGCGCGAGCTCGGGCACGTCGGGGTTCTTCTTCTGCGGCATGATCGAACTACCCGTGGTGAAACGGTCGGCAATCCTGATGAAGCCGAAGTTCTGGCTCATCCAGATGATGAGTTCCTCAGAGAGGCGCGAGACGTGCACCATGCACAGGCTGGCGGCGGCCGTGAACTCGATGGCGAAGTCGCGGTCGGAGACGCCGTCCAGGCTGTTCTGGCACACGCCGTCCATGCCCAGGCTGCGTGCCACGCGCTCGCGGTCCAGCGGGTAGGTGGTGCCGGCCAGGGCCGCGCTGCCCAGGGGCAGCAGGTTCACGCGCTTCCTGGCATCCAGCATGCGCTCGGCGTCGCGCTTGAACATTTCCACATAGGCCAGCAGATGGTGGGCAAAGCTCACGGGCTGGGCCACCTGCAGGTGGGTGAAGCCGGGCAGGATGACCTCCACGTTCTTCTCCGCCACCTCGACCAGGGACAGCTGCAGCTCGCCGAGCAGACCCGCTATCAGGTCGATCTCGCCACGCAGCCACAGGCGCACGTCGGTGGCCACCTGGTCGTTGCGGCTGCGGCCGGTGTGCAGGCGCTTTCCGGCGTCGCCCACGAGCTGCGTCAGGCGCGCCTCGATGTTCAGGTGCACGTCCTCCAGATCCAGCTTCCAGTCGAACTGGCCGGCCTCGATCTCGGCCGTGATCTGGGCCATGCCGCGCTGGATGTCTGCCAGATCCTGCGCGCCGATGATGCCCTGCGCCGCCAGCATCTCGGCGTGCGCCAGGCTGCCCGCGATGTCGGCCTGCCACAGGCGCTTGTCGAAGAACACGCTCGACGTGTAGCGCTTGACCAGGTCGCTCATGGGCTCTTCAAATAGCGCCGACCAGGCCTGGGCCTTGGTGGCGAGCTGGTCGTGGGAGGGTTGCGATGCGGGGGTGTGGGGCATGGGGGCAATAATCCGAGGGTTACGACAGCCGGAACGCCCGGATGCCGCGATGCAGGAAACGCAAATTTTATCGACCCACCCCGCCCCTCTGCCCGAACCCGCGCCACGCGGCGCCGCCATGGGCCGCGCACTGGTGTTCGACGCCTGTCAGGTCGGCGTGGTGCTGCGCGCCGTGCTGTTCGTGGAAGCGGTGCTGGGCGTGGGCGCCCTGTTCGGCGCCACCAGCCCCGGCGAATGGCTGGCGCGGCTGGCCCTGCTCACCGGCGGGGCGCTGCCGGCCACCCTGGCCTGGCTGGTCACGGCCTGCAGCCTGAAAAAAGCCCTGCAGCGCCTGGGCGAGCCCCTGCAATATGCGGCCGGCGTGCTGCTGGGCATGCTGGCCGGCCTGTATGCCTGCGCCATGCTGCTGCTGGCCGGCACCACGGAGGGCAGCCCGCCCTGGCTGGCCTGCGCCGCCAGCGGCGCGCTGCTGTCGGCCCTGCTGGTCACGGCCCTGCGGCTGCGCGCGCGCGCCCGCACGCCAGCGGCCACCACGGCGCGCCTGACCGAGCTGCAGGCGCGCATACGCCCGCATTTTTTGTTCAACACGCTCAACAGCGCCATCGCCCTGGTGCGCGACGAGCCGGCCCGGGCCGAGGCGCTGCTGGAAGACCTGAGCGATTTGTTCCGCCACGCGCTGGTCGAACAGCGCGAATCGGCCACGCTGGCGGACGAGATCACCCTGGCGCGCCGCTACCTGGACATAGAGCAGGTGCGCTTTGGCGAGCGCCTGCGCGTGCAGTGGCAGATCGACCCGCGCGCGGGCGCGGCGCGCCTGCCGCCGCTCTTGCTGCAGCCGCTGGTGGAAAACGCCGTCAAGCATGGCGTGGAGCCCAGCGCCCATGGTGGCAAGCTGCGCATCAACGCCGAACTGCGCGGCAGCCGCGTGGTGCTGACCATCGCCAACACCCTGCCGCCCGAGACCCCGCGCCCTGGCGAGCGCCCGCGCGGCCACGGCATCGCCCTGGCCAATGTGCGCGAACGCCTGCGCCTGCTGCACGACGTGGACTGCGACTTCAGTGCTGGGGAGCACAACGGCCTGTACCGGGTACGCATTGCACTTCCTGCCCCCTGATACGACATGCACATCCTGATCGTTGACGACGAGCTCCTGGCCCGCAGCCGCCTGCGCACGCTGCTGGGCGACTGCGACGCGCGCCACCAGGTGAGCGAGGCCGCCCATGCCGGCGACGCATTGGCGCAGCTGGCCATCAGCGGCGGACGTGCCGTAGACCTGGTGCTGCTGGACATCCACATGCCGGGCCAGGACGGCCTGGCACTGGCGCAGCAGATACGGCGCCTGCCGCATCCGCCGGCCGTTGTCTTCGTCACCGCGCATGCCGACCATGCGCTCTCAGCGTTTGAGCTGGACGCCGTGGACTACCTCACCAAGCCCGTGCGCCTGCAGCGCCTGCAGCAGGCACTGGCCAAGGCGCAGCGCGCCGCGGGCCAGGGCTCTGCCATGCCGGCAACGCCGCAGGCAGAGGGTGATGCGCTATTGATACAGGAGCGCGGACGCACCGAGCGCGTGCCTCTGGCCGAGGTGCTGTACCTGCGCGCCGAGCAAAAGTACGTGACCGTGCGCACCGCCACGCGCAGCTACGTGGTGGATGAGGCGCTGTCGGATCTGGAGGCGCGCCACGCCGCGCATTTTCTGCGCGTGCACCGCAGCACGCTGGTCGCGCGCCGCGCCATGCGCGCGCTGGAGCGGCACTACGACGCCACCGAGGGCGAAGGCTGGGCCGTGCGCCTGCAGGGCCTCACCGAGCCCCTGCCCGTCTCGCGCCGCCAGGTGGCGGCGGTGCGCGAGGCGCTCGCCACCTGAAGCACCGTGCGTCAATGCCCGTGGTGCGCCAGCGCGCCCACCACGGTCACGGCCACGATGCCGGCCGCCAGCCAGGCGATCTGCACCAGCGTCTGCGCGGCGGTCAGGCGCTTTTGCAGCTGCGGGATCAAATCGGCCAGCGCCACATAAATGAAGCTGCTCGCCGCCACGGCCAGGAAGTAGGGCAGCGCCCCGTCCCACAGCCCCACCAGGTAGTAGCCCACCAGCCCGCCCAGGGCCGTCACGGCGCCCGCCAGCGACACCTTGAGCAGGGCCGCATTGCGGTGACCGCTGCTGTGGCGCAGCACCACCAGGTCGCCGATGTGGTGCGGCACCTCGTGCGCCAGCACCGACAACGCGGCCACGGCACCCAGGCGCAGGTCGGCGACGAAGGCCGAGGCGATCAGCACGCCGTCGCCAAAGCAGTGCACGCTGTCGCCCGTGAGCAGCGTCCAGCCGCCATGCCCATGGTGGTGATGATGAGGGGCAAGGTCGTGCGGGTGCGCGTGCGCTGCATGGCCATGGCTGTGGCCATGGCCATGCAGCTGCCGCTCGGCCGCGCTGTGCTCATGCCCGTGGTGCCACAGCTCGGCCTTGTCCAGCAGGAAGAAGAACACCAGCCCCAGCAGCAGCGTGATGAACAGCTCGCGCGCGCTGGCCTCGCCCTCGAAGGCCTCGGGCAGGATGAGCGTGAAGGCCGTGGCCAGCAGCGCGCCGGCCGCCAGGCTCAGCAGATGCTGCGGGCCCACGCGGCCGCGGCCGCCCAGCCCCACGCGCAAGAGCGCCGCCGCGATCCACACACTGCCAATGCCCGCGGCCATGGTGGCCAGAATGATTGCTACCAATGTCATAGCTTTTTGCGGCTCACCCTATTGGGTTGGACACCAAACTCTTCAAAAAAAGACACCACAAAAAAAGCCCCGAGGGGCTTGCGATCGCCGCGGCAGAGCCGCCAACCTGTACGGCCTTCATCTTATCAATCGTGTCAAGCGGTAGGCCGCTCGGCGGCAAGAGTACACCCTGCACAGATTGGCTACAGTGGAAGCCGGCCCGCAGGCTATGCAGACCCCAACACAAGGAGACATCAGCCTTGACCACCGAACCCCAGCTTGACAGCACCCGCTTCGGCAGCGGCCAGGCCGTGCAGCGCCTGGAAGACGCGCAGCTGCTGCGCGGCGAGGGGCGCTTTGCCGACGACTTTGCACCGGACGGCCTGGCGCACCTGGTCTTCGTGCGTTCGCCCCATGCGCATGCGCGCATCGCCGGCATAGACATGGCAGCGGCGCAGGCGCTACCCGGTGTGCTCGCCATCTACACGGGTGAGGCGCTGGTGCAGGCCGGCGTGCAGCCCCTGCCCGGCCCGGGCATGAAGCGTGCCGACGGCAGCCCCGGTGCCAGCCCCGCGCGCCGCGCGCTGGCGCATGAGCTGGCGCGCTTCGTCGGCGAGCCCGTGGTCGCCGTGGTGGCGGAGTCCCTGCAGCAGGCCCGGGACGCGGCCGAGGCCGTGTGGGTTCAGTATGAGGAACTGCCCGCCGTGGTCAACGTGCAAGGCGCGCTGGCCGCGGGTGCGCCGCTGCTCACACCCGCCGTGCCCGACAACATCGCCGCCGAGATGCGCCACGGCGATGCTGCCGCCACCGTGCGCGCCTTTGCCCAGGCCGCGCATGTGGTGCAGCTCGCCATCACCAACCAGCGCGTGGCCGCGGTGACGCTGGAGCCGCGCTCGCTGCTGGCCTGGGTCGCCCCCGACGATGGACGCCTGACGCTGCGCATGAGCACGCAAATGCCCAGCGGCGTGAAGAAGCTGGTCTGCACCTGCCTGGGGCTCGATAACAGCCAGGTGCGCGTGGTCGTGGGCGACGTGGGCGGCGGCTTCGGCATGAAGACCTCGGCCTACCCCGAGGACATGGCCACCGCCTGGGCCGCATGGCAGCTCAAGCGCCCCGTGAAGTGGGTAGCAGAGCGGGGCGAGGAATTCCTCTCGTCCGCCCACGGCCGCGATGTATCCAGCCATGCCGAGCTGGCGCTCGATGCGGAAGGCCGCATCCTCGCGCTGCGCCTGCGCTCGCAGGCCAACGTGGGCGCCTACGCCACGCCCACGGGCGTGGCCATCCAGCTGCTCATCGGCCCCTGGGTACAGACCAGCGTGTACGACATCGCGCCCATCGACTTTCACTTCCAGGCCGTGCTGACGAACACCGCGCCCACCGGCGCCTACCGCGGCGCGGGCCGGCCCGAGGCCATCTTCCTCATGGAGCGGCTGATGGACGAGGCCGCGCGCCAGACCGGCATGGATCGCGTGCAGCTGCGCCGGCGCAACTTCATCCGGCCCGAGCAAATGCCCTACACCAACGCCATGGGCCAGACCTATGACAGCGGGCGCTTCGAGAACGTGATGCACCAGGGCCTGGCGCTGGCCGACTGGGACGGCTTTGACGCCCGCGCCGCCGCATCGCTCGCGCACGGCCTGTGGCGCGGCCTGGGGCTGGCCACCTTCCTCGAATGGACGGGCGGCAATGCGTTTGAGGAGCGCGTCACCGTCACCATTGGCGCCGACGGCGTGGTCGAGGTGTTCTCGGCCGTCAACGCCATGGGCCAGGGCATTGCCACGTCGCTGGCGCAGCTGGTGGTGGACGCCTTCGGCATCCCGCTGGAACACGTGCGCGTGGTGCTCGGCGACACCGACCGCGGCGACGGCTTTGGCAGCGCCGGCTCACGCTCGCTGTTCACGGGCGGATCGGCCGTGCGCATTGGGGCCGAGCGCACCATAGAGCATGGCCGACAACTGGCCGCAGAGGCGCTGGAGGCATCGGTGCACGACGTGCAGTACCAGGCCGGGCGCTACCAAGTCGCGGGCACCGACCTGACGCTGACGCTGGCCGAGCTGGCCGCGCGCCAGGCCGACGCGCGGATCTTCATGGACAGCACCAGCGCCGTGGCCGGCCCCTCCTGGCCCAACGGCTGCCATGTGTGCGAGGTGGAGCTCGATCCCGCCACGGGCGCCGTGCAGGTCGTCGCCTACGCCAGCGTCAACGACGTGGGCCGCGTGGTCAATCCGCTCATCGTGCGCGGGCAGCTCGACGGCGGCGCCGTGCAGGGCCTGGGCCAGGCGCTGTGCGAATCAATAGCCTACGACCCCGCCAGCGGCCAGTTGATCAGTGGCAGCCTGATGGACTACGCGCTGATCCACGCCGAGGGCGCGCCGCCGTTTCGCCACCTGCTGGACGAATCCACCCCCTGCCTGAACAACCCGCTGGGCGTGAAGGGCGTGGGCGAGCTGGGCACCATCGGCGCCGCGCCCTGCGTGGTCAACGCCGTGGCCGATGCCCTGGCCCGCGCCGGCCGCGCCGACCTGGCGCCGCGGCTGCAGATGCCGCTCTCGCCGGGCCGGCTGTGGGAGCTGCTGCAGCCCCTGCCCTGATCAGGCCCCGGCCCAGCGCACCAGCGCCGCCGCCAGCGCGCCCAGCACCACGACGAGCAGGAACGGCGCACGCCACCACAGCGCCAGCGCCGCCACAGCCAGGGCAGCCAGGCGTGCGTCGAGCACCAGCGCCTGGCCGCTGGCCACCATGTTCATCACCGTCAGTGAGGCCAGCAGCGCCACGGTGAGCGCGCCCGCCACCCGGTGCATGCGCGGGCTATGCAGCCAGCGCGCGGGCACGGCGTAGCCCGCCAGCTTGGTGGCCAGGGCCGCCAGGCCGGCGAGCGCGATGGCAGTCCACAGGCTCATGCGGCCTCCCGCGGTGCGTCGGGCGCGGGCCGCAGCCAGCCCCAGGCCGCGCCCACGGCGGCGGCCAGCAGGATGGGCAGGCCCGGCGGCACCAGGGGCACGGCCAGCGCCGTCACCAGGCCGCAGGCCAGCGCCAGTGCGATCGGTTCGCGCCCGCGCAGGCGCGGCCAGAGCAGGCCCAGGAAGGCGGCCACGGCGGCGCCGTCGAGCCCGAAGCGGCGCGGGTCGCCAAGCGCGTCGCCCAAGAGCGCGCCCGCAAGCGTGAAGGCGTTCCAGAACACGAAGACGCCGATGCCTGCCGTCCAGAAGCCGCGGCGCTGCTCGTCCGGGGTCTCCTGCGCCAAGGCCGTGGCCGCTGATTCATCAATGGTCAGCTGCGCCATCACGCCGCGGCGCCAGCCGCGCGGCGACAGCAGCCGCTGCATCTGCATGCCGTAGACGGCATTGCGCACGCCCAGCAGCGTGGCCGCGCCCACGGCCGCCGCGCCGCTGCCGCCACCGGCAATGACGCCGATGAAGGCGAACTGCGAGCCGCCCGTGAACATCAGCAGGCTCAGCACCTGCGTCTGCCACACCGTCAGGCCCGCCGCCACCGACAGCGCGCCGAACGAGATGCCGTACAGCCCGGTGGCGAATGCGATGGACAGGCCCATGCGCACGGCCGGGGTCATGGCGGTTTTCCGGCTCGGCACTGTCAATGCGCCTGCTCCCAGTTCGGGCCCACGCCCACCTCGGCCAGCAGCGGCACTTTCAGATCTGCCACGCCAGCCATCAGGCGCGGCACCTCAAGGCGCAGCCAGTCCACCTGCGACTCGGGCAGCTCGAACACCAGTTCGTCGTGCACCTGCATGATCATCAGCACCTCGGGCTTGTGCGCGTCCAGCTCGGCCTGCACGGCGACCATGGCCTTCTTGATCAGGTCGGCGGCCGTGCCCTGCATGGGGGCGTTGATGGCGGCGCGCTCGGCGCCGGCGCGGCGCGGGCCGTTGGGCGAGTTGATCTCGGGCAGGTACAGGCGGCGGCCAAACACGGTCTCGACATAGCCGCGCGCCTTGGCCTGGGCCTTGGTGTCCTGCATGTACTGCCACACGCCGGGGTAGCGCTGGAAGTAGCGGTCGATGTAGTTCTTGGCAGCCTGGTTGTCTATGCCCAGGCTTTTGGCCAGGCCGTAGCTGCTCATGCCGTAGATCAGGCCGAAGTTGATGGTCTTGGCGTAGCGGCGCTGCTCGCTCGTCACCTGCTCCACGGTCACGCCAAAGACCTCGGCGGCCGTGGCACGGTGCACGTCCAGGCCTTCGTGGAAGGCACCCAGCAGCGCCGCGTCGCCGCTGATGTGGGCCATGATGCGCAGTTCGATCTGGCTGTAGTCGCAGCTGGCGATGACGCGGCCCGGCGGGGCGACGAAGGCCTCGCGCACGCGCCGGCCTTCGGGCGTGCGGATGGGGATGTTCTGCAGGTTGGGGTCGTTGCTGGACAGCCGCCCGGTGACGGCCACGGCCTGGGCGTAGTGCGTGTGCACGCGGCCGGTGCGCGGGTCGGCCAATGCGCTGAGCTTGTCCGTATAGGTGCCCTTGAGCTTGGACAGGCTGCGGTGCTCCAGCAGCTTGGCGGGTAGCGGGTAGTCCTCGGCCAGTTTTTCCAGCACCTCCTCGTCGGTGCTGCGGGCGCCGGTGGCGGTCTTCTTGACGACGGGCATGCCGAGTTTGTCGAAGAAGATTTCGCCCAGCTGCTTCGGACTGCCGAGGTTGAAGGGCTGGCCGGCGATGTCATACGCCTCTTGCTCCAGCCGCAGGATGCGCTGGCCTAGCGCGTGGCTCTGGCCCGCAAGCTGGCCCGCGTCTATGAGCACGCCGTTCCTCTCGATGCGGAACAGCGTCTCGCTGCAGGCGATCTCCAGCGCGTAGATGGCGCACAGCTTCTCGTCGGCCTCCAGCTGCGGCCAGAGCACGCGGTGTACATGAAGGGTCTGGTCAGAGTCCTCGCAGGAATAGGCCGCGGCCTTGTCCACCGGCACCTGCGAGAACGGTATCTGCTTGGCGCCCTTGCCGCACAGGTCTTCGTAGCTGATGCCGGTGCGGCCCGTGTGGCGCTCGGCAAGACTCGAAAGGCCGTGGGGCTTGTGCACCTCCAGCACGTAGCTTTGCAGCATGGTGTCGTGGGCGTAGCCGCGCACATCAACGCCGTGGTTGGCAAACACATGGCGGTCGTACTTGATGTGCTGGCCCAGCTTCGGCTGCGCGGGGTCTTCCAGCCAGGGCCTGAGGCGCGCCAGCACCTGATCGAGGGGCAGCTGCTGGGGCGCGTCGGGGCCATTGTGCGCTAGCGGTATGTAGGCCGCTGCTCCAGGCTCCACGCTGAAGGAGATGCCGACGATCTCGGCGCGCAACTCATCCAGCGACGTGGTTTCGGTGTCCACGGCCGCGAGCGGCGCGGCCTTCAGCCGTGCCAGCCAGTCGTCGAGCTGCTCCCAGGTCAGGATGATGTCGTAGGCCACGTCGCGCTGCTGGGCGGCGGTGGCGACGGTGCTGGCATCGGGCTGGGCGAACAGGTCACCGCTGGCGGGTGTCGCTTCGGGCTGGAGCGCGCGGGCCAGGCTCTTGAAACCGTACTTTTGATAAAAATCGGCCAAAGCGCCCGTCTGTTCAGCACTAACAGCTATCGCATCCATAGCAGGCAGGCCGACCACATGCTCGCCCAGGTCGCAATCGGTCTTGATGGTGACGAGACTGCGCGCCGTGGGCAGCCAGCCGAGCGCGCCGCGCAGGTTCTCGCCGGCCACGCCCTTGATGGTGCCGGCCTGGGCCACGAGTGCGTCGAGTGAGCCATATTCCATGAGCCACTTGGCGGCGGTCTTGGGGCCTACCTTGGGCACGCCGGGCACGTTGTCCACGGCGTCGCCCACCAGGGTCTGGTAGTCCACCATCAGTGCGGGCGGCACGCCGAACTCGGCCGTCACGCCGGCCACATCGCGGCGCTTGCCGTTCATGGTGTCAATGATGGTGATGTGCTCGTCCACCAGCTGGCTCAGGTCCTTGTCGCCGCTCGACACCACCACCTTGATGCCTTGATTGGCCGCCGTCTTGGCCAGGGTGCCAATGACGTCGTCGGCCTCCACGCCGGGAATGGCCAGCACCGGCCAGCCCAGCAGGCGCACCACCTCGTGGATGGGCGCGATCTGCGCGCGCAGGTCGTCGGGCATGGGCGAGCGGTTGGCCTTGTATTCGGCGTAGATGTCGTCGCGGAAGGTGGGGCCCGGCGCATCGAAGACGCAGACCGCGTAGTCGGCAGGTACCTCTTTTTTCAGCGCCTGCAGCATGTTGATCATGCCGCGTATGGCCCCCGTGGCCGCGCTGGTGGGGTCGCCCGGCACGGCGCGCAGGTCGGGCATGGCATGGAAGGCGCGGTAGAGGTAGCTGGACCCATCGACCAGCACCAGGGTTTTGGTATCGCTCATGGGGGGCGATTGTGCAACCGAAGCGGCGTGGCGCCAGACGGCACAATCGCGTCGTTGGCGCCGCGCCGCCCCTTCCCCCTGACACCTCTGCCGCCATGAAATCCATCCTCGCGATCCTGTTGTTCGCCGCCGCCTCGCTGGCGCTGGCCGACACCGAATTCAAGACCGTGCCGCCCCTGCTGCAAAAGTCCATCAAGGCCGGTGGCGTCAGCGAGGCGCAGTTTGACGCCGGCGTGCTGCGCGCCAGGGTGAAAAAGCCCGAGCTCAGCGAGGCGGTGTACGCCGGCTTCATCTTTCACAACATCTGCGCCAAGCAGTGGTTTGAGCCCGCGCAGTTTGCCGCCATGGGCCTGAGCCGCGTGGAGCTGCTCAACGCCGCGGGCACCCAGGGCTATGCCTTCGACGCGCGCGGCGAGGTCTGCGCCGAAATGGGCAAGCTCGGCAAGAACTTCCGCAGCTTCATCGCGCACTACACCGTGGCCTGCACGGCCGGCAGCTGCCCGCCGCAGCGCTGAACAGGGGTGGCGACTGCGCCTACAATTCCAGGCATGCGCGCCGCCTTCCTGTTTTTGACCCTCTGCCTGGCCGCCGGCACCGCCGCGGCCCAGAATTCCACGCCCCCTCCGAGCGGGGCGCCATCCCAGCCTGCGCCCTCCGGCACGCAGGAGAAGAAGCCCATCGAGCAGCGCGTGGAGCAAATCCGCGTGGAAGATGGCGGCAGCCGCGTGGACGAGCTGCGCAAGGGCGGCCGCACGCAAAGCATTACCGTGCAGCCCAAGGTGGGCGACATGCCCGCCTACCAGGTTCTGCCCGCGCCCAACCAGGGCCGCGCCGACGGCAACGACAACACCAACGGCCCGCGCGTCTGGGACATCAAGAAGTTCTGACGCGGCCACCCTCTCCTTCTCGCGCCCCCGTTTTCACCAGCCGAGCCTGTCCGCCGGCATCGCACCATGGCCGTTTTCACCGAAGTCTCTGACAAAGAGGCGCACGAGTTGCTGCGCCGCCTGCAATTGGGCCAGCTGATCGCGCTGCGCGGCATCGAGGGCGGCATTGAAAACACCAACTACTTCCTGACCAGCGACCAAGGCGAGTACGTGCTGACGCTGTTCGAGCGCCTCACTGCCGAGCAGCTGCCCTTCTACCTGCACCTGATGCACCACCTGGCGCACGCCGGCATCCCCGTGCCCGACCCGCAGGCCGACGCGCATGGCGAGATCCTGCACCAGGTGGCCGGCAAGCCCGCGGCCCTGGCCACCAAGCTGCGCGGCAAGAGCCAGCTGGCGCCGCAGGCGGCGCATTGCACGGCCGTGGGCGCCATGCTGGCGCGCATGCACCTGGCCGGGCGCGACTACGAACGCCAGCAGCCCAACCTGCGCGGCCTGCCCTGGTGGAACGAGACGGTGCCCGTGGTGCTGCCGCATGTGGGCGCCGAGCAGGCGGCGCTGCTCACGTCCGAGCTGGCCTACCAGAACCATGTGGCGGCGGGCAGTGCCTACGCGGCGCTGCCGCGCGGCCCCATCCATGCCGACCTGTTCCGCGACAACGTGATGTTCGAGGGCGATGAGCTCACGGGCTGCTTCGACTTCTACTTTGCCGGCGTCGATACCTTCCTCTTCGACCTGGCCGTGTGCCTGAACGACTGGTGCATCGATCTGCCCACGGGCCGCCACGACGCGGCGCGCGCCGCCGCCCTGCTGGCCGCCTACCAGGCCGTGCGCCCGCTCACCGGTGCCGAGCGCGAGCTGCTGCCGGCCATGCTGCGCGCCGGCGCGCTGCGCTTCTGGATCTCGCGCCTGTGGGACTTCTACCTGCCGCGCGAGGCCAGCATGCTGAAAGCCCACGACCCCACGCATTTCGAGCGCGTGTTGCGCGAGCGCGTGCAGCACCCGGTGCATCCCTGAGCCTCGGGGCCGATACCTGCTGGGGTACAGTCGCCACACAATGAAACTGCATATCGTCCCCGCGCGCACGGGCCTGGACTGGGTACGCCAGGGCATCACCGTGTTCTGGCGCCAGCCCATGGCCCTGGCGGCGCTGTTCTTCATGACCATGGCCGCCATGTCGCTGGCCACCATGCTGCCGCTGGTGGGCCCGGCCGTGGCGCTTTCGCTGCTGCCCTCGGCCACGCTGGCCATGATGGTGGCCGCGGCCGAGGCCAGCCAGGGCCGCACGCCCACCCCCGCCCTGCTGCTGGTGGCCTTTCGCACCGGCAGGCAGCGCCTACGCGCCATGATGACCCTGGGCGCGCTCTATGCGCTGGGCTTCCTGACGGTGATGGGCCTGTCGGCGCTCATCGACGGCGGCCAGTTCGCGCGCGTGTACCTGGGCGGTGAGCCGCTCACGCGCGAGGTGGCCGAGGCCGGCGACTTCCAGGCCGCCATGTGGCTGTCGCTGCTGCTGTACGTGCCGCTGTCGCTGCTGTTCTGGCATGCGCCCGGCCTGGTGCACTGGCACAACGTGCCGCCCGTGAAGGCGCTGTTCTTCAGCATCGTGGCCTGCTGGCGCAACTTTGGCGCCTTCACCGTCTACGGGCTGGCGTGGATGGGCGTGTTCCTGGGCGCAGGCCTGGCCATGAGCCTGGTGGTCACGCTGCTGGCCGCCGTGGGCATGGGTTCGGGCATGGCCGGCAGCATCATGGTGGCCACGGCCATGATGCTGGCCGCCATGTTCCTGACCTCGGTGGTGTTCACCTTCCGCGACAGCTTCGAGCCGCCGGAGCAGACCGATGCGCAGGACGACAAAAAGGCCCCCATGGCCGGCTGATCGGCTGGTTGGCTGCGTTTTCAGAGCACCACGGCGTGCACCCGATCGCGCCCGGCATGCTTGGCCGCATAGAGCTGGGCGTCGGCCTGGGCCAGCAGCTGCTGCGCCTTGGCGTCGGTGCCCGCGGTAGTGGCAATGCCTATGCTCAGCGTCAGATGCGGGACGGCGGCCAGCACGTTGGGCAGGGCCAGGTCGGCCACGGCCTGGCGTATGCGCTCGGCCACCGTGAAGGCGTCCGCGGCCGCCGTGTCGGGCAGCAGGCAGACAAACTCCTCGCCGCCGTAGCGCGCCACCAGGTCGGTGGGCCGCGCCACCGTGGTCCTGAGCACCCGGGCGATGGCGCGCAGGTAGTCGTCGCCCATGGCGTGTCCGTAATGGTCGTTGACGCACTTGAAGTGGTCCACGTCCACCATCAGCAGGCTCAGCGGCGCACCCGTGCGCTGCTGGCGCGCATGCTCGCGGCGCAGCGCCTGGTCCAGCTCGCGGCGGTTGGCCAGGCCGGTCAGGCCGTCGGTGTGGCTCTGCCGCTCCAGCTCCTGGTTGGCGGCCTGCAAGGCCTGCTGCTGCTGGCGGATCTGGCGGTTGCTGCCCTCCAGCAGGCGTACGAGCTTGCGGTACCTGCGCAAGGCCAGGTAGAGCACCAGCGCCACCACCACGGCCGCCACACTTGCCACCTGCAGGAAGATGCGCTGTCCGCGCTGCGCCACGTAGCGCTCCAGGAACTGGCGTTCGCCATACTCGTGCGCGGCCACGGACTCGGCGATGTCCATGGCGGCCAGGTAGCGGTCGAACGCCGCCACCACGCGCTCATGCTGCGGCGAGGGGCTGAAATAGAAGCGGTAGCCGCGCGGGCTGCCGTACAGCGTGAGGATGTCCTCCAGGTCGAAGTATTCGTGCTCGTAGCGCTTCTCGGCAAAGATGCTCTTGTTGAACACGGCCAGGTCGATGCTGCCGTCGCGCAGGGCCAGGAACAGGCCTTCGCTGCCTTTCTGGTCGAAGCTGACGAGCTGGTGCGCGGGAACGACCTCCTTGAGCAGAGGCTCCAAAGACACGCCGCGCACCACACCGACGCGGTACTGCGCCAGGTCCGCCAGGCCGCGTACCGGCTGGCGCCAGCCCTTGCGCGCGATGACGGCGTAATAGCTCTCGTAGAAGGGCTGCGTGAACAGGCCACGCTGGGCGCGCTCGCTCTGCAGACTCAGCGGCATGAAAACGTCGGCCTGGCCCTCCTGCACCTGCAGGATCTTCTGGGCTACGGTCAGGTCCCGGCCCGGAACGACCTCGTAGCGCAAGCCCAGCCTGCCGGCGATGAAGCACCACACATCAATGCCGACGCCCGCATAGATGTCGCGGTCTCCGTCATAGCGGGCCATCGGCGGCGCATCCACCGACAGCACGCGCAGCGGCGTCATGGCGCGAAACTCCGCCAGGTCCTGGGCGCTGACCTCGACGGGGCGGGTCAGGTGGATATGCCGCTCGCCCTCGCATCCCAGGGCCAGGGCCAGAGGCGCCAGGCACCAGGCACACCAGGCCACGCACAGTGCGCGCCACAGCCGGCCCGGATCGCACAACACCCCCTGCCGCAACAGCGCATGCGCGCAACGCTGCAGTTCAGCCATCAGTGCCTTGCCAGAAGGGGAGGAACAGCGCGCCAAAATCGTAAAAGCGATAGCAACCTATTGAATTCTGCGGCGACTTGCACCGGGTGGAACGATTGTGCCATCGCCCCAAAAGACCCCATCCGGCTACTCGACCGGCGTGAGCTTGGCCACGGCCAGCGCCAGCCACTTCGTGCCATGGCGCGGGAAGTGGACCTGGGCGCGCGCGTCGTCGCCCGCGCCCTCGATGGCCAGCACCTTGCCCTCGCCGAACTTGGTGTGGAACACCGCCAGGCCCACGCGCAGGCCGTGGCCAGGCGCCTCCTTGCGCGGCGGCACGGGCGGGCTGGCGAAACTCTCTGTCTTGAAGCCAAACTGGCCTCTAGCGCCCGTCCCATAAGCGCTGGAAGCTCTCGAATCAGGAGCATAAGAGCCAAAGCCCTGCTGCCGGGGCGTGAGCCACTTGAGCGCGGCCTCGGGCAGCTCGTCGAAGAAGCGGCTCTTGACGTTGTAGCGCGTCTGGCCGTGCAGCATCCGCGTCTGGGCGTGGCTCAGGTACAGGCGCTGGCGCGCGCGGGTGATGGCCACGTACATCAGGCGGCGCTCTTCCTCCAGGCCGCCCTGGTCGCTCATGGCGTTCTCGTGCGGGAACAGGCCCTCCTCCATCCCGCCGATGAACACGCCGTCGAACTCCAGGCCCTTGCTGGCGTGCACGGTCATCAGCTGCACGGCGTCCTGGCCGGCCTGGGCCTGGTTGTCGCCGGCCTCCAGCGCGGCGTGCGTCAGAAAGGCGGCCAGCGGCGACAGGGTCTCGCCCGTGTCCACGTCCACCATGGGCTGCTGCAAGAGCGGCTGGTTCGGGTCCAGCCCCTGGCTGGCCGGGCCTTGCGTCAGCGGCGCACCGGTCTCGTCGATCGGCAGGGCCACGGCATCCTTGCCGAAGCCCTCCTGCGTGACGAAGCTCTCGGCCGCGCTGATGAGCTCGTCGAGGTTCTCCAGCCGGTCCGCGCCCTCCTTCTCGTTGCGGTAATGCTCCAGCAGGCCGCTGGCCTGCAGCATCTGGCCGATGATGGTGCGCAGGTTCTGGCCCTGGGTCTGCTCGCGCAGCACGTCGATCATGGCCACGAAGCCGCCCAGGTTAGCGCCGGCCTTGCCGGGTACGCTGCTCACGGCGTCATGCAGCGAGCAGCCTGCGGCCCGCGCCGCGTCCTGCAGCTGCTCCAGCGTGCGCGCGCCTATGCCGCGCGGCGGAAAGTTGACCACGCGCATGAAGCTGGTGTCGTCATGTGCGTTCTCCAGCAGGCGCAGGTAGGCCAGCGCATGCTTGATCTCGGCGCGCTCGAAGAAGCGCAGGCCGCCGTACACGCGGTAGGGCACGGCGGCGTTGAACAGCGCGGATTCGATGACCCGGCTTTGCGCGTTGCTGCGGTAGAGCACGGCGATCTCGCTGCGCGCCATGGCGCCGTCACGCACCAGCTGTTTGATCTCATCGACCATCCACTGCGCCTCGGCCAGGTCGCTCGCCGCCTCGTAGACGCGCACCGGCTCGCCCGGGCCCTGCGTGGTGCGCAGGTTCTTGCCAAGGCGCCGGCTGTTGTGCGCGATCAGCGCGTTGGCCGAATCGAGGATGTTGCTGTAGCTGCGGTAGTTCTGCTCCAGCTTGATCTGCCGCTCTACAGCGAACTCGCGCACGAAGTCCTGCATATTGCCCACGCGCGCGCCGCGAAAGGCGTAGATGCTCTGGTCGTCGTCGCCCACGGCGATCACGCTGCCCCGGGTGACCAGCCGGCCATCGACCACGTCGCCCGCCAGCTGCTTGAGCCACTGGTACTGCAGCTTGTTGGTGTCCTGGAACTCGTCCACCAGCATGTGGGCAAAACGCCGCTGGTAATGCACGCGTATGGGGTCGTTGTCGCGCAAGAGCTCGAAGCTGCGCAGCATCAGCTCGCCGAAGTCCACCACGCCCTCGCGCTGGCATTGCTCCTCGTAGAGCTGGTAGAGCTCGACCTTCCTGCGCGTGTCGGCGTCATGTGCGGGCACGTCGCGCGGGCGCAGGCCCTCTTCCTTGCAGCCGGCGATGAAGTAGGCCAGCTGCTTAGGCGGGAAGCGCTCCTCGTCCAC